>NZ_JACJRJ010000032.1 GCF_014697195.1 Cylindrospermum sp. FACHB-282 | reverse complement strand
ACTTTTAGATAAATTTATCCGGAGAATTGTGCCACACCTGAGAACATTTAATTGGTAGATGCACCCTGATAACTTAACTTTCCCCTTTGGCTAACACCCACTGGGGATTTTTTCTCTGGTTAACCAGCAGCAACAGCTGCGACACACCCATATTTGTCCGGAACCTGCCACTTAAACCCAGAAGAATTAATTTAGTAGATGCACCCTGATAACTTAACTCCCCCCTTTGGCTAACACCCACTGGGGGGTTTTTTATTTCCAAGAATAACTACCGGCTTTTAGATAAATTTATCCGGAGAATTGTGCCACACCTGAGAACATTTAATTGGTAGATGCACCCTGATAACTTAACTTCCCCCTTTGGCTAACACCCACTGGGGATTTTTTTATTTTAAATAAAAACTACCGACTTTTAGATAAATTTATCCGGAGAATTGTGCCACACCTGAGAACATTTAATTGGTAGATGCACCCTGATAACTTAACTTTCCCCTTTGGCTAACACCCACTGGGGATTTTTTTTGGAAATACTTTGCTTTGCATCCCCTGTCCACCAAGTATAGAACGGTGGAAATATACTAACGCAACAAGCGCAATCTAAGTCTTGGTGCTACTGCTTGTAGAATCTAAGTGTACTCCTGTTTTTAGGAAAGAGCAAAACTTAGTTTCTGAATCGCTTTGACTCCATTTTCAGCTAAGGGACTGACTCCAGAATGATCGCCGCGATATATTATAGCATTCTTAATAATTTTTATATAATCTTAGCCTAGAATTGCTTGATTGCCATTGTTAGGTTACTAGCAATCTGTTAGTATTTTATAACATATCCTAAATTGTTGTACCTAGAGCCGAGAGGGTTACCAACCCATGAGTTTAGCCGTGATTAAGTTCTCATCAGAAGAGTGCGGTATCTGCCACAAGATGTCTTTTTATGACCAAAAAGTGTCTGAGGAACTGGGTTTGCAATTTATCGATGTAAAAATGCAGGATACTGCTACTTACCGCAAGTATCGCCAAATTTTGCTGACTCAGTACCCTGATAAATCAGATATGGGATGGCCTACTTACATTATCTGCGATTTTCCCGAAGGAGATTTTCAGATTGTTGGCGAGGTCAAAGGTGGATATCCCAAAGGGGAATTTAGAAGTCGTATTCAAGAGGTGCTGGCTGGTGCAGCTAGTCAGAATTAATTAACTCGAAGGATTTTACCTCTAGGACAGGGCCAATCATGGCAATGGTCATGATATCTTCGCGCACTTGTCCTGTTACTTTGGCTTGTTGTCCTGATTTGAGTAAGCTTTTGTCAGCGCCTTTGAGAATTTCATAGGTAACGCCCTCATCTGCAACGAATGCCCATGCACCCATACCAATCTCGCGGCGTTGGATTGTGCCTGTAACTGTAATGTTGCTCATAAACAGTGCTGTGAGTGTTGAGTGCGGGGTGAGCAATGCCCACCCTACGATTATTTAAGCTGTTTTGCCTTCGTTTTGCAATGCTAAACGAGCCAGTCCATAACAAAGTATGGCATTGGAGATTAGGAAGATGCGAGCTAAGTTACTACTTCCTAGTCCCCAAACGGCTGGGTCATAAAAGGCACTAACTGTCAAGCAAGCTGCAATGCCTAGGGTGGAACCAACGGCGAACCATTTCCAATTAGGATGTCCCAGCAGCAAGGCCATGAAAATAATGGGAATCAGCACACTGGCAAATAAGGGATTTAAGGGATCGGTTCCCTGAAGGGCGTTACCTAATTCGGGGATGGAACTGCCCAAAATTCGGAAGGGCCACTGGGGAAGGTCAAAGATGTAAATTCCCTTGAGGAAGAATAACCCTGAACTGCCGGCAATTAAGCCACTGGATAAAGACCAACTCCAAGCAAAGGGGAAGTAAACCCGTAAAAACCAAGCGAGGAGATAGGAACCTAATACCATTAAAATTTTAGGCATGAGTGCGATCGCGCCGCCATCAATCCAAAAACCGGGGTTAAGATAGCCGTTATCCCGCAACCAGCGGAAGAAATCAGGAAAACTAATTTGCCCTTGGGTTGCCAGTTTGACTGCGGCTTCAGCATTAAGTTGTCCAGCGCCATAATAGTTCAAACCATCATCCTGGATTACTCGTGCTGACTGCTTGAGGACTTTTAAAATTTCATCAGGTTCTTTAATCCCCGCAGCTTTAATCAATGCTGCTACACCGGCAACGTGGGGAGAGGCCATGCTTGTGCCTTGGAGTCCCAGAAATGCTGCTTCGCCGTTTTCATTGATTGTTTCTTGCAGAATTCCCCCGCTTTGACTACCACCAGGGGCGGAGATATCAACGCCAGCACCAAAGTTAGAATAAGGTGCTTTTTCTCCATCGGGCCCGAATGCGGAAACACCGATGACGTGGGGATAACGGGCTGGATAGCTGGCGCCGTTGGTGCTTTCATTCCCTGCGGCGGCAATGATGACTACGCCTTTGTTGTAGGCATACTCAATTGCTTGCTTCATTAGTTGGCTCTCACCGCCACCACCTAAGCTCATGTTAATCACATCTGCGCCTTTATCGGCAGCAAATTTAATCGCTTCGGCAATATCGGCAACAGTACCACCGCCATTTTCACCCAATACCTTCAATGGCATGAGATTGGCTTCGTAGGCAATTCCGGCAACACCATATTTGTTATTAGTGGATTGGGCTACAGTACCAGCCACGTGGGTACCATGTCCGTTGTCGTCTGTGGCTTCTTCTCTGTCGTTAACAAAATCGTAGCCTTTGACGAATTTTGTTTCATTCAAGTCGCGAACCTTAGTAATCCCGGTGTCAATGACAGCAACGGTAATACCGCTGCCTTTGGTGAGAGTCCACGCGCCTTCAACGCCAATTTTGTGCAGGTTCCACTGCTTACTGTAAAATTGGTCATTGGGGCCAGTTAATGAGGGGGTTGCCTCGTGATCATCTTGGGGGGGCAAAAATTCTCCTAGTCCAGCGGCTTCACCTGGTTGGGGAATTTTGCTGTAAATGTAATTTGGTTCGATGATTTCTGTGGCTTTGGCGAATGGTGATGCTTTGAGTTCTTTGAGCCGCTGGCGATCGCCTTTGATAATATACACGTTATCTTTGGCGGAAAATTTATTATCCAGTTGGGGTGTAACGTTGTAAAGTTTAGCGATCGCTTCTAGATCCTGCTGCACTACCTTGGCGGCAATATCTTCCCTAAAATCCAGCAGAATTGTCTCAAATTCACCTTTAGCTGCCAATCCTTGAAAATTCAGGAACCCAAAGACGCTAGCTCCTAGCCCAATGATAAACAAGCACAATAATATAAGCCTTCTCATATAAACTCATTACCGCTTTTCGCCAGTTTGCTCACTACAATAACTTATCTCGATCCTTTGTTGGTGGATTTTGCATTTTAGTTACAAATTTCGCTCAGGGCTATTTAAACGATGGAACGTGGTCTTTTGTGGTTACCGCTGTTAGTGGTTTTTTTCTGGTTAGCTTGGCAGGGTGCAAGGGAGTATCAAAAAGTTGAGGCTTATGGTATCTGGGCAGAGCAATTTGAGCGGGCTAAGTATGATATTTATGCAGTATTGGGTCAAAAAGGTGACAATATTACTTGGGGTAAACCTACAGCCAAGGGCCCGATTGATCTAGGGACATTTTCTTTACTAGCAGTCCAACAAATCCGCCTGTTAGTTAATGAAAAAGAAGTAGAGATAGAAAACCCACCCCAGAAAGGACGGACTATTGAGTTAGAATTTGTCTTTTCCTCAAATACTGACTCGGTGCGTATTCCGTTTACAGAAATCCCTTTGGCGGCTAAATGGGGCCAATATTTGCAGGGACTATTGCAAACCTTGCACTCTGAAAGTGGGGAATCTTGAGTTGGAGAAAATTTTTGATTTACCTAGGATTTACCCACACTCTAGGAATTTTTGGCGAACAGGGGTTTCACTAAAGTTATCCTTTCATTGGCGGTTCCTGAGCCAAAATCTACTCGTTAGATGGGTAAACTCGCTGCACAGGGCGGCATCACCCAATAACTTCGGTGAAAACGAGATTATATAGCCGCCAATTTTGGACAGGTTTTTCCGAAGGGCGTCTTGGCGGTTAGATAAATTAAGCTTTTTGGCGATTTTTGCGTAAGTCCTGTTACGGTTTGGATTGCTGAATGGGAATTGTAATTACAAACTCTGCTCCTTTTCCAGCAGAAGAAATACACTTTATTTAAAATTTATCTAAAAATATGGAATTAACCCATGAAACCCAATTCAACATTAAACATACCTGTTGCTTTAACCATTGCTGGTTCAGATAGCGGTGGTGGTGCGGGAATTCAAACTGATTTACGCACCTTTGCCTTTCATTGTGTTCACGGTACTAGTGCGATAACTTGTGTTACAGCCCAAAATACTTTGGGGGTGAGGCGGGTTGATGCGATCGCCACTGAAGCGATTGTAGCCCAAATTCAAGCTGTGGTAGAGGATATCGGCGTCCAAGCAGCAAAAACGGGAATGTTACTCAACCAGGAAATTATCTCTGCTGTTGCCCAGCAAGTGGAAGCTTTACAAATTGCTAACCTAGTAGTTGATCCGGTGATGGTGTCACGCACGGGGGCACAATTGATTGATGATCACGCAGTCAGTACCCTGTGCCATGCCCTGATTCCCCTGGCGGCTATTATTACGCCAAATCGCTACGAAGCAGAGATTTTGAGCGGGTTACAGATTAATTCTCTAGAGAGTATGCAATTAGCTGCCCAAATGATTCACCGTAATTTAGGCACAAAAGCGGTGTTAGTCAAGGGTGGAGGAATGGAGGGGAATTTGCGTGGTGTGGATATTTGGTTTGATGGGCAGAGATTGGAAACTTTGACGACAAAACAAGTAGATACGAAAAATACTCACGGTACTGGTTGTACCCTATCAGCTGCGATCGCTGCTAATCTGGCCTTGGGCACAGATTTGTGGTCAGCAGTGCAACAGGCAAAGGAGTATGTCACCACTGCCCTCACCTACTCCTTAGATATTGGCAAAGGACAAGGCCCTGTAGGGCATTTCTTCCCATTGTTAAAAAGTCGAGGTGAGAAAGCCGATTCCTTCTAAGGCTTATCTCTTGTTAATCTAATTACCTTATTTTGATAGCCAGCCACCGATGCGAACAACTACAGGTTCTGTCCACAGCAACCCACCAAGAACTCCAAGCTACTCTCCCTCTGTACCGCTTTCTGTATACCGGGAATTGACAGCGGAGTTACAAGCAGCACAGGCAAAATTAGACTCACTTTCCGCTAAAAATCACCAACTATCCCAAGAAAATCAAGTACTTCGGCAAGAGATTACTAAGGTAGTTGAGCTTTGTTTACACCTGCAAAATTTGGTGGATTCCCCATCTACACCTAATTCTCCACCAGCCCCCCGTGCTGCTACCCAGGTAAAAACTGCCACTAAGGCTCCAGTAAATCCAGCGCCTCCACGTCAGCAAGTCAACCGTGTTCCTCCTCAAAAAAGCCGCCGCGATGACTTTGTGGACACCAGTTTACCAATTCGAGAACCAGTGTTTATTGAAGAACAGGAAGTCCGTTATTATGCTGTCCCTAAGCCTGAGGTAAAGGAACTCAGCGGGTGGTTGTTAGTTTTTACCATCTTTTTCATTATGGTGACTGCTTTTAGTGCTGGGTATTTAGTTGTGCGTCCCTTGTTTGCACATCAAAATAATTAGCTGACACGCACACAGCTACCAGTGTTGGGTTGTTTAGTAGCTGGGAAAATTCTCTTGGTATTAGAACTGTTCAGGCAGAACATTTACGCGCCTAGTTCAAACAAGTACCACTATAGTTACAGCTTCAGACAGCGAATCTGGTTAGATATATAAACGAAGCTATTAGAAGTTAGGAGTGAAAAAATGAAAAAAGTAGAAGCTATTATCCGTCCATTTAAGCTTGATGAAGTGAAAATTGCCTTAGTCAATGCGGGAATTGTGGGTATGACTGTTTCTGAAGTCCGGGGTTTCGGACGGCAAAAAGGTCAAACTGAACGATATCGGGGTTCGGAATACACAGTTGAGTTTCTGCAAAAGCTAAAGGTAGAAATCGTTGTGGAAGACAGCCAGGTTGATATGGTGGTAGATAAAGTTATCGCCGCCGCCCGTACTGGTGAAATTGGTGATGGTAAAATTTTCATCTCACCTGTGGAGCAAGTGATTCGGATTCGTACCGGGGAAAAGAACACAGAAGCTGTCTAAGTACTGAGTTTCTAGATGGTGGGCGTTGCTGAATGAGCGGATGAAGGATGGCAAGTTTATTTCTTCATCTCCGAAATCAGCAGCGCTTTCTGTTGAATTAGTGATCTGGGGTGGGGGTCAGTTGGAACAGGCAAAGAACCTGTAGGTGAGCAAGAGACGCCTTAAAGTACTTACAAAGAGCATAATATTCTTCTTACCTCAAACCCTCCAGCACAAGTTTAAGACTGGCTGCCATATGCTCTGGACTATTCCACTTGGCACTATCCATGACAAATTGAATATTGACTTTAGCTCGTGCCACCTTATCCTCAAGCGAATCAGGTATAGATTTCCCTTGTATACCTGCTTGCCTCTCAGCTAGGCGATCGCACTTTTGGCGGTAATCGAGCTTAGAAGAGTGCAAGACTCTTCTAAGCTGTCAAATGGGTTCTATGGTTATGAGATTCAGATGAGTCTCTTCGCCACGCTCCGAGTCACATTCTCAAAGGGTTTTCAACTCTTTCCTATGATCCCAGAGATGCTGTCACAAATATCTGTGGTTGCTCTAAACTAAGATGAAAAATTCTATTTCCAGTTGGTCCAGTTGCCTCTATTGGGACTATTACTGAATTTGGTTCGTTACAACTGGCTAATCGACCATTTACAAATTGCCACTGTAAATCATAAGTGGGTTTCTCAAATATTCCAACTGTCCGAACAATCAGTTGGTTCTGAGCGTTAACAGCTAGAGCCAAGAAGCTATCAGGATTATGAGTATCAAGGATGCTAAGTACTCTGTCACAGACACCCATACTTGCGCGACCAACTACCCATCTCTGGTTAGGAGTTCCATTGCCAGGAAAAGCAATTACCGATGTTCCGTTAGCCGTTCCGCTTAGTTGAACATCTAAAAAGTAATTAGGAGGAGCTCCCAGCCACTGCAGCTCAATAGTGTTTTGTTCACCTGGTGGTATTGCAAGCCGTGTAGTACCCTCAGATGCGGATGCTGATGGTACGTGCAGCAAACCAAAGCTTAATAAGCAACACAGTGCTAAAGACAGAAAACGAGCAGCCCAAACCGTAATTCTTTCTTTCATAAATTCTCTTTTTTCTCATATAAGCCTTTTAACAGACACATTCCAGATATAGGAATCCTATTTAATTTACAAACACCTGATATCTGGCTCCCTCAGAGAGAAAGATTCCACAGGTCTGTGTTTGAATATTATATAGGATTGTAATAACTAGCTATTATGCGTCTATTATTTTCTAACGTTCAGAATAAACGATGGTAAAGTATGTTGTCAAGTTAAACAAAATACATTTTCTACTGAGACCGTCTAATAGCTGATCAGTAAACCAGAAAGCTTCCCTCAAAAAGCGATCTCGGCTCAATGCCACACCAAGTTAATCACCGAGGTTTTGGGGACAGGCAGCAGAGGTTTCAATGACGGCAAGGCTTTACTGGTATTGAGCCGAGATGTATGTAAAAACCTGCTCTCCGGGTCTGAAAACGCTTCCTGTGTCTATATTTCAAAGATTTCTGGTGGTAAATTAATAGCAGCCTCCCAAGGCTGGGGAATATTATGTAAATTCACCACATAATCACCGGATATTTTGATATGCCTTTGGTATAAATCAATATTTGAGAAATTAACAAAATCGCACTGGCTCGCCACAAATATAGTAAAATCCCTAAGTGAATTAACCAATATTAGGAACAGAATGTCTGAAGCAACAGAAACTAGCGTGAGTTTTACCGCTAAAGTTATGGCTGCTGGTCGTGCCATCGAAACCCAAAGACCTGATGCTTTGTTTACCGACCCTTTAGCAGCACAGTTAGCAGGTCAAGAAGCCATTGAAGCAGCCATTCCCACCTTAGAAGAATATGAAAAACAAGGGAGGCCATTTACATCGGTTCGGACTCGCTTTTTTGATGATTTTCTGAATAAATACTCTGATAATATACGGCAAATCGTTCTTTTGGGTTCGGGAATGGATACAAGAGCTTTTCGTCTGAATTGGCCACCTGGAACTCATGTTTATGAAATCGATCAACCCGATGTAATGCTTTATAAAGAGTCGGTTTTAAACGGTGTTATTCCTAACTGTACTCGCCATTCAATTTGTGCTGATTTAAAAGAATCCTTTTGGTCTCAATTGCTTCTAAAAGAAGGCTATCAAACTTCAGAACCCACCATTTGGCTATTAGAAGGATTTCTCTATTATCTTAACCCAATAGAAGCCAAAAATCTCCTAAGAGACATCCAAAATTTGTCTGCAAAAGGAAGTTATTTCGGTGCTGATGTGATCAACACAGTTATTTGTAATGGTTCTGATGAATGGGCTAAATATTGGCAATTTAGTTGTGACGAGCCTGAATCTTTTTTTGCTGCTTATGATTGGAAAGTATCAGCCATTCAACCAGGGGAAGAGGGGGCTTCTTTTGGGAGATTTACTTATCAATTTCCCGCCCGTAATATTCCTGATGTTCCACATATCTTTTTTGTTCTAGGTGTCAAAGAAGATTAATATTTGATATTTTGTAAGGATTCAGGTGTTTAAAACCCAGTCGCAGAGCCAGTTTCAAAATTGACTTTGGCTGATAACCTTAGTCGCAATAAAGCAGGAAAATATAGGCGTTAGGCAATTCTTATTGAGAATATAAATTTGTGGCTAATGGCTGGAAACCGTAATTAGGAAACGATTATAGAGATTTTGGTATGACCTGAATCCTTACGTTACTGTACCTCATAAACCTACAATACGCCCTCAATAGATGGCTGATTTATAAGACTTTACATCGTGATAAATTTTGCGCCTATCTTGTCTTTAACCCAAATATAGAAATATGAGTTATTGCATCAATCCCTGGTGCATTGATCGTCAAAACCCCGATGATCAAGATTATTGCCAGTCCTGTGGTTCTAGCTTAATTATTAATGAGCGATATCGCATTATCAGTCCTTTACGACAATTAAATCGAAATCATCACACTGAGATATTTGAAGTAGATAACTTAGGAACTACAAAAGTTTTAAAAGTTTTGACGAGTAATCGTCTTCGTTTAAGAGAACTCTTTGAACAAGAAGACAGTATTCTCCGGCAATTGACTCATTTAGGAGTTCCGCAAGTAGATACTTGCTTTACTTTTAAACTTAAAGACAGTTGTCGGCAACTCCACTGTTTGGTCATGGATAAAATTCCTGGACACAATTTAATTCAGTGGTTGCAACAAAATGGGGTATTGTCGGAAGAATTAGCCATTGATTGGTTGTTACAACTGATTAAGCTTTTAGCAGAATTGCATAAAGAACAGATTATACATCGAGATATTAAGCCATCAAATATTATGCTACGCCCCGATCAGCAACTAGTATTCATTGACTTTGGGGCAGCAAGAAGGGTGACAACGACTTATATCGAGAAACTAGATACAGGTGATATTACTAGAGTTTATTCTTCTGGATATACACCAATGGAGCAAATTAAAGGTCAAGCCATTTATCAATCAGACTTTTTTGCTCTAGGGTGTAGCTTTGTGCATTTGTTGACAGGAATACATCCTAATGATTTGCCTAAAGATCCTCAAACCGATCATCTGCTTTGGCGAGATCAAGCACCTCATATTTCTGATGAATTAGCAAAGGTCATTGATGCTATGATCGCACCCATAGCCCAAAATCGACTACAACAACCGCAGATAGTTTTAGAGCAACTGAAAGCCGAGCAGTGCCAACGTCTTCAGATTCATAAGTTTAGTGGAGGCAAAAAAAATATATTCCGGCTATCGAAAAAAGCTGTTTTTCAGAACTTCGTGAACACTTGCTCCCATATCTGCGAAGGATTAATTTTGAGTTTAGTAATCGCCTTAGCCATTATCGGTATTAGATATATGGGAATGCTCCAACCTTTTGAGCTACAGGCTTTTGATCGTCTTATGGCCATGCGACCAATAGAACAACAAGATTCGCGTCTCCTATTGGTAACCATAGATGAAGCTGATATTCAATATCAAAACCAGAAGCAGATGCCTATCCGGTGGTCGCTATCTGATCAAGCGCTCATGGAACTGCTAAAAAAACTGGAGCAGTATCAACCGAGAACCATAGGTATAGACATTTATCGTGATTTTCCTGTAAATCCCAAATATCCTGAGTTAGCAAATCGCTTGCGCTCTGACCAACGCTTTTTTGTTCCTTGTAAAGTGCCATCTCCTGAAGATGGAGTTCCAGATGGTATTTCACCTCCTCCAGAAGTACCACAATCTCGCTTGGGATTCAGTGATTTTGTTGCAGACGATAACGAAGTAGTGCGTCGTCATTTGCTAAATTTAACACCGCCAATTACATCTGTTTGCATCGCCGAATATGCTTTAGGTCTTCAGATGGCACTTCACTATCTAGATGCTCAAGGGGTTGCAGCCAGCATCACTTCAGATGAACAATTACAGATTGGTAAAGTAATTTTTCCACGATTAACAAATCACACCAGTGGCTATCAAAACATAGATGCCTCCGGTTATCAAATATTGCTGAATTATCGCTCTTTGCGTTCTCCTCTAGATATTGCCCAACAAGTATCTTTAAGAGATATTTTAGAGGATCGGATTGCTCCGGAATTAATCACATCGGTCAAGGATCGAATTGTGATGATTGGTGTGACCGCTCCGAGTGCCTCCGATCGCTGGAAAACACCATACAGTTTAACTGCATCCGCTAATCGCAAACAAATACCAGGTATATTTGTTCAAGCTCATGCGATCGCTCATATTCTTAGTACAGTTCTTGATGGGCGAACCTTAATTTGGTGGTGGACGAGTCGGCTAGAAGCTCTTTGGATTGCAGGATGGTCATGCTTGGGGGGTATTCTAGCTTTGTGCTTTCGTCGTTCCTGGCATCTTGCTATAGCTGTGGCGATCGCGCTGTTACTTTTATTGAGCATTTGTTTGGGTGTCTTTGTCAAAGGAGGATGGATTCCACTCGTTCCACCTGCACTAGCACTAATTGCTGTGCCAGTAGCCCTTTTTTGTCACTCTAGGCAGAGGAAAAGTCAGTAGACCGAAAACTTTGGCTATGGCTCCGCCCGTCGCAGGCATCGCTATGCAACGCCTTTTCTGGAAGTTCCTAAAAACAACAAAAATGTGAGTCTAATGGAAAGATCCTGTATTGAGTCCCATGTTTATTTGTTTTATGCTGTCAAATATCAGTAGGAACAACCTGTTGATAAATATCAATATTTACAGGTAAATATCCTATGAAAAACCTACATAGGTTATTCCATATACCTTGTTGGCACATCGCTACTAAAATCTCTGTAGCTTTGCTATCAGCAGTTTTCATCCCAATGAGTTTTACAGCCTATTACAACCTGCGAGAGAACTTAGATCAGGTGGAGAAAGCTCAATACCGTAAGCTAGAACTATTAGCGACTAGTACTACGAGTCGCCTAGATCAACTTATTGTTGATATTCAACGTCTAGTTATTCAAGTCAGTGCTGATCTAAATGTAGTCGATTTTCTGTCTACTAAAACACCTGAACAGCGAAAAAACTTAAGACCTAGAATACAAAAAACTTTAGAAAATATTTACCGTTCCAATCCAGATTTTGACGCTGCTTATATTTTAGACATCAAGGGTAACTGTATTGCTGCTACCGATTCTGCATTTATTAGTCAAAAATATGGCTTTCGTCAATATTATCGCTCCGCAATGGAGGGAGAAGTATACGTATCTAGCATCCTGATAGGTAGAACAACCAGACGACCAGGAATTTATTTTTCCTCTCCTGTGAAATCGGAAAGTGGCACGATTGTAGGAGTGATGGTACTCAAAATCAAAGGACAAGGTATCTGGGATATAGTCAATTCATTAAAGCTAGATAAAAATGAAAATAGCTATGCCTTCCTGATTGACAAGCATGGGTTAATTATCAGCCATCCCGAAAAATCCTATTTATATCATACTATTATCCCTCTACCAGCAGATAAGATAAGACAGATTTCATCTGATAGAAGCGATAGTTTTATTTCGATGGAAAGCTTGAATATTCCAGAATTAGAAATTATGGTGAGAGCCAAACAGCCAGGCCACACTACTTATTATTCTAAGTTCACACAAAAGCAAATGACTGTTGGATTTTCTCCTATGAAAATAGAACAGTGGGTGTTAGGAATAAGTCAATCTAGAGAACACTTTGAAATCCCTTTAAATCGCCTCATATGGTTCAATATTAGTAGTGTAATAATTGTGGGAGCAATTACCGCAATTATTGCCTTGTGGCTAGGGTTTAGAATTTATCGCCCGATTCATGCTCTGACAGCAGCAGCGCAAGCATTAGAAAATGAAGATTTTAATGAGGAAGCACATAACACCTTGTTGAAAGTATCTGACAGTCAAGACGATATCGGTCAACTAGTCCGCGTCTACTTAGATATGTCTAAGAAAGTAAGTATACGAAATCAAAACCTGAAAATGCAGGTGCAAGAACTCCGCATTGAAATTGACGAAAGTAAAAGATATAGGAAGGTTAAAGAAGTTACGGAAAATGAAGACTTTGAGAATATACAGAAAAAGATTCAAAAAATTCAACAAAATAAAGTAGCTTCTAGAGAAACTGAGATCAGCTACTACGCTAGATTGCAGAGTCAAGTGCGATCGCTTCAGGAGAGATCAGCTTTGAATACACAGAGTTGGCTGCATAAAGAAGGTGAGGATAAATCAAATATTACTAAAACTTGATTGCTGCTTTATTACAATTACAAATTAATATGGAACTTTAAATGTTGTTAGGTCAAATAAGGAATTTACTATATCTGCTAGGAGGTGAGAGATATGTCATTCGATGATGAACTCATATCGCGTGAGGAGGTGTTAGTTGGGTTACCTGCTAGACGAGCCAATACACTATTGTTTTTAATTGAAAGTCGGACAGCCCAAATAGTAGCGCGATCGCGTGTGGAGTTTTCTCTAGCAGAACAATCTGCCAATGACCGGGAGTTGGCTTTCCTAGAAGCTTTTGCATTAGGAAATGCACCACCAATCCGTCCTACTATTCAGCAACTGGAACGCCATGCTAGCCAGTGGGCAGACCTAGTTCCAGAAAACCCCAGACTCCAAGCGGCGATCGCTCAGGCTCTAGGACAAAAGTATACTTTCACCTATCAGGCAGTGCCGAATATTCGGGGAACTTTGGATCTGGATCAACAAACAGTAAAACAAGCTTACTCCCGGTTGTATAGAACACAGGTATCAAATATATTTGCATCCAGGGCCACATTAATCGAACAGTTGCGTTGGATATTGACGGAAATATCACAAAGAATCGAATCTTTACCACCCTTCTGGCTGGCCTCTTTGCTCACAGTTTCTCTGGGTCTACCCCAAGCTTTCTTAGCTTTACCTATAGCTGTAGCCGATATTGGTCCATTAGCTACTGTTGCTTTTTTACTCGTTATCGGTGCTATTAATATTGTGACTATGGCTTGCATGGCCGAGGCCTTTGGTCGTAGTGGCGATTTTCGTGATGGTCATACCTTTATTAAACAATTAGTATTTAACTACTTAGGAAAAGTCGGTTCATTTATACTTTCAATAGCTGTTGGTATCCGAGTCTTTTTCATAGCTTTAGCTTGTTACATCGGGTTGTCAACGACGATGGCAAACTTTACCCACATACCAGAAGGAATTTGGGCTGTATTGCTATTCGCGGCTGGGTTATATCTGCTATCAAGCAAATCCCTGAATTTCACAGTTGGGATACTGGTATTACTAGCAGCAATCAATATCAGTTTGCTTGTGATCCTTGTACTGCTTTCATTGCACCATGTGCAACCAGAAAACCTTTTATATGTCAACTTGCCCTTTATCAATGGTCAGCCTTTAGAACCCTGGAAATTACAACGGGTTTTTGGTGTTAGTCTCATGCTTTACTTTGGACACGTCTATGTAGGTGAATGTGCCAAAATTGTACTTCCCCGCGACCCTAAGGCCTCATCCCTAATTTGGGGTAGCGTGGCGGGAACTGCTTTTTTAACCGTGTTTTTTTGCATCTGGGTGTTGGTGATTAATGGAGCGATCTCACCTCAAATATTAGCTAAACAGTCAGGAACTGCCTTAGAGGCACTAGCTCTTCAAGTTGGACCTATCGTTTCCATCTTGGGGACAATTTTAGTGATCCTGCTTTTAGGAATGGCTTGGATTCGCAGTTCCAGTCTTTTAATCAACCTAACGAAAGAGTGGTTACCTACCTCATCTCGTCCTGTTTTAATGTTGCCTCGCCAGGGGGGAAAATTAATATTTTACCCATCTGGTAATTTTAAGTATTCTGGTTATATCAGTATAATTTATTTGGGAATCGTAGATGCTCAACCAAAGTTTCAGATAAATATTCAGTTACAAGGTAAGGTACACCATATAGAAATTGCAATTACTGAGAATTGGGAGATTAAAGAGTTATTTGCTCAATTTCCAGACCTCCGCCAGTGGAATACCCGCCTAATGTTGGATATAAGGTCAGCTAACCATGACCGTATATATCTGCAAATAACCTCACCAATGCGCCTAGCCTATGAGGCAACTTTGAAAGCTGAACACAATCATACTAATGATCACCATAGGAGTCAGAGACCACGCTTTTGGGTTAAGCTCCTGAACCAACGCCGCTTCTTGCTATCCATCAGTCCCTTAGTTTTAGTCTTTCTGCTGACTGAGTGGTTATTCTTTGCTGGTACGCAATCATTCACTAATATACTCGCTTTTGCTGGTGTACTTGGTAATTCCCTCGTTGGTGGTATTTTCCCAATTTTATTATTGGTTTCTAGTCGGCAAAAAGGTGAACTTATGCCCGGAGTGGTTTTCAAAATCCTCAATCATCCCTTTTTCTGTGTGGGCATATATACAATTTTTCTAGGCATTCTGTTTGTTCACGGTCTGTTCATCTGGCAAAGTCCTCTAGCACGGATCAGTGCATTAAGCGTTGCCGTATTATCACTAGGGGCAACTGTATTGATGAAACTTTATGGTGCTTTTGCCTCCCGTGTGGTTATAGAACTGCAACAAGGTGAACATTCTGTCTTTAAAATCACGGCTGGCGGACAACCAAAAATCGCAGAGGTGCTGTTGGGATATGCCGAAGGTGAAGTACAGCATCAAGGCGCAACCGTGGATATTCCCTCACTTTCATCTCTGCGTTATGCCATCTTCTGTCTACCAACCAAAGGAGCAAAAGAAATGAGAGTGTGGACACATGGGAGCAACTATGACAAGAAATATAACAAGCTACCTACATTTGTGGAAATTGAAAGTGGCAACAAAAAAATGCAATTTGACTTGAAGTTATCTAGTGGCAGAGTTTTGTTACCTCTGATTAGTGATAACTGCTGGCTAAAGTTCACATTTTCTGATCCATTGCTGCCTTAAAAAAAGCAGGGAATATTGAGATTGACTAACTACATTTTGCATAAAAGGTGAATTATGGCACAAATTATATCTGTTCATTCCTTTCGTGGTGGCACTGGCAAATCAAACACTATTGCTAATATCGCAGCTACTATGGCAATACAGGGAAAACGTGTAGCTATTGTTGATACTGACATCCAATCCCCTGGAATTCATGTAATTTTTGGTCTCAAGGAAGAGGAAATTGAACACTCTCTCAATCACTACCTGTGGGGAAACTGTGAGATCAAAGACACTGCCCATGATGTGACTCATACTCTCATCAGCAAACAGCAGAATACACATAAAATCAGTGGTAGTCTTTATTTAATTCCCTCTAGTATTAAAGCTGGCGAAATTTCTAGGATCATACGTGAAGGGTATGATGTGGTCAGACTCAACGATGGCTTTCAAGAACTGATCTATAGTCTCAACTTGGACTATCTGTTTATTGATACCCATCCTGGTTTGAATGAAGAAACCCTAGTTTCTATCGGGGTTTCTGATGTTCTAATTATCATTCTCCGTCCCGATCAACAAGATTTCCAAGGAACTGCTGTCACAGTGGATGTGGCGCGTAAGCTGCGTGTCCCAAAAATGTTGCTCGTGATTAATAAGGTACTACCAAGCTTCAATTTTATCGACTTACAACAACAGATAGAGAATATTTACAAAGTCTCAGTGTCTGGTATTTTGCCCCTCTCTGAAGAGATGGTGCAATTAGGTAGTAAGGATATTTTTTCTGTGCAGTATCCTGAGCATTCCATCAGTCAAGCCATCCAAAAAATTGCTGAACAAATTGCTGACATTGCTTAATTAAAAATTTATGACTAACCAACAGCAATTTCGTGCTGGTGTACTTGCCTCCTATGGTGCTAGTACCTCAGAAATAGATGAGTTACTGGCATACAACCAGAATATATTTCATCATCACAAGTTCAAGCATTCCATTACATTTCCATTACCACCTGAAGCTCATTTATCTACTTGGGAAGAGTATGCGATCGCAGCGAAAGTTGTGGGAGCATTTGCTGTACTTAAAGAACGGCTAGTGCAATTTCAGTTCCCTATACTTGAAGGTATCAGTGAAACTCCAGCATATAGAGATGCTACCCGTAAGGGTGTCTCTGTCGATGACATGGTTGAGGCAACTGGTTTAGTCTTGAAGCAACCAGAACAACTCCAATTAAGCATACATAACAGCTTGGCTGGCAATATCCCGGTTTTGCTCTCAGGCAACCGTGAGGATTTTGTATCTCTGGTACAAGCTCTCACAAGGCGAAATGAAACCGAGCCAGTTCCAGCATCAATGGGAGCTTGTACAGTCAGTGGGTTCAACAACTGGGATAGAATTCGCCGATATCGCCAAAAATGGGAGTTGCAAAAGCCTCATAATTGCTCGGAGAATGATTGGAGATTGGAATTCCAACGCTTGGCTCTACAGAAGGAGCTTTATCAAGATAAATTCATTATTTTGAGTAACAGTCCTTATAGCAATGTTACATCTGAAGAAATTGGTCTTAAGGAGTCTGTATGGCAGCGTTTATCCTTAAAAATTCGGCTGGAACATGAATGCACCCACTATTTAACACATCGCTTGTTTAACTCAATGCGAAACAATGCCTTTGATGAACTTATTGCAGACTACAGAGGTATTATAGCTGCCATAGGGTATTATCGATGCGATTGGTTTTTACATTTTATCGGCTTGGAGTCGTTCCCTAAGTATCGGGAGGGAGGTAGATTAAAAAACTACCAAGGTAACCCTCCACTTTCAGATGGGGCTTTTAAAATTTTACAAGTATTAGTGAAGGCAGCAGCAGAAAATTTACAGCTATTTCATGCAGAGCATATTAATAAGTTGAAAACTCCCAATGGTCAACTTCAATTATTAGTTGCATTATCTTATTTGACATTGGAGGAATTAGCAGATTCAGGATTCAATTTGCTGCTTCAACGAACATTAGAAAAATCCAACGAAACATTGCTGAGTGCCAATTCTACAAAGTAATAATTGCATTTACTATTAAATCAGTTCCGCGCTCCAAGCATAAATCGCACTCACCTTCCTTAAACTATTCTTTGTTTAGTTTTCATTGCAGTTATACATGAGGATAATTTAATTATGACAGAAGTTTTACTGAAAGAATTGACTAATAATGACATCCATTGGATAATTAATAATAGTCATAAAAAAGAATTAACCTCTGATAGTGTACTGCTCCAAGAAGGTAAAACTGTCGATTCTTTACATATTCTACTAGAAGGAATATTGACAGTTACTATTTCTCAAGATGATCACAGCCCTCTGAATCGAGCTTTTGCAGCTATTGATGGTAATGTCAGATCAAGTCGAGAAATTGCTAGAATATCAAGGGGTGAAATAGTGGGAGAAATTCCTTTTATAAATACCCGCCCAATTGTCACTACCATCAAGGCTTTAGAAAAATCATTAATAATGTCAATTTCTCAAGAAAAATTGGCAATAAAATTGCAACAGGATGCTGGTTTTGCTTCCCGCTTTTATCGAGCGATCGCAATTATGTTTTTAGACAGAATCCAAAGCATAATCAGTAAAATTGGCTGGCGCAACCTTAGACAAAATAAGTCTTTGAGAGATATGCTATTTGTTTTAGCCGAATTAAATGATAGCGATATTGATTGGATGATGTCTTGTGGCGTTTTTCAAAAAATTTCTGCTAATCAAGTAGTGATTTACGAAACAAGACCTGTAGATGCACTATCTATTATCTTGGGTGGAAAAATGTCTCTGTCTATTTCTGAAGAGGAGCGTAATCCCCTAGTTCGAGCTTTTGCAGCTATTGAGGGGAACGAAATCATCGGTCGAGAGATAGCAAGATTATCGAAAGGCGAAATAGTAGGTGAAACACCTTTCATTGATGGTCGTCTACCTTCTGCAACCGTTAAGGCAATTGAAGATTCTATCGTTTTGTCAATTCCCCGCCAACAATTAGCATTAAAATTGCAGCAGGATATAGGATTTTCATCTCGGTTTTATCGAGTAATATCTATTATTAGCTCTAATAGATTACAAGAAATCATGAGTGGAATTAGCTATGGAAGAAGAGCTTATAGTCAAGGTCTTTCCCTAGATAAAAATGCTGAATATGAAGATGAGTTGGATATCAGTTTTTTGGATAAAATAGCATTGGCTGGAAAAAGATTTGATTGGATGATAGAGCGAATGGAAATAGCTTAAATTTGAGAATTGTAGTTTTTATTAAATCTGAATCTAAATGTTAAAAAAAAACCGCTCGTTATTTCGGAAAGAGTCTATAGAGCGTCTTTCTTCTCCTGAAAAACTAGACCAGCTCATGCAAGTAGTCAGTCCCAGGAGTTGGCTACCTCTTGTTGCTTTAAGTTCGTTAGTAGGCGTAGCTATTATCTGGAGTATTTATGGACGTATTCCTATCACAATTGAAGGGCGAGGAGTATTAATTTACCCACGTAAAGTTGTCCCAGTGCAGTCGAAAAAGCCAGGGCAGTTAATGACTCTCAATATCAAAGTTGGGGATGCTATCAAAAAGGGGCAAGTATTAGCAACTATTGACCAAATGGACTTATACAAGCAACTCCAACAGCAACGGGTAAAACTGACGCAACTAGATTCACAAAACCAAGCAGTGGGTTTACTGCAAGGACAACGTTTAGAACAAGATAAACAATCAACACAACAACAACGTCAATATTTCCAACAACGTATTCGAGAACTGAAAAACCTCACACCTCTGCTCAAAACAAAAGGCAATAGTTCTATTGATCAGCAACGTAAAAGCCTAAAGCAGAACCTCAAACAAGTGCAAGCTCTCAGTCCTGTTTACCAGCGCAGAATGGAAATTCGCAAACAGTTATTTGAGAAACAAGGAGTATTTTCAGCTGATGAAGCTCTCCAAGCCGAACGAGAATATTTAGAGAACTTGCAAAAAATTTCTGACATCGAAATTCAGTTAAAAGAATTAGATGTCAGAGAAACTGAGAAGGAAAAAGAATATCGTGAAAATCTTGCTACTATCTCAGATTTCCAGGGGCAGTTGCAACAGTTAGATAGCAAAGTAGCTGCTCAAGCCCAACAAGACTTAGAAAATGCCACTTCTCGGAAAAAAGAGATTCAGGAAGTCAACAGAGAGATTGATAAATTGCAATTGCAATTAGGTGATAGCAGCGAGATTATTAGTCAGTATAATGGAAAAATCCTAGAACTCACAGTGACATCCGGGCAAGTAATTAATGCCGGGACTCGTATTGCAAATATAGAAGCGGAAAACCCAGGCAGCAAGCTAGTTGGTTTAGCCTATTTTTCAGTTGCAGAGGGTAAGAAAATTGAGCCTGGTATGGAAATCCAAATTACCCCCGAAACTGTCAAGAGGGAACGCTTTGGTGGAATTATTGGTAAAGTTAGTCAAATTTCCAAATTTCCAATTACCAAAGAGTCTGCTGTGAATGAGGTGGGAAATTCAGAAATAGTGGAAGGTTTAACCTCTCAACAACAGCAAGGACTAATACAAGTATTCTCTGATATAGTCCAGGATTCTCAAACTTTCAGTGGCTATAAGTGGTCTTCTTCCACTGGGCCACAGAGGAAAATCTCTTCTGGAACTACTACTGTTGTGCGAGTCAAGGTAGAAGAACGCGCTCCCATAACATTTATGTTACCTATTTTGAGGTCGTTCAGTGGCATCTACTAATTCTGCTATAGTTTCACCTATAAATGTTTGGCAGTACCTGAAAAAATTACTGCCGATGAGAAGCAGACGAGTAAAAACACCCACTCTTTTGCAAATTGAGTCTGTTGAATGTGGTGCTGCTTCTTTGGGAATTATTTTAGGTTACTGTGGTCGGATTGTTCCATTGACAGAATTGCGCCGAGAATGCGGTGTGTCCCGCGATGGTAGCAAAGCGTCTAATGTGTTGAAAGCCGCAAGAAATTATGGTCTTGAGTCCAAGGGCTTTAAAAAGGGACTAGATGATCTGCTAAATCTCCAGCCTCCCTATATTGTCTTTTGGGACTTTAGTCACTTTTTGGTAGTCGAAGGATTTTCCAAACAGAGAGTTTATCTGAATGATCCAGCTACAGGTCGCCGTAGTATTTCTTGGCAGGAATTTGACCAGGGTTATACCGGAATAGTGCTGGTGATGGAACCAGGTACAGAGTTCCAAAAAGGTGGTCGTAAACCTAGCATGATTGGAGCTTTGTGGGATCGGCTACAGGGGTCTACTAGTGCTTTACTTTACTGTCTAGTAGCTGGATTTTTCTTAACTCTGGTGGGAATGGCAGTACCAGTATTCAGCCAGATATTTGTAGATGAAATCTTGGTAGAGCGAAGGCTAGACTGGCTGAATCCATTATTGGTAGGAATGGCGATCGCTGCATTACTTCAAGCAGGCTTAACCCTACTGCGGTTGCGCTATCTGCGTCGCTTGAAAATCAAGTTGTCTGTTGGGATGTCCACTCGTTTTCTATGGCATATGTTGCGCCTACCCGTAGATTTTTATGCTCAACGATTTGCTGGAGAAATCACTAACCGCGTCAGTCTCAACGACCAAGTTGCTAATGTGCTTTCGGGAGAGTTGACCACAACAATCATTGATGTAGTCATGGTATTTTTTTATGCCATAATCATGTTTCAGTATGACTGGTTACTTACCTTGATTGTCATTTGTTTGGCTAGTATAAACATTTTTGCCTTACGCTTAGTTTCCCGTCAACGCGTGGATCTAAATCAGCAATTGATGCTGGATTTTGGCAAATCTGAAGGTGTTTCCATTGCTGCCCTTCAAAGTATAGAAACACTGAAAGCATCAGGGTTAGAATCGGATTTCTTTGCTCGCTGGACAGGCTACTATACCAAAGCTATTAATAGCCAGCAGCAAATGGATGTGACTAACCAATTATTTTCTATCTTACCCACCCTCGTAGAAACTATTTCTTCGATGTTATTGTTGGTCATTGGTGGGTTACGAGTCATGGATGGGTATCTCAGCATCGGGATGCTTATAGCTTTTCAAGGTTTGGTGAGGAGTTTTGTAGCACCAGTGAGCAGTCTGCTCAACTTCGGTAGTACCCTTCAAGAACTGGAAGGTAATTTGATTCGCCTTGATGATGTACTAGATAACCCAACCGATACTTCAGTAGAACAGAGAAACTTGGTTGACGACTATGAAAAAAATCAGGATATTCACCTGCTTTCTTCCTCTACATCTTTGCCGAGATTGCAGGGATATGTGAAGTTGCAAAACCTGACATTTGGCTATAGCCGCTTAGAAGCTCCCTTAATCAAAAATTTTAACATCTCGCTTAAACCAGGACAGCGAGTAGCTTTAGTAGGTGGAAGTGGGTCTGGTAAGTCCACTATTGCCAAACTGTTAAGCGGACTTTATCAACCATGGACGGGACAAATTCTCTTTGATGATCAACCCAGAGAACAAATTCCTCACCAACTACTAACTAACTCTGTGGCTATGGTAGAACAGGATATTTTGTTATTTGGTGGCACAGTTAGGGAGAATTTGACTCTTTGGGATCACACTGTATCCGACAAAAAATTGAAGAAGGCTTGTCAGGATGCAACTATTGATGATGTCATACTTTCAATGAATGGGGGCTATGATGCAGAACTAATGGAAAGTGGGGCTAATTTAAGTGGAGGTCAACGGCAAAGGTTAGAAATAGCCAGGGCTTTGGTGAATAATCCCTCTATACTCATCATGGATGAGGCCACCAGTGCCTTAGATGCAGAGACGGAAAGAATTATTGACGAAAATCTGCGGCGGCGAGGATGCACCTGCATCATTGTGGCACACCGATTAAGCACGATTCGGGACTGTGATGAAATTATTGTCCTTGAGCAAGGAAAAGTAGTACAACGAGGCACGCATCAACAGTTGTGGCAAGTTGAGGGTGTGTACTCGCGGTTAATCCGTACAGAAGGTGAAGTCCTGGAGGAAGAATAAAGATGCACACACAAACAGATAACCAATTAAATAACTCAAAATCCCAATTTTTTATCCGAGGTCAAACTTATACATTTCAGGGAAATGAGCCGATTTTGTTAGATGACCCGTCTAGGGTTTGGTTGATTCAATCTGGCTCTATGGCATTATTTGCCGTCAAAGTTAAAGATGGTGTTATAGAAGGAACTCGCCGTTATTTATTTAGTATTAATGAAGGGTATGCATTATTCGGCACTAGTAATAGTGCGATTGATCAGCAACACCAAATTTTGGCTGTGCCGATTGGAGAAATTGAACTACTACAAATACATCAAGAATGTTTTCGCGAGTTAGTAGCTAATGCAGATACCAGAGAGAGAGCTATAACAAGCTTACCTCACACCTGGATAGAAAATTGGCTGTTGGAATTTAGCAGTGTATTGTCTCATGTTACTATCCCCACAATCGAGGTCAAGCCTGGGGAAGAAACACGGTTTTCTCTACTAGATGGTCAAACATTCCAGCCAGAATCAGGGGCGATCTGTTGGGTACAAATTCAGCAAGGGAGTGTCGGCTTTCTGGGGTTGGAAGAACAGAATTTGACAACTGCAACCGGATATTTCCCCCTGACTGACAAAATGTGGCTAGAAGCAATGGAGGGGGTTCAACTAACCACCCAAACAACCAGCCAATTTTGGAACTCAGATCACCTCCTAGCAGGGTTGTCTCAGATACACATTCAACTACTGCACAGTGTTGACTTTTTAGATCGGCAAGAAGCGCAAGATGAAATTATGCGGTTGCGCGATCGCCATCGTCTCAATCGTCAAGTAACATCTGAGTCCTTGGGAGAACTAGCATCAACTATCGGTTCTCAAGAGAGCAACTTTTTCCTGGAAGGCACACCCTTATTAGTGGCGGCTGGGGCTGTAGGAAAAGCTTTAGGGGTGACTATTCGCCCCCCGACGCGTTCAGAAAACCTCCAACGAGTAAAAGAGCCATTGGAAGCGATCGTCCGAGCCTCTCGCCTTCGGATGCGACAAGTGTTGTTACGCGATAACTGGTGGGAAAAGGATTGTGGCCCTTTAGTTGCCTATACCGAGCTAGACAATCGACCAGTAGCAATCTTGCCAGTTTCTCCTACTAGCTATGAAATCTTTGATCCCATTGAGCATACCCGCATCAAAGTAGATGAATCTATAGCCGAGACAATTGCTTCTGTCGCTTATATGTTTTATCGGTCTTTTCCGGATCAGGTACTCAAAAGTTCTGATATACTCTCATTTGCACTCAAAGGACGTGGTAGGGATATCCTACTCACATTATTGACTGGTGTTGCTGTCACAGTGTTAGGGATGCTCTCACCCCAAGCAACGGCAATCATCATGGATAATGCAATTCCAGATAGCGATCGCGGATTGTTGCTGCAAATAGGCATGGGGCTACTAGTTGCTGCCTTGAGTACAGTCGTATTTCAGCTAGCACAGGGTTTTGCTCTGTTACGAATCGAAACAGGGGTATCTACTAGTACTGAAGTCGCGGTATGGGATCGGCTACTGAATTTACCAGTATCCTTTTTCCGGCAGTACACTACAGGGGATCTGCACTCACGGGCATCATCTATTGGTCAGATTAGTCATCATCTCAGTGCTAACACCATTATCAAATTCATCACTAGTTTTTTTGCATTGTTCTATTTGGTACAATTATTTTACTACAACTTCAAATTAGCCCTACTAGCAGTTGCAGTTGCGATAGTAAGCAGTGTCGTTACTATGGTCTCTGGTCTACTTATGGTTAAAAAGGTGCGTCCCCTGTTGGAATTGCAGGGAAAAATTTTTGGACAAACAGTACAAATCATTAATGGAATTTCTAAACTGCATATTGCCGGGGCTGAGGAACGGGCTTTCGCCTCTTGGAGTAAAAACTATACTCGGCAACTTAAACTTACACTCAGCACCCAACAGATAGAAGATGCTGTTGTTATTTTCAATACGCTGATGCCCACATTAACTTCTGGAGTTCTTTACTGGCTTACTATCAACCAGTTTAAAGAAGCTCAGACTTCAGGAGCTATGGTGATCACAATTGGCACATTTCTCGCTTTCAACGCCGCCTTTGGAGAGTTTGTCGGCGGAACTACGAAACTGAGCAACATAGTAACGGAAATTGTGCAAATTACTCCTCACTGGAAACGTACTCAGCCCATTTTACAAGCCATACCAGAAGTGGATTTGAGCAAAGCTGATCCGGGGAAACTAATTGGCAAAATTCTTGTAGATCGGATTACGTTTCGCTATCGCAGTGATGGACCATTGATATTGGATGACGTTAGTATCTCCGCAGAGCCTGGAAAGCTAATTGCTCTTGTTGGGGGATCGGGAAGTGGTAAATCCACTATATTCCGATTATTACTGGGATTTGAGGCTCCTGAAAGTGGTAGTATATACTATGATGGTCAAGACATCTCTGGGTTAGATGTAGATGCACTCCGGCGGCAGTTAGGCGTTGTTTTGCAAAATGGTCGTCTGAATGCAGGATCTATTTTTGAGAATATTGCGGGTGGTGCGAATATTACCTTCGATGAGGCTTGGGAAGCTGCTCGGATGTCTGGCTTTGCTGAAGATGTAGCCGCTATGCCAATGGAAATGCACACAGTTGTTAGTGAAGGGGGTAGTAATCTCTCCGGTGGACAACGACAACGGTTGCTGATTGCTCGCGCTCTAGTTTTGAAGCCCCGTATTTTATTATTTGATGAAGCTACCAGCGCACTCGACAACAGAACCCAGGCGATCGTCAGTGAAAGTCTAGATAAAATACAAGTTACTAGGATAGTGATTGCCCACAGACTTAGTACCATCCGTAATGCTCACCTCATCTATGTACTCCAGGCGGGCAAAATTGTGCAACAGGGAAGTTTTGCAGAGCTAGCTGCTGTTGAAGGGCTATTTGCTCAATTGATGGCTCGTCAAATGGCGTAAATAAAATGGCAAAGAGCATCTCTTTGTACCTGACGTAGTGCTTCTCTGCGTTGTAGTAACCTGAGTTGCAAACAGAAGAATTCATCAAAAATCAAGCGCCGACGGGCAGCTGACAAACTTTGCTGATTTGGGGGAAAGTGGATGTGAGCGATCGCCTTTTTTAGTTGTACTAAATTGTATTTGTCCCTCAATGCGTTAGGGAGCGGGTTTATCAGTTCACTCAATGCCAACTCATCAATTTCGTAGAACAAACATTGGCATTGACTGATTTGTCGCCTCCTCAACGCAACAGCTTAGAAACTGCTTAAGTCAACTTACGCAAATTTGATTCTGTGCGTTTCTCCAAGCTTGGGGCGTAGTCTGATGCTGTTCACGAAACTGGCGAAAGAAATGACTCTCATTTTGAAAACCTACAGCATTAGCAATCTGACTAATTGATAGGTTGGTTTCTCTAAGTAATTTGCGTGCTGTTACCATTCGGTATTCGCAAATCCAATTATTTATCGTCTTTCCTGTATGACGACGTACTAAGTTCGTTAAGTAAGATGGACAGTAACCAATGCCTTTAGCCACATCAGACAAGCTAATTGGCTGTTGATAATTTACTCCAATAAATTCAAAGACTTTATTTAACAGGCTTTGATTAGTAAATGACAGAGAGTATTCTTTTTTTACTGTTTCAGCAACAGACATATATGTTGATTGTTGATTACACAGAGTCTCCAACTCTTTCTCTTGGGTAGGCTGTTGTATTTCATTCCTTGGTAAAATTAACGGAATTTGTTGGTACTTGAGATGACATATGAAGAGATAACTATACTTTTTGCCTTCGCACTCTACAGAGGTGACAGTTACGTGTAATGGTAAGCTATGACCTTCTTTTGTATGATGTAGAGTCTCAAAGGATAAATAACGTTGCTTTTCTATAGTGTTGCAAAAGCTTGACCAAACATTGATCAAGAAATCTAAATTTAGGTTTTGTATACCCATATACATCAGTTGCTCATGACGATAATCAACCAAACGACAAGCAGCTTGGTTAACGTATAAAAGCTGTGGGTTTAGTTTTTCATCTGGTTCTATCCAAAAAATTGGATCTGTTACGCGATCCATCAAAAACTTAGTAAAGCGTAACTCTTCTTGTTGTAATTTCAGTGTCACTTGGGGATTACTTTGTTCAGCAATACAGGTGCTAGAAACCATAGTTCAACCTCTCTATAATTAATAGACTGATCCAAAATAAAGAAATATCTACCAAAACTGAATTATATGGATCATGGCAATACAGTTCGGATTAACTAGGAGGCTGTCGGAGTTTTTTGTCTGTGTTGTCTCACGCTACTACCCCTATTTCAATAAATAACTTTGTTAACAAAAACTGATTGGGGATAATGGCGAAGATGCAGCCGAATCAGACAGTCTATTTAATTAGGTTTGACAGCAATTAAGAACGTAATGACCTCAGCAAGAGCAAATATAGGTGTGAGAGGAATTGAATTGGTGAAACTTTGCCCAAAATCATACTTTTGGCAAGTATTAGTTAACTGAGTTAAGGTTAACTTAGTTAATCAATGCTCGTACATATGTGAAGCTAACAAACAAAGATTAAGCTCAGTTTATCTTTTGATAAAATTTTACAAGCTAATCTTTTTGGGAGTTTTATGTATTTTCAATAGACCGAAAACTTTGGCGATGGCTCCGCCCGCCGCCGGCAGCGCCAAAAAATAGTATGATACCGTTTTTGGGAAAATGTGCAAAAGTTGATTGCTTTGGGTAGATTATCAATAAACCCCAAAAATTAACTAAAATCAACCAGATGGCAAGTACACTTCATAGGCTACTCCATAGTTGCAGTCTACGGCTTGACGTAAAAACTCAAGCATCTGTTTAAGGGGAATTTTCGGTCTAAGTAAGTAGGCGAGAATAAATAAAACTATGTTAAGGAATGTAAAAAAATAGATTAGCTCGTAGTAAGGACTAAAGTCCTGATTACAAACTTTTAATTATTTACGCTGCACTACTTACTGAAAGCTGGTAAGCAAATATCTGGGTATAAAACTGCTCAGAAGGCTCTCAATAGTTTCATTACTGAACCGATTAGTTCAGTTTAGCTGTTTTGGGAATTCGCCAACTGTATCTACTCAGTAAATAGAACCAAAGGTTTTTGGGCAATATCTTGTAAACCGACAGAACTTAACAACTTAACCCAATTCATTTTAATATTATTGTTTTGTGGATTAGCTGAAACTAATTTCCCTAAACTTGTCAGTGCGTCATACCAAATATTGTGATCAATATAAACTGTGTACTCCGGATATTTGTTTTGTTTCAATTTCATCTGAAGCTCTGGTGTGAGAGTAACTCTTTGTATCCAGGCATCAACATAAAAATATCCAGCCTCTGAATCTGCTTCTTGACAATAGAGTTTAAAGTACCAGTGATATTTCTGACTAATTTTTAGAAAGTATTTAGGATTTGATGGAACACTAATACCGATGACTGCATCTGTTTGGGTTAACTTTAGAGATGTGCGGTATATATCGGCTCCAGCGTCATTTTGTAAAATAAATTCTCCAAATAAGACATTTTTTGGTGTGTAAGGTATATAAACCCAGAAAGTGGGCTGTTCAAAGACGGTTGAGGCTAACAAGGCCTCAGAATTCTCCTTACCAGGAACTAAAGCAGTTAGGGGCGTATTGAATGCTGGACAATCATTACGGCTAGTTCCTCCTCGGCGACGACCGATGGGTGCTCCATTGTCTGGAAGATCCGGTGGACGAAAAGAATAAATTTGTCGGTCATTTACAGAAGTTTTCTCTGACATGACAGACTGTGCCTGTGCTGATAGACCAGAATTACAATAAATTGCGATCGCTAAAAAGATGACACAGATTAGTCTTTCAGATTGAAAGAGTATTTTTGTCTCAACCATGGTTCAAGGCTTGGAGTTTTTTCTATTCTCTCATCTAACACCTAATTAACGCCTAATTAATATTTAATTAATGTTTAATTAACCTTAAATGGTAGTGGTAAAGTAGTGATAATAGAGGCTGAAACTCTTGTTCTAAAAGGACTGACAAGAAAAAAATCACTACTTTCTTACCACTATCTTGGTTGTGTGGTTATGTGCGGGCTGTTTACCGAGATTCAGCACACAACGAATCGCACTAATACTCCCCCTCTATCTAACTCAATCCCATAACAAGACAGATGGTAATCGTTGAGGATATAGCAATCTCAACAACTCATAGCCAATACCAGCCGTTCCTTGACAAAAGCCTGGATTATCAATCTCTGGGGATAGATTAGGCAGCAGTTGGAAAGTACCAAGTTGTTGACTTCTGTGCAAGGCTAAAGCTATCTTTTGGCTTGCCGTTTCTAGTAGTTCTGGACGATTTAATTGTTCAGATGCAATCAGCAACACTTCTAGATGTCCAAAATTACCACAGGAAAGGTTATCTAATGGTTCTAGTTGTGATTTGAGGATTTCTGACAAGTTGGCTTCTATCTCTTGTCGAATCTCATTTGTATCGAGAGTATTTAAACCTCCTAGACGACCAAGAGTAATTCCGGGGAAGCCATGACACCAACTATTAATAGATGAAAAGATGTCGCTAGCGGGTAAATTACCTTTACTAGTTAAATATTTTTGCTCGTAGCTAATAGCTTCTTGCGCTGCTGATAAAAAGATGGAGTTTTGAGTGGCTGCATACAAGCGTAATAAAGCATAGGCAATCCCCGCTACACCTTCAGAGAATCCGATTAATGGTTCTGGTTCTTCATGAGAGTTCATCCATACTTGCTCGCCAATATCTGTATTCACCCGTAAATCTAATAAATGTTGACCCCAGGTAGTCGCTTGTACTAAAGTTTTTGGTTCTTTAGTAACTGCATATAAAGCTAATAAGCTCAGAATAATCCCAGCAGTACCATTCAAAATTCCAGGTGCTTGTTTTTCAGCAGTTGCATCTACTGTCATCCATGAGGCTATTTCTTTAGCATCATCAATTAACTTTGCTTCACCTAACAACTTGCCAATTTGTACCCAAGCATAGACGATAGAAGCTAGACCTTGAACACCACCAATTCCCATATTTCTAGTGAGAACTTCTTTGAAATATGGGTCTTTTTCTGATAAGTTTTGGCGTAATGCGGATATAGATGCTAGTGCTAATTCCCTAAATTCTGACTGGTTGGTGACATTTGCTAATGCTGCCAAAAATAGAGCTATGCCACAATTACCATTATATAAACTGTTTTCGAGGGGGATTAGTGTAAATCTGCGAAGATCAGTCTTATAGTTCATTCCCACCCATGCAGCATCTTGTTTAGTACCATGAACCGCTTGCTGCTGGATTTCTCGACCAATGTTGATGGCCTTTTGTAAGATAGTATCCTCTGTTAAAGGAACAACTGTGTTTGTACTAATATTCAGATTTGGGTTCTCTGCTATTAAACGACTCAAATCACCTGCACTCAGATTTGAGTAGAGTGCAGCCTGAATAATCTTAGTCTGCTCGGCTAAATTTTCATCACTCAGTTGTTGACAACGAGCAATCATGCTGTCATAAGGATAATCTGGGAAGAAATCCTCAATAGTTGTTTCTAAATTGATGGTGAGATCCTTCGCGTCAGAATTTCCACTGGCATAGGGAATATCTAACTGTTCTAAAGCCTGTTTTTCTGATAATATTGCTGACCATGAAAGACGTTGCTCCTCTGGTAAAAATATCAATCCTTTGCTGAGGATATCTAACTGAATGCTACGCTCTACACCATCTCGAAGACATTCATGATGTAAGGAATTGGCTAATATATTAAAATAAAGTTGTGTATGACGCAAGATAATACGTAATTTTTGATGTTTAAATAACTTGATGAGGCTATCCTCTGCTAATATAGTCTCTTGATGTTGGATAAAAAAGTGATACATTTGTTGAAAACCATCTATTAATTCTTGATGATGGTTTTTCAGTGATGTATCAAGAGCATCACCAAAAGGTTGGTTTCTAGTATCTTTTACCTCTTTACTGGTCTTTGTCTCCACCTCCATTACCATACCATCTGTATTAATATGATTCCATACCAGTTGTATGAGGTGAGTAATGTCTTCATTTATATCCCTAAGTCCAGCTACATCTATGGCTATCTTTATCGTTTGCCCAAGACCAATAGATGCGCCTGGTAATAGAGCTGTAGCAGTCACTGATTCAACTAATTTGTATGTTAATTTAAGTTTAGCAGCATCAATTTTTTCTGGTGTGAATTCGGGATTTAAGAGGGTTTCTAAATCTATCAGAACTGGTTGTTCTCCAGATGCAATGATGTTTTCATTATGAAAGTCTGTTCCTCTTAAAATATACGCAATACATAGCAGCATTCCTGCACGGTGATAATAGTGGTTAACTGCTTGTTGGTTTTCACAAGGTAAAGCCTCGACAAACTCAATCCAACCGTGAGTAGAATAATTGAGAACTGTCAATAATTTCAGGGGTAGAGTCATTCGTTGTTGATTTATCCAGCCCAGAAAATCAAAATAAGCCTGTTCTAAACCTAAGTCTTTAGGTTTGTAAACTAGCTTTAATTCAGAGGCAAATTTAATTATCATCACTGAACGCCCACGATTATGAGGATCGGAAAGTCCAGCTTCAATATTAACTACTTGTCCTAATTCTCTATCTTGGGAAAATTTTTGTTGAATTTTGCCCCACTCTGATGTTAATCTTAGGATAAATTCTTCTACATTTTCTACCCACAAATCTGTGACCGTCGCAGCTAATCTAGCAGCAACACTATAATTTTGAAAAAAGGATAATAACCGATTGCTAAGTAATTGTTGGACAAAATCCTGATACTTGTATCTAGAAAAACTTCCTTGCAATTTTTGGATAAGATGGCTGAGTTGAGAACTACGATAAGAGCGAAATAATGTAAATTCAATATTTAAACATTCTAACAAAATATCCTTTAATCTCTGGAGAAGATCACGCTCTAGTTGAGTGTGAACATCAGCTGATAAGAATTGGTAGTTAGCACCTAAACGAGCAATTAATTTTTTTCTTGCTGTCTCGATAAAGGGTATAAATATTTCTTGAAATGGGACTGGTTTCTGATTATGTATATATGGGTATTTTTGTATATCTGTCTCTGCAAAAACTTCCAGAGCAATAGAGCCAGCAACTACCATTGCTTGTCTTAAGGTGTCAATCCAATTTGGTAGTTCAACCGTATCTACCAGATTAGCCTTCCCTAAAGCAGAACGAACAGTATTAATATCTAGATTGTCCCAAGCCAGACGTTGGCTAAATTTTTGCTGGTCTCCTTTGGCTACAAGTTGACACCATTTTTCTAATCGCGAATTGATTAATTCTTGATTTGTTTCAGAGTCTTGGGGAACAAAATTTTCACCTAGTCGTTCCCAAATGGTGCTAGATTTTTCAACAATTTTTATCAGGTCTTGTGTATTTATTTTATCCTGATGATTAACTGCTAACTTTTCCAAAGTTGTTTGATTTTTCATGTTATACCTTTTTGGTGTAGCGGATTATATAGTGGCTAAGAGTGGCGTAAATCAATCTACTATTTCAAACAAGCTAAAGCTTTTATCTATAGACATTTTGACATTTGCTTTTCACTTTGTGGTATTAGTCTAAGCTAAGTTGTTAGGTTCAATAAAACTAGAAAAACTCTGATACCTCAATAGGATTGGGTTAAGGGTTATTAGTATTTATGACTATTATGTAAAAATGCGAGCAGAGACATTTTGACATTTGCTTTTCGCTTTGTAGTATTGGTCTAAGCTAAGTTGTTAGGTTCAATAAAACTAGAAAAAAGCTGATGCTTCAATAGAATTTGGTTAAGGGTTATTAGTGTTTACGAATATTATGTAAAGATGCGAGCATTTGCATCTTTACATAATAGTTTTGGCTTACACTATTAGTTTAGTTACTTACCTGTGAATCCAATAGAAAAGCCAGCAAACGCGTTAACAACTCCAGCCAAACTATATTTTGCTGCAGGGTATTTCGTAAGTTGCGCTGACATATAAGCATAAGGATTGCCACCAGCAATAGATGCTAATTCTTCATCAGAAATTTCTGCTAAATTACGATCATCAATCTGCGGGCGCATTGGCATAACAAAGTACAAATTGGTGGGGGTTTCTTCTAAAATTTGTACAGTTACTCCTTCTGGAATTTGGATATTAAATTCCCGTTCTATCACCGCCTTAGGATTGTTGAGTAGCTCTTGTTTATATTCCTCGCTTTTCCAAGCTCTAGCAATGATTTTAGCTTCGAGATTTTCTTGATTAATTTCTGGTTTTTGTTCGCTCATTTTCTTTCTCTTTAGTTTGATTATGATTAGAGGTAGTTTGAGAAGTGATTAAGGGTTATTAGCATTTATGACTATTATGTAAAGATGCTAACAATTGCATTTTTACATAATAGTTTTGGCTTACACTATTAGTTTACTTGCCTCCGCTTCCAATACCATAGCTAATACTATAGGCGCTTAGTCCAGTAGCAGTATATCTTCCAACAGAATATTTTGCAACCAGTGAAACCCCATTGATAATCGCGTTATAAATGTTTCCACCAGCAATAGATGCTAATTCTTCATCAGAAATTTCTGCCAAATTACGATCATCAATCTGTGGGCGTATTGGCATAACAAAGTACAAATTGGTAGGGGTTTCTTCTAAAATTTGTACAGTTACTCCTTCTGGAATTTGGATATTAAATTCCCGTTCTATCACCGCCTTGGGATTGTTGAGTAACTCTTGTTTATATTCCTCACTTTTCCAAGCTCTAGCAATGATTTTAGCTTCGAGATTCTCTTGATTAATTTCTGGTGTTTGTTCGCTCATTTTCTTTCTCTTTGGTTTGATTATGATTAGAGGTGGTTTGAGAAGTGATTAAAGGTGATTTGTGTTGATAACTATTATGTAAAAATGCGAGCAGTGGCATCTTTATATAGTTAGTTTTGGCTCATACCATTAATTCAGGTGCTTAGACGATGATAAGTTGTTGGGCTTATTAATACCCTTACGAATGAAGAAACACTTTTATTTCGACCCAATTTGACCTGCAATGTAACCTCCAATTACGGTTGATGAACCCCATATTGTAGAGAGTAGTTTATGTACCTTCGATGCCATTGCTGAAACAACACCACCAGCAATAGATGTTAATTCTTTTTCAGATATTTCTGCTAAATTACCATCAGTAATTTCCGGGCGCATTGGCAGAACAAAGTACAGATTGGTGGGGGTTTCTTCTAAAATTTGTACAGTTACTTCTTCTGGGATTTGGATATCAAATTCCCGTTCTATCACCGCCTTGGGATTGTTGAGTAGCTCTTGTTTATATTCCTCACTTTTCCAAGCTCTAGCAATAATTTTAGCTTCGAGATTTTCTTGATTAATTTCTGGCGTTTGTTCGCTCATTTTCTTTTTCCTTGGTTTGATTGAATTTTTCTTGGTTGCAGATTGACTTTTTGAAACATCTTCTAAGCCCTCAAAGAATGACTTAGAAATGATTAAGCTGTCACACATTTAACTTACATATCTTTTAGTGTTAACTGCTAGTAGTCAACGAACCGCATGAGTGACTATGTAATTTAAAAGCGCAATAGCTTATAGATTATTGTACTTTCTCCACTGGTCATAACTTACTGCTACTATACCGGCTATCGCTCCTTTCGAGAACTCTATTTTACCGGCAATACCACCGGCGATCGCTTGCAGTTCCTCCTCAGATATATTGTCTAAATCTGCTTCTGGAATCACTGGGCGCATTGGCATAACAAAGTACAAATTGGTGGGGGTTTCTTCTAAAATTTGTACAGTTACTTCTTCTGGGATTTGGATATTAAATTCCCGTTCTATCACTGCCTTGGGATCGTTGAGTAGCTCTTGTTTATATTCCTCACTTTTCCAAGCTCTAGCAATGATTTTAGCTTCGAGATTTTCTTGATTAATTTCTGGTGTCTGTTCGCTCATTGTTTCCATTTTTTTTAGAAATTTGACTCAGGAATTATTTGTTTCCTTACAGTTAAATAATATTAGAATTGATTGATAATTACTATGCTTTTTTTATAGTTATCATTCTAGTTTTTATAGATTTAATAAAATAATGGTTATTACCAATAAATTATTTAAATTAAACTCTAAAAGATGTTTAAATACTTATTATAAAACATAATTGCTAATTGGTTACAAATAACCTCCTTCCCTACCTAGTCTAGTAAGGAAGGGGGTTATGTTAAGGGTGGATTTTCGTAAATAACGTGGAAAATCAGGATTTAAATTAAAAAAGTTATAGTTAGTTTATGCAAATAATAAAACTGAGGGTAATAATTCTGGATAGTTAAGTCTCAATAATCCGTAACCAATACCAGCGACACCGTTGAAAAAACTAGGATTGTAAATATCCTGCTGCTGTCTAGAAAACAGGTAAAAAGAGCCTTGATTTCGCGCTCTATTCACTACCCAGGAAGCTCGTTGTTGAGCATCATGCAACAAATTTGGCTGCGATAACTGACGAGATGCTTCTAAGAGAATATCAATGATGCCAAAGTTACCACAATCAAGACGATCAACTCTATCAAAACTAGTTTTTTGGGTTGTATTTAAAGCAATCTCTATCTCTTGAGCAATTGGCTCATCATTAAAGATGGAGAGACTACCCAAGCGAGCTAAAGCAATACCAGCCGCTCCATGACTCCAACCACTCATAAAAGAGTTATCAGGAGTTCTTAAATCCATCCAATTACCAACCTCAGGTACAAACAGACTGCGTTCATAGGCGATCGCTGCTTTTGCACCCATGAGAAAATTAGTCTCTAAGGTGATATCGTATAGCCTCAACAAAGCATAGGCAATGCCAGCCGCTCCATGAGCAAACCCCGCTAAGAGTCTTTTCCCTGTAGTTTCCCAAGTTTTCACTCCCACGCTGCTATCAAGTCCCTGGCTGAAGATATGATGACCACTCTTGACAGCTAGCTCTAAACACATTGCATCGCCAGTAGCTTGATATAAGCTCAGTAATCCTAAAATTGCACCAGCAGATCCGGAAATTAAAACTAACTCTTGATCCTTAGCAATGGTTTTGGGTGTGAGTAGACTGGTGAGTTGTTGAGCATCTTCTAACAAAGTCGGTTCATTTAGGAGTTTGCTAATCTGCACCAGACCATAGAGCATCGAACCTAATCCTATCCCCGCCCCAATATTAATATACTGAATCAGTTTTTCTTGGGTTGCGGGCGGAGAACTATGCACAAATTGGCGTAATGGGATTAAGGAATCTAGAGCTAGTTGACGATATTGCTCATCTTTTGTCACTGTCCACAGTGCTGCCAAAAATAGAGATATACCACAATTACCATCATACAAACTATATCCTAGTGCTTGAGTGCTAAATCGCTCAACTTTTGGCATATATCCCAAGCCAATCCAAGCAGCACTACCATCCTCAGCACGAATTGCGCGTTGTTGAATTTGATTAGCGATCGCGATCGCCTCTTGTATACATAATTCCTGAGTTAATGGTGCAGTATTTTGGGGACTTGGCTTTGTTACTGCCACACAGTTAGACAAAGCACCTTCTAAATTATTCGCCACACTAGCACTAAATGTAGCTCGAATTACCTCTATCTGAAGAGTCAAGTCCTCTTGACTAAGTGTTTGCAATTTAGTCAGAACTTCTGGATAACTAGGTATTAAACAATCCGCAAAGGGTATGCTTGATAAGCCACCAAATAACTCTCCTTGATCTGTAAACGCGCTCAAATAAGGAATATCCATCTGTGCCATTGAGCGCAGTTCTTCACGTAATAAAGGCCAAAATAATGATTTTTTCTCCCCTGCCAAAAAAGGTAGGCTGAGAACATCAATCCTAATACTATAATCAATGCCGTCTTTCAAGCATTCAGGTCTAAGTGCATTCGCTAGCACAGAAGCATAAATCTGCGTTGCCCGAAAAAGATATCGAATTCGCTGATGACTAAATCGTGATAACGGACTATTATTTCCTACCAGGCATTCTCGATGATTAATGAGAAAACAGTAGATTTTTTCAAATCCTGCTACAACATCTTCTATATACTCACTTGGTGAGATAACGCAGCCGTCTATCCTTGGCAGATGGTTATCACCTTTTGCAATTTGAACCGATTCATGCTTAATGCACATTTTATCGGTATTAATATTCAAAAAAATCGGTTGCTCATATTCAGAATTTTGTTGTTCATTTATTCCCAGAGGGCTCAAATCATACACTAATTTCCCATCTAATAATGGATTCCACTGTGGTAAAAGATGGGTAGCCAATACAGAATTCTTGTGCAGAAAATCAGATGCTAAATTGAGGGCATTGAGTTTTTTCTCAGATTCTCCTTCTTCTTTCATTATAGGATGTATAAGCGTCTCTAAATCTATCAGAATTGGATGTTCACCACAAGCTATCAAATTTTGATAATGACAGTCATTACCCTTGAGAACATATAGCAAACCTAGCAACATTCCAATTCGCTGATAATAACGCTCAATAGCTGGCTCATCCTTGCAAGGTAAAGTAGGTACAAACTCAACCCATCCATGATCGCAGCGATTTAGCACCTTGAGAGATTTAAAGGGTAAATCAATTCCCTCTTCGTTAATCCAAGACAATAAATTGAAGAATGCTTGATCTATTTCCAAACTTTTTGGTTTATACACCACTTTTAAACCAGAAGCAAAAGTGATGATAATTACAGTATGGTGATTGTTATGAGCATCTGAAAGATCACATTTAACCGATATAACTTGACCTGATTCCGTTTCTGGCTGAAATACTTGTTGAATTTCAGCATAATCTGCTGCTAAGTGAGTAATAAATTCTTCAATTGCATCAACCCAAAAGTCAGTTTTAGCAGCAATTAGCCTTGCTAATACAGGGTATTCTCGATATAAATCTACAAGTCCTCCCTGATGCAGCATCTGATTAATAAATGTTTTATATAAATCCCGATTGACAATATTTTGCGATTGTTTAAATATATAAGCTAAAGGAGATTCTCTTACAGCTCGAAAGCTGGAAAATTTTAACTCCGCAACAGATGCACCCAGATTCGATAATGCACTGAGTAAACTACGCTCTAGCATATTGTGAGCATCATCTGAAAGCAGATAATAATTACTGCCTGTACGAGTAACTAATCTTTGTCTAGCAAGATAAATAAAAGGTAAAAATAGTTCCTCAAACGGAATTGGTACTTCTGGGTCAATACAGCCATAGATAGCCTCTTGTCCAGAAGCGACTGTAGCAGCTTGAATCGACTCATGTAATGTCTTTGTCCAAGCGGGTAAATTGATTTTGTCAACTAAACAAACAGGTGCAATAGCCAGTTTTACAGTTTCCCAATTTAAGCCATCCAATAAAAGACGCCTTTCAAACTTTTTAATATCCCCTTTAGCAACATATTCACACCATGTTTCCAGTCTAGAACTTACTAAATTTTCAAATTGTGGTGCATTATCATTTACTGTAAACTGAGGGCTAAGACGTTCAGCTATCATACTGGATCTTTCAACAAGATCAATTAAATATTCGGGTAATATGCTCATATATTTATAACTATTAAAATATATAAATAGCTTTTCAGTTGTCAGATAACGGCGATATAGTAGGAGACTTAAACCCAATTAATATTGACTCATATAGATAGAGTTTCCTAATCACTCATTGGGAAACTCTATACTCGTGAGTATTTGTGTTATTTAGGTCAAGTGTTTATATGCTTTATAGAGTGTAGCTATATATCTCAAACCTCCAGCTACTGCATCTAATTCTGCTTCAGAAAGCGAACCATTACGCACCAATTTATCAATATCTATTGGTAATAACAAATAAAGATGCTTTGGACTCTGTTGTAAAACTTGAACTGTCAAATCATCAGGTAAGCTTGCATCCAACTCTTCTTGCAGAACTGCTTTAGCATCACTCAACAACCGTTGCTTGTAAGCCGGATCTTCTATTGCTTTAGCAATGATTCTTTCCTCTAGTGTTTGAGGGGTTAATTCTTCAGAATTTGTAGTCATGATTGTTTCTCAAGTAATTTGTATGCTTGTTACTTTCATAGACCTGGAAGGTATTTTTTTCCCTTCTCGTAAATATATCTAGCTACCGTATCAGCCACAGAATATACTAAGCCAGCTCCCAGTGCAGATAAAAATACTGAACCTCCAGCTACAGCTTCTAGTTCTGTTTCAGAAAGCGTACCGTTACGTACCAATTCATCAATATCCATTGGCAATAACAAATAAAGATGCTTTGGACTCTGTTGTAAAACTTGAACTGTCAAATCATCAGATAAGCTTGCACCCAACTCTTCTTGCAGAACTGCTTTAGCATCGCTCAACAACCGTTGCTTGTAAGCCGGGTCTTCTATAGCTTTAGCAATGATTCTTTCCTCTAGTGTTTGAGGGGTTAATTCTTCAGAATTTGTAGTCATGATTGTTTCTCAAGTAATTTGTATGCTTGTTCTTTTCATAGACCTGGAAGGTATTTTTTTCCGTTCTCGTAAGCATATCGAAATGCCGTATTAATCACGCTATGTGCCACGCCATATCCCAATACTGTCAATAACGAACCTCCAGCTACAGCTTCTAGTTCTGTTTCAGAAAGCGTACCGTTACGTACCAATTCATCAATATCGGTTGGCAATAACAAATAAAGATGCTTTGGACTCTGTTGTAAAACTTGAACTGTCAAATCATCAGGTAAGCTTGCACCCAACTCTTCTTGCAGAACTGCTTTAGCATCACTCAACAACCGTTGCTTGTAAGCCGGGTCTTCTATAGCTTTAGCAATGATTTTTTCTTCTAGTGTTTGAGAGTTTAATTCTTCAAAACTAGTCATGATCTATAAACAACTGAAATATAAGGTGTTGCCTTTTTGTACGCGTAATCTGTACTCAGTACTGTAGCTAGATAAGTTCCTATTTGAACCAATGAGCCTCCAGCTACAGCTTCTAGTTCTGCTTCAAAAAGCGTACTATTACGCACCAATTCATCAATATCCATTGGTAATAACAAATAAAGATGCTTTGGACTCTGTTGTAAAACTTGAACTGTCAAATCATCAGGTAAGCTTGCATCCAACTCTTCTTGCAGAACTGCTTTAGCATCACTCAACAACCGTTGCTTGTAAGCCGGATCTTCTATTGCTTTAGCAATGATTCTTTCCTCTAGTGTTTGAGGGGTTAATTCTTCAGAATTTGTAGTCATGATTGTTTCTCAAGTAATTTGTATGCTTGTTCTTTTCATAGACCTGGAAAGTGTTTTTTTACCTTCTCGTAAACATATCGAGATGCCGTATCAGTCACGGTATATGCCACGCCATATCCTAATACTGTGAATAACGAACATCCAGCTACAGCTTCTAATTCTGTTTCAGAAAGCGTACTATCCTCAATCACGATAAAAGAGGTGAAAAAACCACTATTTTTTCTTGTTAGCGTTATATAAGTCGTAAGTATATCGACCAATAGTAGTGGCAATTCCCCAGGAAATTGCACTGACTAGTGGGATAACACCTCCTGCTACAGAGTTTAATTCTGACTCGGAAATTATTCCTGCTGCCACTAACTCATCAATTTCTGCTGGCAACAGCAGATAAAGATGCTTCGGACTTTGTTGTATTACTTCAATGATCAAATCATCTGCAAGTTTTTCCCCCAACTCTTTTTCTATTACTGCTTTGGGATTACTTATTAAACATTGCTTGTAAGTTGGGTCTTCCATGGCTTTAGCAATGATTTTCTCCTCTAACTTTTGAGGTTGGAATACTTCATGGAATGACATAGTTTTCAGACTTGATTTGGCTATTTGTAATCTGTTTATATTGTCAATATATAAAATCAAAAACTTTATTACAATGCTATATTTGTAGGTCTTTTTATATTATTTATATTATTGATAGGACATTTTTTCAATGCACATAGCAATGCCCATACCATGATATGGTAGGCATTGCTATACTTAAGTTTTAATTGTGCAAGATATTTTCAGTAATCTATACTAAGTTTGTGGTTGGCGAAGTAGCTGAAGTAATAGCTTAGGGGGTAATTTCTGAAAGTTAACATCATACCGAATTATGTCAGCGTAGAGATTGAGATAATTAATCTCAGCAGGGGAGAGTTTTCCTTTCTGCATTGCGGCGATCGCCGCATCAATTTCTGCTCGGTTTGTAACTCCAGCTATCGCTACATCTACACAATTTTGTGATAGAGTATAGCGATAAAAATCAGGTATGTCAGGTCGCCAACACCACTCTGGTAGACTCGGATGCGCTATGCAAAGAGGAGCTGAATGAGAGGCCATTGACTTAAATGTAAAAACTCCGGGGCGTTGTGGATCTTGCGGTTCTAAATTGGCAAATATCTTTTTCTGTGCTGTTCGGTGGGCTGCATTATGCCTGACCATTACTACATCTAAAAGAGGATTATTTAAGTGTTCTTGAGCATAATCAAGATTATGAAATGAAGCACCAATATAGCGAACAGCCCCCATCTTCTTTAGGCGTTCAGATGCACCAAACATTTCTTCTATATATCTCTGATAAATCGTATCTGGCCCTCGTAGATGAGGAGAAGAATCTAAGCAATTTTTAAAGACTGCACGATCATCATTGCCAACCCAGCCCCACATTAATATGTCAATGTAATCAATTCCCAATTCTTCAAATTGATCATAAAGAGTACCAACTAAGGCTTCTGGACTTTTAATATATGTAACTGTTGCTAAAACTACTTTCTCCCGTACCGCAGAACCCCGTCCACAGAGTTGGCGCAAACCACCCGCCATATTTTGATAAATAAAATGATGCAAATCACTGGAATAGAAAAAAGTGTTAATTCCTTGGTCAAAAGCATAGAGTGTATCTTCGCTCGAAATACCACCACCACCACCAATTCCCAAACAACTAACAGTTAAATCAGTACGCCCTAGTTGGCGATAAAAAGGAAGAGGATATTTTGGTGAATGAAAATTACTTTCACTAGATAAACTACTATCAGATTTAACTACAGAACTTACCTGATTCATAAACTTTATTTTTGATTGGTTTAACAGGGGATTAAGTTCACCATAGGTGAAAGAGTCAGGATCATAGAACAGAGCACAAGCATCAGCGTGAATCGCAGGTTATTACTCCCATAGCAAAATTGAAGGCAACAAGTCAGGATATGCAATTCTTAATAGTTGGTAACCAATGCCAGTACTACCATGAAAAAAGCCTGGGTCGTAAGCTTTGAAATTTGATGAAAAAATAAATGTTCCTCTGACTTTAGCTTGGTTAGTTATGTGTCTAGCTACCCCTTGGACAAATTCTAAAAGCTCTAAACGGTCTAGTCTTTTGGCAGCCACTAATAAAGTTTCTAAGCGACCAAAATTTCCCCAGCATAGATTATCTACATCACCTAGAATATATCTTTGCGTTGTTTCTAAGGCTATCTCAATATCTTTATCCATTTGTTCGTTATTGCGGATAGATAGACCACCCAAACGTCCTAGAGCTATACCAGGCGCACCTTGAGAAAAACTAACTCGAAAGCAAGGGTTTTCCGCTCTTAAATCAGGCCAATTGTGAAATTCATCTGAAAAATGTCTCTGTTCATAAGAAATTGCCTCACTTGCTCCCGCTAGGAATCGTTCATCTTGGGTCACTGCAAATAAACGCAATAAGGCGTAGGCGATTCCCGCAGTACCTTGAGAAAACCCTGTTAGTTGTTTATCTTGCCAGTTTTGCCAAGCTTTAGGCAGATTATCAATACTAGTTTGATGCTGAAGCAGATGTTCACCACAGGCGATCGCTTTTTTTAATAATGGCGATGCTGTTGATTGCTCATCTGTCTCAATTTCATACAATTCTAGAAGACTCAGTAGTGTACCTGCTGATCCTTCCAGAATGTTGAATTTCTCGTCGGCATTGATTGCATCTATGGTTATCCAGGTAGCTATTTTTCTGGCAATCTCTAATAATCCAGGATTTTCCAGTAATTGACTAATCTTGATGAGAGCATAAATATTAGCAGCTATCCCTCTCAATCCATGAGCAGACTCTTGGGTAATAAACCGATTAATCTTTTCTACACTATTTAAATCTTCCAGTATAAGTTGGTGATATGGTTGCAATGATTTTACAACTAATTTTTGCCACTGCACATCTTTTGTAACTCTGAACAAACCTGCAAAAAACAGCGCTAAACCAATCATGCCATCGTATAGATTGTAGCCTAAAAGCCCAACATTAAAATCTTGATGTTTAGGTGTATATCTTAAACCACTCCAAATAATGTTATCATTATCAGTGTAAATAGCTCGTTGCTGCAATTCTTGTCCAATAATAATCGCCTGCTCTAATAACTGTGTTGCGATCGCAGATTTATCTTCTGATAAAACTTGTGTTGTATCTATTTTTGTCTCCTCACAGTTTTGTTGTGGTTCTTTATTAAACCGTCCATAAAAAGATTTTTGAATAATATCTATTTGTTGTGCTAAATCTTCTTCACTTATTTTATTGATTCGCGCTATCAAATTGTCAAAACTAGATTTCTCAAACTGATTTTGGATAACCGTACCTGTAGATAGAGACAAATCTCTACTAGATGAATCAATGCAAAAATAAGGAATATCCAAGTCCTCATCCATCCCTTGCAATTCAGCCTCTAACATCGGCCAATATAGTGGCTTTTCATCTGAAGTTAGAAAGGCTCTACTCAAAATCTCCAAAGCAATACTGCGATCTAATCCACTTCTCAGCAAATGTGGTCGCCAGGAGTCCTTGAGAGTCCACGCATAAACTTTAGTAGCACGAAATAGATATCTTACTTTCTGTCCAACCATATCGACGATTGGACTATCAGAGCCTAACAAAACATTTCGCTTACTAAGCAAGAACCTATACATCTGCTCAAATCCCACCACTACCTCAGCCAAATATTCCTTCGCTATACAAGAATTTCCTGCTAGCTTTGGCACATTATATCTTGGTTGCTCAGATGCTGTATATGTTAAACACATACCATCAGTATTAATATTTAAATAATTAGGAATATATTCATAAGTTTGCTCTTCTTTTCCTCCTAAACCACCAGCATCATAGTTTTGCTCATCAGCATCAGATAAACCACGTCTTGGTAGTATAAATGTCTGCAATACTGATTCCATTAAATACATATTGGCTATATTTAGTGTAGATTTCTTCTGAGACAGGTTTGTGATCATGGCATCCTGAGTCATCAGAGTCTCTAAATCTATCAGCACTGGCTGATCCCCATGAGCAATTAAATTTTCATAGTGAAAGTCATTTCCATTTAAGATGTAAGCAATACACAAGAGCATCCCAACTCTTATGTAAAAAAATCTGACGGATTCCTCAGTTTCACAAGGCAATGATTCTACATATTCTACCCAACCATAGTTAGAATGACTAAGAAGTTTAAGAGTTTTTAAATCTAGTAATCCACTATATTGATTACACCAGTCTTGAAACTTATAAAAAGCAGTATCTAAACTCAGGCTTCTAGGTTTATATATTAGTTTCATCCCTGTATCAAATGTGAGACAAATTACCGTTTTTCCTTGATTATGAGTATCTGATAAGTTTCCTGCAAATTTGACTACTTTGTTGATTTTACCGTCTGGAGAAAAGCACCTTTCAATATCAGACCAGTCTTGGGATAGATGGTGGATAAATTCCGATTTTGCTTCCACCCAATAATTAATTACAGTTCCTATTAACTTCCCTAAAACACTATACTCAGAAAACAGTGAATATAAACCATCCCTAAATAGATTTTGAATAAATTCATTGTATCTATGTCTATGCTTGTTAAGACCAATTACATAATAATACAATAAATTATTTTTACTATCATTATCTGATGAACGGAATTTATCAAACTCACTTATCAAGGTAGAAACGCATAATTCGTCCAATATTTTCAAAAGGCTATGCTTTAATTCTAATTTAGCAGTTTTTTCTAACAAACTAATTTTCTCGCCCACTAAATCTAAAAGCAATTCCATCCCTACTTCTACAAGTGGAAGATAAAAAGGTATAAATGGTATATTGTTATCTTCTAAATAAAAATCAAATACTGCTTGCTTGTCATAGATTTGTTGAGCCTTGTCAATTATTTTTTCCAAGGTCAATGCCCATTTTGGATAAGATTCATCCTCAATTGTATAATGGTCGTTTAATAAAACTCGAATTTTATTAATATCTAAATCTCGCCATTCTAAATATTTTTTAAATTTGACACCATCACCCTTAGCTACGACCTGACACCAATCTTGCAAACGCTCATCAATTTTTAATTCATCCTTAGTAATTAAAAATTGATGTGATCTTCCTGCTAAATGCTCTGCCAAACTGCTAGCTTTACTAATAATTGATTCTAAATTTGTCTTATTATTACCCATTTTAGTTAAGATGGTTAAAGTTGTACAAAGTTTAAATTGATACTTTTATAAGAGGCAGGAGGCAGGAGGAAAAGTACACACCTTGCCCCTTGTGGGCAAAAGTCCCGTAATCACATACTCAAAAGAGCCATGATTACCACTTAACTTGTATTGAGGACCCTGTTTTAATACTAAAACTACCACCTGACATAGTTATCAATTCTTGATCGGACAGAATTTCTGAACCAGATTGAATCCTTTCAATTCCATCTCTAATCTCTTGAGCAGAGAGATCATAGCCATACTTCTTAGCTAGTTCAGCAGTAGCTTGGCGATCATCTTCTGCTGCTTCTAAAACTGCGAGTAACTCTTGTTGCAGTTGTTGATTTTGACTAACTGCTTGCAAAAACTGATGAAGTTTATCGTTGGTAGACATAGTATTTTACTCCGAAAGTCTTGTTTTACTCGATACTTTTATCTTATGTTTAATGTCAATTATTTACACTGTATAATTTATAGTTTTAACTCATATTTATTTTTCAATTTAGGCATTTTGGTATTTTTTCATGACCAATACAATTTATGGAAAAAGAGTCATCAATAATATTGATGACTTTTTTTAAGTTAAGTAAGTTGGTGAAAATAAACCTAGCTATGTAACAGTGCAAGTTGTATACTTAACAGCTTATCACTTAGCTTTTGGTAGTCCTTTTGGCTTATAAAGAGTAATTACAATGTCAGCAGAAACATTACTACCACCTGATACAGTTTCCAATTCTGCATCACTTAAGACCTGATTTACAGTCAGAAACTCAGATTGAATTCTTTCAATTCCATCTCCAATTTGTTCAGCAGAGAGATCATAGCCATACTTCTTAGCTAGTTTAATTCCACGGTTAGACAGAAAAGATATATTTGCCAAAGTTGGATGCTCCCAACTTACCACTTAGTATTTGTTGGTCTAGTAGCATTTGGTTCATAAAGAGTAATGACTACCTTGCCACCTGATACAGTTTCTAATTCTGCGTCACTTAAAGCCTGATTTGCAGTCAGAAATTCAGATTGAATCCTTTCAATTCCATCCCCAATATCTTGAGCAGAGAGTTCATAGCCATACTTCTTAGCTAGTTCAGCCGCAGCTTGGCGGTCATCTTCTGCTGCTTCTAAAACTGCGAGTAACTCTTGTTGCAGTTGTTGATTTTGACTAACTGCTTGCAAAAACTGATGAAGTTTATCGTTGGTAGACATAGTATTTTACTCCCGAAAGTCTTGTTTTACTCGATACTTTTATCTTATGTTTAATGTCAATTATTTACACTGTATAATTTATACTTTTAACTCATATTTATTTTTCAATTTAGATATTTTGGTACTTTTTTGGAAAAATAGTCATCGATATTATTAATGACTATTTTTAAGTTAAGTAAATTGGTGAAAATAAACCTAGCTATGTAACAGTGCAAGTTGTATACTTAACAGCTTACCACTTAGGTTTTGGTACTCCTAGTGGCTTAATAAGAGGAGCAATTACCATGTCAGCAGAAACATTACCACCACCTGATACAGTTTCCAATTCTGCATCACTTAAGACCTGATTTACAGTCAGAAACTCAGATTGAATTCTTTCAATTCCATCTCCAATTTCTTCAGCAGAGAGTTCATAGCCATATTTTTGAGCTAGTTCAGCAGTAGCTTGGCGATCATCTTCTGCTGCTTCTAAAACTGCGAGTAACTCTTGTTGTAGTTGTAAGTTTTCACTAACTGCTTGCAAAAACTGATGAAGTTTATCGTTGGTAGACATAGTATTTTACTCCTGAAAATCTTGTTGAAATCGACACTTTTATCTTATTGTCTAATGCCAATTATTTACACTCCATAATTTATAGTTTCAACTCATATTTATTTTCTAATAATTGGGGTATTTTTCTTATGAAGAAGACAATTTATGGAAAAAAGAGTCATCAATATTAATGACTCTTTTTAAGTTAAGTAAGTTAGCGAAAATAAACCTAGCTATGTAACAAAATGTAGAATCGATATAATTCTTGCGATTTCTTCATTCCATTTCGTTCTATTCGCAATAATATAGCGTAAATTATTCTAGCAGTTTTACTTAACTCATATCTTGTAGCATTCTCAACAAAACTAGAACTTACGCACTATACAAATTGAACACGATATGGAGCAACGATAGTTGGTCATTTTCGGCTTTTGAACATGGCTTTGTAGGGTGCGTCAGATGTCCAAAATCTGTTCATTATTGCCAAATTATTGGGTCTGACGCACCCTACAACAGACTTAAGCAATGCTCCATATTTGGTGTTTCCTGTCAATGCGTAAGTCCTAAAAACTGGGGTTATCAATGATTAATAGTTTCAGCTTTTAATATTATCAATAAACCCGGTTTTTGAACCTGCTGCAAGATGCAGCTTCATCAAGTATTGATTGGAGGCGATTATTTTTGTTGAAAGAGTAATCGCATACTCAAAAGAGTCGTAATTACCACTTAATCGTTTCTCTAGCTTTCCAACCACCTGCCAAGGTGGCTGCTGCTGCTGTGGCTGCTACACTAGCTACACAGACACCAGTAGTACCACCTGATACAGCTTCCAATTCTGCATCACTTAAGATGTGATTTACAGTCAGAAACTCAGATTGAATTCTTTCAATTCCATCTCCAATTTCTTCAGCAGAGAGTTCATAGCCATATTTTTGAGCTAGTTCAGCAGTAGCTTGGCGATCATCTTCTGCTGCTTCTAAAACTGCGAGTAACTCTTGTTGCAGTTGTTGATTTTGACCAACTGCTTGCAAAAACTGATGAAGTTTATCGTTGGTAGACATAGTATTTTACTCCCGAAAATCTTGTTTTACTCGATGCTTTTATCTTATAATTAATAACAGTTATTAACACTACAGAATTTATACTTTTAACTCACATTTATTTTGTAACTCAGGTATTTTGCTCAGGACTAATACAATTCATGGGTAAAAGAGCCAACCCCTTCGGGGAATGAAAAATTAAAAATTAAAAATTAAGGACAATCAGTGGTGGGTTCAGAGCTACCACTGATTGTAGACCGCTGATTCTTAGAATCAGTCGGAGCCTGTACTCGGAATTAATTAATTCAAAATTGTTTTTATTCTTCATTTTTAATTTTGCATTTTGAATTCAAAAAAAAAGTCATTAATATCAATGACTCTTTTAAAGTTAATGTTTTTCATCATCCAGTATTGATTTGATTGAAGTATTTTTATTTAAAAAGTAATCACATACTCAAAAGAGTCGTAATTACCACTTGGTCTCTTTAGTTGCTAACAGCACAGATAGGAAGAGAAATTATAAATTCTGTTCCTTCTCCTAGCCTTGAGTTTACCTCAATTATTCCTCGATGTTTTTCTACAACAATCTGACGGGCGATCGCCAGTCCCAAACCAGTTCCTTTACCTACAGTTTTGGTAGTAAATAAATGGTCAAAAATCTTCTGTTTTACCGCTTCACTCATCCCCTTACCATTATCAGCAATTGATATTTTTACTACGTTGTTATCTACCATAGAAGTTGTAATTATAATCTGGTTGGGATTATTCTTAATTTCTGAAAAACTCCGCCCAGCACTTGATTCATCTAAAGCATCAATGGCATTTGCCAGAATATTCATAAATACCTGATTTAATTGCCCAGGGAAACACTCAACTGGATGTAAATTACCATAGGTATTCATCACTTCAATAGCTGGGCGTTTGTCGTTAGATTTCAAGCGATGTTTGAGAATTAAAATTGTACTATCAATGCCATGATGAATATTAAAAGGTACTTTGTAATCTTGATCAGCGCGGGAGAAAGTCCTTAAACTAGTGCTGATATTTTTTAATCTGTCGCAGGCGATCGCCATTGAGTCAATCATCTTGGGCAAATCTTCTGAAGTATAATCCAAGTCCATTTCTTCGGCATGGTCGAGAATTTCTTCACTCGGATTAGGCAGAATTGCTTGATAGAGTTTTAAATGTTCTAAAATATCAGCTACGTTGGGTTTAGCTTGTTCGAGAGTAGCAGTAATAAAGCCCAAAGGATTATTCATTTCATGGGCTACCCCAGCGACTAAATTACCCAATGCAGACATTTTTTCACTTTGGACGATTTTTAATTGGGCCTGTTGTAAATCTTGTAGTGCTCGTTGGGCTTGTTGATAAAGTCGGGCATTTTCTAGAGAGATTGCAGCTTGAGAGGAAAGTAGATTGATAACTTGCAGACATTCCCTGGGAAATACTCCACTTGTCAGTTGATTTTCTAGATAGAGAATCCCTACTAAATTACCTTGATTAATCATCGGTGTACATAATACACTCTGGGGTTGATATTGAAGCATATATTCCCTAATCACACCAGGAATATCTGTTTTACAATTATCTATGACAACTGTTTTCTGGGTATTTTTGACGTAATGGATCAGATGAACGGGAATATCTGGGCAATTATCTAATAATTGTGGGGTAGTAATTGTCTGGATATCCATCAAGGTAATTACTTTAACTTGCCAAGTATCTTCTTGAGGAAGAATGAGGGCACATTTTTTTGCCCCAGAGTTTTCTAAGATAATACGGGTGAGATTGGCAATCAGTTCATTTAATTCCAGAGAACTGGAGATAGCTTGAGCCGCTTTCAGCAAAGAGGTGAAGTCTAGAACATCAGAAATATTGCTGCTAGAGCTAGAAGTGTGGGTAGGTGAATGAGTAACAGCGTAGCCAATCGTTTCTAGAGGGTTGAGATTGAGTTGTCGCTGTTGCAGGATGGGTTGGAGAAATTGGGGATAGCGTTGTTCTAGGTGATCGGTTTTGGCTTTAGCACCCCAGCGAGCATAACAATAGTATGCCTCTTGCATATAGTCGGTGGCAATTTTTTCCCTGCCCCAGTCAAGATAGAATTTAGCAGCCAGTTCGTTAGCTAGGGCTTCTTCTTGGATGTATTCATTTTCTTTAGCAAGAGCAATGGCGCGATCGTACCAATCTCCTGCTTCATATTTCTTCCCTAACACCCGGTATTTTTCTGCTTCTACCAAATCAACCTTATGTTGGTGATTCATGGGTGCATGGTTTGCCCAGTGTTGCTGTAACTGGATTTGATTTTGTGCCACACGCTCTAATACTTCTGATTGCTCATCTGAGTGTTGACTCAACTGTGCCAGAGCAATTAGAGAATCATAGAAATAAAACCCAGGTTCACCAACTGATCCTGCACCACCCATTAAATAGCATCTAACCTTACCTGCAAAATTATTAGCTTGTTCAATTTCCTCAAACAAGAAGCAAAGGAGCAGCTTAGATAAATAAAAGTGATATAACCCAAGGATGTCATTAGCACTCAGTAGCAGGGATAGAAATTCCTTCTCTTCGAGGACTTCTCCAGACAAAATGGTGCGATTTTCGACATAACCAAGCAAATTTAATAAACATTGCCAATCTACATGGCAGTAATTAGCTGTGTTCAATTGCTTCAATTGCACCAATTCATTATGGTAAATGCGCGTATTTTCTGCTAGAGCAGGCAAGGGCTGACCACACCAAAAAGAGTTGTAACAAATTATGCTAACGTTATGCCCTACAAATTCTAAGTTTCCAACTTCTAAGGCAGTGGTGTAACCTTCTTGTACAAGTGGTAATGTTTCTTTGATATGAGATTTGCGGTGAACAAGAAACGTTCCCAATAATGCTAATACGTTAGGTTTAGTAGTCTTGGCATCGAATTTTGAAAGAGTCTGAAGTGCCAATCGGCTAAACTTTGTCGCTGTATTTATATCTTGTAAAAAGCTACACAGAATGATGCCATACCAAGCATAGGCAGAGCTGGAAACAGCTATGTTGCCGTAGAGAAGGGATAGCTTGACTGACAAGCAAATGAGTAATTGAAACAAGGGAGAGACACCGGCGTAAGCTGCTGGTATGACGCTATTAGCAACCTGAACAATGGCGATTTTTTCAGCATCGGTCATCACCGGGAGAAGTGCAAAATCTTCAATATTTCTGTCGCCAATGATGTCATTAATCTCTTGAATTGCCTGTTGATAATCGCTTGGTGTAGGTGCTTGCGGAAAAGTTACACCCAATTGTTCCACAAAATGTTGGGCGATCGCAATGGCTTGAGCAAATTTTTGCCCAGAAATGTCAGCTTGAATTTTCACTCGGTAAACATTCACCTTTTCTGGTAATGAATGTGCTTGTGTAGTGACAATCTCAATCAACTGTTCCATCGCCTCAAACTCACCGCACAGGGAAGCTACTTCCGTCGCTAATTCATGCAAGGCGAGACTCATTTCATACTGCTGTTGCCAAGCATTTTCTGCTAACAGTGATAATCCCACAGTGGCATATTCTCGCGCCGCTTGATAGGCTGTTGCACCTCTAGCTTTGCGACAGGCGGTTAAGTTCAATTGTGCTAATTGATCTCGTTCAGCTTGTTGAGCAATTAAAGCCTTTCCATAATTTAATTGATTGACCAGTTCAAAAATGCGGTCTTCTCTAGATGATGGGGAAATCTGCTCTAAGAGTAGTTGTCCGATCTGATAATGAGTAGTCGCTCGCTGTTCTTCAGGAATGAGTGAGTAAGCAGCTTGTTGCACTCTATCATGTAAAAATTTATAATTGACAATCTGGGAATCTGTGGCGGTATCTTGGGTTTCTCGCCCTAGAAAAAACTTATAAATTTCATTAGTAGGTAAAATCAACTCTTCTTGTAATCCTTTCCACAAACAAGCTGCCGTTTCTATCTGTGATTGTTGTGAAACAATCGCCAAAGTTGCCAAATCAAACTGATTTCCAATACAAGCTGCTAACTTGAAAACTGACTGAGTTTTTAGTGGTAGTTTTTGTAATTGCAACGCCATAAAATCCACCACATTATCAGTTAGTGCTAACGCCTTAACTTCGGTAATATCACATTGCCAATTTCCCCCATTCCAGTCAAATCTAATCAGTCCATCTGCATAGAGTGCCTTGAGAAACTGAGTGCTAAAAAATGGATTGCCCTTGGTCTTTTGGTATACCAATTGCGTTAATGGTTGGGCAACTTCTGATGAACAACTCAGGGTGTCCGCTACCAATTGATTTAAGCTGAAATTACTTAGAGGTTCGAGAGTAATAGCATTAACTGTTGCTGAGGATTTCTTAATTTCTTCTAAACTTAAAACCAAAGGATGGGCGGCTGAGACTTCATTATCTCTATAAGCACCAATTAATAATAAATATCCTCTAGCTGATTCACTCATCAACAACTGCATCAAGTTTAAAGAGGCGGAATCTGCCCACTGTAAGTCGTCTAAAAACATCACTAATGGATGTTCTTTAGTGGTGAAGACCTGCACAAAATTATGGAATAATAAATCAAAGCGATTTTGAGCATCATTTCCTGATAGTTCTATCGCTGTTGATTGTTGACCAATAATACTTTCTAATTCGGGAATTACGTCAATAATTACCTGTCCATTCTCGCCGACAACCGCTAATATCTTGCTTTTCCATTGCTGGATTTGAGTATGGCTTTCTGTTAATAATTGCCCCATTAAATCTCGGAAGGCTTGTACAAAGGCACTAAAGGGAATATTACGGTTAAATTGATCGTATTTGCCTTTGATGAAATAACCTCGTTGTCTAACAATGGGTTTATGGACTTCGTTAACAACCACTGTTTTTCCAATCCCAGAAAACCCTACCACTAGCATCATTTCTGTTACACCTTGGCTAACTCTTTCAAATGCTTGTAGTAGGGTTTTTACTTCATTTTCTCGTCCATAAAGTTTGTCGGAGATGATGAATTTATCGGAGACATCCCTTTGTGCAATTGGGAAGTTTTGAATTGTTCCTGTTTCTTCGATTTGAGTTAAACATTTTTCTAAATCATGTTTGAGTCCCAATGCACTTTGATAGCGGCCTTCGGCATTTTTCACCATCAATTTATTGACAATGTCTGAGAGGACATCAGGAATTTGAGGGTTGATATTATGTACTAATGGCGGTGCTTGAGCAATATGACAATGCACCAACTCCATTGCATCTTCTGACTGATAAGGTAATTCTCCTGTTAGTAATTGGTAAAATGTTACTCCTAAAGAATAAAAATCTGTGCGGTAGTCAATCCCTCTATTCATTCTCCCTGTTTGTTCTGGGGAAATATAAGCGAGAGTTCCTTCTAGTAAGTTGGGACTGATTAAAGTTTGTGTTTCTTTTGGTAGTAGGGATGAAGTACTAAAGTCAATTAATTTAATTTGTTTGGTTTGGGGATTAATTAATATATTGGCAGGTTTTATATCTTTGTGAATTACTCGATGATGATAGAGAATATCTAAGGTGTTACACAAAGATATCGCCATCTGTAAAAATTCCTTTAGAGATGTTTTATCCCATGTCTCTACCTTGGTAAAGTTGTTGAGGGATATTCCCCCAAAGTCTTCCATTACTAATACATAACCATTTTCGTACCTTTCCAGGCTGTAGGTTTGAATGATTCCGGGTATATTCAGATTTTTGGCGATGGTGTATTGATTGCGAAACTGTACTAGTTCTGAGAATATGGGATAGGTTTTTTTTAGCAGCTTCATGATTACAGGTACGGAGTCAATCTTTCGATATCCTCGATACACTATGGTTCTAGAACCGTTATACAGCTCTTCATTGACTTGATAGCCGGGAATGTTCACTTGTGTGCTAACCATGCTGCTAAAACCGCGAGAGTACTGAACTTATTATCCTAGATACAACCAGGAATCTTAGATGTAAATACTTATTTGTGAATATAAGAAGTCAGCACAAATTTAGTAATATATTCAGAATGGTTACAACATTGATAGCGAGGATGAACACTCTGCTGACTAGTATTCAACTCCCAATCTGAGTTAGTTACTGAACATTCTTCAGAGAGAGCTAAAGCAGCTATAGAAGTGGTAATTATACTATGGGTATCAAAATATAGAGAAATTTCATAATATTTCTCTTGCACCTTTCTGATTTGTTTTTGTTTTGTACCTGTTGATTGCTGGCTCATTAGCAGCCCTAATAAAGCATTGACAGGAATTTGCTGCTCGTCAATACGTAAACTAGAGTAAAAAGGTATTGCGGCAGGCCATGAACCCTGAGCATCCATAAAATCTAACAATCGTAATTGTGACAATTGCAGAGTTCTCCCTCTAAACCCTAATTCAGCCATACAGAGGATTGCTAAAGCAGTGGAAAATGCTACATCATAAATCCCAAAAGAATAATCATCATTCATACTGGCAAGGATATCAGCCAAAAGTTGCTTCCGTAGCAATGCTGCTGATTCATCTTTACTAACAGCGCAAGCTACAACCCAATCTACAAGATAGGGATTAGCAAAATATAAACCACTGCGGTTTGCCATCCCAGCAGCGATGTATTCTGTTGAGGTTTTAGTCTCTAAACCTAATTTTTGCCGTAAAGCCTTTACCAAACAGGTAGTCGCATAATCTGATTGACACCAATGAATACAGCTTTTATCAACCACCATTTTTTCTGCTTGTTTGTCCTCAGACCAAAGTTGAGGATAGTAACCCCCCAGCCCATCGGCAAAAATTTCTAAAGCTTCTACCGACTCTGAGTCATAAAATCCCTGTAGTATCAAGGCTGAATCAGTTGCAGTAATTAATCGGTCGGTGTGAAATGCCCAGAGTTTATTTTGACGCTTACTCAGTAAAAATTGCCTCAATTCCTCACAAGCATTGACAACCGATTTCCTCAGCATAACTAAGCCAGGGTCTTCAATGCTGTTCGTCAAAATCATTTTTGCTTGATTCAAAGCTTTTAAAACAAAGCCTAAGGGTACTAAGTCTCCATAGGAAAATGACTTAGCTGGTGGTGCTGGTTGACAAGTCATCGCCATAGATTGCTGGCAAGCAACTTGCGCTAGTTGTGCTAGAGTTTGGAAACTCTTGTTTCGTCCCCAAATAACTCTGCTAGTAGCTGCTTTTAGCAAGCCATCTTTTAAATGTTCATCAATATCTCCATGACGCAGAAAAAACACATTACAATTTGCTGTCCGACTAAAGTGAGATAAAATCCCTGCATGAATATGAGTTGGTAGACGGTTTTGAAAGTGAGCTAAGTAGTAAGAATCTTTAGTTTCACCTCCCACAAACTTAACTCCTACAGCTTTGAGTAGTTCATAATCTTTTTGAGAAGGTTGTTGATTAAAAATTGCCTGGGCTTTGCCATAGCCAGCTTCAATTTTGATATGTAATAAAACGGGAGAAAAAGGAGACATTTCTCCAAGTCCAAGACAATCTGCTGCGTCTACTGGAAATAAAGCTAAGTGACCTAAAAATCGGTCATGTAGAGAAGTTTTTATCTGCTCAGAAGTCCATGTTTTGCCTGAAATCGGCTCAATTAGCTTGGGTTCATCAGAAAATGCCAAAAACCTACCTTGACTACAGAGAACCACATGACTGTAGGGTTCTAAATCCAGTTCAGAGGGTAGATGGTACATGGCTCTAGTGATGGCTGCGTTAGCTAACTTACGTATAGCAGACAAATTGAACAACACCATCCACTCTAGAGGCGCAGGTAAGGTTTTGAGGATTTGGGAAACTAGCATTTTATTTTACTTCTCTCAAATAGGTTGGTCATAATTTTTCTACTTGATGGGGAAACCAGGAATTATGTTATTAAAAATTTGATATCAAATTTTTGATATCAAGTTTTTGATATCAAGTTTTGTTTTAAAGCACTCAAATTTTTGTAAGAACGAGTAACTAAATGATTACTGGCAAACAAGTATGCCTTTGCTTGTAAAGATTCACTTGATTGAAAAACAACTTTTATATGATGTAATCCCTTCAGAAATATCCACTCATACTGTGGTCCCATGATGCGTGATATTTTCAATAGGTTACTTGGGAATAAATCTTGATTAGAGTTTTCGCGGATATATCCAGGATATTCTAATAAGGCATCACGTTTTTCAGAGATACATAGCCCTACATCTACCAAATAATCGAGAAATAACTGCCATTTGGGTTCTTGCTTTGGTTGCTTTTCAAAATAACATTCCAAACCAATTTTAGGAGATATAACTTCACCTATATCTAAATCCAAGTCAATTCTTGTTACTAAACTAGATAATTCATTTAAAATTATGCTTAGTTGCTCTATGGAACCAGACCAGTTAAGTTGCTCAAGATAATTTAATATTTCCTCTGGAGAAATATTGCGGATACAAATCCTGACAGCATCCGATTTTCTCGCCAACATTACTCCAACCTGGAAAACATAAGCATTTTTAGGTAATAAATCAAAACACTGAAAAAGTTGGTGTTCTACAGCAGAGGATAAATCTTGTTTTAAAAGTAGCTTTAGGGCTATTTGAGATATCCATGTATGAGGATATAAATAAGCTGGAGTGTCTGAGTAGGTATGTGCAGGTGCGTAAACTGGTTGTGGCCCAAAAAAGCAACTAGGAACTGGGATATCAGGATGGCTATCATCAACATCAAACTCTAGCCACATATTATTCACTTTTTCATATAAAGCAGAGGTGTCATTATTCCAATGTTTCCCAAATTCATATATGCGATTCCAAATATGATGCTGCATCAAGAAATCTGGCAATTTAACCACATAATCATCTTCTCCTAAAATTTTACGTCCAGCTTCACTAGCATCTAGACAAATTAGAAAATCAGCTTGAGCTTTTTGAATACCTAGTTGACACTCAAAACCAAAAAATGTAGTGATTGCACTTGGTATGACCTGAGCAATTTTTTGAATATTATTGATGTTTTCATTAGAAATTAGTTGGCTAGGAATATAAGGTGCAAGGGTTGCCAAATAATTACCAAGAGAGTTTTTGAGAAGAGTCATAATGATGAAAATGATTGGTTGCTAAGATAGAAATAAATTTCAACTAAAATTCTGATTACCAGATTTTATTGTTCATTCTTGTACTCATAGCCTTTATCTTCTTTTGAAAGAACTTGAAAATTAGGAATTTTCTCAAGGCGACTACTCTGAAGAGTATACTGTTCGCAAACTAGACTTATTCGCGGCTGTGAAACTTTTTTCACCTGATTAACTGAGTGTGTGAGATTTCCTCTAAAGTAAGTAAGACTATTTTCCTGGGGTATAATTTTTCCTACTTCAAATTTACCCGCTTGTAGTATCAGTTCTCCTCCTTCCATATCTGGTGGTACTTGAATATAGAAAACACTAACAAGATTTGGAATTGTTAATTCTCTGCCATGTTTAGAAAGGCTCATATCAACATGAGGAGCAATACTATTTCCTGCTTCGATTATCAGAACATTGAAATAAAAAGCATTACAAGCTTCTTTAAGTACCAAGTTTGAATAATCCTCCAAAAAAGGAAAGTTATGTTTAAATTCACTAATACCCGAACGTTTAAATGTGACTGCAAAACCATAATTTGTTCCAAAAGCATCACCAAATGAATTTAAATGATGTAAACATGGAGAAGACAAAACTTGATGCTGTAATTCTTTTATATATTTTGTGCTAAAAACGCTATGATACTGCCAGTAATTCCTAAACAGATTGGTAATATTTCGGGTTTGGGATTGCATCTATTTGACTCGCTGCTTATTTCGACAAGTATTTGATTAAGCAAGTGCGCCTGCTAAAATTTCAGCCTTGCCATTTACTACATAACCATCGCCAATTTTCCAAGGGACAACCTGAGATAAGCATCCTAAATTTTTTAGTTCTATTGCAACTGCTGGTATAAGTTTCTCATCATTGACTCCAGGCTGGCCTATTTCTGCCCAACTATCTGCATAAGGAAGACAAGATTTGGCCTCAACAATCTTGCAAATTTCTGCCACTCCTGTTGGACCAAGGGTAGCAAGATGTTCTCCTTCTGGTTTATTAGTAACTGATAAAATTTGAGGATTACTCAGCAAATTACCAAGAATATCAATGCCCCAACTAGATAAATTAGCACCGATAGAATTGTACGACAAAGGTTGAAAGTTACTCACGATATAATCAACCTTGCCAAATTTTTGCTTGACATATTCTGCAACATCGAACATTGAACCCATAGGGTCTTGTCCAGCATCAATCAAGAACCAAGAAGTGTAGTATTCTGTACGCAGTAAGTAAGTATTACCCCAATTTCTTAAATTTGGGTGCTTCGGTTGATTATATTCTGGAACTAAAGGTTGTTCTCCGTAAAATGGTAGGATATTGATTTCTATATCCCCAACCATTATTGGATCTGCATTCCAATCTACACAAGTAACATTCTTAAATCCCAGGATTTTTAATCTTGCTTCCATGTCCTCACAAATAATTGAACCTCTAGGAACTTTAGGAACAAAAATTGGGATTTCTGGAGAGAACATCATCAAAGTAGGATAATGCCAATGATCATAATGGCTATGGGAAATTAAAATCGCATCTACACTTCCCTCCAATTGAGCGCGAGTAATATCATTTTTGATGTTGGAGATGCCATAGTTTGAATGAAGATGTGGATCTACTAAAATCCCTGTAGTTTTAGTTCTATAAAGCAAAGTTGCATGTTGTAAGCGAAAAATGCCTGGTTTTTTTTGAGGAATACTCTTCCTTGAAGGTTCTTGTTCTCCGACAATTTTATATTTGATCAATTTATCTAACAAATCAATTGCATAGCTACTTATTTGTTGACAAATTTGCTTATAAGTTAAATTAGACTGACCACAAAGATAAAGTAAGTTATGTATATCTGGCAAAATAGATTCATTTTCAATAATCTCTTGACCTACTTTAGACAACAAGCGTTGTTTATTTTGATAAGAAAAGCTTGTGATTGGGTTGTGGTTGAGAAAAAGAAACTCATCTTTTAAAGAAAAGCTTTCAGCTATATTGTTAGCTCCATATTCAAAATATGACTCTGCTAACTGCTGGTGCTTTTTGGCTGCTTTGGTTATAGCTTTTTCTAAAATATCTCCTACTACCAAATTATCCAATATTTCTTGAATAAAAGGTTGAATTTTGTAAGAAATATCATCATTTTTGTTTAATGCGCTTAGTTCAGATCCATTTTTGAAGGCGATTACTTTACTCATATCAGTTTTCCTTAATTTTTAGAGAATAAATTTATGAAGGGTGAAAAGAATAACAGGCTGGCAATAAAATGATACAAACCACGAAAAATCATCTCTATTCACATCTTGCGTCCATAAAATTTGATGTGATTTAATCACGCAGTAGGAATTACAAACCTCTGATTTAGCGAGAGAAGCCAATAAAAATAAGGTAGCCTTATTGCGCATCTTTTTAGGATGCTTGGGTTTGTACAGTGAGGTCCAAGATAAGAGTCTAGAGGAATGCGGTCAAATTGCAGAGATAATTCTTTAGTAACCGCGTCTATTAAATCAACCAAGACGGCATAAACCCAATTCGCAATTAAATACAAAAAAGCTCTTAATTGTTAATTAACGGGTAAAAGTCCCCACCCCCGATACTTTTTCCAGGTTTTCGTCAGAGACTGCCAAGGACAAATGATCCTCATCAACAGACTCTTTAAAAGGTTGTTGTTGGCTTAGTTCGCCAGGTTGAGCGTGTGAAGTTGGTTTTTGGCTGTTGTTATCTTTCATAAAATACACTCCTTTTGGTGATACTTTTAAGTGAAACATGGTTTAAACTGTAGAACAATGTACTATTTTGATTTAAATATCACTGATTTTTTGTAAGACTGCTTGTTAGGAAGAGATATTACAATAGACCTCTTGCAAAAGTCCCAGATGCGTGGGACAAGTAGGTTAGACTAGGGTAGCATTTATAACCTACGAACAAGTAAATAGCCTAAAGCCAATTTCCTAGTAAAATATATAGACCTCTTGCAAAAGTCCCAGATGCGTGGGACAAGTAGGTTAGACTAGGGTAGCATTTATAACCTACGAACAAGTAAATAGCCTAAAGCCAATTTCCTAGTAAAATATAAGGAGACCAGAAGTATGGGCGTTTGTCCTGTTTAATGAGAAATAGTTGCGCACTCTGAAGTGCTTCTGATTTAGTCATCCCAGTCTTCAGTTGTTGGTAAAACTGACTCATGGCTTGAGTGACAGATTTATCATCTACTGACCACAAGGTCGCTAGAGTGCTACGCGCACCCGCCCGTACAGCTATACCAGCTAATCCCAAGGCTGCTCTTTTGTCTCCTCTGGCGGTTTGACAAGCACTGAGTACAAGTAATTCGATAGGGCTAGTCTGATCGTTAAGTTTAACTAATTGATCAAAATCTTTGGCTTTGAGTAACTGATCCCACATGAGAATAAAAGTTTCTTCAGGATTAGAACTAAACTCACCGTGAGTAGCTATGTGAACAACAGAGAAGGATTTAGACCTTAGCTGCTTCTGTAGGTTAGTTTTAGTAAATGCCTGATTGAATAGTTGTCGACTGGGAGATACTTCCGACGTAATTTCTGCCAATTCACGCTCTACATTTTGGAGCGTGGGAAACTCGCGGTTTTCAATTTGGCGTTTTTCTCCTATTCCACCTGTTAAAACACTTAATTTGATATTTTGCAGAGGTTTGGGGTTAATAAGTTGTAGACCAGGTGCGGAGGCGATCGCATATTTCTCTACTAAATATTTCTGCTGTTGCTGATCATAGAGAACAGCCATCGGTATACTTCCTAATACGCCATCAAGTACAAAAACTAAAGTCTTAATGTCGCTGCTTGTTAACTCTGGTTCAATTGGTCTAATTAACCAATCATATATTTTTTGAGATTTTTCCTGCACTTTAATAGTTGCAGTTACATCTAGCAAGTATTTTCTCAGTTCTTTTACTGTATCCTCAAGTTGAGCTTTGGCTACTATAGTCTCATAATGCAGCAATTTTTCTTGTGATGGTAATTTCAGTATCACCTCTATACGGTCTGGTAAAATAATCGGATAGATAAATGTGGCTTGTGGGTCTTGTTTTTCAATTACTAAATCAATTGTTTGTTTAGGCTGTAAACAGGCTGACCGAAAGAAGTTATCTAGCTCTGCCAATTGCAAGGATTCAATTACATAACGAGCTTTCTGGAGATAATCTTGATTGCTGTCCAAGTCATCTGATATTGAAGCACTACTATCTTTATTTGTTTGCAACAGCAAATCCACTAACTCTCTATATACTGGCTCGACTTTTTCTCGGAAGGAAAACTGCACATCTGAGTTAACCGCCATTAAATCACTACGCAGAGATTGTAAAGTGTTGTATGCTGCATTGTATAGTGTAATTGCTTCTTTAATATTACCTTGGCTTTTTAGTAAGCGTCCTAACTGCCATTGCCACTGATAGCTCATATCCGATGCCTGAATATTATTGGCGATCAATAAAGCCTTCTGTGTGAAATCTTCCGCATTAGCTAATTGCTCTGTTTGTTCATATAACCAGCCCAGAGTACCCATAGCATAAGATTCTGCTCGCTTGTCTTCCAAGCTTTGCCCCTGCTCAATGGCTTTTACCAAGATTTGGGCAATATCTAGCCATGAGGGACTATCTAATGTAGAGTTCTGTTTTAGTCTGGCTAGATTCTGGGCAAAGTTAACTTGAGCATAAACTGTCATGCGACTAGGAGGCAACTGATTAATTTTTGACTGAATTTGAGATGATAATTCCGCCGCAGTGTGCCATTGCTTTGTTTCCACAAGCAAGCTAAATTGATTCAATAGCAATTGAACACGGGTACTTGTAGGAACAGATATATTGAGAGCCTGTTGATAAAAGCTGAAAGTGGCTTGAGTATCGCCTTGGAGGCGGGTTGTATGAGCCAGACTGATGAGAGCCTCAGCGATTTGTTGATTGGCCTGCAAAGATAAAGCTATTTTTAAACTCTGCTGTAATATCTGTTTTGATTGATCTAAATCACCAATTGCTTGCAGAACATCACCAAGACTACGCAGTGCTGTAGCTTTTAAAGGTGATTCTGCTTGAGTTGCCAGTTTTTGCTGAATATCACTCAGCATTTTCTCAGATTGAGGGAAAAGCCCTAAAATTTGTAAAGCTTGGGCTGAGTTAATGCGATTGCGGATAAATTGAGTCGGTTCGCCGATTTTTGTATAGATATTAGCCGCTTGTTGCCAAGTTTGCACTGCAGCTTCAGTTTGTCCTTGTTTTAATTGCCAGCGTCCTTGAACATCGAGAGTTTGAGCCTGAAGAAGCGATCGCTCTGGTGATTTTTCTAAATTTTCTAATAAGCTGAGACTTTGAGCGATCGCCGCTTGTGATTCTTTCCACAAGCCAAGTTCTTGTTCAGCTAAGGATAGATTCCTTAAAGCCATTGCTTGCCGCAGTTTATCCCCCTCAGCAGCATAGTTTCTGGCAGCTTGCTTTAAAATCTTGACGGCATCACCAAATTTTTCAGTTTCATATAGGATTCTCCCCTGTTGTGCCAAATTTTCTGTGTTATTTAAATCTGAAGTCTGTGATTTTACCCCAACTCTCTGGGCTGTACTAGGCAAAATCATTCCTACTAAAAATAATGTTACCAGGATGCTCAAGCTAACATGGCGTTGCCATTTTCTAGGCAAATGTCTGCTTCTAGATGGGAATCTCCGCCAAAATTTACTAAGTTCAAACAACATAATTTATATAAATTCATTTTAGCCCTATTTCGATACAGCACAGGTGGCTGGTTGCTGCTCTTGATTTTGAGCCGTCAAATTTGTGGAACTGTCTATGAGTAATATTTCGCCTTGAATAATAGTCTTCCAACCTGTAGCTTCAACAATCTTGACTGGTTGAGGAATATGAGAATTTATGGTTACAGTTTGAGCATCGCGGTTATTATCTTTTGGATTGAGAGTTGCCCAATCTAGCTCAACTTGATCGCTGTGAAAAACTTCTCGAGGATTTTGTGGTAAACCACCTCTGCCTGTAACTACAAAACTACTTTGATTTTGACTAGCACTAACTTGACAACCTTGAGCAATTTTTATCTCTACTGGTTGATTGGGTAAGTTAATCAACCCTTGATTGGAGTTAGTATCCCGGATGATGATTTGGATGCTACCACTTAAGTCTGGACTTGCTCCTGTAGCAGTAATGTCGCTTAGTTCAGTAGGTGTATTGCGGGGCTGGATGCCAAAGATACTTTCAGCATTAATTATCACTTGGCCACCGCGAGATTCAGCCGAATTAGCACTAATATCACTGTTTTCTTGGGGAACAGCCACAATGAAACCATCTGTAGCATCGATAGTGATGTTACCTCCAGGAATGTTTTCGCCAGTGGCATTGGTAGTGATCGCACTTTGATTACGTAATATAACTAAAGGCGATCTTAAGAAGATATTGCCCCCACCACCACTAGTATCAGCGTTGATTTTTCCCTGGTTATTCAGACTAATAAAACTAGCGTTAATGTCTATGTTTCCGGCATTGCCTCGGCCTAGACTGCTCACAAATACTCCACCTGGATCTGTGATTAACAAATCACGGGTATTAATCGTTAAATTGCCAGCATCTCCTGTGGCATCAGCCCCCGATGTCGCAGACAATTGAGATGTACCAGTTAGATTAACAGACTCAGCTGTGACGCTTAAATTTCCGCCTTTTCCTGCACCAGACGTACCAACATTAACTTGTGCACCATTTTGAATTAATAAATCACGGGTGTTAATTGTCAAATCTCCCGCATTTCCTGTGGCATTACGCTCCGATGACGTAAACAATCCAGTGGTAGAATTAGAAGTGGATGCACCAGTGATATTTACAGACTCAGCCGTGATGGTTAAATTGCCTCCATTTCCCGCACTAAACGTACCAACACTAACTTGTGCGCCATTTTGAATTAATAAATCACGGGTGTTAATCGTCAAATTGCCGGCATCTCCTGTGGCATTAGTATCCGATATCGCAAACAATAAACTAGCAAAACCATCAGTAGATGTACCAGTGATATTTACCAAGTCAGCATTGACAGTGAAATTGCCGCCTTTTCCTGCACTAAACGTACCAACACTAACTTGTGCACCATTTTGAATTAATAAATCACGGGTGTTAATTGTCAAATCTCCCGCATCTCCTGTGGCACTAGGCTGCGATGACGTAAACAATCCAGTGGGAAACCCATTAATGAATGTACCACTGATATTTACAGACTCAGCCGTGATGGTTAAATTGCCTCCATTTCCCGCACTAAACGTACCAGTTGCAACTTGTGCGCCATTTTGAATTAATAAATCACGGGTGTTAATTGTCAAATCTCCCGCATCTCCTGTGGCATTACGCTCCGATGTCGCAACCAATAAACTGGCATAACCATCAGTAGACGTACCAGTGATATTTACAGAATCAGCATTGACAGTTACATTCCCGCCGTTTCCTGCACTAGACGTACCAACAGTAATAAATGCACCATTTTGAATTAATAAATTACGGGTGTTAATAGTCAAATCTCCCGCATCTCCTGTGGCATTACCCACCGATGAAGTAAGCAATGCACTCGGAACATTAGAAGTAGATGTACCAGTGATATTTACAGAATCAGCATTGACAGTTACATTCCCGCCGTTTCCTGCACTAGACGTACCAACAGTAACAAATGCACCATTTTGAATTAATAAATCACGGGTGTTAATAGTCAAATCTCCCGCATCTCCTGTGGCATTATCCACCGATGAAGTAAACAATACACTCGGAACATCAGAAGTGGATGTACCAGTGATATTTACAGAATCAGCTGTGACAGTTATATTCCCGCCCTTTCCTGCACCCAAAGTGCTGGTACCAACTTGTGCGCCATTTTGAATCAGTAAGTCATTGGTTTTAATTGTTATGCTTGCGGCATCTTCTGAGATAGTATATGCTTCGAGCCTAGAATCATCAGTCAGAGTGACTCGCTCACCCTGCACTTGTATATCTGTACCACTAACAATAATTCCTGCCTGTTGGGATATGTCAATATTCCCGAAGTTCTGAACTAGATCATAACCCAAGGCAAAACCTGGATTGTTGGGAGTGATGCTGACTAGACCCGAACCTGCAACACTACCTAGTTCTATCCGTCCGCCAATATTCCTTAAGGCTGCTCCCTCTATGATCAAGTCACCACCTACTAAAGCTAAGGTCTGATTATCTTGCACCCGCAGAGCGTTATCTGTATCAATTGTGAAGCTGCTGGTTTCACCATTACCTTTGAGTTGAATTGAACCTGGGTTTCTCTCAAATTGCAAGCCAATAGGTAGATTGATACTCAACAAAGGTGCAGATTGAGGATTCTTAGCACTAAATTCCACATTATCAGCAAATTTAACGCTACTGGCTGTACTAGCAATAAATGAACCACCAACATCCAAACGGGCATTTTCACCAAATATAATGCCATTAGGATTGATCAAAAACAGATTAGCTGCGCCATTAGCGCGGATTAAACCATCAATATTCGATATGGATTGACCTGTAACTCGACTAATGATGTTTTGAATATTCGGGGCATGATTAAAATATGCTGTGTTACCTGTGGAAATAGAAAAGTCTTGAAAACTGTGGAATAAATTGTTTCCTGCTTGAGTACCACCTTGAATATTAATGATGTTACTGTTGGTCGTGACAGTAGAGTTCTGGCGTAGAGTGGTATCTGGATTAATTTGAGCAATGGCAGTGTTTCGATCCCAAATTATCGCACTTATGAACGCAGCGATCACCATTTTTAATCTGATTACACTACTTAAGCGTATATTTGCCGTAGTATACATAACATCTTTGATCACAAAACAACCAGCGGGATGGTAGAAGGAATTAATAACAAATTGAAGCTAATAAAACGATTAGGCTACGGTTTTCGTAACTTTAGCAATTTTAGGTTACGAAGTCTCTTAAACTGGCACTTTAGTATTAATTTTGCATAAAGGGAGTAGTAGAACCATATTTTGTTAATCTATTTATCAAGAGCAGATTTCAATAACCAACTGTTAGAAAACATTTTTTCAATTTTTTGGGTTAACTTACATTAATTAAAGTATGTTATCCTAAGTATTTATTTTTTAATATTAAGCTTGGTTTAAGGATCAAATAAATCTTAGTTATGTTCTTGAAACCCTTGTAGTTTGGTAGGTGCTGCTTTTCAATAAACAAAACTACTTAAAATATTGCCGAAAATAGCTGACTTTTCAGGGGAAGTCCTAAAACACCTGTCAAGGCAGAGGGTAAATGCAGTTATGTCATTCTTTTTTATGCCAGTCTCATTGCTTATCTGATTTTACAACTTGTATCTATTCCCAAACAATGAGGTGATCAAATATTAGATAAATTCAGCTATTTCCAAGCATGTATGTGCCAACAAATCAGTTATGTTCATTGGTTTGAGGAAATAATTGTTTGTTGAGTAGGCTACTCTTTTTAGGCTTACTTTTTTAAATATGTAAATTTTTGTATCGAAGTTGAACATTTCTGATTTTTATGTTAACTATGTTAATGTTATTTGATAAAATCATAAGATAATAAAATTAATACAGAATTAAACACAAGTACATTATTTTGTAATGTGTTATGCTAAACCCTATTTTGGAGGAACTGATGAATTTAGAATTAGTACTCAAAGATATAGATAGTGTAGTTTTTGCTAAAGTAGGTCGCCATTTAAGAGATGTGGAGATAGTTGTACTCAAAGGAGCTTGGGAAGCGAAAACTTACGAACAGATGCAAGATACTTGTAAATATAGTTTGAATTATATTAAACAAGCCGCTGCTCCCAGACTGTGGAAATTATTATCAGAAATATTAGAAGAAGATATAAGTAAAACGAATTTTCGCTTTGTCGTTGAGAGAAGATGGCAAAGTCAACTAGAGAAAGTCTCAACCGTCTCTTCATTAGCAGTAGATATAGATAGAAGACAAGCCAGTCCTAGTAGAGACATATACCAAAATGCCAGTGAATTACCAGATATTAACATCTTCTATGGCCGCACTCAAGAACTTACTACATTAGAGCAATGGTTAGTTGGCGATCGCTGCCGAATAATTGCCGTTGCAGGTGTAGGGGGAATTGGTAAAACAACTCTATCTATACGCTGCATTCAACAGGTACGCGATCAGTTCGAGTTTGTTGTTTGGCGATATCTGCGGAGTGCGATAACAGTTAACAACCTCTTGGCTGACCTGAAACAAATTTTCTCGCTGCCATCACAAAATGATTCGATACAAAACTTAGATAGTAAAATCTCCAATCTCATAGGTCACTTACGCCAACACCGATGTCTGATTGTTCTGGATACAGGATCGTCAATTCTTCAAAATAGCCTGGGAGGAGATAATCGAGAAGGATATCAAGGTTATACCCAGTTCTTAAGACGATTGGCACAGGAATCTCATCAAAGTTGTTTGATGCTAATAGCTCGTGAGAAACCAAAAGAAATAGCTCTCATGGAAGGAGCTATTTATCCGGTTCGCTCTTTATATCTCAGGGATTTAGGCTCACAAGCAGAGGGAATATTGAAAGAGAATAATTTGTTAGATACAGATAAATGGAAAGATTTGATTCAACTTTATAGAGGTAATCCCTTAGCATTAAAAATTGTTGCTAGCACTATTCAAGAACTGTTTGGTGGTAAAGTTAGTGCTTTTCTAAGACAGGAAACCATTGTGTTTGGTGAGCTGAATGATATTCTAGATGAGCAATTTGAGTGCATATCAGCTATGGAACAAGAAATCATTTGTTGGTTAGCGATCGCCTGTCAACCGATTTCCTTATCTCAATTACGTTCTGATATCTTAGTACCCATAAATCAAGCAGAATTTATCGAGGCTCTGAGGTCACTGTTGCGGCGATCGCTCATTGACAGAATTGTTGTGGAAGAAGAAGTTATGTTATCGCTCCAGCAGCCTGTCCTTTGTCAATACGTTATCAATAAAATCGTTGAGCGTATTTGCCAAGAGATTCAAGAGGTTTGCAAGACTCAAAAGATTGATAAAATGGAACTTTTAAGAACTCTGAATTTAGCTAATAATAAACAAACAGATCAAAAAATCAAGGAAATACAAGTCCAAGTACTGTTGAAACCAATCAAAAATCGGCTATGCAAAATTTTTCAAGATGAATCACTGATTGAGGCTCAACTAACCAAAATCCTCTCCCTCCTACAAGGGAAAACTTTACTAGCTGTTGGATATGCTAGCAGCAATCTTCATCACTTACTTTTAGAACTCAAATTAGATACTAATGCTAGTGCGATCCAGCGTAAATAAAGTTACTATCTAAGAATCAATATTTTTTTCTGGCCCTCCGGGTGACTAGTAATATTCCTTTTGTCAAGTGTCAAATAGGGGTAAAGTTACAAATATTAGTAACATCTTTGATATTATTAATTATGAGAATGTCATTTGTTTCTATGGTACGTAAAAAAAGGAATTAAAAAACCTGTTGTTTCAGCCTAAATATAACTCAAGATTCAGAACTCAACGCTTTTACCAACTGGGGAATTAAAGCTTTCAATGCTTTACCCCGATGACTAATTGATTTTTTCTCTTCCGGTGTCATTTGGGCAAAAGTTAATTGCTTCTCTGGAACGTAAAAAATAGGATCATAGCCGAAACCGCCATCACCAAGGCTTGCAGTCAAAATTTCGCCACGACATACACCTTCAGATTGTAAAGCGATCGCACCATCAGGACTAGCGATCGCAATTGCACAGGCAAACTGCGCTTGACGATTCACCCCATCACCCAATTCTCTCAATAGTCTAGCGATGCGTTCTGAGTCGGTATTGCCATATCGCGCAGAATATACCCCTGGTGCACCATTCAGGGCGTCTACTTGCAAACCAGAATCATCAGCAATCGCCCAATTTCCTGTAGCTTTGGCAATTTCTGAGGCTTTAAGACAGGCATTAGCCGCAAAAGTTTCACCTGTTTCTTCAACGTCTAATTCTTCTGGTTTGAGGGTTAATTCCCAACCAGAATCAGCAAGGTAAGCTTGCATTTCCCGCAATTTACCGGGATTTCCTGTAGCGACTACGAGTAATTTAGTCATTGGCGATTGGTGATTGGTGATTGGTCGTTGAGTAATCAATAGACCGCTTGCAAAAATCCCAATTTATTGATACATCCACATCAACACACTTAAATTTAATCTGTATTAATCTGTGTAAATCTCGTGGTTTATCTGTGGTTTAATGTTCGTAAAATTGACTTTTGCAAGAGGTCAAATCATTTTATTCTGCCCAGGTTTTCGCCCAAGCGAGAGTTTGATGCACTTGTTCCATTGTGGGGGCTTCGCAGTAGAGGCGTAACACTGGTTCAGTACCACTAAAGCGAATCATTAACCAACTATTATCAGCTAGGCGGTATTTATAACCGTCAATTGTTTGACAGCCAATCACAGCTTTCCCGGCAATTTCCGTTAAAGGTTGGGTTTGCAGTTGTTGCAATAACCGCTCTCTCACAGACATACTTGCTAGGGGTAAATCGATGCGATCGTAAGCTGAGGTGAAATTAACTTGTTTTTGCAAGTAGCGATAATAATCACCTAAATCTAGCCCAGATTCAACTACCGCCTCTAACACATACAATGCCGACAGCAGGGCATCCCGTTCGGGTATATGGCTACCATAACCAATTCCTCCCGACTCTTCACCACCTAGCAACACATCTGCGACTAACATTCTATCGGCAATGTATTTGTAACCAACTGCTGTTTCAAACACTGACAGGTTATGGAGTTTGGCCACAAGGGGTATCAAGTCAGAACCACTAACTGTTTTGACAATTTCTCCGCTAAAGCTGCGCCGTAGGGTTAAGTGGTCAATTAAGATTGGGATTAATATTTGGGAACTCAAGAAGTTTGCTTCTCCATCCACTGCGGCGATGCGATCGCAATCTCCATCAAATACCAACCCCACCGCTAAACCTGAGTTATCTATTTCCCGGTGATTCTTGATGAATGTAAATAGACTTGAAAGGTATTTCGGCAAGGGTTCCGGCGCACCGCCACCAAATAGGGGGTCACGGTTACTGTTGATTTCTTTTACTCCAACACCTAGTAGTTTCTCTAGTCCGCCGGCAGCCGCGCCGTGCATCACATCAGCAAAGATTGTTAGTTTGCCAGAAGCGATCGCATTTTGAATTTTAACAATATCGACTTTACCTTTTAGTGCTCCTGTATAACTCGGCCAGGGGTCAAACTTCTCTTCTTTGCCTGGGGTGGCTGCTGGTGAAACTCCCACCGATAACAGCCCTTCAATCTCTTTGGTAACTTCGGGCGGCACTGATCCACCAAAAGCACCTTTGACTTTTAAACCTAAATATGATCCAGGATTATGACTAGCTGTAATTACCAGTGCCCCTAAAGCGTTGAGTTCTTTTGCTGCCCAGCTAAAAGCTGGAGTTGGGGCAAAGGTTTCACTCAGCAGCACGTCAAAACCGACTGCGGTGACAGCATCGACGACAACACGGGCAAATTCTTCTGCCATAAATCGGCGATCGTAACCGACAATTATTGTCCGGCTACCCACCGTCGAAAAATATGTATTATATAACACCTGTGCGGCAACTGGCGCGACCAAGGCCAGGCGTTCAAAGGTGAACTCTTCACCTATTACGCCCCGCCAGCCGTCTGTACCGAACTTGATTGAGTTAGCTACAACTGGCATGGAGGTATCCTATTTGTCTATCTGGAGGATTCTAGCATTTATACAGTGTAGGATGTAAAAAAAAGGTGTATTTCTCAGGTGGTATTTATACCAAAGTTAGGGAATGTCTTGCAGCTGCTAATGCGATCGCCTGTGGTAAAGTCCGATGTTCCTGAACTTGAATTCTGGCATGGAGTGTTTCTGGTGTGTCGTCTGGGAGTACTGGCACTGCTGCCTGGATCAAAATTGGCCCACTGTCTACCTCTAAACAAAGTAGATGCACAGTACAGCCAGTAATTTTCACCCCAGATGCCAAAGCTTGTTCTACAGCATGAATACCCTTGAAACTAGGTAACAAGCTGGGATGGATATTAATCATCTGCTCAGGAAAAGCATCAATTAATACTTGTGTCACCAGACGCATCCAGCCAGCCATCACCACAAATTCCACATCATATTGCCGCAATTTCTGCACAATTTGTCGGTCAAAATCTTCCCGGCTTTTGTAGTCACGGTGATTCAATAAAACTGTTTCTACACCCCAATTTGCTGCCCGTACCGCTGCCTTAGCCTCAGGATTATTGTAGATTAAAACTTGAATGGAGGCGTTTAGCTGCCCGTCTTGGATAGCTTGGGCAACTGCCTCAAAATTGCTACCATTCCCAGAAGCCATAATTCCCAATTTCAAGGGGGCGCTTGGTGTAAATTTTTGGCTAGAGATGATGGGAGAAATTAGACTAACAGAGGCAACATCTATTGTGGAATTCTGACTCATACCAATTTGGAATTTTAAAGTTTAAATGTTTGAGCGTTTTGAAACTAGCCTATCCCAATTCAAGACCATCCACAATCAAGGTTTTAACAAAAATAACTCTACACCGACATTCAGTAACGAAGATTTTTTATGAAAACATCCCGCTTTTCTCGTTTACATCTGCTGGATAATGATACAGTTGCCGCCTGGGTTTTTCTCACACCAGCACTGATTTTGCTAGGTGTATTTATCATTTGGCCAATTGCCTATTTGTTTTACCTCAGTTTCACTGCTGGTAGTTTCACCTCTACAGGTATTTATTGGGTAGGCTTTAAAAATTACTGGCGCTTGCTACTCAATGGCGATTTCTGGCAAGTTGTGGTTAACACCATTTATTTTACCCTTGCCACTGTCCTTCCCAGTTTAGTTATCCCCTTGGGGTTAGCGGTGCTATTAAATCGCTCCCTAGCCTTGCGGGGCGTCCTGCGGAGTGCCTACTTTCTGCCTTCAATTGTCTCCTTGGTAGCAGCTGGTTTGGGATTTCGCTGGCTGTTTCAAACCACTGGCCCGGTGAATGCATTTTTAAATTTGTTTAGCGTTCCACCAATATCCTGGCTGGGTGATACGAGTTGGGCAATGCCAGTCATAATTTTATTGAGTATTTGGAAGCAACTAGGTTTTAATATGGTGGTGTTCTTGGCGGGGCTGCAAGCAATTCCCTCCAGTCGTTATGAAGCTGCGGAACTAGATGGAGCAAATGTATGGCAGCAATTTTGGTATATTACCTTGCCGGGCTTGGCATCTACTGTCATATTTGTGGTCGTCACCACTTCTATTTTTACTTTGCGGAGTTTTGAGCAAGTTTATGTAATGACCAGTGGTGGCCCATTGAATTCTACAAATTTGCTGGTTTACTACATTTATCAAGAGGCTTTTGCCCAATTTGATTTTGGTTATGCAGCGGCTGCTGCGACGGTGCTGTTAGCAGTGACTTTGGTATTAGTCTATGTGCAGTTACAAGCTTGGGGCAAGGATTAAAATTCTCGCTGGGAGAAAATAAGAATGGCGATCGCTAACAACATAACACTGTACAGCAACCCATAACCAGCATTGATAATTAATGCCATTGGGTCAGGTAAGGCTTGTAATCCATAAACGGCATCATTTTTCAAATCTAATCGAGATAAATCTGGCAATATGAGATATAACCCTTGAGTGAGTTTTTCCATACCAGAGTTACGGCTTAGACGGCCCAGCTGTACTAAATCTGGAGTAATATTCCCCATTAAATACACAGCAAATGTTAAGGCGGTCGCCAATAGGGAAGAAGTAAATACACTTAAGGTAATAGCCACAGCAGTAATTAAGGATAACTGCAAAAATAAGAAAATTACAGCAATGAGAATACTAGTCGTTTGGTAAGGAATCTGGCTAAATTGCAAAAAGACAAAATAAATTGCTGTCATTGCGGCGACTAATACCGCCAGCACCGCTGATAACCCCAAGTATTTACTGATGATAAATTCACTGCGGCTGATGGGTTTAGCCATGAGCACCAAAATAGTGCGTTTGTCAATTTCTTTGTTAACCAGTCCTGTACCCACAAATATTGTCACTATTAAGCCGCTTGCATTCATCGCTGCCAGGCCAAAGTCTAATAACATTTTTTCTTTGGCTGTGGCTGCAAATTCAGGAATGATGCGGCTGGCAAGGGCGAATAGAAACACATAAAAACCGATAATGTACAGGATGCGATCGCGGATCACTTCCTGAAACACATTCTTTGCCATCACGAAAATTCTGCCGAAGTTCATCATTGGTTAATAGTGATTTACTGCCGCGCTGGGGGTGTTCCAGCAATAAATTTATTTAGGCGATCGCAGACAATTTCTGCAACAGCGCCTTTATTATCTGGTTTATTGGAGGCTGAAACTGGGGTAATCCGACAGGATTTTTTTAGATAAAATCCCCGTTGATTGAAACTTGGCCCTGTCCAAATACTGAGGATATCTAATTGATAACCAGACTTAATATTGACTACACGTGGTTCAACACGCCATAGTTGCTTTTCACCAAATTTCACCAGGTTTTTTTCGATGACTCTATTACCCAGATTCCCTACCTGCTGGTTTGCATCTAATAGCCATCTCTCTACTTCTGACCAAGGTCTAGCTACAATTTGTTCTTCAACTAATGGTTGCAGTTTATTTAGCAGCACTACGCCATTTGGCGGAATTTTAACTTGGTTATCTATTCGCGTCACAAAGGTACGGCTCTGAAACTTATCTGCTAGCAAAGTAGGATATTCTTTGAGCCAATTATCCATAACAAAGTAAAACTGAATCCAGCAACTAATTAGCATACAACTAGCAACTAAAATTATAATTTTTTGGCGGTCTGGCAGCTTAGGAATTTGAGCTTTAGATTCTGTGCCAGTTCCTTCAAAAAAGTCTGGTATTGCTGTAATTAGTGCGGAAATTGTCGGCCAGAGAACGATTGTTCTTGATGTAATGATATTCTCCTGATGTCCAAATGCAAATACACTAACTAAAAATCCAGTTATCACTGCACCTACTGGCATAAAAGTACCAGGAACCCTTAAAGGGTCGTCAGTGGTATACCAAGCTGTCCCAGCCATTAAAAACAACCAACCACAAAGTGCAATTATATCTTTTACATAATCTGTAGCAAAATAAGAGAGGATCCAAGAAAAAACACTCAAATAAATTAATGTCTGCCAGGAAAAAGGCTTGGGTGGCATCAAGAGCTTTTGAATTCCTGAGAAGATATCTTCAATAAATTTGAAGATGCCAAATATATCTTTAAACAATGAATCCATATTTTTGCCTCTAATTTATTACGCTATTAATCATTTTTTCCTAACCCGCTCAATTAAGTAAATGCTACCTACCTCGAATTAATATAACTAAGGCAATTGCGGTATAACTCAGGGAATTTGCTATTAATGTGGTAGTAATTAAATTTGCATTTTGCAATTTTAATATGCCAAGACGACGCCCTCTCTGCCGCTGAGATGTTTCTGATTCTTCTACTTTTTTTATGCCTAATTCATTTAATGAAATTAAAAGAACTTTTAGCAACAAGAATTTTAACAAAAAAGTAGTGAAGAATATGATAAAAGCTGTAAAAATCACGAAGGTATGTATATTAGGTGATTTAAACTGGTTGAAAAAAACATAACTAATTAATTCTGATTTCGCCTGAATTGGCAGTATTGGCTCGACCATAAAAAACATAATCCAACCAATGACGCTGGAAAAAAGATTAATCGAAATGGCATAAAAAGTACTAGTCTTTTTGTCAAATTTTAGCCAGTGATGGAGAACATAGGCTTCTATGGGAATGGCGACCAGTAAAAATAAAAGGTGAAATAAAATTGTGCCAATGGGTAAAAGTCTGGGAATTGACAAATCTTCAGGCATAAATGGTTAATGGTAAGGGTTTACTGCTGAGAGTGTAACTGATATGGTACGAATGGTACCAATTTTTGATTTGGGAACGCTCTAGCCTAGGCTGTTTTCTCTGTTGGAAACAATACAAGCTATCCCAATTTGGTGTGATGGGGGCAATTATCGCATTGTTCTTGTCGTTTACTATCTTGGTATGCCAGTATACTCCTATTTATTTTTTTAATACATCCATCTGAACTTGATACAGAGGCACAGAGACGAAACAATGAGAATTTGCTGGTGCTATTGGTCAGGGTTTCACCCTGAGAGCGAAGTTCTGTAAGATAAGAGACTGCCACGTTAAAGCTTTTCGAGAAATGACAAGGAACGGTATCGGTATTCGCACGGCGCAAGTGCGTCCTGAACGGCTCACTGGTCAAATTCACGTCTATGATGGCGCGGGGAAAGGTAAGTCCCAAGCGGCCTTAGGGGTGGTTTTGCGCTCGATTGGCTTGGGAATAAATGCACCGAGCAATTCTAACCGCGTTTTACTACTGCGGTTTTTAAAGGGGCCAGAACGTGATTATGATGAAGATGGGGCGATCGCAGCTTTACAGCGTGGTTTTCCCCATTTAATCGATCAGGTTCGCACGGGTAGAGCAGAATTTTTTGGCAGCGATGAAATTACCCCCTTTGACCAAACTGAAGCGTCACGGGGTTGGGATGTAGCTAAAGGTGCGATCGCCTCTGGTTTGTATTCGGTTGTTGTTTTAGATGAAATTAACCCTGTCTTGGATTTGGGTTTGCTCTCAGTTAATGAGGTGGTGCAGACGTTAAAATCTAAACCCCAGGAGTTGGAAATTATCGCTACCGGACGGGCCGCACCGCAAAAGTTGCTGGATATTGCGGATTTACATTCAGAAATGAAACCCCAGCACCACCCGACAGCTAAAGCACTGTTAATTGAGGGGATCGAAATTTATACTGGTGCTGGTAAAGGTAAGTCTACTAGCGCTTTGGGTAAGGCATTACAAGCCATCGGTAGGGGAATCAATCATCCTGGTTCTACCCGCGTGTTGATTATGCAATGGCTTAAAGGTGGCACTGGTTATACTGAAGATGCAGCGATCGCCGCTTTGCAGCAGTCTTATCCAGAAGTGGTGGATCATCAACGCTGTGGTCGAGATGCGATCGTCTGGCGCAATTCTCGCCAAGAATTAGACTATGTGGAAGCGGAGAGGGGTTGGGAAATCGCCAAAACTGCGATCGCTTCTGGGATCTATAAAACCATTATCCTGGATGAACTTAACCCCACGGTGGATTTGGAATTACTCCCTGTAGAACCCATTGTCCAAGCTTTACTCCGCAAATCCCGCGACACGGAAATTATTATCACCGGTCGCTGCCAAAATCAACCAGCATACTTTGATTTAGCTAGCATTCACTCTGAGGTTTATTGCCACAAACACTATGCTAATCAAGGGGTAGAACCTAAACGGGGGGTAGATTTCTAAATTTAGTCATTGGTCATTAGACTAGAGACTGTGGACTTTTGGCTATTGATTATGGAAAACAGCAATATACTGGACTTGATTACTGGGGGACTGGCGATCGCTATTGTGATTGGTGGGATGCTGATGATGTTCACTACTGTATTCAGCACCAAATTCAACACCAAGAAAGGGCCTAAGAATTAGAAATTGGGGATTATGGGGATCTTCACTAATCAGACATAATTGAACTCACCCAGGTTTTCTGGGTGAGCAATCAGCAAAAAAAGCCTTCTTTTCACTTCCCCTTTCCTTAATTTAGTGGTTGAAATCTGGCAATTAATTCCTCACGGGAAAGTTGCAATAGTAGGCGAGTAAATTCTTCTGGTGGTAATGCTAATAATGGTTCAACAATGGCAGTAACTTCTGCATCTAATTCACCAAATCGGTTACGGAGTAAACTTTCAATAACGCGACGTGCTTCTTGTTGAATACCTTGCTGAATACCTCGCTGTTCTGCTTGGGCGAGTTTTTCTTGATAAAGTGGTCGCAAGCGCATAATTAACTCCCGATCTTCTGCTTCTATTGGTTGGTTAATGTTTAAGTTCTCTTGCAGTTGATAAAATAATTCTAAAGTGATGAGCCGCAAGGGGTCATCTGGAGAAAGCGCTTCTAGTTCGTCAATTGCTTGTTCTTGAACTTTTCCCCTGCCTAAAACTCTTAACCAGAGGGTTTCTGAGGTGCGGGGTAGTTGATGAATCACAACTACAGATGTTCTCAGTTTTTCTGGTAAAAAGTAAATTCCTTGATGCCAGTCTGCCTTTAAGGTAGCACCGAAACCGTCGAGAATGTTAGAGGATGCGGTGGGGGTAAGTATCCACAGTTTGGGTAAGTTGGACTCTTCCAGGTTGCGGTTGTTGCGGTTCGCTTCTCGTTGATATTCCCCACGCACTTCTAAGAGTTTGAGCAGACAGTCGCAAATTTCGCCAGATTTGGCAGGGTTGCGGTAAGGTTCAATGATGGCAGTGTTTTGGGTGAGTTTTGCTAATAACCCAAGTTTGGTAATATCGGGGGGTTGGTTAGGAACAAACCAGACATCTATCTGGCGCATTTCTCCAGCAACTCGGCGCGGTGCTTGAATTTCACCGTAAGGTGATAAGAGTTCTTCTAAATAGTCTTTGGCAAATTGATCATGTATAAATCTGGTCATGTTATAGTGTTATTAGGTTGTTGGTTATGAAGTTATAATTTTCAATTATCTTCCATAAAGAAAATGATTCTATCAATGATTAGAATTAGACGCAAAGAGTTTTTATCGACACCAAAATCTGTTTGCAACCCATGACATATTCCGTGACGATAAAGTCCATGATCCAGCGCTTCTGCTGATTTATATTTTTGATAGAGATTACTTATAACTTGCGGTAGGTTGGTAAGCAATAGCAGCCAATCTTCCTTTTGATTCTGCTTTTCCCATTCTTTTTTTAAAGATTCTGTTGCGGAATACATTTGATTTGGTTTCAGCGAATCAATTTTAGGTTTCGTTATAATATCGCTACTATAGGACTAATATTTGATTTTTGAAAAAGCTCCGTACATCTGAAGGGTGGGAAAATCAAAGGTAGTGTGTCGGATAAACCATTCAAACATCCATTTTAAATGAGAGAATGTT
>NZ_JACJRJ010000031.1 GCF_014697195.1 Cylindrospermum sp. FACHB-282 | reverse complement strand
ACAATAAATATTCCTTACATGTCAAGTGCAGTAAGGCTTATAAAAATAATTTGATACACTTAATTACATTTTTTAATCTTTAAATTTAATAGTTTAGCATAACAGGTACTGAAAAACCATCAAATTTGCTCATAGATAAAGCTGATCATCTAAAAATTTAATATCCTTATTATAGGATTTAATTAGTAAAACGATATTAATTTAAGTAACATTAAATAGTGGTTCCGAGAGGATCTCTGAGAAGTGCATCTAGTTCAAAATCTTGAGCGAATTAAATTTACAGTAGCTGATGCTGTCTAGTTATCAGCCTTGGACATATAGCAGTCCTCAATCATTTATAAACAACAAGATACCCGACTTCTTTAAGAAGTCGGGTATCTAAGGTTTTCGATGTTTGCGAGTAAGTTAAATACCCATAACGCAAGAAAGGCTCCCTCATTTTTTTCGTGATTTCCACGTTCCGCCATAAGCATAAAAAGGATTATTTTCACTCACAGCAGTCCAACATTCAGGACAGACAAAAATCCACTTACCTCCTACTTCATGCTTAACTCTATACAGAATCGGTGCAGTTTTGCTGCACCGTTCGCATGGTTTAATTCTATCTGTACGCGACATTTCCTCACGCCAATGTAGAAGCTTGGGGTTTAGCAAAAATCATCCTGCCGGCGGAAGTCTGCAAAGCACTGGTGACTACTACCCGTAATTCACCACCCACATAACTACTACCTTCTTCAACGACAACCATTGTGCCATCGTCTAAGTAGCCGATTCCTTGAGAGGGTTCTTTACCTTCTTTGAGAATCTTTAGATCCAGATTATCACCAGGTAAATAGCTAGGACGAACAGCATTCACCAAATCGTTTACATTTAAAACAGGCACTTTCTGCACGCTGGCAACTTTAGATAAGTTGTAGTCGTTGGTGAGTAGTGTGCCGTTGATTTCTTGGGCGAAGCGGACTAGCTTGGCATCAACTGTGGCAATCTCTTCGTAATCGGCGGGGTTGATCAAAATGCGATCAGGGTATGCTTCTCTAATGCGGTTGAGAATTTCTAGTCCTCGCCTTCCCCGCACCCGCTTTTGGTCTTTGCTAGCATCAGCTACTTGTTGCAGTTCTTGCAAGACAAACTGTGGCACAATTATTGCTCCTTCCAGAAACCCGGTTTCTAGGAGTGCTTCAATGCGTCCATCGATAATGCAACTGGTGTCTAAAACTTTGGTATTAGCAGGTTTGAGTGTTCCTTCCACTACCATTGTTTCTACGGTGTTGGGATTAATTAACCGCAATAAACCTCGTCCGTGGGTATCTGCCAAGTTCATACCAGTGACGGCAAGTATAATACTGCCGACAACTGCAACTAGGGGTTTAATAAATCCAAAATCTGCGGGAATGGGGAGTAAAAATAGCGGGGCCAGCATTAAGTTGGCTAGCAATAGCCCAATTACTAAGCCAATGGCACGGGTTAAGATAGATTCGAGTGGCATTTCTCGAATTTGTGCCTCTGTGCGACGATATGTTGTCTGGAAACTCAGCCCAATAGCACCGCCAATGATAGCGGCAAAGACGCCAACAACTAAGCGTAAGGCGTCGAGGTTTGTCACCCCGGCTAGGGTTGAGGTGGGGAGCAAATCGGTGCTGTAGTAACCTATTCCCGCCGCTGCCAGAATAAATGAGAGAATGATAATGACATCAAGCATGGTTGTGTTTTTTCCTACATCTGTGTTACCGAATAGAGTAAGGTGTTTTTTATTTCATCGGTAGGATTGATTAATAAATATGGACTTACACTAGAGGCTTAAGCAGGCTATATATGCAAACATTATAACCAAAGAGTTTCTGATTCATATTATTCTTAGTTTTGTTGCAAGACGATGAAAAGTTGTAAACAAACTTCTCATTTTAATTATTTATAATTCTCAATTAAGTTACTTAATTCTTTCTCATAATGAGTCAAAAAGTTAGTGTTTCTGGAATTCCAAGTTCAGCTTATGTACATATTCCCTTTTGCCGAAGGCGATGTTTTTATTGTGATTTTCCTGTGTCTGTTGTGGGCGATCGCTTGCGGGGCGAAACATCTGGTACTATCTCCCAATATGTTGAGGTGCTATGTCAAGAAATTGCCATGACACCAGCTTTTGGTCAATCCCTAGAGACGATTTTTTTTGGTGGTGGGACGCCTTCGCTGCTATCAACAGAACAGTTGCAACGGATAATTCTAGCGCTTGAGGGACGCTTTGGTATTGGGGCTAGGGCAGAAATTTCTATGGAAATGGATCCTGGCACATTTGATTTAGCACAGATAACAGGCTATCGCAGTGCGGGTGTGAACCGGGTAAGTTTGGGTGTACAGGCTTTTCAAGAAGAATTATTAAAAATTGCGGGGCGATCGCACTCGGTTGTAGATATTTTTGCAGCTGTGGAACTAATCCGCCAAGTCGAGGTTCCCGAATTCAGTTTAGACTTAATTTCTGGATTGCCGCATCAGTCTTTAGATCAATGGCAGGACTCGTTAACAAAGGCTTTGGGACTAGTACCGACTCACATCTCTATCTATGACCTTACCATAGAGCCGGGAACAGCCTTCGGTCGTTACTACCAACCGGGAGATAATCCTTTACCGACAGATGAAGCCACTGTCAAAATGTACCAAAGGGCGCAGCAGGCTTTGAAAAGTGCAGGTTATGAACATTATGAAATTTCCAATTATGCCCAACCTGGACATCAATGTCGGCATAATCGGGTTTATTGGGAAAATCGCCCATATTATGGCTTTGGTATGGGTGCAGCCAGCTATGTCCAGGGTAAGCGCTTCACTCGTCCCCGGAAAACAAAGGAGTATTACCAATGGGTGCAAGCTGGCGGTGTGATTGATTGTGAAGTGACGCCACCAAATGAGATTTTGTTAGAAACTTTAATGTTGGGGTTGCGTTTGGCTGAGGGTGTGAGTTTGGCGGCGTTAGCAAGGGAGTTTGGTGAAGAAAAGGTAGAGGAAATTTATCAATGTTTGCGATCGCATTTTGAACAAGGTTGGGTAGAAGTTGTAGGGGAAAGGTTGCGTTTGAGTGATCCCCAAGGGTTTTTGTTTTCTAATGTCGTATTGTCTGGGTTATTTGCAGAATTGGGGGAATGAACCGCAGAGGGGAGTGATTTTAAGGTGTCCTTTTTCTCTCGCCCTAGTAAATTTACTATTTAATATAGTTGGCAACTATATTAATTAAATATTTTGGTTTTTGACCTACTATTGAGTAGTATTAGCTAAAATTAGAGGTATAGATAAAAACGTGAGTATAAATATTGAAGCAGCTAAACAAGCGATCGGCATTCCTGATTTTCAAAGAACAGATCTGTTGGAAATAGCCTTAACTCATCCCTCACAGATTTATGGGACTAATAAAAATCAACAGCAAAAAGATCAGCAGAATCTCAATTACAGAAGGTTAGCCATTCTGGGTGATGCTATTTTAGGTGCTGTCGTAGTTGACTATTTATATGATTCTTTTGATGGTTTTAATCAAGGTAATATCACAGATATAAAAAGTCAAATTGTGCGTAGGGATAAGTGTTATGAATTTGCCAGAAAGCTAAATTTAAAGCATATTTGTTCGCTAGGTTTAGGCGAACAGCCAAGAAATGAAAGCGAGCAAACACAACTTTTTGGCGAAATGTTTGAGGCTTTAATTGGGGCAATATATCTAGAACATGAACGGGATTTTACTTTTGTTCGCAAATGGCTTGTTGAGGGATTCATCAGGCAAGCTGTGAGTGAAATTGTGACGGGAAATTTAGATAAATATCAGCAATCTTCAGAAAGCTATTTACAAGATATAAGTTCGCTGAATGCTGATGAAGCGGCAGAATTTTTGCGCCGTAAAAAGCAAGAAGCTGATGCTTTGGTAGCACAAGATAAGAAATTGCAGCATCTTTTAACTTGGATACATAATAAATCATCTTCCTCTTCAGTTAATCCTGTTTACAAACCTATAAAAGTTAGAGCTTTTTATCTTTCTCTCATCCGGATTCTTGGTCTTGGCTTTGTGAGTAACTTTGATTCTCAAAAAACTGTAAACAAAGTTAGTCAGTTTTTTCTTGGATTTAATCGGGCGACTGATATTGGTCTTGACCTTGCATTTAAGTATAACAATAATCTTGACTCGGCTAATGTTCTGGCATCCATCTTCGCGATTGATTTTGAGCCTGAACTACAGCAAGCTTTACGAGAACTTCAGGCTGAAGTACCCAATCCGAAAAAAGAGAAAGAAATATTTGATGAGTGGCGACAAGCTCAGGGTCAATATTGGTTAAATAAAATCAAAGAATTAATTGGTCATGATTTGCAATTCAGCGACCAGCAAAAAGAATTACTCAAGGAGTATTACAAGGCAAATCAAGGCATATTAGATTGTTTAAATGATGATAAAATATCTCCTGAATTGAGACAGGAAATTGAAGACTCTTTGTTCTTACCTACATCTGAAAATTAAAAACAAAAAATTCCCGTAGGGCGGGCGTCCCGCCTGCGCTATAAATAACAGGCGAGACGCCTGTTCTACGAATTTAACTTTTATCCATCAACTTTCTACAACTTGCCAATGTCGCACAATTTGCCTATACCCCAAAATTCCCAACTCAAAATTACCAGCAGAAAACTACCTCACTGGGAATTAAATGGCTCAATCTATCACATTACCTTTGTGACTTGGGAAAGATTAGAACTCAATGAATCTGCTAGAGAAATTGTTCTTAATTCTTGTCTATTTTTCCATCTCAAAAGATATGAAATTTTTGCAATGGTTATTATGCCAGACCATGTACATTTGTTGATTCAGCCTTGGGCGAAATCTGATCATGATGGGCGGGGGGTTAACAGGCGTCCCGCCTGTTCTACGGATGATGAGGGTGAGGTAAATTTAATCAATCACAGGCGGGACGCCTGTTCTACGGAATATTGGTCACTTAGCAGCATTATGCATAGCATTAAAAGCTTTACAGGTAAACAAATTACCAAGGTGATGAAGCACATTGGTACAGTTTGGGAAGATGAATCTCATGATCATATTATTAGGAATTACCAAGAATTTCAGGATACTTGGCAATATATTCGCCAAAATCCTGTACAAGCTGGTTTATCTGTTAATCCAGAAGCTTATTCTTTTCTCTGGGAATCCGAAAAATCATCCGAATATTCGTAGGACAGGCGTCTCGCCTGTCCCAATTAATACAGCTAAGGCACAATCAACACTGGACAAGGGGAAAGGTTAATCACCCGCGCGGTGACACTATCAGTTGCGCCCTCTTCTGTTAAGCCTAATCCTCGACAGCCCATAATAATTAAATCTGCCTCGATTTCGTCGGCGACATCGCAGATGGTAAAGGCTGGTTTGCCTTGGCGTTCCAAGACTTCGGCTGTAATTCCCTGCTGAGAAAATAAAGCTTGGGCATTTTCTAGCAGTTTAGCAACTATCTCTGGAGACACCATTGGATCGGCGCTTGGGGTGTCTGGAGGCGGTTCTTCCACGACGGACAGCAGCACCAAGCGGCTACTATAGTTTTGCACGACATTGGCAACCACGTCGGCAGCTTCCCGCGCTTCCCTACTTTGATCAATTGGAAATAGAACTGTTTTGAACATCTCGCACCTCCGCACGCCTGACTCCGGTAAAATCTGGATGGTTCTACTTTCAAAACGATAACAAAAAGGCAATCAGGAGGGTTTAGTTGTGTCCAAAAAAAGTTTAGCAAGTTTATCTGCGGCGGATATCTCTGGTAAACGCGCCTTAGTGCGGGTTGATTTTAACGTACCTGTGGATGATCAAGGCAACATCACAGACGATACTCGGATTCGCGCGGCGCTGCCAACCATCAAAGATTTGATGCAGAAGGGAGCTAAGGTAATTCTAGCGAGCCATTTTGGTCGTCCCAAGGGTGTAAGTGATAAATTGCGTCTAACGCCTGTTGCCAAGCGCCTCTCTGAGTTGTTGGGGCAAGAAGTTGTGAAAACTGATGACTCCATCGGTGATGAAGTTGCAGCTAAAGTTGGGGCGTTGCAAAATGGTCAAGTGCTGCTTTTAGAAAATGTCCGCTTTTACCCAGAAGAAGAGAAAAACGATCCTGAGTTTGCAAAAAAGTTGGCAGCTAATGCTGATTTTTATGTAAATGATGCTTTTGGCACGGCACACCGCGCCCATGCTTCTACTGAAGGTGTGACTAAGTTTCTGAGTCCTTCTGTGGCTGGATATTTGGTTGAGAAGGAATTGGAATATCTGCAAAACGCGATTGAAAATCCCCAACGTCCTTTGGCAGCAATTATCGGCGGTTCCAAGGTTTCTAGCAAAATTGGTGTGATTGAAACCTTGCTGGAGAAGTGCGACAAGCTAATCATTGGCGGTGGGATGATTTTCACCTTCTACAAAGCCCGTGGTTTGAGTGTTGGTAAGTCTCTGGTGGAAGAAGACAAGCTAGAACTAGCGAAGACTTTGGAAGCTAAGGCTAAGGAACGTGGTGTTGCTTTGCTGCTACCTACAGATATCGTATCGGCTGATAAGTTTGCTCCTGATGCTAATGCGACAACTGTCAGCATTGAAAACATCCCTGCTGATGGCATGGGTTTGGATATTGGCCCTGACTCGGTGAAGGTGTTCCAAGCAGCCCTTGCTGATTGCAAAACGGTGATTTGGAATGGGCCGATGGGTGTTTTTGAGTTTGATAAGTTTGCTGCTGGTACAGAAGCGATCGCACATACTCTAGCCGAAATCGGTAAAACTGGCACAACTACCATCATCGGCGGTGGTGACTCTGTAGCGGCTGTTGAAAAGGTGGGTTTGGCTGATCAAATGAGCCATATTTCCACCGGCGGCGGCGCTAGCTTGGAGTTGCTAGAAGGTAAGGTATTACCTGGAATTGCAGCTTTAGATGATGCGTAATTAAAGGTGTGAAGGATGAAGTTTTTAGCTTTATCCTTCATTCTCTAATCAGCGATCGCAGTATGTTAAATTTCCAACTACTTGATAATAATTAGCTACTGCATACATTCTAATCTCCTAAGAGGATATAATTAGTATGTCTTTTTTGATAAAAAAATGCTTTTGTTATTAACTTTTTACAATTAATTAACAAAATCAAGGAGAAGAATATGGAAGTACAAACTCGTAAACCTAGTTATACCCCTGAAGAATATTTAGAATTAGAGGAAAAAGCACTTTATAAAAGCGAATATCGAGATGGGGAAATTATACCTATGACTGGGGGAACTACAAATCATAATCAAATTGCGCTGAATTTTGCAGCATCTTTATTATATGCTATCAGAAGAAAACAACATCGTGTTTTTATTGGAGATGTGCGTTTATGGATTCCCCAATTTCGAGAATATACCTATCCTGATATTATGGTGATTGCAGAAAATCCTATTTATACAGGTAAAAACAACACTACTGTTACTAATCCTTTGTTAATTATTGAGGTTTTATCTAAGTCTACAAAAAATTACGATCAAGGTGATAAATTTACCTTTTATCGTTCTATTCCTCAATTTAAAGAATATGTTTTAGTTGAACAAAATCAATATCAGGTAATGCACTACAGCAAAACTAATGAGGGAGAATGGATTTTCAGAGAATATAAATCTGAAGATGATATTGTAAAATTGCAACATCTTGATTTTGAAATTAGTTTAGTTGAAATTTATCAAGATGTTAATTTTCAGGATAAGGAATAATACCCTGGTTTTATTGTCATCTCCCCCTAGAAATCAATTTTCCGGCTAGCCCTAGCGACTAGAAGTCGCGGCTATACAGGCAAAACCCACCTGGGTGGGTTTGAAAGCCTTTATTCTCCATTATTGTACCTCCATCGACTAATCTTGTGTAGTAGCGACTTCTAGTCATTCAATACTTTTAAAACATTCTCTAAGGTTATAAAGAATATGGAAGAAATATTAAACGAATACTGTAAACTATCTAATACTGGACTACTTCTCCTGAGCATGCCAACTGGTTTTGGAAAAACATACAATGTTTTAAACTTTATCTATTCCAATTATAAGGAATTTGCCGCCCAAAAAAGAAAGATTTTTTTTATTACCAACCTCAAAAAGAATCTGCCAGATAAGGAGCTTAGAGACCGTTTTATCAAAGGTGGTAATAAAGAAGAGTTTGACAGAAATTTTCTTTTTATTGATTCTAATGCTGAGACTGTTATTAATAATTTACTTAAGTTTGACCATGAAATTCCCGATGATTTCAAGAATACAGAAAGCTTTAAAAAATTAAAAAAGTATGTAGAAATATATAAAAATAAACAACTTCCCAAAGAAGCTAAAGATAACTTTAAAACACAAATTCGCCAAGAACTTGAGCCAGCATTCCGAACTGTTATCCAAAGCAAAATTAAAAGAGAACTTCAAAACTAAACAAGAACGCATACAAGCGATAAAAAATAATCCAGACTATCAATGGATTGAAAAACTCTATCCGGCAGTGTTTACAGATGAGAAGACTATTTTATTTCTTACTATAGATAAGTTTATAGTCAAAAACACGACACTTATTGAGCCTTCTTATTACTTCCATGAACGCTTGAATAAAAATCCACTTATTTTTATTGATGAGTTTGATACTACCAAAGAAGCGATCCTCAACAATATCATTGAATCAGGCTTGCAATATCAAGTGGATCTTCTTGATTTATTCTTGAATATTCATAACCATCTGAAACCCAGAATTAGTAAATGAGTTAGCAGAATTTTTATATCCTGATTATATCACTGATGAAAAGCTAATTAGTACTGGAAAGCAGGACAAGAAAGGGGCTTTAAATTTTAGAATTATTCATGAGGAATATTACTACAAACAAAATGAGAAGAAAGATGAATATAAAGCATCAGATAATAATACGCAACGACAAAATATTACCATTGAATCAAATGAAAGTCTATCTAAAGCTATTGTTAAAACAACTATTAAAGAACTAATTATTAAGCGTGATATTACTGAGGCTAAATTCAGTTTATTTGATTGGTCTACACTGAAACCACAAGGAATTTGGACTTTTGCTGCTTGGGATGAAGATACAAGTCATGTTATTTTTATGGAAATTCAACCAAATGGTAATTTTGAATTCCAAAAAATACAAGGTTTAAAGATATTTAACTGGGAAAAATTTGAAATATATAGAAAATTTATGGCAGACAGTACCTCTGACAAGAAAATCAGAAAATTAGAAGGACTAGTTATTTCTGAGACTGGTGATATAAATCAGATATTCCTGACTGATGAAATTACGATTCCTGAGATTTATGAAATTGAAGAGATTCTAGAGCAAGTTGAAACTGTACTTCCTGAAACCAAGCAAACTGGAAATGAGTTAGCTAATATAGTCAAAGAGTTTTTACAACAACAATCTGGACTTGATATTGAAAAGTTTAATTCATTTTCAGAGGCACTTATAAAAATTGGAAGCGAACCTATATCAAAAAGAGATTTTTATTCTTTAATTGGACAATACTTGGGTACAAAAAAGAAACTAAAAGACAAATATATAGATGTCAGTAGCACCAAAGAAGCTACTGATTTTAGAGATTACCTTCTGGAAAAACATCAAATTCGGTTGAAATTTCCACAGGATAATCAGAGTAAGGATGATTTATTTGACGCGTCTCTCAATATAAAATATTTCGGCGAAACCGAAAAAGAGGCTTATTACTTTGTTGGAGACCGAAGAGACAAGGTAAAATTTTCTTTCAAAGATGCCTGTCATCTTCGTAAAATTGTGGCAGTAGATGATTCAAAACTAATATTTAGAGAACTCTTACCAACTATGGATGTTGATTTTGTCCGCACGGGACAAAGTACTGTTATCCCTTTTCCATTTAAGTATATTAGGGAGTATAAGAATTTTGGCGTGGCTGAATAACTGTATGAATCGGTATTAATATTAATTAACTGTAATAACTCTTCGGTTGAAGCGTTCTACTGAGCCACATTTTCATCGGTGACGGCGCTAGCTTGGAGTTACTGGAAGGTAAGGTTTTACCCGGTATTGCAGCTTTAGATGATGCGTAAGCGGATTCTATGAACTACCCGCACTGTCTTGGAGTACCAAGTACAGTGTCGGTTTCTAGCTTTACGGGGGAATGCCGAAGGAAGGACTTGCATTCTCCCTTTGGGCTTACTTCCTCTTCTGTGGCATTAAATCATGCAGAGATGTTACACGTAAGGTCTCTACATTATGGTGTGGGATTCCTTGCGGGTTGAGTTAATTTACCGACGATCTTGTCCGGGGTATTGACGATCTTGTCCGGGGTATTGACGATCTTGTCCGGCTTGTCCGGGGAATTGACGATCTTGTCTGGGATATTGACGATCTTGTCCGGCTTGTCTGGGGAATTGACGATCTTGTCTGGGATATTGGCGATCTTGTCCGGCTTGTCCGGGGTATTGGCGATCTTGTCTGGGATATTGACGATCTTGTCCGGGGAATTGACGATCTTGTCCGGGGAATTGACGATCTTGTCCGGGGTATTGACGATCTTGTCCGGGGTATTGGCGATCTTGTCCGGCTTGTCCGGGGTATTGGCGATCTTGTCTGGGATATTGACGATCTTGTCTGGGATATTGACGATCTTGTCTGGGATATTGACGATCTTGTCTGGGGTATTGACGATCTTGTCCGGGGTATTGACGATCTTGAATATTGACAGATCCATCCTGCTCTAAATTCCTTGGTTGTGCGTTAGCAGACAAGGCAGGAATTTGCATCATGGTAATAACCATTAGCAGTGGAAACGTTTTTATATTTTTCATTTTTTTGAGGGGAGTTCTGGGACTTTACGTTTTAACCAGATATACAAATATATAGCAATAAAAACAACCTTTTATCACCGTATTGATACTGATAAGGTTATTGAATTTAATGTAAATAATATGTAATTGGAGGCTAGGGTAACAAAGCAACCCACTCAAAACTTTGAATTTTTAATTACTCCCAGGCGTTATTTCAGTCGATGTAGGTGTGGGAGTTTCTGTTGGCGTTTCCGTTGGTGTTGGCGTGGGAGTTTCTGTTGGCGTTTCCGTCGGTGTTGGCGTTGGTGGTGGGGCAGGGCTTTCTGCGTTGATTTTGAGCTGATAATCTACAGATTCTGATGCTGTGGAGACAATAGCAAACTCATAAAATCCATTTTCTGGTAATTTGGTGGAGTAAGTGCGCTCTTGAGAGTCTTCTAAAAATTGGATTTTGCCAGAGGGGGAATAAATTGATAGCAAAACTTGGGACTTGGCTGTAAGTTTAACTTCCATATTTTGCTCTTTGGCAAGTCCGGCGATGAAAACTTTACCCCCACCAGGTTGGAGAGTGCCGCTGACTGTTTCCCCAGTAGCGCCTGGATCAAAAACAATCTTCTGGAAAGCACTACCGGCGAGAATGGCATTGAGTTTGTCATTGGTGAAACCATACCAAACTTGTCCGATGGGCTGTTCGAGAAAGTTTTTACCGCGCTGTTCAGGGAATTCACGGAAGAAGGCAGCATCTCCTAAATCATATAAAGAACGACTACCAACATTAATTTGGTTGACTTCTACTTTCCAGCGATCGCGTTCTACTGTTGTGAAAGTACCCAGTTGGCGACGGGATTTAGCACTCATAGAGGAAAGCTTGTCTAGCAATTGGGCGGCGATTTTATCCCATTCTGCCCGCAAACTTTCATCTTCTGGTTCATCGCTGAGGGTGCGTCCCTTTAGGCTGGGGTTTTTGTCCCAAAAGGCTTGATTCACCAAGTTAAGGTAGAAGTTTAAATTAATATCCAACTGTTGACGGCGATCGCTTAATTTTTCTTTGCGCTGCTGTTCTGCTGGTGAATATTTATCTAGGGCTTCGGTGGGTTCATCAATAGTTGGGGTGGGGCTAGATGTGACTGTAGGCTTGCTGCCTTGCAGATTCTGTTTGCTGTTATTCACTCCCCACCAAATTAGCCCCGTAGTACTAACTAATGCCAGTGCTACTACAAAACTTTTCGTTGGTGTCCATCCGCTTGGGGGGGGTGGAGTCGGGGAATAGCTAACAGGCTGGGGTGATGAGGTGATGGGGGGAGAGACAGCTAGAGTTGCAGATGTAGGCGGCAGAGTTGGTGTGTGGTAGGGAGGTGGAGTCGGGGAATAGCTAATAGGCTGGGGGTTGAGTGCTCGGAGAACTTGACGCGCTGATTGATAGCGATCGCCTGATGCTGGGGATAGCATCTGATCTAATATCTGCCCTAATGGGGCACTCAGGCTAACATGCCGTCGCCACTGCCAGGAAAGGTCATAGGTATCAATTAATTCTGGCGGTTGTTTGCCTGTCAGTAAAACTAACATAGTCACCGCCAAAGCATACAAGTCACTATGGGGTGAAACTAACCCAGTTTGCATCTGTTCTGGGGGTGCAAAGCCAATTTTACCCAGTAGGGTAGGTGCTGGGGGAGAAGCCATTTCACCGGGTTGGTAATATTGAGAAGCAACGGTGGCTACTACTTGTTTGACACCGCCAAAGTCAATTAATACTGGCAGTTGATCAACAGTGCGAAGCATTAAGTTATCTGGAGAAATATCCCGATGGATCACTCCCAGAGAATGGATATACTCCAGCACTGGCAAAATCTGCTGCAATAACTGGCGAACTTCCGCCTCAGTAAACCGTAAACCTTGCTGTAGGCGGGTATTTAACAAATAGTTGTAAGTTTGCCCTTCCACAAAATCTTGCACCAAAAACAGGTATTCTTTACCATCCAAGTTGATGCGTAACAGTTCCCGGAAGCGGGGAATTTGGGGATGTTGCAGCTGATAGAGAACACTTGCTTCTCTCTGAAAAAGTTGTTCAGCTTTTTGTAAAACGTAGGCTGTTTGAACTTGGGGAGAAAATTCTTTTAAAACGCAAGCTTCGCGGAAACGGTTGATATCTTCAGCTAAATATGTGCGTCCAAAACCCCCCTGTCCAAGTAGACGCATTATTACATAGCGATCGCCTAAAGTTAACCCTGGTTGAATGCCAAAACTTACCGGCTGATCCAAGAGTTTCTCACCACACTGGAGACAAAAACGGCTACCTGTCGTATTTTGGTGTCCTTTGGAACAATAGAGAGGAGTCATAAAATTTAGTTAATAGTCATTAGTCATTAGTCATTAGTCATTAGTCATTAGTCATTAGTCATTAGTTTCCCCATTTTGGGTGAAAGTTGCTGGTTTAATTGGCAGATTGGGCTTTGCTAACTTTAGAGGATGCGATCGCATACCAAATTTGAAAAAACGTTTGTTGATTTAGTTTCCCAGGCTGCTGGTCAGGAAACAACTGACTAAATGTTTTATAGGTATCGTCTTTGAGTTGCTTAAAAGTTTTATATTTACCCAACCTTCCGGCTTGTCCTTGTTGTGCCAGAATTTCCACATCTTTTAGACTATACCTTCCCAGTTTCTGACGCGCTGCTGTACTGAGTTTTGCCTGTTCTATTTTATTCAACAAGTTTTCAGCTACATCATACCATTCATCCCGTAAAGCCGCATCTTCTGGATTTGGCTTCAGGATACGTCTGTTTAATTCTGGTCTTTTAGTATAAAACGATTCGTCTACTAACCTTGTAAAAAATACTGCGGGAATTCCTAGCTGTTGACGGCGACTAAAAAGCTGTTGGAGATTGCGAGTTTTATTTTTGTCACCCCTTGGTTTATTGGTAGGGTTTCCACCGATAGAAGGGATTTGTGGCAGAGAAATTGACGGTACAGTGATTGATGATACGCCACGAATAACAAAATTTCCTAGAGCCACCGTACCTGCACCAACTACAACAATTGCAGTCGTGCCCACCAGAGTCACAGCAAAAGGACGTAACCAATCAGGTATTGGTATATTTTGCATAGCCAATTGAGTTTTGCTGTGCAATTTACTGGCAATTGCTTGGACACCTTGCCGTCCAGGGGCAGCCACCATCGTTTTCAGCTTGGTAAGATGGGTATTTGGGGCTTGGCCAGAGGTTGAAGAGGGTAAGACTCGCAGAACTTGATCGGCTGTTTGGTAGCGATCGCTTGGTTTATATGCCAACATCTTCTTCAGAACAGCTTCTAGTCTGGGACTCACTCTAATTTCCTTACCCCAAAACCAAACTCCGTTATAGCTGTCATAAAGTTTTTGTGGTTCCTTACCCGTGAGCAACACTAGCACTGTCACAGCCAAAGAATACAAATCACTACTTTTAAATACTTGTCCCTGCCTTAATTGTTCCTCTGGTGCGTAGCCTTCCTTCCCCAACAAAGTGCGATTTGGCGCCAACTGAGTAAACCAAATACCTTGATGAGCAGGCAATTGCTTGACAGCACCAAAATCAATCAGCATCGGCAGCTTATCACTACGCCTTTCAATCAAATTATCTGGAGAGATATCGCGGTGAACTACATCTAGGGAGTGGATGTAGGACAAAATCGGCAAAATCTTTTGCAGTAGGTTGACTACTTCCTCTTCACTAAAAGTCTGTCCCTGAAGTTTCCGCTGTTCTAACAAATATTCATAATTATCACCATCTACATAGTCTTGCACCAAAAAGAAAAAATCTTTTTTGCCTAACTTTGCTTGTAGGGAGGCATGAAAACGCGGAATCTGGGGGTGCTGGAGTTTTTTCAGAACACTCGCTTCCCGTTCAAACAATTCCTTAGCTTTTTGTAAATCCTGCGGTTTTTGTACTTGGGGTGCAAATTCTTTCAGCACGCACTGTTGACGAGATTGCTGATTATCAAAAGCCAAATAACTACGTCCAAAGCCACCTTGTCCCAGTATCCGGACAATTTGATAGCGGTTCTCCACAACCTGCCCTATAGGCAGAGGTAATGGCTCACCACAGTGAGTACAAAAACGGTTACTCCCACTATTTTGGTGTTGTTTGTTGCAATATACCTGCATGGTGCTGAAGAATAAATTAGGTTTTATCAATTGCTACAAGGGAGGATAGCCCAGTTACGAAAATTTTTCCAAATCCCAATTTTAGCAAGCAGTAGTGACTGCATGAGGTTTTAAGGGTGTCGAACAATAGCTAAAATAGCAGTTATAAACTATACAGGCTAAATCCACAAGGCAAGAGTTTAAAAACCTTAATTTAGCGAGAACGGCTATAGGTAAAATACTGGTAAGCAGTAAACTTGCTGTGGTTTCCACTTCAGGATAGTAATCAGAATTTTTGACAATAACAAGAAATATGAACCGCGAATCACAAAAGCAGAGAGCAATTACAGTATTTACAGATTTTTTGTCTACTCCCCTAGAAAAGCAATTAGAAAGGCATCTCAACACCTCAAGTGAATCAGCGGTTATGGCTTTATTTCAAGATGTGGCTGCAAACGTCCCCGCTTACAAGGCTTTTTTAGCAGAACGAGAAATCAATCCCCATGCTATTCAAACCTTAGAGGATTTTCAGACATTACCTGCGATCGCTAAAGAAAACTATATATCGCGTTATCCTCTAGCTGACTTATGCCGCTACGGACAATTAGAAACCTGCGATATGATAGCTGCTTCTTCCGGTTCCACAGGTAAACCCACATTTTGGCCGCGTTTCTTCACAGATGAACTGCAAATAGCCACCCGCTTTGAGCAGATTTTTCACGATAGTTTCTATGCAGATACCAGACGCACCCTAGCGGTAATTTGTTTCACCCTAGGAACCTGGGTAGGGGGAATGTTCACCACCAATTGCTGTCGCTATGTCGCCAGTAAGGGTTATCCTCTCACAGTTATTACTCCCGGCAACAATAAAGAAGAAATCTTGCGTGTAGTCCAAGAACTAGGTGGGAATTTTCAGCAAGTTGTCCTGTTGGGATATCCGCCATTTCTCAAAGACGTAATTGATACTGGCATTGCTCGCGGTGTCGAGTGGGGGCAATATCAGATTAAATTGGTAATGGCGGGAGAAGTCTTCAGCGAAGAATGGCGGAGTTTAGTTGGTGAACGGATAGGTTCCCAAAATCCCTGCTATGACTTAGCATCACTTTACGGCACAGCAGACGCTGGAGCTTTAGCCAATGAAACACCGTTAACTATCTGCATTCGCCGATTTTTAGCAGAAAACCCCGACGCCGCCAAAGCTTTATTTGGGGAATCTCGTTTACCCACACTCCTACAGTATGATCCCATCCAGCGATTCTTTGAAGTTGAAGATGGTACATTACTCTTTTCTGGAAACAATGGCATTCCCTTAATCCGTTATAACATTTTAGATAATGGCGGGTTAATTAGTTACGATGCCATGGTCAAGTTTTTGGCAGAATGGGGATTTAATCCTGTTGCAGACTTACAGAAAGCTAGAGGAATTCATCAGCTACCTTTTGTTTATGTCTTCGGACGTTCTAACTTTACAGTTTCTTACTTTGGGGCAAATATTTACCCAGAAAATGTCAGCGTAGGATTAGAACAACCAATTATTCAAGAATGGGTAACAGGTAAATTCGTTTTACAAGTTAAAGAAGACACTGACAAAAACCGCTGTTTATCTATAGTTGTGGAATTAGCACCAGGGATAGAAGCTAGCAAAGACAAGCAAGAAACCATAGCATCTTCAATTCTTTCACAACTGTTGCGCCTTAACGGCGAATTTGCCAACTACGTTCCCCCAGAATATCAAACACCCCAAGTTGCATTAGCCCCCACCGGCGATGCAGAATATTTTCCCATTGGCGTAAAGCATCGATATACACGCAAATAGAGGTTTTGATATCAATAGGACTTAACGGACACAAAATAGCAAATATGCGGTATGGTTTGTGTCGTTAAAAATCATGATTCGTGCGTTAGGGAACGCACCCTACAGGTAGGATGCGTAAAGAGACGCATCAAAAAACCTGAAAAGACGGTAAATTTGTAAAGGAAAGTAAGTCCTAATCAAAATTAATCACTGATTTTTGCAGAAATTACCATTGTGAAAAAGGATGTTTCACTAAATTGCTGTTAAAATATTTGGGATCGTCTGAAACTTCCTCACCAATCCAGATTGGTAGTTCAATCTGTTGTTGTTCATCACTGAGTTCGACTTCTGCAATTATCAGTCCTTTATTAACACCGTCAAACTCGTCTATTTCCCAAATCAAACCACCGTACTCTACCCTATATCTAATTTTTTCTATTAAAGGACGAGAGCATAATGTATCCAGCATTTCCTCAGCATCTGCAATCGGAATCGGATACTCAAACTCTGACCTGCTATATTTAACGCTAGGCCCTTTAATGGTTAAATAAGCTTGGTTGCCTACTATGCGGACACGAACAGTAGCACCTTTTTGAGTAGGAATGTATCCCTGACAATATACTTTACCCTCAGCTAGGTTTCTCCAACTATCGTCTTTGACTAAAAATTTCCGCTCTATTTCCTTCGCCATTTTTGTTGAGATTGACTGTACAAGCTTATTCTATTCAAGTTTAGTTGACTTATTGCAGACAAAAAATAACATTTAACCGCTCTACAAATGTCAAACAATTTTGGATTTTAGATTTTAGATTTTAGATTGACCCCATGGCTAAAGCGGGTTCTTGCCGACCGGGTGAAAGATGAAGAGAACCCCAAAACTATTTTATGTCTAGTTTGTCGTGGTTTATTGGGTTTTGGGTAAGTTTTTCAGAGCCGTACCAGACAATCTCTAGGGCTTTATTGTATGGGTGGACTTCCTGATGATACTATATTGTAGTGGCTGCTTTAATCCTTGCTATTGATGAACAAACCATTGGATGAAACGCTGTCAAGCACAATTGCTAAAAGCATAAACAGCAAAGCCAATCTTCCCTTTGATAATGCTTACAGAGCAGCATTGGCGACTCAGGGAGCAACCTATGTTCAGGGTTTTTTAGTTTTTCCTGGTCAACCATATATACCTATTGAGCATGGTTGGATTGAGTTAGGTGGTTGCATTATCGATCCCACACTACCGCATTTGCAGAAAAGCTCCCAGGATCTTTGGTATTTTCCAGCACAATATTTGACCGTAAAAAAGCTGAAAGCACTGATCGAAGAATCGAAAGAAGATTATCCTGAAGACGAACCATTGCCAATCTACGGTGACCCACCTTATGAGTATTATGGTGATGTCATGTTAGGTGGTCAGGACTACTTAGCAGCCTATCAAGGGGCAGAGGCGAAGTGTAGAGAAATCAATGAGCTAAATCCTGAAAATAATTAGTAAGATTTGCCATCGCTACCGAAGTATTCCCGATAACCACAAATTTTGTCGCCACGCACATCAAAGGAAACTGCGATACGATTTTTGTAGGGTTGTCCTAACAACAGTCCCTCATCTCGAAATTCAAACACAACTGTTGTCTCATTGCTAGTCAAGCGTTCTAGAATCAAGGTGATTCCTCCTCGGAAGGATTCAGCAACGTATTGGAAAAATTCTCTTGCTCGCTCCTTTCCCACATTTAACCCGTGGAATTTTCCCATTGGAAACCAAAAAGTAAAATCTTCTGTGAGCATATCGAGAAATACTGACCATTCCCCTGTAGCTAGACCATGTTCAAAATGCTCAAATGCCTGTTGAGCAACTCTCAAAGTGTTTTCTGACTCTGCTGTCATTGTGCCTCTATAAATTTTTTTAAAACAGATTATTAAGTGACGCACCGGACAAATTTATCTTCTTTTCAGGCTTTTTTGTAAGTGCAGCGTCTCGGAAAGATGGTTTTTTGATCCGTCCCTTGAGGCATCCTAACCTAAAAAGGTGATTTCCCTAAAGCACTTTCTGAGGAATTTTAATCACACAAACCATATCCCATATTTGCTATTTCCTCTAAAATAAGCTCAAGTGGCAAATTTGCTAGTCTTAGTAGAAAGGTAGTTCACAATTTGATACCTCCTTGGGTAGAAAAAGAGGAAATTTAAATATATATTTAATTGACAGGAGTAGTAGTTTATGCATCAACAATTAAAACACGCAATACTGCCGCAGACAACCCATGATGAGTTGGCTCGGCAAGCATTTGTTAACACGCTCAGAACTCATATCGGTAGTCAAATTAACTCCAAGGTTTACGAGATTTATGAAAAGCAGGTAGCACCGCGGTTTAAGCAAGAGCATGAGCGTCTTCCCCAAGACCGTTTTGAAGTGCGGGCAGCTATGGGGGATAACCTCTTGTATGCCTGGTCGAGTGCTTTAAAGCGGACATCCCAAGAGGTGATGTGGGAATCTGTGGAAAGCAGTATTGAACGGCAGATAGATGATTTGGTGACGAAATATCAGCAGCTTTGTCATGGTGATCAAGTGAACCCGCAGCCAAGGCTCGGTTCTTTAACCTTAGATGCAGATTTTACGATTCCCAAATATCAGACTATGGTGGATATTCACTGTATGCCGGGAGGATATCACACTGATAGAATGGCGAACGACATCACAGCAGGTGCCCTTTATGACCGGGGGGTTTATCTATATGTTCAGGGGCGTTTGGGCCCGCTCAATGATGGTTTGGGGCAAGCACTTGTCCACAACTACTTAAAGGTACAGCATTCAGAGTGGCAGCCTAAGCGCATTTTAGATTTGGGTTGTACTGCTGGCCATAGCACCCTACCCTATGTAGATGCTTACCCTGACGCAGAAGTTTACGCTATCGATATTGGTGCTTCCACCTTGCGCTATGCCCATGCTAGGGCAGAGGATTTAGGTAAGCGAGTACATTTTTCTCAACAAAATGCCGAATGCACGAATTTTGCTGATGGATATTTTGATTTGATTGTTTCCCACTTGTTGCTCCATGAAATTCCTGGGTTTGCTATTCGTAATGTTTTTCAGGAATGCGATCGCCTACTGGCCCCCGGTGGACTCATGGCCCATCTGGATGCACCTTTATACAAAGATATGAAACCGTTTCAGGCTTTTGTTTCTGACTGGGAGACAGCCAATAACAATGAACCGTTCTGGAGTGCCATGCGAGACTTGGATCTAGAAGCAAGCGCCATTGAGGCTGGTTTTGCAGCAGATAAAGTCATCCCTACCTTTATTCCTTTGTTTATGCCCACTGCTGTGCAGTCTCAGGAAAAATCAAGCTCCCAAGCCGATAAACCTGTTGCTAGAAGCTTTGGTAGTCGGGGAAGCTGGTATGTATTTGCTGCTCAAAAATAATTAGGAAAGCGAAGATGCCAAGATTTGCTAAAGGGAAACGGCCCATTTTTTTAGAGAATAAGCAAACAGATCAACTGTTATCCATTGTGATAGCTTTGATGGGCGAAGTATCTGTATTGCGCGATCGCCTGGATACTTTGGAGCGGTTAGCAGAGGCAAAGGGCCTGATTTTGCGCCAAGAAATTGAAACTTATGAACCAGACACCCATATTATTGAAGAACAGGAGCGATCGCGGGCTGAATATGTGGCGCGAATTTTACGCATCTTGCAAGAAGAGTGAGAGTAGCGAACCCTAGGGGATTTATCCAATTCGGCTTTTAACTTCTTCTGCCAAATTTTCCAGTGCTACTGCTATTTGCTCACCTGATTTTAAATCTTTGAGCGATGACTTCTGCGCGGCTGCTTCTTCAGAACCAATAATCACGCAAAATTGAATTCCTTGTTTCTGGGCTAACTGAAATTGTTTACCTAATCCTCGTTTGTCAAAGCTAGTTACAACATTAATGCCCGCCTGACGTAACTGTTGTGATACTTTTAAATAAATAGGCATCAAATCCTCTTGCATATTCACTACCATTACCTGGGCTGGTGTGGCAGCTAAAGTGTTAAGAACGCCAGCTTTTAATAACCGACTAATTAAGCGAGTTAAACCTATAGAAATTCCCACTCCAGGCATTTTTTCACCCAAAAATACCCCAACTAACTCTTCATATCTGCCACCAGAACAAATACTACCTAAAGCTTCATGCCCTAATAGGGTTGTTTCGTAAACTGTGCCCGTATAGTAATTAAGACCACGGGCAATACGTAAATCAATACAAAAACGATTTGCGGGAACTCCGAGATTACGCACCCCTGTAATTACTGTTTCTAGTTCAGCAACTCCCAGACAAAATTGCTCAGATTCTGGCAGATTTTCTGATAGGTGTTTAAGCTTATCTAATACCTCATCGACTCCACCATCGATTTTAATAAAATCAATAATTTTTTGCACCTGCTCTAGTGAAATACCCTCTTTTTCTAAATCTTGTTTTACCTTACCTTCCCCGATTTTCTCCAAATTATCGATAATGCCGATACAGGATTTAATTTGGTTTTCAGCAATTCCTACTGACTGAAAAAAACCAGTAAGAACTTTGCGATTATTGATGCGAATTAGAAAATCACCAATATTAATTGCTGTAAATATTTCCGTGATAATTGCCGGCATTTGAGCATCATATAGCAAGCTGAGTTGGCCACGAGTAACCACATCAATATCGCACTGACGAAATTGACGGAAACGCCCATCTTTTGCCCGTTCACCACGAAAAACTACATCCATTTGGTAACGGGCGAATGGAAAAGTCAATTCATTTAAATGACGGGCAATATACGCCGCCAAAGGTACTGTTTGATCAAACTTTAGAGCTTTTTGCTCTGAACCAGAATCACCCGATTTATCCTTCTCAGCTTGGCGATTTGGTGGCAGAATTGGCTCAATGCCATAAATGATATTATCTCCTTGATTCCCTTTGGCTTGCAGCACTTCTAAACGTTCTACTGCTGGGGTTTCAATGGGTGTAAATCCATAGCTTTCAAAAACCCTACGGATAATATCTAGTAAATATAATTCCAGTCGCTTTTCACTAGGAAGAAATTCAGGAAATCCGCTAGGAGTCGAAAAGTTTATTTTGTCAATTTTTGCCATAAAAAATTAATTTTGGTAATGGAAGGCTGGGGATTTTCAATCATTATTAGCTATCTGGAATTAATCCAAATATTTTTGTTCAATAATGAGGAATTAACACATTATAACGCGCCCTAAAGATTGATAATTAATTTTATCAAAATTACTGGAAATTTTCAGCTATTATTGTATCGGTTTTTCTGGAACTAGGGTGAGTTGATAGACTTGATCATTTTTAACCAATGCCAAATTACAGTGTATATGAACCAGATCACTCTTCTTCATGGAGGAGCATAATGGGCATTGCTTGATGAATATTAGATATACAAAAAAAATATATTCAGCTAACTAGGTAATTGCTGATTTCCAATTATTTTTGACTATTCTTGATGATTAAACCACCAAGGATCTTTAATTGAGTTGGTTTTAATCAAAAAAGATTTTTTTCGCATAAACCGTTTCAATGCTGTCGCACCCATACCTGATCCACCCATCCCAGAAAATTTAAAGGCATTTTTCTCTCCTTCATGCATAATTGCTGTTAAGGCAGCATCGTTGATACTGATGGCACCTGCATCTATCTGCTGGGCAACTTCTAATGCTAACTCTTCTGACTTGGCAAACACAGCAGCACTCAACCCATAAATTGAGTCGTTTGCCAAATGCACTGCTTCTTCAACTGTGGAAAAAGGCATTACTGGCATAATTGGGCCAAATGTTTCTTCTGTCATCACTTCCATTGAATGGTCAACTTCGGTGAGAACTGTGGGACGACACCACCAACCCCCACCTAATTCTTCCACTTTACCGCCACAGTGAATTACTGCTCCTTTAGACGCTGCATCCTGTAGATGTTCATTAATAATTGCTGCTTGGTTTTCGGCAATGATTGGGCCAATTTCACCACTTTCTATTGTGGGGTAGGCTAGCTGGAGGCGAGAAGCTTTAGCTACTAATTGATGATAAAACTTTTCAAATATAGATTCAGCCACATAAATTCGCTCAATTGAGAGGCATGACTGTCCGGTGTTGACGACTGAACCCCACAAAATTGCTGAGGTGGCTAATTCTAAATTGGCTGATTCTAAAACTATTGCTGGGTCTTTGCCTCCTAATTCTAAAAAAGCTGGAATAAAGTTTTTAGCTGCGGCTTCTGCAACTCTTCTCCCAGTTTCTACGCTGCCTGTAAAGCATACCAAATCTACATTTTCAATCAAAGCTGCTCCCGTTTGTCCTGCTCCCTCCACAAAAGTTAAGACATCGCGCAATTTGGGGACGGTATTAAGGGCGGTCATTAGCGGTGCTACAAAGCGGGGGGCAATTTCACTAGGTTTAACAATAACGGCACAACCCGCTAGCAATGCCGGAATTGTGTCCATTGTAGACAGCAACAAGGGAAAATTCCAGGGGCTAATTACCGCTACTAGGGGGTAAGGAACTGATGTTTGTTGTAAGGCGATAAAGGGGATGGCTGTATTTTTGGCAAATTCTTGCAGCAACTGTGGAGCTAATCCACACCAGCGGTCGATGCTAGAGAGAAAGGAGTCTATTTCTAGGATGGATATTGACAATCTTCCTGTGTCATTTATTAAAGCCTCTGTCAGCTGTTCGCGCCCAGATAAGATGACTTGCTTCCACTGCTGTAAGGCTTCAATTCTCCCTTCTATACCAATCTGCTGCCAACTAACTTGTGCCCTGCGGATACGGTTACATTGCTGGGCTAGTAGTTTTGGGGGTGGTGGGATAATTACATAGTCATATTTGCCAGTTCGGGGGTTGCGGACTTCTATTGGTTTTGTCATTGGTCATTGATTAAACAAGTTATTATCAAATTACCCCCAATAACGAAATGCCCATAAGGATGCTTTTGAGATTTATCGAAAACAATTTTTGTGGGGTTTCATTAAAGTTATCCTTTGATTGGCGGTTCCTGAGAGGATGTTTTAAAAGTCTAAATTCATACTCCCCTGGGCGATTAGAAATCGCGCGCCACATGCTTCAAGTCGGCGGAGCCGCCCAACGCAGTGGCTTGGCTACACAGACAAAACCCACCTTTCCTGCGGAACGCTACGCGAACGTGGGTTAAAAACCCTTAATTTTTCATTAGTCCACGGAGGTGGACTTCGTTTGTGTAGTAGCGTTCGCGGAGCGTGCCGGAGGCTCTATTATATTCGCCCAATACTTTTAAAACATCCTCTTAGTATAAAACACCGTAGTGGGAAGATTGTTGTAGTTGGAAGTATGAAGGAAATCTTGTACATCCTTAATAGGACTGTGATTCGCCCAGATCATAACGTTTGCGGTTGATGTGGGAGACTTCACAAGATTTTTATGGTTGATGGCGTCCAAGAATATCAGCGATCGCTCTAGCTAAATCCTCTGGATCAACAGGCTTAGAAACGTGCTTTTGGAAACCAGCCGCCATTGCTTGTTTGTAGTCAATTTCTCCAGCATAAGCGGTTAAGGCGATCGCCGGAATTTGCCCACCTTGCTCTGGTGGTAATTGTCTCACCTGGCGCAGCAACATATAGCCATCGATCACCGGCATGCCAATATCACTTAACAGAATATCTGGCTGTGACTGATCCAGTACTTCCAGAGCTTGATCTGCCGATGCCACTGCCTTTACAGTGGCCCCATACTCTTCTAAGGTAAAACAAAATAAATCTCGCACATCAGCCTGATCGTCTACAAGCAAGATTTGCACTCCAGAGAGTAATAAGTCTTGGGTTGATTGTTCTAAATCAGCAGACTCAGGACTCGAAGAAGGTAACTCAGTACTTTTGAGCAACGGTAGCTTGACTGTAAATGTTGCACCCTGTTCTTTTCCAGCACTTTCCACCTGAACAGTACCCCCATGAAGTTCTACTAGATGATGCACAATTGCCAGTCCCAGTCCTAATCCACCAAATACCCTGGTTGTTTTGGCATCTGCTTGGCGAAAGTATTCAAAGACGTGAGGCAAGAATTCCGGGGTGATGCCAAGGCCAGTATCAATCACCTGGATTTGTGCATCTAACCCAACTTTTTCTAAACGTACTTCCACTCGTCCGCCTGTGGGAGTAAACTTCACAGCATTCGAGATTAAATTCCAAACTATTTGTTGTAAGCGATCGCCATCGCCCATCACCTCAACGATATCATTACTCAGGAACGTTGTTATTTGAATTGACTTAGCTTCTGCTGCCAAGCGTACCGTTTCTATGGCGGTGATGATTGTGACGCGCAAATTTACCGCACAAATATTGAGACTCAACTTACCTCGTAAGATTCGGGAAACATCTAGCAAATCTTCAACTAGTTGAGTTTGTAACTTGGCATTGCGCTCAATTGTTTCCAAAGCGCGATTGACGGTAGCTTCATCGTGCTTGCGGGTGCGGAGTAACTTAGCCCACCCCAAGATGGGATTTAGGGGCGTTCTCAGTTCGTGAGAAAGCACAGCGAGGAATTCATCTTTAATGCGGTTTGCTGTCTCAGCTTCTGCCCGGGACTCTTTTTCTGCCTCATAAAGTTGAGCGCGGGCGATCGCCAAAGCACACTGCTGCCCTAGAGTAAACATAAATCCCCGGTCTTCTTGATTAAATGCTAGGGCTGTAGCAAAGCTCAATCCCAATCCCCCTATTGTTTTTCCCTCTACTATCAGAGGAATACAAGCAAAGCCACGATTTTCTGTGATATCTGGCAGATCCGCTAAATGGGGATACTTAGCAGCTAAGGACTCTACATTTTCTATAAAAATTGCCTGCCCAGTTCTTAATGTTTCAGCTAACGGGACAGAAGCAGTAATCGGGAAACTTTTCCAAGCATCTACCAGTGATTGCGGATAGCCAATGGCTTGCACAACGTTGATGGTAGTACCTTCTTTAGCTAATAAAACGATGCTCCCAGATGTAGCTCCCAAAGCTCCAATTCCTTGATTCACCACCACATCCGCCACTTCCTGAGAAGTCAACGCTTCGGAAAGGGCGGCGGTAATTCTTTGTAACTGCACCGTGCGATTAACAGCCCTCTCCGCTGCTTGCTTGGACTGTTGAGTTTCCTGGTAGAGTCTAGCATTATCAATTGCTGTTGCAGCACGACGGGCAATATCCTCTGCTAAAGCCAAGTCTGTCAATTCATAGTGATGATCAGACTCAGCCGAGAAGAAAGAGATTGCCCCGAATAATTGCCCACGGGAACTTAGTGGAATCACCATCAGAGAGCGAATACCCAAGCTTCGGAGTAATTGCAGATGTTCCTTGTCTTGAGCCATCTGTGCCAAAGTAGATTCGGTTAATTGAGGATAAAAGACAGATTTTTCCTGCTCTAGTTTCTGCAAATAATCTTTGACACCGTTTTTTGGCGGATAACGCCGTCTGATTTCTTCTAAAATCCTTCGTTTTCTGGGGTCGGCAGTTTCCAGGGCAATTTGTTGACTAGACTGATCTTCCTGAAAAATCTCCACAACACACCAATCTGACAGAGTAGGAACTGCCAGTTTAGCCACATTTACCAAAGTAATTTCATAATCCAATGAGCTAGCTAGTAAGGTGCTGGCTTCAACTAAAAATTGTTGCTCGGCTTCAACTCTTTTGCGTTCGTGCAACGCGGCTTGCCGTTCGCTAATATCTTCAATAATACCTACCGCATACTTTGCTTGCCCGTTAGCATCCCAAACCGCTGATGAAGTCAAGTTTACCCACACGATGGAACCATCTTTGCAGATGTAGCGTTTCTCCAGGGAATAACCACTAATTTCCTTGGCTAAAACCCGTCGCGCATATTCCCAATCTATTTCCAATTCATTAGGGTGAGTAATTTCCTCGAAGCTCATCTGAATTAATTCTTCATGCTTGTACCCAGTAATCTCACACAGGGCGCGATTAATCTGGAGGAATCGCCCATCCAGCCCTACCAGGGCTATACCTACCGCTGCTTGGTCAAACATTGCCCGGAACCTTTCTTCACTTTCCCGCAGTTCATGGAGATTCTTTTGGGCCCGTCTTTTGGCAGTCTTTAATTCTTCACATAAAATACTGAAGAGAAATCCCTGAAATACAAATAACCCAATTCGCAGGAAATTAGGTGGGTCAAAAAACAAGGTATATTTTGGTTCAATAAAGAAGAAACCGCTCAATATAGTAGACAAGACAGTTGCTAACAGCCCTGACTTCAAACCACCGTACCAAGCACTCACCATGATAGCGCTAAAAAACAGCAAGAAAGGAGTTTTGCTCATTTCCATCCAAGGATCTAGCGCCAGCATCAGCAATAGAGCAACCGTAACATTTAATACAGTCAATCCATGTTTTCGGAACTGAGGATGATTAATATAGGGCATGAAAATGATTGAGAATAGCTAATATTTTTTACCAAGATTCTATCTACCCTAAACTTGTTTGTAAATTATCGTAATTTATCTTCCGATAGATTTTTATCTAAGTTTAAAAAATCTTTTGCTAAAAGTAGTTTTCCCATTAATATTCTTCTATTTGCAGCCAGCATTGAGCATTTATCTTGTACAGATATAATGCTTTCTTATTGATAGCAAATATTGAATATTCACCAGGGCTATTTCGTTTTAGACATCCCCCGCTCAGAACTGAATTGGCTAATCACTAAAGTCCGTTGTCAGAGACTAGAAATTTCTTTTAGTCGTCTTTAGACGAATGAGTGCTATTAGAATCAGAATTCATTCTGATAGCGCAGCGTGACGTAAGTCATAGTGGGTTAGATAAGAATCAAATAGCCCTGGAATATTCAGCAACTCAAGTGCCCAATTTTTTTGAAAAAACTTGGCTGATGATATTTTACCAAAGCAACAATGAAGTCACTGTAAATATATACACATTTTACCAAGAGATATTTTTCAATTCTGCTACCAATTTTTTAATATGCTCTGATTCATGAGTTGCCATCACAGAAATCCTAATCCGACTTGTAGGTACTGTAGGAGGACGAATGGCTGGGGCAAAAATTCCACCTGCTCTTAATTGTTTCCCTGCTGTTAACGCTGCTGCTGCACTTGGCAATTGCAAACATAATATAGGTGATTCTGTAGGCAGTAATTGAAGATTAGGTAAATCTTGGATTAAGTTCTTTAAATAATCTACATTTTGCCACAATTGGGTGCGGCGTTGCGGTTCTTGTCGCACTATCTTGATTGCTGCTAAAGCTGCCGCTGTGTCAGGGGGTGACAGGGCTGTGGTATAAATCCAACTAGGGGCGCGATTCCGCAAAAAATCAATTAGGGCAGCACTTCCCGCTACATAGCCGCCTAAACTTCCCAAGGCTTTACTCAAGGTACCAACTTGAATTAACTCTCTACCTGTACAGCCGAAATGTTCAACACACCCAGCACCATTTTTTCCTAGTACTCCAGTACCATGAGCTTCATCGACTAGCAGCATACAGCTAAATTCTTCAGCTACATCCAACAGCCCATTTAAGGGACATAAATCGCCATCCATGCTGAAGACGCTATCAGTAATTATTAAACAGCGTCGGTAATTTTGCCGCTGTTGACTCAAATTTGCTCTTAATACTGCAATATCGCCATGGGGATATTCAATGAATGCTGCACCGCTGAGAATTGCCCCGTTTTTGAGGCTGGAATGATTGTATTGATCAGATAAGATTAAATCACGCTTGCCTACTATGGCAGTAATTGCACCCAAATTTGCTAGATAGCCTGAACTAAATACTACAGCATCTTCGGTTTGTTTGGTAGATGCGATCGCCTGTTCTAATTCTCTGTGTAATTCTCGGTGTCCACTAAGTAACCGCGAACCAGTGCTACCAGTGCCAAATTCTTGAATAGCCGCAATTGCTGCTGTCAGCAAGCGCTCATCCCCAGCCAATCCCAAATAATCATTACTGGCAAAATTAATTACCTCTTGCCCTGACAACAGCACCGTTGCGCCAGGCAGACCATGGATTGTTTGTACTGAACGATACCAGTTAGCCTGGTGAATAGTTGCCAGGGATTGTTCTATCCAAGCATAAGGGTTTGTCTTCATTTTTGAGTTTCAAGACTCAACTTCGGTGCTGCTAAGATGTGCGATCGCTTGTTTAATCCAATCTTCCACATAGGCATCTTTCGTTAGTCCAATATTTTCACTGACGACATGGAGGGCGTGACTGACTTCATTGGCAGTATATCCCAAAGCAAAGAGAGTCATTTGCACTTCTTCCAAAATCCCTGGTGCTGGGCCACCAGTAGCGACGAAGAACCCTGCTGATTTGCGCCATTCAATTAACTTGCTTTTCAGTTCTAGACAAATGCGTTCTGCGGTTTTCTTCCCCACGCCGGGGGCTTGAATTAAGATTTGGGTATTGGCAGCGATAATGGCTTGAACTAAATCTGGTAGTTCCAAAGTGTCCAAAAGTGCGATCGCCGAAGCTGCACCAATACCGCTGACAGTTTGCAAGTGACGAAATAAATCTCGTTCTGCTGGTGAAGCAAAGCCATATAGCAACGGCACTTCTTCGCGAATTTGGTAATGGGTAAAAATTTGTACCTCTTCCCCAATCGTCATTAATTGCTGGGCGAGTCGTTGGGGGATTTGTAAATCATACCCCATACTATTCACCTCTAAAGTCAGAATCGTGCGACTCGGACTAATTGTTTGGATACCAGCAACAATACCTTTAAGATAGCTAATCATGTTAAGAAACCAAAGTATTTTAATCCTTCGATAATTCCACCTGCACAAAAATTTTGTGCTAGGTAACGGTAGTCAGCGGGATACTCGTTGTGCCATTGGAGTAACTCAGGACGGGCATTGCCGACAATGATTCCCCGTTCGTTGCCTACAGCGAATAAAGCAATATCATTACCTGAATCACCACAAACAACAGTTTGTTCTGCTGCAAATTCCCACTTTCGGCGCAGAAATTGCATTGCCTGACCTTTATCGCTGGTAAGGGGTACAATGTCAAGGTCAATACCGCTGCTATAGATTAACTTTATATTTAATTTAGATTTCTGCAACTCTGCCTCTAGTTTTGGTATAACATTTAGGGCTGCATCTTGTTGGAGGAAAAAACTCACTTTGAAGGGACGTTGTTCTGTGTCTGGTTGGCGAACTAACTCCCGAAACTGCTTGGTGATCGATAAAACCAATTCCCGATCCCAACCAGGGGTGAGGATTTCTACCCAACCAGCATCTGTTGTGTCACTACCATTGAGATAGATTTCTGTGCCCACAGACAGAACGAGAGCATCTGGTGTTAAGAGATTTTTTTCCTTTTGGATTTCGCGGTAGAGAATAGGCGATCGCCCCGTAGCATATACAATCTTAGTGCCATGTTCTTGGCGATGTCTTTCTAAGCGATCGCTTAATTCTGCCAATGTCTTGTCATCGCCTACAAGGGTATGATCTAAATCAGTTACGAAGAGAAATTTAGTCACAGCAAACTCTTTTGTTAGGTGAACCAACAGAATAGTTTATCAGCCTTCGGGCAAAGCAAGAATTAACATTACCATAAATTCACTGTGTATAAAACTTACAAAGGATTCCCTAAAATTCTGGTATGTTTAGGGTTTTCTTCGGAATTTCAAGTAGTACAATTGTTCTAGTAAGATCAACTTTTAGTCTTGGCTATCATCCTTGACTAATGTGAGATGGCCTTTAACAAAAACCCTTAGAATGACCCTAATACCACTATGACACCAATGCCCGGTGTAGTGCCAACCCAAGTTAACCATCAAGCAATTGCTCCATCCAAGCTTGAGCAATATATAGAACTAAAAGCTGAAGAGAATAACCGTGTTAGTACTGAAGATTATGCGGCCCCAACTCTTGCCGATGTCACTAAGACAATAGTGCATTATGCGTTTTGGTTAGCTGAACAAAAACAAAAGCTACCTTTACAAGAGTACAAAAAGCTACTGGCTGAACTGGGTTGGCAAGGTGAGGAAAAGCGTTATCTGAAGATTGCCGCAGCATTTGGGAAGTTTTCCCCCGAAGATTTTGCCCAAGTTGAGCCTAGAACCATATATCAGCTAGGGGAAAATAGTAAAAAGTATCAGCAAGTAATAGAAAGGCTACTAGATTTAAGAGAAATCACCCAAGAAACTATACGCACTTTAACCAAAAAAGCGCGTCATCCTCAAGGCAAAAGACCTGAAAAACCTAGTATTTGGCGGCGGACTAAAAACGGTGGGAGATACTGCCAAATTCCGCCAATTCACGAAGCAGCAGAACAGACTGGAGTTACTCTGCAAAGAATGATGGATGAAGAAGGATTGAGCGCCCAGTATATTGTGGCAGATGCGATCGCCCTGAGACAAGCATATCAGGAAGGCCGACTGGTAAGAGTAGAAGAAACCAAATGCCCGCCAGGTAAATGAAACCCCCGTTGCAAATATCAATCATCAGTTAAAGTTTCAATCAACAAATCTACCTGCTGCTGTCGCTGCTGCAAAAAACTTTCGCACTGACGCAAAGACTCAACAGCGGCGGCAAATTGCTCAAAAACCTCAGCTAAATCCAACTCACCCGCCTCAATGCGAGCAATTATTTTCTCAATTTCTGCCACCTTTGCCTCATAACTCCCACCCACCAGAGAATCAGAATTAGAGGAACTATTACGTTTAACCATTCAAATCTTGGCGTCCTTGGCGCGGCAGTTGCTTTAAGTCGGGAAACCCGCCCAAGGCACTGCCTTGTCTTGGCGGTTTGTTAACTTCTACAACCTTCACTTTAACTTCCCCTTGTCCCAACTGAATCAGCAAATCTTCCCCTACAGTTAATTTTGCCGCCGAACGAGCGATCGCGCCATTTTCTTGCCTCACCACCGCATAACCACGCTGTAACACCGCTTTCGGGTCAATACTAGCCAACTTTTGCCGCAACATTTCTAAATGCTGGGTGGCTTGTTGCGATCGCCCCATAGTCACTTGCAATAACTGCTGACGCTGCCAACCAAGATTTTGCACCTCTTGCTGTACAAGCCTTTCTAACCCCAACCGCCGCAACCGATCTTTTAACAATTGCAGTTGGTTTTCAGCAATTTCCCCAGACTCATGCACCGCCTCATGTAAAGCTGCAACTCGCTGCCGATGCTGATTATACAACTCCGACAAAGCCGGCACAACCCTTTCCGCTGCTGCCGTAGGTGTATGAACACAGACATCAGCAACTAAATCTGCCAAAGACTCATCTCGTTGATGACCAATACCACTAATGATAGGAATGGGACAATTGGCGATCGCCCTCACAACCCGTTCATCATTAAAGCAAGCCAACTCCTCAACCGCCCCACCGCCCCTAGATAAAATTAACACCTCAGCGCGAGCATCTCGTTCTACCCGTTCAATAGCTTTGACAATAGATGCCGGTGCTAAGTCACCTTGGACAGTAGCGGGAGAAAACAAAACTTGTAAACCAGGATATCTGTGTTTAAGGGTTTTTTGAATATCACCCCAAGCCGCAGCAGTGGGAGAAGTGACCACAGCTATAATTTGGGGGTGAATAGGAAGCGATCGCTTTCTTTCCATATCAAACAACCCCTCAGCCTCTAAGCGTTTCTTCAGTTGTTGATAGCGTAACGCCTGTAAACCAGCACCAGCAGGCAAAGCTTGCCATACCGTCAACTGATACTCACCCCGTTGCGGATAAAGCCGGATACTACCCAAAATAATTAACTGTTCACCACGAATCGGTGTCTGAGCCAGTTTTGCCAATTGGCTATTCCACACCACACACTTAATAGTTGCCGTACCATTAGTATCTTGCAGCGTGAAAAATAACCCACTGCGATGATTGTTAGCGCTAGAAACTTCCCCAGTCACCCAAATTTGCCGCAGGTGTTGATCTTCCTCCAGCAGCAAGCGGATGTAGTCAGTTAACCCAGCCACCGAAAGCGCGGTATCGGGAATCAGAGAGTCAAAAATCATCAAAGATGCCTGAAAGCATTTGTGCTAGAGCGATTTTAGCATTTTTCATCAAAACCAAACTTTAGCCCAGTAAACGCTTTAATCTTTTGTAGACATCATCATCATTGCGCTTACCGACTAAAATCACTTCCACTAAATCTTGTTCAGGAAAAAACCTGTAAACAATTCGATATTCACCACTATCAACTCGATATAAACCCTGATAACCAGATAGCTGCTCACTATCAGCTGGTAAAGGCTCAACGTTCAAGGCTAAAACTTTTTTGGCAATTTGTGCTGCTATTTTAGGCTGCAAACCGTTGAGAAAATCAAGAACAGTTGCTAAACCATCAAGCCTCGCCATCAGCTAAATGCTCCAATGCAGACGTAAAAGCCTCTGTACCAACCATTTTGGACTGACTCAAAGCCGTTTCAGCAGCTTGACCAAAAACCATATCCTCTAATTCTTGCAGCCGATTAAGTAATTTATGGTAGCTATCTGCGGAAATAATCACATGACTAGGACGTGATTGTTTGGTTAGTAGAACTGGCTCAATTGCAGCCTTGTCAAAAACCTCACCGTGTTTGTTGCGAGCATCTGTGAGAGTGTAGGTCTGCATAGTAGTTTTGACTATTTTAGACATTATGACTATATTCTAGCAGATGCAATGGGCAAAAGCACCCGCTGGAAGCGATCGCATAACAGGCATTAAACCCAGGCGATCGCACCTTAAAATATTGGTAAACTTAAAGAATCAATCACACCAATGCAGCTAACCCTCCGCGTACCTCTGCGTTAAAAAAAATTACCCATCTCCAAAATTGGCGTTGCTGAATTGGAATATGAAATCGGGAAATTCAACTTTTTTAAGCTTGATTCTTTGCGCCTTTGCGCCTTTGCGCGAGACATATTCATATTTTTAATCAGCAACGCCCCAAAATTGTAGCGATCTATTACCCAAACCAGAGCGCGATCGCATTTTTCAGCTTAAAATTACTTAAGTCTTTTTTTACATAACCCAAACATGGATAATGCCAACCCAGAAACCCCTCCCTTATCCGGCAAAGAAATTTATCAAAAAATTTGTCACAACATTGAAAAAGTGATGAAAGGGCAATCAGCAGCCATCAGGAAGTTGCTCTCAGCCTTTGCTAGTGGTGGTCACGTCTTACTAGAAGACTATCCCGGAACCGGTAAAACCACCTTAGCCAAAGCCCTAGCATTCTCTGTAGATGTCACATTCAAGCGGATTCAATTTACACCAGATTTGTTGCCGTCAGACATCTTAGGCGTTTCCATGCTAGACCCCAATGCACGCACCTTTCATTTCCACGAAGGGCCAATATTTGCTCATATCGTCCTAGCTGACGAAATCAACCGCGCTTCACCCCGCACCCAGTCCGGCTTACTAGAAGCAATGGCAGAATTTCAAGTCAGCATTGACGGAAACTTGCGAAAACTCAAAGACCCCTTCTTTGTAATCGCTACACAAAACCCAGTAGAGTCCCGTGGTACTTACCCCTTACCAGAAGCCCAAATGGATAGATTTGCGCTTCAATTTAGCCTAGGCTACATATCCCCAGAAGAAGAAATTAACCTGCTCTCAGACCAAATTCAGCAACATCCAATTGATACCATTCAACCATGCGTTGACTTACAACACATAATCACCTTAAAACAGCAAGTTAAGCAAATCAGAATCAGTGAAGAATTGAAACGCTACCTTGTAGATATTGTTAATGCTACTCGTTCAGCCGAAGGTGTGCAATTAGGAGCTAGTCCCAGAGCTTCTATTACTTTAATGAAAATTTCTCAAGCTTTGGCTTTGTTTGATGGTTATGAATTTGTCACCCCAGAACACATTCAAGAACTAGCAGTATCAGTCATTGCTCATCGTTTAGTCATGGAACCCCAAGCACGTTTCTCTGGGAAAACTGCTGAAAGTGTGATTGAAGATATTCTCAAATCTGTGCCTGTTCCTACCTAAAATGCAACCTACAAAGACACAACGTTCTATCTATCGTCTTTACCATTTCAGTTCTGCTATTCAACACAGACTAGAAAAACGAGTTACTGTTATGGGTGCGGTTATTTCTTGGTTAACTGCTGCTGCCATAATGGCCGGAGATAGCAACCAAAGCATGACCTATCAGATATTTACTTTTTTGCTATCTATTCTCATCATAGCTACAGTCTATAGTCTATTTTTTCGCTACCGCTTTAGTGCAACTCGCAATTTACCCAGATATGCAACTGTAGGGGTAAAACTGAACTACCGAATTTTGATTCATAACAAAAGTGACAAAATTCAAAAAGGATTAAAATTATTTGAAAATTTTGCTGACCCCCGTCCCACTTTTCAAGAATTTATAGAAACACCTGAACCTGACGAAAATAAACGTAGTACTCTGGATAAAAAATCAGGAGCTTATCGCTGGCTATGGCTGGTTTCTCGGAAAGAATGTGCTACAGCGAAACCAACAGAGTTACCCCCGCTTGCACCTAACAGCAAAACTGAAGTACTTTGTGAACTTACACCCACCCATAGAGGTGTTGTTCGGCTCGTTGGAATGACGATGACGCGACCAGATCCTTTTGGTCTTTTTAATGCTTGTACAACTATTTCTTTACCCCAATCTTTATTAATTCTACCAAAGCTATATAAACTACCACCAATTGAACTTCCTGGTTTAAAGAGATATCAATCTGGTGGGGTGGCTTTAGCTTCATCTGTGGGAGATGCAGAAGAATTTCGGTCTTTGCGAGAATATCGTCCTGGAGACTCACTGCGAAAAATTCATTGGAAAAGTTGGGCAAAAGTTGGTAAGCCAATTGTCAAAGAAGAACAAGATGAATTTTTTGTCAGACACGCACTGATTTTAGATACATTTCAAAGTGAAAAATATAGCGAAATTCTCGAAGAAGCAATATCAATTGCAGCTTCATTAGCCTATGAAGTTCAAACCCAAGAATCTTTATTAGACTTGATGTTTGTGGGTAATGAAGCTTATTCTTTTACCTTTGGTAGAGGACTGAGTCATACTGAAAAAATGCTAGAGATTCTCGCTTCTGTAGTTGCTTGTCGGGATAAATATTTTGATTCACTAATTCCAGTAGTGATTGAGAGAGTTTCTCTGTTGAGTGGGTGTATCTGCATATTTCTCTCTTGGGATGAAGAGAGAATCAAATTAGTCAATTATCTCAAGAGAATGGGTATCCATACCTTAGTACTAATTATTCTAAAACAAGAAGACAATTTAGATAATTTTGATTTTATCCAAGATGAAATCACAACTTTTCATATCTTAAAATTGGGTACAATACAGGAGCAGTTAATGCGTTTATGAAAACACCTCCTTTTCTCCTTGGTGCTGCTTTAATGTTTTGGGGTTTTCAGTCGGGATTCTGGATTTTTGCCCTACTAATGGCTGTAATTCTGGAAGGCTCGCGCTTCATTAATTCGCGGTGGGATTTCTCTAGTGATGATTTCCGGCGCCTTGCTAATCTGTGTTTGATGCTTCTGATCTCTTTATTAGTTTATCTTCTCATTACTCAACGCTCACTTTATTTAATATATTCTTTTTTAGAACTACTGCCATTTGTATTTTTCCCTCTTATAGCTGTTCAGGTATATTCTGTAAAGGAAACTATTGACATTCGTACACTTTTTTTAAAGATTAAAAATGTAACTACAAAAGAGAAATCAACCAAATTTACTATTAATTTAACTTATCCATATTTCGCTCTTTGTATTTTTTCTGCTGGAAATGCCAATACTCAGGACATTTCTTTTTATATTGGGATGTTTTTACTTTCATCGGTTGCTTTTTGGTTTCTGCGGTCTAAAAGATTTCCGCCTACTGTTTGGTTATGTCTAATCCTGCTTGCTGGAATAATTGGATTCATCGGACAGATTGGGGTGGCTCAACTTCAAGTGAAGTTAGAAGAAAGTGTTGTAGCCTGGTTAAGCAATGGTGTCGGACAAGAGATAGATGCTTTCAAGAAACAAACAAGTATGGGAGAACTTGGCACTTTAAAGCAGTCAAATGATATTATATTTAGGGTAAATGCTGAAAATCAAAAAAGCTCTCCTCTTCTGCTAAGAGAAGCAACTTATAATAAATACAAATCTTCTTTTTGGGTAGCATCAAAACCTCAGTTTATTCCTGTTCAACCACAAAGCAATGGTAAGACTTGGACTTTAGGAGATCAACCAGCAAATAGTTCGATACTCACCGTTTCTGCTACGCTTAATCGCGGCAAAGGTTTATTAAGGTTGGTAGATGGCACATTCCAAATTGATGAATTACAAGTTAGTCAAATGGAAAAGAGTAAATATGGTACGGTAAAAGTAGATGGAAAAGTTAACGATATCGTTTACCAACTCAAGTTTAATAATAATCTTTCTGTTGATAGCGCACCTACAGAAGATGATTTGCAAATCCCCCCAAAAGAACAAATAGCAATAAATCAAACTATCAGTAACCTTGATATTCAAAACAAATCACCTCAAGAAATATTAAAGCGTGTAAATAGCTTTTTTCAAAATAATTTTCGTTATTCCCTCAAGCTTGCAGGTAAAGACAATTCTTCAACAGCTTTATCAACATTTTTACTACAAAATCGCTCTGGACACTGTGAATATTTTGCCACTGCAACTACACTTATTTTGCGTGCGGTAGGCATCCCCACCCGTTATGCTGTGGGATATTCGGTGCATGAATTTAGCAATTTAGAAAAGCAATATATTGTCCGCAGTCGTCACGCCCATGCTTGGACAATGGTATATTTAGATAACAGATGGCAAGCCTTTGACACTACACCTGCTGATTGGACAGGTATTGAGGATGCAACTGCTTCTAAATGGTCATTCATCTCTGATTTATGGTCGTTTCTGGGTTTCAGACTTTCAAGCTGGTTAGGAAATGTTAGAGGTAGCAATTTACTTAAGTATGGTTGGTGGCTGATGCTGCCGTTTATCTTGATTCTGATGCGGAGGTTGGTTCCCCAAAAAGGGGTGCGCCGTGTATCGACGAAACAGATATTGCTGAAACAAAGTAACAACTTTGACCCAACTAGAAAGAATTCTGAATTTTATTCGATTGAGAAGGCTTTAAACGAGTTAGGATTTATACGTAACCCTTCAGAGTCTTTAAAGAACTGGATTCAGAGGCTAAAAGAGGAATTATCCCCATCACAGGTTGACGATTTGACTTCGCTGATTGAGCTTCATTATCGCGATCGCTTCGATCCGGTTGCCATGAATGAGACTGAACAAGCAAAATTTAAGTCTGCTATTCAATCATGGCTCGATAAATATAGTAATCCTCAATGAACCTTCAGCTCATCTCCCTATGGAAGCAGTCAATCCCAGCGCACTGAGACCCAGGATTGATTTGTAGGTTAAAAAAATCACCCCTTTGCAAAATCGTCGAGTTTTATTACCCTAATCAGGGAGCGATCGCGTTAGGATCTTGTCAAACATCCTTGTAGGAAAAGTCCTATTACAACATTTTCCAGCTAAAATAGTATATCTGTTCTACTCAAACTCCCAACCTAAAAATCCTTAAATCCTATATTTAGAGGCACTAATGGCTATCAACACCGAGACTACTGGCAAGCAAAAAGCCCTGACTATGGTACTCAACCAGATTGAGCGCAGCTTCGGTAAAGGAGCAATCATGCGTCTAGGAGATGCTACCCGGATGCGGGTAGAGACAATTTCCAGCGGAGCGCTCACCTTGGATTTAGCATTGGGTGGCGGTTTACCCAAAGGACGGGTGATTGAGATTTATGGCCCGGAAAGTTCTGGTAAGACAACAGTAGCTCTCCATGCGATCGCCGAAGTGCAAAAAGAAGGCGGTATAGCAGCCTTTGTTGATGCTGAACACGCCCTTGATCCTACTTACGCTGCCGCCTTAGGTGTAGACATTGACAACTTGCTAGTTTCCCAACCTGATACTGGTGAATCGGCTTTAGAAATAGTCGATCAACTCGTTCGCTCCGCCGCAGTTGACATTGTAGTCATTGACTCAGTAGCAGCACTAGTTCCCCGCGCCGAAATCGAAGGCGATATGGGTGATATTCACGTTGGTCTCCAAGCCCGGTTGATGAGCCAAGCTTTACGTAAAATCACTGGCAACATTGGTAAATCTGGCTGCACAGTAATTTTTATCAACCAATTGCGGCAAAAAATCGGCGTTACCTACGGTAGCCCAGAAACCACAACTGGCGGTAACGCCTTGAAATTTTACGCCTCCGTGCGCTTAGACATTCGCCGGATTCAAACCTTGAAAAAAGGTACAGATGAATTTGGTAACCGCGTCAAAGTGAAGGTAGCAAAAAATAAAGTAGCGCCGCCTTTCAGAATCGCCGAATTTGACATTATTTTTGGTAAAGGAGTTTCCACTCTAGGTTGTATTGTTGACCTGGGAGAAGAAACTGGCGTCCTAGTCCGCAAAGGCGCTTGGTACAGTTACAACGGCGATAATATCTCCCAAGGCAGAGACAACGCCATCAAATACCTCGAAGAAAAGCCAGAATTTGCCGAACAAATTAAGCAGCTAGTGCGTGAAAAGCTAGACAAGGGGGCGGTTGTGTCTGCTAACTCCATCACCAAGGTCAACGAAGACGAAGATGAAGAAGAAGCTGAGTTAGAAGAAGAATAACAATAGGTTGACGAATCCCCGGACTGGGTGAGCATCACTTCTCACATTCCCCCAAAAAGTCCGGGGATTTTTTAGCTCAATCCAAAATTCATCTGTAATACCAGTTCACTGACAAATTCATAATATGTAAGATATACAAGTAATATCTAGTCACAATTATAGGAAAAGTCAACAATTTTTTCCCATTAATACGTTTTTTAAGTAGCAAAAGTTACATTGAGCTAAGAATATACTACTATATTTAACCGAGTAATCTCAATCTAAAACACCAAGACTTTTAAAGCGCGATAACGCTTCTTAGCAATACAACCTCTCGATTTGTGTTAATATATCGAGAGATGATTAAATTCGGCTGTACGGTTTGTTGCTATTTACACTCGTATTACAGACATCTCCGGATCTAAATCTCTACACTCTCGGTTTCTGGAGATTTTTTTTATGTCAATTTACGTCGGTAACTTATCCTATGAAGTTAGAGAAGAAGACCTTAAGCAGGTCTTTTCAGAATATGGGACTGTTAAGAAAGTCCAACTACCTATCGACCGCGAAACAGGACGCGTTAGAGGTTTTGGCTTTGTAGAAATGGACTCAGACGCGGAAGAAGAAGCAGCAATTGCTGCCCTTGATAACGCTGAATGGATGGGCCGTAGCTTAAAAGTTAACAAAGCTAAACCGAAGACAGACGGCGGCGGCGGCGGCGGTGGTAGACGCGGAGGTGATGGTGGTGGATACTCTCGACGCTACTAAGGTTTAAAACCAAGAATTTAACTCTAAGGTCTTAAGGGCAGACAAAGAGTCTGCCTTTTTTAGCGATTTGCTTGACTGCATTGCTTACAACTAAATAGCTACTAATTAAGTCAATTTAGCAGGAGAGAGAATGACCCAAATAATCGTCGGCGAAAATGAAGGAATTGAATCAGCCTTACGTCGGTTTAAGCGACAAGTATCCAAGGCTGGGATTTTTCCAGATATGAGAAAGAACCGTCACTTTGAAACTCCTCTGGAAAAACGCAAGCGCAAAGCAGTTGCCAAGCACAAGCAAAGTAAGAGACGGTTCCGAAATTAAGGTTAACTGTCTTTGATAAAGGCAGGGGATTGTTTTTTAAACAGGTGTAGCAACTGTGACCCCAGAAGCCAAACACATTGTTAGCGAACTAAGAAGTGAGTTCTACTCTCTCTTTGCTGCTGCTATGAGTATGCCAGTGAACATAAGCGGTACATCCTATAGTAGTAATTCCCCTATTGCATCTTGGATGGATAATCGGCGGCGATTAAACTATGTAAACATATACGCTTACATAGCACCTGACGAATTTATCCCATTGCGCCCTTTTATTCTTCGTCTGGCTATTAATAAGAGCGCTCTTCAAGTCATGATGGTCAAAAAGGGGCAAGTATGTCGAGGTCTTAATCTGTTGTGGGACTTCGAGCTAACTGTATTGCCAAGAGAAATCTTAGACTTTCTTCCTTGGATAGTTAACTTAGTAGAAGCTCATGAGAAAGGTTCACCCCTGTTGCTACAGTCACCACCCCATCCATTTGAATTAAATTTGCCAGCAGTTGGGTTATGCAATGACCCATGGACTGAAAAAGCTAGGCTCCTTACAAAGAATCAAGGTTTGTGTGAAAGCCCCTCGGTTAACGTCCTAGGGGATGAAACACGAGCCATATTGCTCTAGCCTTCGTGTACAGGCATCCTAATGGCATCATCGAACAAGATAGAATTGATTATTCAATATGAGTATTACAAGAAAATAATGATCTAGAAATCAAATAGAACCGCCAAAAATTTCAACAAACCATTTCTTCAAGTTTGGTAAACCTTGAATTTGTTTTTCAACTGCCGTCATTGATTCTTTGGTGAGTTTAACCCCAGTACAGTAAACCTAATCAACCAAAGTAACCACAGAATTTTTACCCTTACAGCACTTCACAAGTAAATAAAGTACACATCTTAATATTATAAATCTTGTGGGGTGGGCCGAAAAGCCCACCCTTGTGTAGCTCACTCAGATGAAATATGCTGTAAAAGTTAGGTTTGAGACCAACTGTAGTACATTATTAACACTGTCGAGTAAGCTACCACTCCCACACTGTTCAAGCCATTAAAAAGCTCTTCAACAGGATTATATTTCAGGATTATATTTACTGTGGTAGGGCCGATAGTAAGCCAATTTAATTGCAATTTTAAACTTTTGAGTAAATTAAAGAATTAAGATATATAAATTGGGTTCGCCAAGAGTGATTTCCTGGTATGTTCCCCTAGTTAATAACTATTTTACGGATGTGATAGAAACGGTATTTGACACGCAACCACCAATCCTCTTTTTAGGTCAACGATACAATCAGCAGTCAGCTTGAACTGAACGAAACATAAAAATCACTTGCCCCCTTCAGGTAAAAAAACCGTCTTGAGTCAGATCCGAGCAATCAGAAAAGTCAAAGCTCATATCTCAAAACATCACTGATCTTTCTAAAACAACAACACCCAATCTCGGACTAACTGAGTGATTTCCTCTCTTTTGTGATTTTATGCAGGGTTGCACTGATTGAACGCTTAACAATCGCAGTATACTAAGCAATCAGCCGCATAGCCCCCTCTTGATTACCACTTTGAGGAGATATCAGTTTTGGAGTTGGGTGTTATTGTTAGTTGACGAGACAGATGTTGAAACAGCGTCTTTACCTCTTAACTTAACTTTTGGACTTTGGCTGTTGGATCTGCCAGGGAAGTTTTTTAGCTTCTACTAATAAATTATCACTATGGAATGTGAAGGGATGTCTTTTGCAACTAAACTTTACTTTTAAGCAGGTGAAGGAAATTAAAGATGATTTCACTTGTGGTAATTGGCAATGATTCTAGGCTTAAGTAAACTCTCTATATCAATCAATACCAATTAGTTAAAGGGCGTTACTGTTTCAGTGAATAAAGTTAAGAAATTTAAGAAATGTAAATTCGCTACCCTTGCATTAATGGTTAATCAACTCTGACAGTTATACGGTAGATATTGTTTAAGTTTCTTGAAAATACCCTGAAAATAGCCTCTATTGCTTCACACCCCTAAACAGCAATCCCCTGGAAAAAGTTACGTTTGTTTATTTATAACTATTTTCCACCACGATATAATAATAGCGTTCAAATAATCATAGTTTTTATTTAACTGATATTGATGCTTATTTAAGTATGTACAATATTTTTTTGGAGGTTTAGTACCTTAATTATCTTACCCGTAGGTACTTTGCCATTATAATGATTTTTTATCATTGAAATCAAAAAATCCGCAAATTTACCATAGGTTATCTTAGGTAATTAATTTTATTCTGGGTACTTGGGCAAGAATAAACTAAAGTATATTGCTCTTGAGTTGGAAAAATTGCCAGGACTCCCCAAGGAAACCTGGCTGGATAAATGGGCATTTCATTCCAGAGGGTTAATTCCTAGGAGAATGGCCAGGCGATAAGCTGCACAGATGGCAAAAAAGTTGATTGAGCAGTTTTCCCAGAACTGGGGGCTGAAAGTCAAGACTTATTTAGAGCATTATTCTTGCAGAGAAGACCCAAAGACATGAGAATTTGAGGAAGAGCCATGCTGGGAAATGAGCGGGGAAAAATCCGCCACCTATTCGTCCTTCAAGACCTGCACGGGCAAAGAACTATCCCCCTGCTAGAGACGACTTACTCTCTTGGGCGGGATACTAGAAACGCTATTGTTCTGCATTCCCGTTCTGTATCGAGGCAACATGCGATTTTATTGCGGGTAACTATTCCAGATACCGATCAATATGGTTTCCGGATTATTGATGGCAACTTCAAGGGCAAAAGAAGTACTAATGGCTTAATCGTTAATGGCACTAAATGCTTTTCTCATAACCTCCAGCATGGAGACACGATTTCTTTTGGCAATCATCAAGCTCAGGCTAAATACTATGCTATTTCCAACTTATCAGAACAAGCGTTTTCTGAATCTTGTCAAGTAGAAGACATTTCTAGCTTTCTGTTGGAACAAGCCAATCCCGCCAATCCTTTTGAAACCCTAATTATCCGCGATCCCAACTTGGAAGGAGCTAGTGAGGGCGCCCTGGCTCGCCTTGCATCCTTTCCTGAACTCATCCCTAATCCAATTATCGAGATGGATTTAGAGGGAACAGTTACATATCTCAATCCAGCCGCGGCTGTCAAGTTCCCCAAACTCAGGAAAATGGGCAAGCAGCACCCTATCCTGGCAGAACTTGTGAATGCGGTGCAGAACCAAGAGGGAAATTCTTTTGTCCGGGAGATAGAAGTTAACGGAGAGATTTTTGAACAATCCGTTCACTACCTGCCTGAAAGTGATTTAATTAGAACTTTTATTATTAGGGAAATTACGGGACAAAAGCAAGCTGAGGCAGAACTACGCCAACGCGATCGCTTGCTACAAGCAGTTGCTGAAGCCGCCAATTATTTGCTGGCGGAAATGAACTACGAGACAGCCATTAACAAAGCGCTGGCAGCCCTAGGGGAAGCAGCTGGGGTAGATCACGTTTATCTCTTCCAGAACCATCCCCATTTAGTTACGGGACAAATGGCGGTAAGCCTACGGTTTGAATGGACGCACACTGGTGTTGAAACCTCTTACTGCCACTGGCAGAATCAGTCTTATCAAACTTGTGGACTAGAACGCTGGTATACTGCCCTCTCTAGGGGCCAGTCTATTAGTGGACTCACCCAAGAATTTCCGCCCACCGAACAAGAACTTCTGACCAGATACGGCATTAAATCTCTCCTGCTGGTGCCTCTCCGCTTAGAGGAACAATTTTGGGGTTACCTTGGCTTGGCAGACTGTAACTCAGAGCGTTATTGGTCAAGACACGAAGAATCTACCCTCTTAACGATGGCCGCCAGTATCAGTGGCGCTCGCCAACGTCAGCAGGTAGAGGAAAAGATTCGCTATCAGGCCCTTCATGACCTGCTCACTGGATTGCCCAATCGCTTGCTATTTAATGAAATACTGGCTCTAGCCCTGCCCAACGCGGCGCAGAATCAGGAAAGTTTAGCTGTTATGTTCCTTGATCTAGATCGCTTCAAGATCATTAACGATACCTTGGGGCACACACTGGGAGACAAATTTTTACAAAGTGTAGCTCAAAGACTGAAAGATGCTCTCCGACCTGGGGACACCGTTGCCCGTTGGGGAGGTGATGAATTCACCATCCTCATGGCCGGAATTACTCAGAGAGAAGAGGTAGCCCAAGCAGCTCAGAGAATCTTACAAGCCTTAGAAAATGCTTTTCATCTTCAGGGACACGAACTTTATGTAAGTGCCAGCCTTGGGATTGCGCTGCTTGATGACAACAGTCCTGATGCCGAAACTCTGATCCAGCACGCGGATGCTGCTTTGTATTATGCCAAAGATGAGGGCAGGAATAACTACCAATTCTATAGCTTGTCCCTAAACGCTAAGACTCCCGAACTCCTGAGTTTAGAGAGGAGCCTGCGCCATGCCCTAGAACGGGAAGAATTAGTGGTTTACTACCAGCCTCGGGTCAACATCACTACAGGGAAAATAACTGGTATGGAGGCTTTGTTGCGCTGGCATCACCCTGAAATGGGGATAGTCGCCCCTAATGTCTTCATTCCTCTTGCTGAGGAAAGTGGATTAATTGTCTCTATTGGCGAATGGGTATTACAGAAGGCCTGTAGTCAGAATAAAGCCTGGCAAGCAGCGGGATTGCCTCCCCTAACTATCGCTGTCAATCTTTCTCTCAAGCAGTTCTGCCAACCTAAACTGGTAGAGATGGTAGCCAATATTTTAGTAGAGACGGGACTAGAAGCGCACTTTTTAGAGTTGGAGATTACGGAAACGATCGCTATTGAGGATATCGATTTCACTAAAACTGTGCTCAATGATTTGGAGCAAATGGGGGTATACCTCTCCATCGATGACTTTGGTACAGGTCATTCTTCCCTTTCCCGCCTCCAGGTGTTACCGCTCCACAGTCTAAAGATTGATAGTTCTTTCATCCGAGAATTGACAACGAATTCCAAGGTAGCTCATATTATCCAGGCTATAGTTACCTTAGGGCGAAGCTTGGGTTTGCGCCTGACTGCTGAAGGTGTAGAAAAGCCAGAGGAATTGGAGTTCTTAAGATCAATTCACTGCGACGATGTCCAAGGGTTCTTGTTCTATCGACCGCTTTCTGCCCAACAAGCTACAGAAATTCTCCAAGTCAACGCTGCACATCCATGTCCACTTTCTTTTTCCTAGCAAGAAAGGGCTAATTAACATACATAATTCTGTCTTGCCGAAAGTGCATCTACAGTCCTGAGAAGGATTTTAACTGCATTAATTTTGACTACCATCAGCAACGACTGATGAGAGAAAAAGCAAGATGAACGCAGAGATAACCGCAGTCTGGGACAAGGTGCAGGTAATGATTAACGGCTTCATAATGTTGTTGCCAAATATCATTCTGGCCTTGATTGTCTTTACGCTCTTTGTTGTAGTTGGTAGAGCAATCAAGCGATTAGTCAAGCGCTTGACCCGCCATCACCGTTATGCTCGCAATCTGGGAATGGTGTTGGGAAGATTAGCACAGGGTATAACCATTTTGGTAGGTCTGTTTGTCTCTCTGTCTATTGTGATTCCCTCGCTCAAAGCAGGCGATTTAGTACAACTTCTAGGAATTAGTGGGGTGGCGATTGGTTTTGCTTTTCGCGATATTTTGCAAAATTTTTTAGCAGGTATTTTAATTTTGTTGACAGAACCGTTTCAAATTGATGACCAAATTGTTTTTAAGGGCTTTGAGGGTACGGTAGAGAATATTCAGACAAGGGCCACGACTATCAGAACTTATGATGGTCGTCGGATTGTCATTCCCAATTCTGAACTGTTCACCAATTCAGTAACAGTGAACACTGCTTTTGAAAACCGCCGCCTAGAGTATGATATCGGCGTTGGCTATGGTGATGATATTGACAGGACAAAGCAGTTAATGCTGGAAGCAATGCATGGTGTAGATGTTGTTTTAAAAGATCCGGCTCCCGATGTGCTGGTGATGGAACTTGCGGAAAGTACTGTCAATATCCGCATCCGGTGGTGGATTAAACCGCCACGCAGGATAGATGCTCTGGAATCGCGGGATCAGGTAATCTCTGCAATTAAACAAAAGCTGTATGTGGAAAATGGAATCGATTTACCCTATCCCACCAGACAAATTTTATTCCACGACCAAACTGAAGAGACTGATGGCGATCGCTCTCGTCAACGTGAAGGCTGGCCTAAAGGTAAAAGCGAAGTTCCCAAACCGCGCAGCATTAGCGGTTCGCTTCAGCGTTTAGCGCAAATCCAAAATGGTAACAGCAAGGTACGTGCTCACCAAGACGACAACGAATCATGAAAAATGTCAAGTTGAGCCAGTTTTGGAATTCAATCATGAGTAAGTAGCTCATTACCCGTTACTAATTAACAATTGACTTTCGATTGTGATTGTGTAGCACATCCAGTATCATTCAAGCTGTTTAGACTAGTGTTGTTTCAATCCAGGGGATAAAAACATGAAGGTTTGGCTGGCCTGCTTTTTGGTGCTGTTTGCCTTGGCGGAAGTATTTAACTGGGTGGGAAACTTTACTTTACCTTTGCCCATCTATATCTTGGGGGGGGCATTGTTAGCTGTTGCTTCTAATTACGATAAAATTATTGGCTCTTACTTCAGTGATATAACTAGCGAAATATCACCCGAACCACTCCAGTTAGATTCATCAACTCAATCTAGCCGCTCGATTTCTTTCACAATTGCCCGTCCTGTTGAGAATGCTCAACAATCGGAAATAGATTGACCTCTCCCCGGTCTAAAGACACGGGGATTCTAAACTGTTGCTACACGGAGGGCTAAAGCCGCTCCGTTTCGCTTTTGAGTTTTGGTTTCCCAGATGCGAAATCTGGTAGCAAGGGTCAAGACTTGCCTACAGACCTTGACTAGACATAAGTCTAATTGTGTCTCTACTTTGCGAAGTATATTCGCTGCACCATTTAGATCGGCATTGATGAGAATTCCTGCCCCAGTGCGGTACGTACCGCGTTTAACTCGTTTTCCGCTTGGTTTCCACCCTTCAGGTTTTTCGCCGAATGTAGGTAGAAAATCATCATCTAGAAAGCTAGCAATGCTTGTGTAGGATTCTTCGGTTTCCACAAACTGAATGCGATACTCTTGGCACAGTTGCTTAACTCGTTGTTTCAATTTGGCGGTAGGTATCTGCACAAAGGATTGAGTTGTCTTGCCAAGTGTTGCTTCTTGTCGTTGATATTGATTCCAGCCAAAAACAACTGTACCAATATGGTGTTTGAGGCAGTGGTCTACAACTAATTTTGCAGCCTTGTTAACCGCGTCTCTCATCTGACGATTACGCTTTTCTGTAATCTGGGCTAGTTGGTCATCCCAGTAGCCTTGTGGTTTGCCTTTTTTAAGTGTGCTAACACGCTTGTTATACCACTGATTAAGACTTTTAACCTTACGCCCATCAACAATAAAGCTAGTCCCAAAATTAGAAACACAACTTAGCCAATTGTTAATACCTGGGTCGATTGCTAGAGCGTTGCTTGGGTCGACATAGTATATTGGGGTTGAAATTTTCTCGTAGACAAACTCAGCGTAGAAACATTGATTCCTAGGCAGTATTCGCAGTTCCTTTATGTCTGCAAACTGCAAGTTAGACGGCATTGGAATTATGAAACTATCAAGCTTGAACCAACGCTTAACAGTGTTGCCTAAAGGAATCTTTATACTGTTACCAATAAGTTTTAATGCCTGCTTGGGATAGGCTACTAAGGCGTATCCTGCACCTTGACGATATTTGGGAAGCTTAGGCTTGAAGTGCAAGTCACCTTTGTTGTACTTCTTCTCCAACTCTTTGAAAGACTTGAACGATTCTGCAACAGACCTCAATATTTGTTGTGCCGCCTGAGAATGAAGAACTTGATAATGCTGATTGGTTTTGTATTCCTTCTCTAAGTCGTACTTACCAATCAATTTTTTGGTTTTCAAGTATAGTTGGCGAGCGTAGTAGATACCGCAGTTTGTCAGCTTATGCGACTCAGAACATATAAATTCAAGAACTGCTTTTAGCTCTGAGTCTGGACTAATTAAATTTTGTTGGCAACCGTACATTTGCTTTACCTTCTCTGGTATATGCTAACATGAATGTATCGCTATTGTGTCTTAGGTATACCAAAGAATTACATATTAGGATTACAGAGCGCAGAATGAACAAACTGCGCTTATATGCAGCCACTAAAGATAAAACTATTACTCAGGTTGTTGAAGAATTGCTTGACACTCTGCCTGAATTCAAGGATATGTTACAGGCAGGTTAAAACCTGCCGAGTCGTTTTTCATCCCCGGTCTAAAGCACGGAATACGTCCCTGTGCGCCTGTTCCTCCGGGGCTTTCAAACTCCCGTCTGTTTCTTGTAAATATAGCACCATCTCACTTAAATTTGCTGTGTTACTATATTCACGAGCCAAACTAGTATTAGTGCTTGGCAGCTTCTACTTCATAACACCTGGGAATAAGTGACGCCAGCTGAGCTAAATCACTGACAGAGCAAATAGTTACTTTTGGTGCTGCTTCTCCAAATGTAGCTGGTACTTCCAGCACTGTGAAATCTGGTGCTAATAACTTCGCTTCATCTACACCAAGCCGAGCAATAAAGGTGTTTTTGGCAGAAGATAATTACAGCCACAAAAACCACAGTTAGCAAATTATCCTAGTTGTTTACAAAAATTTTTATATAAAAAGATAAGTTTTGTAGCGTTTACACAAAATGCTATCTTTGCAACCAAAGTATGAGAATATTGCATGGCAATACAGTTATTTAACGGTTAGCAACTGTAATAAGGATTATATTTTTGTTAACATTATCCAAAAAACTCAAGTTGAGTAACTTTTAAGACAGAAAATAGTATCAAAAATTACGGATTCTATTTAAGTAGCACAAAATTGTTGGTGCTTAGGGACAAAAACAAGTGTTCAAGAAAGTTGTCATGATTGGGGTTTTGACCCTATTACTGCTGGCAGTACCGCTGATGGGCGATGCTTTTGCCCAAGCAGCAGCCGCTCCGCCTGCGGCCGATACGGGAGATACAGCATTTATGCTGATTTCATCAGCGCTCGTGTTGCTGATGACGCCAGGGTTAGCCTTCTTTTATGGTGGATTTGTGCGATCGCGCAACGTTCTGAACACGTTGATGATGAGCTTCGTACTCATGGCCATTGTGGGAGTTACCTGGATTCTCTGGGGCTATAGCCTTTCCTTTGCACCAGGGAACTCGATATTCGGTGGGTTCGATTGGTTGTTTGGCAATGTGGGGTTAGAAACTCAGGGCTACCTGCCGCATATGCCCTATGAGGATGCACTCATTGCAGCAGATCCAAAATATGCTGATTTAACGTCATATGCCGGGACGATTCCGCACCAGGCATTCATGATCTATCAAGCTATGTTTGCGATTATCACCCCGGCTTTAATTTCTGGGGCGATCGCCGAACGCATGAGCTTCCGGGCCTATTGCTTATTTGTGCTACTGTGGTCAACCTTTATCTACACGCCCTTAGCCCACATGGTATGGGCTAAAGGTGGATTCTTGGGGTTAGCTGGCGGTTTGGGTGCCCTCGACTTTGCGGGGGGTACAGTCGTGCATATTAGTTCTGGTGTTTCTGCCCTCGTAGCGGCAATCGTTCTTGGCCCTCGGAAAACCCATCCTGATCGGCTGAGTCCGCCCCACAACGTTCCCTTCATTTTGCTAGGTGCTGGTTTACTTTGGTTTGGCTGGTTCGGCTTCAATGCTGGTAGTGCCTTATCTGCCAACACAGTAGCCACGGTAGCCTTTGTTGCTACCAATACAGCTGCCGCTGCTGGTGCTTTAATGTGGCTGATTTTGGAAGGAGTTTTACGCGGTAAACCAACCGCTGTAGGTGCGGCGACAGGTGCTGTAGCTGGTTTAGTAGGCATCACCCCAGCTGCCGGATTTGTCACACCCCTATCAGCGATTTTAATTGGTTTCATCACCTCCTTTGTGTGTTTTTATGCGGTGAGTTTCAAGCACAAGCTGCAAGTTGACGATGCCTTAGATACTTATCCCGTGCATGGGGTCGGTGGGACTGTAGGAGCCTTCTTAACCGCCATCTTTGCCACGACAGCAGTCAATGCAGGTGGGAAAGATGGGGTGCTGCGTGGTAATTACGGTGAAATCTTAGTTGAACTAGCAGCGATCGCCATTGCTTATATCGTCGCTGCTGGTGGTACTTGGATCATTCTGAAAATTATCGATGCGACAGTCGGTCTGCGCGTCAAAGAGGAAGCTGAACTACAAGGCATGGATATCAACGAACACGGCGAAGAAGGTTACAACTCCGAGTTTGGCGATCGCATTAATGTTTCGTAATAGATAGTGGGATTTAGGCGCACTGGCGATCTAAAATCTGATTCAAACAATCGGTAAAATTCGCTAGTCGTGTCCAATCCTGCAAAAACCTTTCCTATCTGGGGACTTTTCTCCCTGGTAACCAACAGCATACTCATGTTGGCGGTCATCCTGCTGATTTGGCAACAGCAGAGATTGACCGCTTTTTTTGGCACAACAGCATCCTCGAATCAAGTCAGCCTCAAGAGTTCAGCCCCAGCCGCTACACCAGAGTTAGGCAAGCGTCACCAACTTAATTACCAGCAATGGTTAGACATCCTCAAGCAAGAAGCCAAGGTAGCTGCTGACGACCCTCCTAGGCACTTAACCATACTGGCCGGAGATTCACTGAGCTTGTGGTTTCCATCTAAGTTATTACCTGAAGATAGAAATTGGCTCAATCAGGCAATTTCTGGCGAAACCAGCAATGGACTTTTGCAAAGATTAAATCTATTTGACAGCACCCAGCCAGAAGTTATTTTGGTGATGATTGGCATTAATGACCTAATCCGGGGGGTGAGCGATGAGGTGATTTTAGACGATCAGCGGCGAATTATCACTTACTTACGCAAGATGCATCCCCAAGCGCGAATTGTTATCCAGTCGATTTTGCCTCATGGGGGAGAGGAAGCAACTTGGGAAGGACGAGCCAAATTACTAGCTATTCCTAATAGTCGTATTCGTCAGTTGAATCAGCAACTGCAAAGCATAGCTACTAAAAAAAATGTCACATATCTTGATTTACATTCCTTGTTTACTAACCAGGAAGGCAGTCTCCGCCGCGAATTTACTACCGATGGCTTACACCTGAGTCCCCAAGGCTACATAGTCTGGCGTACCGCATTGCAGATTTATGGACAGACGGAATTCAACTCCAGCCTCAGGAAAAGCGAAAGGGGGTGAAAACGAGATTTTCAAAGCCGCTTTCCTTGCATTGGCTAACCAATTTTGGACAGGTTTTTCCTAAGGGGAGATGACCTAGTCAAAATAGAGCCATCCCTTCCCGTAAGGGATACAAAATTCAAAATATGCCTGTCGTTATCGCGTCTTAGGGAGATCCAAAAAAGATCAAATGCCTAGCCGTATCAAATATATTTTGGGAAAATCCAAGAATTTAAGCGCTTTCGCGTTTTAGGCCAAAGGTAAGCTAACAGCATTTTATTATTGGTAAGTGCCTTAGCGCGAGAAAATGAATAATAGTAATTTTAGTGGCAAAATCAAATGGATACAAAAGCTTTTAAGCGTAGCCTCCAACATTCTGAAAATTACAATCGTAAGGGGTTTGGTCATCAAGCAGAAATCGCCACCCAGTTGCAGTCTGAGTATCAAAGCGACTTTATTCAGCAAATTCGCGATCGCAACTACATCCTGCAACGGGGTGATGTTACCATCCGACTAGCCCAAGCTTTTGGTTTTTGCTGGGGTGTAGAACGTGCAGTGGCCATGGCATATCAAACCCGTCAGCACTTCCCCACCGAACATATCTGGATTACTAACGAAATTATTCACAATCCTTCTGTAAATCAGCGAATGCAGGAGATGCAAGTAGACTCCATCCCCCTTGATGCTAATAAAAAAGACTTTTCTGTTGTCGCCCCTGGCGATGTCGTCATCTTACCTGCCTTTGGAGCCAGCGTCCAAGAAATGCAGATCCTTCACGATAAAGGCTGCAAAATTGTGGATACAACTTGTCCTTGGGTCTCTAAAGTTTGGAATACAGTAGAAAAACACAAAAAAACCGATTACACTTCCATTATTCACGGTAAATATAAGCACGAAGAAACAGTTGCCACCAGTTCTTTTGCTGGTAAATATCTGATAGTGCTGAATTTACAAGAAGCAGAATATGTTGCTAATTATATTCTCAATGGTGGCAACCGGGAGGAATTTTTGGCAAAATTTGCTAAAGCTGTTTCTGCTGGATTTGACCCAGATCAAGATTTAGCACGGGTGGGTATTGCTAACCAAACCACAATGCTCAAAGGGGAAACTGAGCAGATTGGCAAGCTGTTTGAGCGGACAATGATGCAGAAGTATGCACCCACAGAGTTAAATCAGCATTTTCAAAGCTTCAACACTATCTGTGACGCCACCCAAGAACGGCAAGATGCCATATTGGATTTGGTGCAACAAAATCTAGATTTGATGGTAGTAATTGGTGGGTTTAATTCATCTAATACTACTCAATTGCAACAGATTGCTTTTGAGAGAGGTATTCCTTCCTATCATATTGATGTTGTTGGGCGCATTAAATCAGGTAATTCTATCGAACATCGCCAATTAAACGGAGAGTTGGTAATTACAGAAAATTGGTTACCTGCTGGAAAAATTATAGTAGGGATTACTTCTGGTGCTTCGACACCAGATAAGGTAGTAGAAGATGTGATTTCAAAGATTTTTGTATTGAAGGCGATCGCCAAGGTTGAAGTTTAGTTGATTGCAACTGTCGTTTAAGCGGCAACACACCCCTTTTTAGTAGCTAAGAGGGGTGTGATTTTATCTTACCTGGGTAAATTCTCGCAACTCAAATAGAATTGCTATATCAGCTTTCAGCATATTTGCATACATCCCATAGGGAGATGCCCGATTAAAAAAAGAATGAGTAAATTGGTTTGGGATGTTGTTATGCACTGGATTTATATCAAGGTTTGGTTCACTACCAAACCTTTTTTATATCTATTTCCCATAGCAAATAGTTGCTCGGCAAAATAGAGCGATGACTTTTGGTAGCTCTAGAAGAAAACACACTTTTAAAACGCTTATATCTGAGGATATAGCCCAGAGCAAAATTAAAACAGAAAAGTGCTGCGGATGATGCCGATAGTCACTGGGTCGCTATCAGGTGTATTACCAGGCTCTATGATATGAATTATCCCAGGTGTGATATGGATGTTATCTGTAAGCCGGAAACGATAAAATGCTTCAATGTGAGTCGTTGTTCCTGGTTGTCCCCCTGGTTGTCCCCCATCACCATTTATCAGTCCAGGGACATTGTTTCCTACAGGTAAGTCGCTACTGATGATTTTAGGCGGTTGTCCAACATAAATTCCGCCGAAGTTTCCCTTGGCAAATAAATCAGGAAAATTCAGATATGCCATGTAATTCGTCGTCTCTACAGTGCCCGAAAGCCCCGGAATGTGAGAACTAGTATAACCAGCCCACCCACCCAAGTTAATACCGGATGTAATTTGCCAATTTACAGAAGCACCAACAGCATTGGTTTGTAGAGGCTGTCCGGTTTGTAAATTGCCTCCGCTGTCTTTGGAGCCAGTTAAGCAGTCATCGCCAAGAAAGGTCTGCATACAACCATCTGAGGCGTAATTATTAACGTAATATAAAGATAAATCAAGCGATTTAGTTGGTGCTACCTGCAATTGCACACCAGCAGTAGTGTTACCATCAAATAAACCGCTTTCATTACCGGGATTACCAGGGTTATTACTAGAATAAACTGCCTGCAAACTGGCATTTTTGGCAAATTGCCAATCAACAGCGGCACCAGCGCGTCCAAACCCGGTAAATAAAATCGGGTTTCTTTGTCCAATACGAGATAATGCACCTAAATCAGGGCCTAGTGTTCGCTTGAGAGGGCGGAAATTAGTTACCAAATCCATGCCCGCTGCACCCACTCGCAGGACTAAATTATCAGTAGCCTGCCAGTTAAAAAACAAGTCACTTATGCGCGGTTGAGGAGCAAGATATTGGTAGCCAAGTACAACATTAGTATTAAAACCACTATAAGGGTCAACACTAGGAAATCTGGGAGACGTGGCACCCTGAACATCTGTGATACTTGTCCATAAGAAACTGCGGGGGGAGAATTGACTAACTAAATCCAGCCGTGTGTAGGTGATGACGTTAGCATTAGTCCCACTATCATTGGTATCTTTAATTCCATCTCTGGGATTAACGTCACCACGATTACTAGTCCGCCCTTGAAGGCCAACTACGAATGTTCCATGAAGTTTCGTTGTGGGTGAGAATTGGTTGGCGGCAATTTCGGCAGTGCGGGCTTCTAACTTATCGACTCGACCCCGCAAAGTGGCTAATTCGGGGGCAAATTCTGTTTGTAATTTTTGTAAAGTTGCTAAATCTTCACGGCTGCTTAGATCACTGCTGGCTGTGGCGATTAATTCATTGACTCTATCTAAGCAGGCATTTACACCTGCGGCAAATTCATATCGAGTTAACGCGCGATTACCGCGATAGGTGCTATCTGGATAACCTGCTATGCAACCATAGCGTTCTACTAAAGACTGTAATGCTTGGAATGCCCAATCTGTGGCTTGCACGTCTTTGAGTTGAGATACCGATGTGACTTGTGCCATCGGATCATCGGTAGGTTCTGAAGATTGCTCCTCAGGGGAGATAGGGTTAAGGGTAAAATTTAAATCTATACTCTCCTGTGGTTCTGCGCTTTCTTGTACCTGAGTAATTTCTGCATCCTTGTACTCTTGGGCAAACGCTTTTTGTGTAACTCCGTTCACTGCTCCAATTATTAGCCATAGGAGCATCCAAGCTTTACGATCGCTGCGGTCACCAAGTCTAACTTTCAACTTTTTACACCCTATGCACACTTAACCCCTGAGTCTATTACTAATCATCCTGCCCACACTAGAGAGAATGCACTGAATTTATGTTAGTTAACTTTAATGCGGTAATTTCTTGTTTAATACTTAAACTTTTCCGCGTTCCCAGGGGACTCATTCAATTAAACATTCGGGCTTCGAGTTACTCACTTTAACCGCTATAGTTATAGGCAACTTTTGCAAGTGCTTTTATAAAACAAAAAACATCAAGCCTAAATATAGACCACCTGGAATGACTAAGAACTAATATGGCAAATCCCTGGCGTAAGCTGAAGCCAAAAGCATCTAAACTTAATCGGCAGTATCCAAATGCAACTAAAGGTATCCCCAAAAAACCTCAAACAAAGTCTCACCGGGGAAGTTGGCTGTCGTCAACCCTAGCGCTAGGGTTTTTATTGGGCAGTGGTGGCTTAATTATGGCTTTTGCCTGGATTAGCATTCTCTATATTTTCAATCCAGATCAACTAAGTGGGCTGAATAAAATTTTACCAAAATGGGCACAAATCCCTCTTGGTAACCATGAACGCCCCCAAACCCTCACAGAAATTCAACTCAGCCTGAGTGAACAAAAACAAATAGCTGGGGCTACGCTGTTTTTAGATGAAGAGGCCCAAAACTCGTTTTTGCTGCCAATTTTTCAAAAGCGTGCCAATTGTCAGTCTGATTGTCAAGAAATTGTGGAATTGAGGGTTTATCAGCGTTCAGATGACTTGGAATTCCAATCACAGCCAGAAACTTACTACCATCTAGCAACTCAACTGCCGATAACAGATGCTGAAGAATCCTTTGTAGACTCTACCTGGGTCAAGGCTACATCAGAAAACCAGGATGCTGAAATTTCCCTACCTTTAACGGAAGTGAAACCCTTTGAAGACCATACACCATCATCAGGGGCTTGGTTTTATCTACGGGGTCAGCGCCAACAAGGAACTAGTGCGATCGCATCCAGCGGGGCGCAGCCCATCGCCTATGGTTACATTATCTACTACAATCCTCAACGCACCAACCTACACCAAATGTTATCTTGGTCAAGTCTTAGTGGACACACGCCCAAATGGCAGCAGGTGACTGGTGGTGGCGCCAAAGAGTTAGTTATAGATCAAACAGTAGGTTTAGAACCGCACTTGCAAGTTTACCAAGTCAAATCGATCAAGTTATTCCTCAAGCCGGTGCAACTGGAGGAAATTACCCTCATCCCTCCAGCCCTTGAGGATTCTGCTTACAAAAATGCTCTCTTACTTGCCCGTAGCGGGCTGTGGACACCAGCTTTTGAATGGTTGAAAGATATCCAGAAACAGCGCCAAAATACTCTACCAGAGGCGGCGCAAGCGCAAATGGATTTGATTCGCTTGCACTCCCAACTCACCAAAAACCAAGCAGATAAAAATTGGGCCAGTCCTAGTCAACAGGTGCTGGCAGATTTGATGGATGGTCGATGGACAAAAGCTTTACAGGTATTTGAGTCCTCACCCAATGATGTCCAAGAAATTGCCAGCTTGCTGAAAGTGAATGGAGGACGGTTGTGGAATCGCGCAGCAGTGGCGTTGCAGGTAAACCCCAATCAGCCAGAGGTGCAAGCTTGGGTGGGTTTGATGTTAGCAATTCGCCAGGGGGAAGCATCTGCTAATTCCTGGTTGAACTCCCAGCCAAAAATCACCCCAAAAACTCTAGCCTATATTCAAGGTCTGTTAGCAAAACTCAATGGTGAGGTGACAAAATCTCAAGTTCCCTCTCCTCACCCTAGCCAGATTGTGGGTTCGGTGCAAAAAATTATCCAGGTTAATCAAGGTGAGTGGTTGCAAGCAGATCCGAAAGCAGATTTAAAACTTACGGATAATCAAGTTTGGTATCAGGTGCAGGTGAGTGCATTTCATGATGGTCAAAGTTGGCTAAATTTCCCCTTTGGGAATTTGCGCCTACCCAAAAATTCCCCAGGCAGATTTCTTTGGGAAACTTTGGGGATCATCTCTGACTCTGCAATTGAGATAGTTGTCTGGCTGCCAAATGGGGAACAGCAAATCACCACCGCAACTATTAAAGGGGTGCAATTGCGTCGTGGGGTTTTGCGTCTCTTAGTTGCTGGCGCAATAATTTCTCAGAATCAACACAATGCTCTCCAATCTAAACCTTTAGCGCTAACAGATGCCGCACTGGAATGGGTGCAACCATCACCCATCACTTTCCAAGAACTATATCAACAGAATCCCCAAGGGATAAAGGTAATGCTACTCACTGTATGGCGTTCTTTACAGCAATCCGGTAATCTTCTGCCTGCTGCTATTCCTAGCTTTCAGCAGATGCAGCAACAATTGGGTGATTGGCCTGTGCAAGTGATTGATTTAACTAATAATGCCAAGCCTGAAGTGGTGCTGACTATTTCTGAGGCAGCCATCGCATCTTTAAATCAGCAAGTATCGGGAAATTTAGCGACGGTCAAAAATCAAGGACATCACCGTACCCTCATTGTTTCCGATAGTGGTAATGTAATTTATAGTGACTTTCAGAAAAATTCTGATCAAAGATTGATAGCGATCGCTAAACTTGGCGATGGGCAATCTCTAGCTTTATTGGTAGAAAACCCTAATGGCTACAGCTTGCAGCGCTGGTCAGAGACTAATCAGCGCTTTGAATAATATCTTGGGAAAGTCCAAGCTAGGGCAACACAGACGAATACTGTCTAGAACAATGAATTATTCTGCCTGGTGAGTACCGTCTAGCCGCTGGCTCTTCAGGTTTTGCAACTGCTCTAGCAGAGATTCTACCTCCGCTTGTAAATGCATAAATTTGGTTTGCTGATCGTCTGGATAATAGTCTGTGGTTAACTTGCTGGCCCAGTCGGTCTGGGTTTGGGAATGAGAAACGCGACGAGATGAACAAGTAGACATAGTCATAGCTAATTATTAAATCTAAAACTCAACTCACACCATTAGAGATATTATAATAATGTAATTATAAGCTTTATTACATTATTGTATGATTTTAATCACACACTCTAATGATTTCCCCGTTTAGTTATAAGCGACTGTGATCATAAAGGCTCGGTTATAGAGAAAACATCGACCCTGTGTTATGGAAAGTTTCCTGCCACTGGATGATACTTAGGTGTACTTGATGATTAGCCAGTCTATTATGCTTGTATTGCTTATCGCCCTACTTTTTGCCATTTATGCAAAAAACTACATGAAATACGTTGAGTGTTTGACAAACTACATAAAATAAAATTGGCCAGTGGGGCTTGTGTACCTCAAGAAATAATATTCTTGGGGAATTGAGGTACTAGGATCTGGAAGCAAAGAAAAATTCCCTTTCTTTCTTTTCTTAATCCTGCACTCCCCAATTTCAAAGATCCAATCCTTAGTTAAGAAGTTTTAAATCCCGTGACATTGAGCTTGTCTGCTGCTAAATCTTATCGCCAACCCTGGCCCGGACTGATAGAAGCCTATCGTGAATACTTGCCTGTGAGTGAACATACCCCTGTTGTCACTTTGTTGGAAGGTAATACTCCCTTGATACCAGTGCCGGCGATCGCAGAACGCATTGGCAGACAAGTGCGGGTGTTTGTGAAATATGACGGTCTTAACCCCACTGGTAGTTTTAAAGACCGGGGAATGACAATGGCAATTTCCAAGGCTAAGGAAGCAGGGGCGAAGGCAGTTATTTGTGCCAGTACGGGCAACACCTCTGCCGCAGCGGCTGCTTATGCTAGGCGTGGGGGTATGAGTGCCTTTGTGCTGATTCCCGATGGCTATGTGGCTCTGGGTAAGTTGGCTCAGGCGTTACTTTATGGGGCAGAAGTACTGGCTATTAAAGGTAATTTTGACCAAGCGTTGGAAATTGTCCGCGAGATGGCCGCAAGTTATCCGATCACCTTGGTGAATTCCGTCAACCCCTACCGCCTAGAAGGGCAGAAAACCGGAGCTTTTGAAATTGTTGATGCCCTGGGTGATGCCCCAGATTGGCTGTGCATCCCCGTAGGTAATGCGGGTAATATCACAGCATATTGGATGGGATTTTGTCAATATCATCAAGCTGGAAAATGCGATCGCTTACCCCGGATGATGGGTTTCCAAGCAGCAGGTGCAGCCCCATTAGTCACCGGTCAACCAGTGGCCCATCCGGAAACCCTAGCTACAGCCATTCGCATTGGTAATCCTGCTAGCTGGGAAAAAGCGATCGCCGCCCAATCAGCCAGTCAGGGAAGCTTCAAAGCTGTGACTGATGAGGAAATTCTGGATGCTTATCGACTTTTAGCGGCCTCAGAGGGCATTTTCTGCGAACCTGCCAGTGCTGCTTCTGTAGCTGGGTTATTGCAGGTGAAAGACCAAATTCCTACAGGTGCAACAGTAGTTTGTATTCTCACAGGTAATGGACTCAAAGACCCGGATACAGCTATTAAACATAGTCACAGTCAATTTAAACAGGGTATCCCGGCGGAAATCAAAGCAGTAGCTGAGGCTATGGGATTTTAACAATTCAAACTTCTTAATTCTTCATTTTAAATTAAGCATTAAGAAGTTTCCTTTGTTCCCTGTTCCCCAGCGCTCCGCTCCCTTGCTAGGCTGTCGATGGCATCACCCAAGGCAGTGGTGAGGCTTTTACGGGTTTGGGCGTGGTTGTCTTGCTCAAGTTTCAAAGCTTGCAATAGGCGATCGCGTTCTTTAACAAGGGCGATAAATTTGGTTTTCAATTCCTCGACAGATTTGATTTGAGCTATTTCTTGTTGAATTATGATCGCTGTTGTGGCGTCAGGTAGTGTTTTGGCGTCAATACCCTGGACTTTATGTAGTTCTGCTTTAATTGAGGCGATCGCCTGTTGGGACATTTGGGCATCGGTGCGCCGTTGTTCTGCTTCAGTGTTAAAGAGTTTACGCCATTTTTGCGAACTTTCCCAAGCCTCATCGCGCTCACTCTGAAGTTGGGCCATCTGCTGTTTAAGGGCGTGAATTTCCGCCAGCCACTGTTGTGTTAAATGTGTAGATTTATCAATATTGTCCGTCATTATTTTGGTTAAGCGTAGTAAATAGGTGCTAAATAACCCACTTTCACATTATTCCTTGCTGGTAGCAACATATCCTGCTTTTAAGGAATTATGCCCTGATAGGTCAAAAAGATGATGCGATCACCACGTAATATCTGGCAAAGTTGAGGAAACTAACCAAGTGTGACTCAAATCATGACACAGCCTCGTTTTATCAGCTTCTTTCGCCACCTCAATTGGCCCATCCTTAAAAAAACATTTGCCAGGACAATCGAAAGACGACTTTTAGGGCTAGCCTCAGAAATCGCCTTTAATGCCATTTTATCCCTATTTCCAGCGATTCTTGCCCTGCTTACAGCCATTGGCTTATTGGCAGAATCCTTGCAAGACACCTTTAGAAAAATGGCACTGCAACTGAGTCAAGTGGCCCCAGAAGAAGTTCTGCGTCTGATTAGTGATTTTGCGACTACAGAAATTGCTAACTCCAAAAACAGTGGTTTGTTTTCTCTGAGTTTTGTATTAGCCATTTGGACGGCTTCAGGGGCTATAAGTACTGCAATGACTGCCTTTGATCAAATTCATCAAATTCCCACCCAAAATATCCGTCCCTTTTGGAAAGCGAAACTCATCTCCCTCGGATTAACAGTTGGTACCATCTTGCTGTTGATGCTGGCTTCCTTCTTAGTTTTTATTAGCGATCTATTATTAGGAATGGTGGTTAATAAAAATGCTTCTTTAGTCTTTTTGTTACATCTTTGGCAGCTGTTACTCTGGCCTTTAGCCTTAGGCATGGTGGCCTCTGCCTTTGGCTTCATCTATCGCTATGGACCCAGCGTTTGGAACCCAGGTAAGCCCATGATGCCAGGGGCGATTTTAGCAGCTATTTTCTGGGCGATTCTTTCGGCCCTATTTCGGCTGTACGTCGCAAATTTCGGCAACTACAATAAAGTATATGGTGCCGTAGGGACTGTAATAGTTTTAATGCTGTGGTTGTGGATGAGTGCGCTTGTTCTCCTTGTCGGCGATCAATTGAATGTGATTGTCGGTGAAGATATGCACTCCCAGACGTCAAAATTGGGCAAATAATATTAATCACTAGAGTTTTGCCAACATAATCAAACATTTAAATGTAATTTAGATCCAATATATTAAAAAGGACTATATTGCAAAGAAAAATGTAGACCATTTTCTTGCCATGTTTTGTTCTGGGATTCTACAGCTATTAAAGGAATTCCCCAGTCAAGACGAGCTGTAAAGCGATCGCCCTGTGTCCAGCGCAAACCCAAACCAACAGCAGCTAGGGTATTAGGCTCGGGATCATCTCTACCAGTATTCCAGACAACACCAACATCAGCAAAGGGTATCACGTGTAATATACCTTCCTTTTTCGGTAAGCGCAAAATCGGCACTTGCAGTTCAGCAGAGGCAAAAGCTCCATTATCTGACAAGATATAATCTTGGCGGTAGCCGCGAACACTCTCTTGACCACCTAAGCCAAACTGTTCTAGAGGCACAAGTGCTCTAGAGGCAAACTGCATGTTTCCACGCAGTAAAAGTAACATGTCAGAAGCCAACAGGCGTACCCACTGCCCTTGTCCCCGCCAAGCAAAAAAGCGTCCATCAGGGGCTTGTTCATGAAAGGTGGCATTAAACGCACCAGTGCCTAAGTTGAATTGCGATCGCAAGGCGAAGACTTCCTGGCTGTTGCGAGCAGTCCATTCTTGAAAAAATCGCAGCACAGATAACCTCGTGCGTCCTTCATTATCCGCCCCCAGCAAGGGAAAAGGTTGTCGATCTTCTTCATCATAAGACGCTTCAGTTTCTGTTCGGGAAGCTGACAAACCGAGGGTAAATTCTTGCCTGGGAGTTTGAAATATTGGCTGGCGAAATGTCAGTTCGTAGTAACGAAAATTTGATTCAATACCTAGGATGTCCACAGGACGTTCAATAACATTGCTGGATGCAGAGCCAACACTAAAAATCAGCGTCCCGTTACGTGAATTCAGAGGCAATGTGTAATTAGCCTCAAAGGCGTTACTACCATCAGTATTGGTGTACCCTACACTCAGACTATCTCCTAATCCCAGTAAGTTGGCTTCAGAGACATTTAATCGGCGTCGCAAGCTGCCAACACTAGGCGATCGCCCGTTATCTAGAACCACTTGCGTATTAAAGGTTTTTGCCTCGCTGATCTCGACTTTTAGCACACTCACACCGGAACGCGATCCTGCTGAGAGTTCAGCAGACAAGTTTTCAATCAAAGGATTCAGTTGCAATAATTGCAGCGCCTCTAGCAGCCGATCCCGATTTAAAGGTGCCTTGGTAGCTATTGCTAGGCGACTGCGTATATAATTAGGATTGAGTCTCTGAGTGCTATTTTTCAGGTAACTTACCTGGATATCTTCCAATTTACCTTCAATCACCTGAATTTTCACCACACCAGACTGGATGGTTTGAGGTGGAATATAAGCACCAGAGGTAATGTAACCATTCTTGATATATAGCTCGGTGATTTTAGAAGCAGCCTGAAACACTTCAACCAAAGAGATTCGGTTTTTAGTAAATTTCTTAGTCACTTCAGCTAATTCTTCAGAACTGAATACTGTACTGCCAACAACTTCAAAACGCTCAACAATAATATTTGCCGGAGCATTGACCGGAAAATTTTCATCAGGTGAGGCAGTTGGCTCAGAGGGGGCAAGTAATTCTCCTGGTGGGGGGAGTAGTTGCGGTGTGGGAAATGGAGAAGGCGAAGATGGTTGCACATCCTGCGATGGTGGAAGTTGTTGAGCAAAGACGGCATTGTCCTTTAGCGCTTTTCCCGTCTCTACAGTCTGTGCCTTCAGGGGTCTAGAAGTCATGCTGCCAACCAACACAAATATAGTTAGCTGTAACCAGTACAACGCCAGATTTTCAGGGGATTTGTTGATCATTACACTGAATGAATTTTTGCTAGGAACTATCGAGTAATATGGATAGTGCTTCAGCGGTGAAGATGACTTTGTCATTGGCAGCGATTAACTACCCCTGAGCTTCTAGTTCATCTAGTGGTAAATTTTATAGCATAGCTAATATTAGTCAAATTTGGCCTTAATTTCCGGCGCTATGACTTTAGATGGGCCAAAATTCTTTATTTAGCTTGATACTGGGAATGTCCTCCCATTTGTCGACTTTCCCACAAATATAGAGCAGAAATTTTGGGATTGCTCTGCTCTGTATCCAATAAATAGCCTTTTAAGGGTAGTTTGAAGGTATTACGAATTTACAAAGCCTTGCATTGTGGACTCCAAGATGCAGGTATAATCAACCACAGCGAAATCCTAGTAAAAATCTGTACCTCAATTTACAGCTGATATGATTCAAATCCTTGATTCTACCTTGAGAGAAGGTGAACAAACCCCAGGAGTTTACTTTTCCCCTGAAACAAAATTGGCAATTGCCCACCTTTTAGATCAGATAGGAGTTGATATTATTGAAGCTGGTAATCCCGCAGTAGATAACGAAATTGCTTTAGCTATAACCCGAATTGCCAACGCCGGACTCAAAGCCAAAATAGGCGCTCACTCTCTTTGCCGCATAGACGATGTAAAAAAAGCGCTAGATTGTGGCGTAAACTTTTTAGGAGTCTTTTTTAGTGTTTCCCAACAACGATTACAACAGGAGTACAACATAGGTTTAGAAAAAGCTATAGAAAAAATTGTAGAAGTAATAACTTACGCCAGAGAGCAAGAGGATAATTTATTAATTCGATATACACCAGAAGATACAGTTCGTTCACCGATAGAAAATGTGATTGAGGCCGCAAGCGCAGCAATACATGCAGGAGCCAATATAATTAGCATAGCTGATACGACTGGATACACAACACCATTTCATCAGAACCGCAGTATTTATTATTATGTAAAAACTCTTAAGGAAGAACTGGCAAAAAGAGCATTATATCCACAAATCGAGGTTCATTGTCACAATGATAGAGGTTTAGCCTTAGCAAATGCACTAGATGCCTACAGAGCAGGATCTGATATTATTGATGTAACTGTGATGGGATTAGGGGAACGATCTGGCATTGTCGATTTAGCAGAATTACTCATAAATTTAACGGATATGGTTGAAGGAAAAACCTATTGGAAACTGAGTTGCTTAAAAGATTTATACGATTTAGTTAGTGAGCATTCCCACATCGCTATTCCTCCTCATCACCCATTGGTAGGCAAAAATGCCTTTACCCATTATGCGGGTGTTCATGTTAAAGCTGTTTCCAAAAATGAAGAACTTTATCAAAGTTTAAGTCCAGAAATTCTAGGGAGAAAAAGTAGCTTTGCATTAGGGATGCAATCGGGTTTAGCTGCTGTTGAACTCGCTCTCAAGAAGATTGGGAGAAATGAACTGGTTGAAGACAAAGATTTAGTGGCTAAAATTCTCAAAGAAATTAAAGCGATTGCCAAAAGAGGAACCCCAATCGATATCGAAAAGGAATTGCCAGAAATTGTGGAGCGCTGTAATATTAGCCTGCCAATTACTAATGGGTGTAAGATTTCTGTTTGAGAATACACATTTCAAGCTATTCTATAGCTTTGGGTTACACCAAATTAATTTGGCTGATCCAGCATATCCGCCACATTTATCTTCACAGGAAACTCCTATGGAAATAATGACCTCAATATTAAGGAACTGTTTGTACCCACTAAAACAGCTAGTGGTGCCGGATTCTCAGATTTACTGGCTTTACCTGCTTTCCTCGTTATTAATAACACTGCTGCTCTATCTACTGCACCTTGCTAAGACAGAAGAGAAGAAAAGCTTTCTGGAATACTGCTTTCCCAAAGAAGTTTATCTTCATCATTCCGCAATTCTGGATTTACAGAACTATTTGCCTATGGCGTTGATCAAAGGCTTTCTCATAGTTCCCATCGCCACAGTTATATCTGCAACAGCTATTGCTAATGTAGTCAGCAGATTTTTAAGCTACCTAGCTGGCGTAACTAGCCTTTTTCCAGTCACTGAACCACAGTTTTGGCATCATGTTGCTTTTAGTATTTTTCTGATCCTGGCTATTGACTTTGGCTATTTCTACAATCATTACCTAAGACATCAAAGTCCTCTAATCTGGGAATTCCATAAAATCCACCACACGGCACAAGTGCTAACCCCGCTGACTTTATACCGCCATCATCCTTTCGATTATGTTTTCCAGACAGTGGCGGTTTCTATGTGCTCTGGTGTAGCGATAGGATTGTGGACGTTTCTGTTCGGCAGCCAGATGCAGGTTCTATATCTCAATGGTATTCCCTTTCTGCTGTTCGTCTTTCATCTCACTGGTAATTTCCGCCATTCTCATATCTGGCTAGCATTTCCTTATTGGGTCAGCCATATTTTCATTAGTCCAGCCCAGCACTATATTCATCATGCTAACGAGTCCAAGTATTACGACAAAAATTACGGAAAGATATTCGCAATCTGGGACTGGATGTTTGGTACATTGTATGTTCCGAACAGCTATGAGCATCTCGATTTAGGTTTGCCTGGCGATGAAGGAAAGCCGTTTGATAGTGTAGCAAACTTCTATTTGCAGCCATTTAAGGCAGTACTCAAAAATGCAAAAAACCGAAAACCTCTCTACATCTCAGTTTTGGATGGGGACACCACATCACCCAACCAGATACAAGATTAAAACAAAGCCTTGCTGCTAAAGAGAATAATTTTGGATGTGGAGGCAGAGCTTTAACATCCAAAATTTTCCCTTTCTTAAGTAATGCTATTAGGTAAGCTAGATGAGATATTTATTCAGATATTTATAATGACAAAAACCCAGGAAGAGCAAGTTAATAAACTAAAGCCAGAAACAAAATCGGTGGAAAAATGGGGGGCAACCCTGGGCATTAGCATTGGTGTATTCATTTTTGCCTTGGATGTCTACATAGTCAACCTGGGACTGCCAATGATGGTTGAATCACTCCACACCAGTTTTGCTACCATTCAATGGGTAGTTTTAAGTTATCTGTTAGCGATCGCAATTTTTGTGCTGAGTGCAGCGAAACTGGGCGATATGTGGAGCAAAAAGCGGTTGTACATTATCGGCATGATCATCTTCACAATCAGCTCGCTGTTATGTGGACTTGCGCCAAATGTAAGCTTTTTGATCGCCTTTCGGGCACTCCAAGGACTAGGTGCTGCATTTATGTCAGGACTGGGAACAGCAATGATTGTGGAAGTGTTTCCACCAGAAGAGCGAGGACTTGGGCTAGGCATCAGGGCGGGGGTTTTCGGACTGGGAATTACCTTAGGGCCAACAGTCGGTGGGCTGCTGATTCATTTGGGAGGCTGGCCTTTAATTTTCTTGGTGAATGTGCCAATTGGGATTGTTGGTAGTTTGATTGTGGCTCGTCTTGTACCATCTTCTGTTGTGAGTGGTAGCAAACAAGGCTTTGATCTCATCGGCACCCTCATCCTCACCCTAACATTAACCTGCTTTACACTCGGCATCACCCTACTACAAAGCGGTAGCTCTTCTAATACAGCCCTGACTTTGCTCGTTGTATCTGTCATCAGTTTAGCCTGCTTTTTAGTGGTTGAATCCCGTCTCTTAGAGCCAATGCTCGACTTGGAGATTTTTCGCTCCCTAGAGTTCAGCCTTGGTTTAGCGCTACGTTTTCTGGGGAATTTCGTGATGGCAGGTGTCATCTTCATGCTACCTTTCTTTCTGGAGTTAGTTAAGCACTATCCCACTGAGCAAGCAGGTTTGTTGCTGGCCGTACCGCCAATTCTGATTGTGTTGACAGCACCCATAGCTGGTATTTTTTCTGACCGCTTTGGAGCGTCTATTATCAGCTTAACCGGGTTAGTATTAATGGCAGTTGGTTGCTTGCTCCTCAGCACTTTTGATACTGAATTAACTATACTGAACTATATTCTGTCCATTATTCCCTATGGAGTAGGAGTGGGAATGTTTCAATCGCCTAACAATAGCGCCATTATGGGAGCCGCACCAAAAGAGCGTTTAGGTATCGCTTCGGGATTATTGTCATTATCGCGGATATTGGGACAGACCGCAGGTGTGCCGCTGGTAGGCGCTTTGTTTTCCTTTGTGGCGATCGCCAGTGCTAAACTTGCCCCAAATATCGATGTCACCAAAGCACCTATTGAGGCATTAGTTTTTGGTACGCAGACTACCTTTCGCATCATCGCCGCTTTGTTGATGGTTTCGACAATACTTGCAGTTTTCTTGTGGTTCCTAGAGCGAAAGAAAGCAAAAGAAAGCAAAACTCTTCTAGGTTATGAGAAATCTACCAGACTATTAATTACAGATCATTCCTAGGGGAACAGCATTGTTCCCCAGCGCGTGTTGCATAAGAGCAAAAATTGCTATATTTCCAACCGCTACAACCAGCGCTACCGCCCTATTATAGAGAGGAGTAAACGTTGCTGGGAAAAATTGTGAATAAAAAAAATCTTTTTTTAGTAGGAATTTTTGTATTAGGACTATCACTATTTTTTTGGCTTCATTCTCAAATTGAATTATCAAAAAAGCCGATAAAAGTTGGCGTTCTCCATTCCCTTAGCGGCACAATGGCAATTAGTGAAAAATCTGTTGTTGATGCCACCTTACTTGCTATTGAAGAAATTAACAAAAAAGGTGGCATTCTCGGCAGAAAAATTCAGCCAATTATCGTTGATGGCAAATCTGATTGGAATATGTTTGCCAAAGAAGCAGAAAAACTTATTACTCAAGAAAAAGTTGCCACAGTCTTTGGTTGCTGGACTTCCGCCAGTCGTAAAACTGTTAAACCTGTATTTGAAAAATACAACCATCTACTGATTTATCCCGTCCAGTATGAAGGACTGGAAGATTCACCCAATATCATCTACACAGGCGCTGCACCAAACCAACAAATAATTCCCGCCGTCAAGTGGTCTTTTGATAATTTAGGCAAACGGTTTTTCTTGGTGGGTTCTGATTATGTTTTTCCCCGGACAGCCAACGCCATCATTAAAGACCAAGTAACCGCCTTGCGTGGAGAAATTATAGGCGAAAAATACATACTTTTGGGTAGCAATAATGTAAAAGATATTGTCAAAGAAATATTTGAAACTCAGCCAGATGTCATTTTAAACACAATTAACGGTGATAGTAATATTGCTTTCTTCAAAGCCTTGAGAAAAGCCGGAATTACTGCTGATAAAATTCCCACTATTTCCTTTAGCATTGCCGAAGAAGAACTGAGTTATTTGCCTAAACAAGACGTAGTAGGCGATTATGCAGTTTGGAATTACTTCCAGAGCATTGATGATGGAACTAATCATAAATTTATCAAAAATTTTAAAAAGAAATATGGTGAAAATAGAGTTACATCTGACCCCATTGAAGCAGGCTATTTTGGGGTTTATTTATGGGCACAAGCCGTGGAAGATGCAGCTACAGATGAAGTAAATTCTATTCGGCAATATATCAAAGACCAAAGTTTTAAAGCACCAGAAGGCGTTGTATATATAGATTCTAGTAACCAACATACCTGGAAAACAGTCAGAGTTGGAAAAATTAAAACAGACGGACAATTTGAAATAGTTTGGAACTCAGATAAACCAATTCGTCCCGTACCCTATCCCCTCTCCCGTTCCAAAGCTGACTGGGATAAATTCTTAACCGTTCTCTATCAGGGTTGGAACAAAAATTGGGCTAATCCTGGTTAATAAATGGAGGTGAGATTTGAAACACAAAAAAATTGTTAATAAACTCCTATTATGGTTTTTACTAATTTCCTTAGTTCCTCTAACTACAGTTACATCTATCAAATATTATATTGCCAGTAGTTCTCAAAAAAAAGAAGTCAATAATAATCTGGCTTCTATTGTAGATAACAAAGCCAAGCGACTAGAAAATTATCTCAATGAAAAACAAAAAAATGCCGCAGCTATTGCCCAAATTCCAAACATAGTTGATGCAATTGAACAGTATGAAACAGCTTATAAAGCTTATGGTATTAACTCGCTAATCTATCAGCAGGTAGATGATAAATATAGACCTTTTCTTTCTAATTATTTAGAAATATTTGGCTATTCTGATATTTTTTTAGTATCTCAATCTGGTGACGCTATTTTTTCAATAAAGCGCGGTAAAGAATTTGGCACAAACTATTACAACGGAAGTTATAATAATTCTGAAATAGCGAAAGTGTTTGACCGAGCTAAAACATTGATGCAAGTTGAAATATCCAACTTTAGCTATTATGCAGCTACCAATGAACCTGCCGCATTTATTGCTTCTCCTGTATTTAAAAAAAATCTAATTATTGGTGTGGTAGTGTTGCAACTGAATAATCATGAGTTTAATCAAGTGGTCAACGATTACACTGGTTTGGGCAAAACTGGTGAGACAATAGTCGGTTCGGTAATCGGTCAAAGCATAGTCTTTACCTCTCCAACTAGACACGACCAAAAAGCAGCCTTTCAAAGAAGTGTGAATATTGGTAAGCCGCAATTACACCCAAAGGCTGGCTTTCCAATAAATGTAAATCTTGTCCAGCAGCAATTACACCCACTAGTCCAAGCAACTTACGGTATTAAAGGAATTGGTATTAGTATTGATTATCGAGGTCAAGAAACTATCGCAGCCTGGAGATATTTACCTTCTATAAATGGTGGGCTTTTGGTGAAAATGGATACAGCAGAAGCCTTTATCAGCTTAAACTCCCTGAAAAATCTTGTGATTATTTTAGGAATAATTACAATTTTTTTGGTGACATTTGCCGCTATTGTAGTTGCCAAATCTATTTCTAGCCCAGTTGTTGAACTCACTCAAATTGTTCAAGAATTTGCTCAAGGAAATCTGCATAAACAAGCACCAGTTGTTACCCATAACGAAATTGGTCAATTGGCGGAATCATTTAACGCCATGGCAAAACAACTAGAAGAAAATTTTGAAACTATCCAAGTGCGAGAACAGGAACTTGCTATTGCCAAAGAACGACTAGAAGCAGTATTAGCAAAATTAAGCCAGGAAGCACAGCAACTAGCTGCTCAACTGGTGCAGAGCGAAAAGATGTCTAGCTTGGGGCAGTTGGTAGCAGGTGTGGCACATGAAATCAACAACCCAGTCAACTTTATTTATGGTAATCTCACCCCGGCTAATCAATACATCCAAGATTTACTCAGACTACTACAACTTTATCAGCGTCACTATCCTCACCCAATCGCAGAAATTCAAGATGAAGCAGAAGAAATCGATCTTGATTTCTTAGTTACAGACCTCCCTAAGTTGCTAGTTTCGATGAAGGTTGGGGCTAAAAGAATTACAGAAATTGTGCTGTCTCTGCGAAACTTTTCTCGTTTGGATGAGGCAGAAATGCAAGCGGTGAATATTCATGAGGGTATCGATAGTACGCTAATGATTTTGGGAAATCGTCTCAAAGCTACATCTGACCGTTCAGCAATTGAGGTGATTAAAGAATATAGCGACCTGCCACTTGTAGAGTGTTATGTTGGACAACTCAATCAGGTATTGATGAATATTCTGGCAAATGCGCTTGATGCTTTGGAAGAGTCAATTGTCAATAGTCAGTGGTCAGAGAGTAAACCACAGATTCGCATTGCTACTGAACTGGCTGGAGAACAAGAAGTAATGATTCGTATTGCCGATAATGGTCTTGGCATTCCCAAAAATTTGCAAGCGCGATTATTTGACCCATTTTTTACTACCAAACCGGCAGGCAAAGGTACAGGGTTAGGTTTATCTATTAGTTATCAGATTATCACTGAAAAACATCAGGGAAAATTGGAATGTGTTTCCTCCCCTGGTAAGGGGACAGAATTTGTGATTGTAATTCCCCTAAATCAGCTAGAAGCGCGAGGGACAGAAGGGTAACGTCGATGAATTCTTAACAGACGTAGCCAGCGCATCCAAGTTTTAGCTGGTTGCTCAAAGACGGTGAAAATATCGCCAAAACCAAAGTTAGTTTTTTGATGGTGTAGCCAGTGTTGTTCAGGAGTCGTGATGAATAGAATCTGGCACAAAATAGCTACGGGTTTTGGAGTTTGCCAACCCAAGGCTACTACATGTCGCCACCACACATGAAGCTGACCAAGCAGTAGTCCAGAGATAACGCCGATGGGAGAGAAAGACCACAGAACTACTGCCATAAGCAGGTATGGCAGGGCACCCAAGATACCATCTAAAAGAACCTGGGGATTTAAGGTCAAAATAGCGTAGTGGCGGAAGTCTTTCTTCCAGGAGTGATGCGTTGTCAAGTGGAGGTTACCAAAAACATGCTCAGGTACGTGGTAACAGAAAGTTGAGAGAAAATCGCCAAAAAACAGTAATAACCAAGCAATAGCGATAGCCTCAAGCATTTGTACTCCTTAGGTTTAGTAAAAAACTCCACAGAAAAAAGTAGCCAAATTTCATGCTGAATTACGCTATAGCGTAATTGGGCATTTCGCAATCGCTCCGGCATAGACTGGCATTCTCCCCAAGGGAGGTTTACACCCAAGCCGCTACAGAAACGAGAAGCTGTTTTGCTTGTTGTCTGTCTATGCTTTACTTGGTTCTGCTCAGAATCTATCTAGGTAGGGAACTAGCAGTTTCATCAATTTATCATCCTTAATTGCAGTACACAGCAACTGTTGACAGCCTGCTTTCTGGTTTTTAGCTCTGAGTTGATGGAAATAATACATCTCAATCTCGATAGGAATACTGTAATTTATTATAGTCACTTTACAATCTTCTTACTAAGCCATACGGCATTAGCAAAGGTTGAGTTAAAACTGGTAAAAATTTAGGTTAAGTTTTCTCTTCCAGCCAAATGGGTGACTTTCCTCAAACCTTTCACCGAAGTGTATTCCAACCATTGTTTGTGCGTGTCTAATTGTGTTGATTAATTAATTTTGAGGAAAAAACTCAGCACGAATTGCCAAGCCATGCAAATATAAAGAAAATATTAAAAAAATAAAACCTCATGATAACTGCCAAAATAATGCAACAAGTCTGGGCTGTAATCGAGTCAACTCAAGTCAGCACCCTCCTCCAGTTTGACGATACTGCCTTAGTACAATTGCTCCTCCAGCAGTTAAAAGCCAAGCAAGTAATCGACGCGCAGGCAGATATTAGCCTCAATACTTACATCAAATCTAAACTGCCACTAATTCGCGACACGGCTGAAGGCCGACTATCCTTCGGGCAAGACAATCATTAGCACGAGTAACCAAATGATTGCTCTCTGCCAAACATCTTCAAGAAAGTTCGACCAGTACAATATGATGAATCACTGGCTAGGAATTGCCCTCGTAGCTTATCTAATGGGAGCAGCGATTGAAGGGGCGAGTACAGCTAGTCAGCTATTTCATTCAGCGCCAGAGCTAATTAAAGACACACAAGACAACCCCTCAGAGTCTGCCACTCCACCTAGCATAAGTTGGCGACTTGTCGCCGCTATTGCCTCGGTAAGTATTTGTGGAGCTTGCTGCTGGCCCTGCCGCCTACTCCACCGTTCAATTAAAGGGGGTCGGAAAGATGGGGAAGCAAAATAATCCGAAACTGTAGATATACTTATTAACCAGACTTCAGGTAAATTTTTTAGAGAAATTTTGAATAATTTCTTAGTTATTGATAATTTTCCCCAATTCCCATTGCCCCTAATCCCCAGAGGGGTCTCCTATTTGCCCAATCCCTCATCCCTAATCCTTAGATTTCCTACTCCCTCAGACCCCATATGTGGCACAATATAAAACTGTAAATAAGAAAATTATTGTTTAAGGTAATATAGTGAATCCAACTGCTCAATCTACGGCAAGTGCGCGCCGCGTGGTCTTTCCCTTTACGGCCATCGTGGGACAAGAAGAAATGAAACTGGCGCTGCTGTTGAACGTGATTGACCCCAAAATTGGTGGTGTAATGATAATGGGCGATCGCGGCACCGGCAAATCCACAACCATCCGGGCGCTGGCGGATCTACTGCCAGAGATACCTGTAGTTGCCAATGACCCCTTTAATAGTGACCCCAGCGACCCGGACTTGATGAGCGATGAAGTCCGCCAAAAGTTACAACAAGGTGAAGAAATTCCCATAGCTCACAAAAAAGTCCAAATGGTAGACCTGCCATTAGGAGCCACAGAAGACCGAGTTTGCGGCACTATCGACATAGAAAAAGCTTTATCGGAGGGTGTAAAAGCTTTTGAACCAGGACTACTGGCTAAAGCTAACCGAGGCATTCTCTACGTAGATGAAGTCAACTTGTTAGACGACCATTTAGTAGACGTATTACTCGACTCCGCCGCCAGTGGTTGGAACACGGTGGAACGGGAAGGGATTTCTATCCGTCACCCAGCACGATTCGTTCTCGTTGGTTCCGGAAACCCAGAAGAAGGCGAACTGCGCCCCCAACTACTCGACCGCTTTGGGATGCACGCTGAAATTCACACCGTTAAAGAACCAGCTTTGCGCGTGCAAATTGTGGAACAACGCTCGGAATTTGACCAAAATCCCCTGGAATTTACCGAAAAATATAAACCTCAGCAAGAAGCACTGCAAGAGCAAATTGTTAATGCTCAGGAGCTTTTGCCAAAAGTCAACCTTGACTATGATATGCGGGTAAAAATTTCAGAAATTTGTTCAGAATTAGATGTAGATGGTTTGCGAGGTGACATTGTTAGTAACCGCGCAGCCATTGCCTTAACCGCATTAGAAGGGCGTATAGAAGTTACCGTTGATGATATTCGCCGCGTGATTACTTTATGTCTGCGTCACAGGCTGCGTAAAGACCCTTTAGAATCAATTGATTCAGGCTACAAAGTGGAAAAAGCTTTTAGTCGCGTCTTTGGCGTCGAACTATCAGAAGATAATGCTGCACAAAAAAACAGCACAGGTCAAGTTAAAACAGGAATTAGGTAATAGGAATTGGGGACTGGGGAAAATATCAACTAAATAACCAATACCCCACCCACAATTGAGGAATCAGCACTCAGAACTTCAAACTCAGCACTGACTATGAGATTGTGGCACTTCTGGTTAAACAGCTTTATTTTATCTAGCCAACACAACCCACCCCGGTTTGTAGAGTTATTGATGCTCTTATTGGCGATCACTATGCTATTAATTGCGACTATCTTACCAGACAGGCCTTATTTAGTCTTGGGTTTGAGTTTTGTAGTTGGGTCATCTATTTCTATCTTAGTGCGGGAAGCGATCGCACCCTCACCCCAGATTCGACTAACCCAACTAACAGCATTACTATTACTCTTCATCAGCCTTTATGGCTTTGCCGATTTAATCAATACGCTCTAAAATTAGTCAGTGGTCAGTAGGGACAAGTTTAAGTATGTATTTGTGAGCAAACGAGATATCTTATTGAACCCACCTGTACAGTGCTAGGAGTTATCAAAACCGACTATTAACTCCAACCTTGCATCTCCACTAATTCCATACACAATTCATTAATTTGCTCCAAGTCAGGTCTGTGAGATAGCGTTGATTGTTCATAAAAAATGTCCATTTGGGCAACTAAATCCTCTGCCATTTTCATGACCTGCTCGTAAGCATACTTACCCTGAAGGATAGCTTTTAAATCCTCAACATCACCAGCTATCCTTCTATCCACAACTAGTTCCCCTGTACGCAATATTTCAAGTCCACTTCGTAGCAATCTAATACAGTGCATCCCATGCTTAAGGTCAAAACCTGACTTTCTTTCCATTTCCGCCCTAGCTGGATTTCTATTCTCCTGCCAAGACAAGTAAGCTTTCCATTCTCTTACAGCTATTTGATAGCTTTGACTTTTCTGAAGCAGGCGGATAAAGTCTTTACGACTATTAGTTAATTTTTGGGTATATTCCAAAGTTTTATCGGGCAGAGTGTATTGTTTCAATACACCTTTAAAATCAATATCTGCCGTTAGCAATTGGTATAATTGCTCGGCTTCTTCCAAAAACTCAATTTTACCTCTGATTAAATTATAAAGATACTCCAGAAAAGCGTTTAGCTCATCTTTACTCAGTGGAGCTTCATCCTCTATATCAAAGTCAGATGGTAGAGGTTTCTTTTGCGGTGGATTTAACAACCACTTGCGATGGGTTTCCATCTTTTTGATTTGAGCAAAGGCATAACCAGAGTAAGTATGCTTTACTTTCTTGCTCAGAAATAGCTTTTTGTGATTAATTAAATGCTGTCCAATTGGCGTTAAGTAAGGATAGTTATGCAACCACAGCAACTCTAAAACATTAGGATTCGCTCCAGATAATAACTGAACGACTTTCCTTAACTCATAGATCACCGTGTCTTTGTTGCCATCTATAAACGGAAATATTCCTGGTTCATCCCAGCCAGTATCTTTTTGTTCTATGTTATCGAATCCTAAATAGTAACGCTTGGGTGCAATAAACACTCCCCGATAATCATAGTCAGAATCAGGACGATTTAAACCATAGCCGTGACTACCTGCCAACCCAATAAAAATCGTTCTTTGTTCAACTTCTATTCTTTTCACTCTAGTGGTTCTCCCTCGTTCTGATCTACCAAATCATTATCTAACAGACGCTGGAATTCTTGCTTTTGCAGATAGCTACTGTATGCATCTAGGTACTTCCTCTCTCTGGCTAGTAAACACTTTTCCCCAGTGTAATTTCTGGAAACTGCCATGCCAGGTCTTGACGGTAACTTCTCAATCCCTTCTCCATGAGGTATCAAAAAAGCCAAACTAGTACAAATAACCTATTATAGAAAAGTCTAGATTTGATTCGCTGTGAGTCGGTCTTATCTGATGGTTAAAGGAAATCTGAGCAACGGAATCCGCCACTCAGATATATTAGTGTTCTTATGTGTTCATAATTAACTACACAAACAACAATCTACATTTCGGCAATCAAGGGAATTTTTTTGTTGGCACTTCCAGGGAAAGTCTAAAATTATGTGAGAGGTTGACTTCACAGCAGCCAATAAAATATAATTATGGATCGTCTGTCTAATTCCTGCTCGGATCAGGTAGACATACTACAAAAGCTGGCAATAGTGATTCATTGCATCACTCCAAAATATCAAAGTCAGCTACCTGTACGGCAACCCTAAGGACAATTCCATGACCTACGCAATTATTGAAACTGGCGGCAAACAACTAAAAGTCGAGGCGGGTCGATTTTACGACATTGAGCTTCTGACTGCCGAACCAGATGAAAAAGTTACCATAGAAGCAGTATTACTAGTGCAGCATGAGGGCGAAGTCACCATTGGACAGCCGCTAGTGGCAGGTGCGACTGTGGAAGGAACGGTGCTGAGACATTTCAGAGGTCGTAAAGTCCTGGTGTACAAAATGAAGCCGAAAAAGAAAACCCGCAAAAAGCGGGGGCATCGCCAGGAAATCACCAGATTTTTGATTAACTCCATCAACCTCAATGGTGCAGTGTTGGCTTACCAAGAAGCCGCAACCATTGTGGAAACTCCAGACACTGATGAATTTCCCACTGAAGAAACCCCTGCCGAATCATAAACAATCATTAAATACATAAGGAGGAAATCATGGCTCATAAGAAAGGAACAGGTAGTACACGCAACGGTCGCGACTCTAATGCCCAACGACTAGGTGTAAAGCGTTTTGGTGGACAAGCTGTGCGTGCAGGAAACATTCTCGTGCGTCAACGCGGTACTAAATTTCACCCTGGTAATAACGTCGGTATTGGTAACGATGACACTCTGTTTGCCTTAATTGATGGCGTGGTCACCTTTGAGAGAAAGGGCAAAACCCGCAAAAAAGTTAGCGTTTACGCAGCCGTTACAGCTGAAGCAACAGCAAGTTAATAATTAGTCGTTAGTCAGTGGTCAATACTCAAAAACCACTGACTACTGACCTTGACAACAAACTTTAAATTAACTTGTAGACTAGAACACCTGCAGCTAAACCTACCAATGAAAAGATAGACGTGAACGAAAAGACAAGCCATTGCCTCAAACCAGCTACTTGAAAATCTATTCTTACTAATATAGTTGCAGAAAGAATGAGTAAAGTATCAAGAAACACTCGAAACCAGGCAAGCATGACAAAGAGTAGGAAAGCTGCTAAAATGGCAACGCCAAAACTCCTGGTATTGGATTTTAACAAGATACTATAAAACTCTGCTACTCTCGACCAAGGAGTGGTTAAGCTAACTACCATAAGCAAAATAGCAACCACAACTGCTAGCCAAACAAACCAAGGGGCTTGTGTTTCGGATATTACCCAGCCCAACGTACTATAGCTAAGTAGTACTAGCGCTAGGGAAAACCAAGGAACTCTTTTCAGGATTGACATATATTGGTATTCCCAGTACTAGAGTTTGAAACAGGTTGTCAAAAATTTCAACGTTATCCCTCAGAACTGGCCTCATTAGGTGAGGTAAAGCCCCCATTAAGTCGCATACTTTAGTATCCTTTACTTAATTTATCGCCAAAACAACTTTAAAACCCACATTCTGCAGATGTAACTCAGATTATTGATATTTTTGAAAAATCTCAGTCAGAAAAATTTTATTCACTAAATTGTCTGGCTGAGGTGAAATTTATTCTGCTAAAAAATAGAGCAGATTAAGTAAGTTAATTTTATGAGTTATTAAACTAGATTCTCTCTGTCAATTAAGGGAGTTATTTGGGTTAAAAGTGGCAGTGGCGATAGTTTGAGAAGAGGAGAAAAACAAAAAACCCCTCTAAGTTGAATTAGAGAGGTTTTTTGCCGATAAATAACCTGGCATCGAGCTATTTTTGCGTTTGGCTACCCAAAAACTATCGTCGCCGCAGTAGCGTTTCACAACTGAGTTCGGGAAGGGGTCAGTGTGGTTCCACTACGCAATAGACACCAGGAAAGAATTCAAAATTA
>NZ_JACJRJ010000030.1 GCF_014697195.1 Cylindrospermum sp. FACHB-282 | reverse complement strand
TTGCTTACTAACTTTTGTTGGTAAGGCTTTGTAGTCGTCGGTTTGAGACAATTGGTGATAGAGTTGATTAAAGTTTAGTTTCTGGTGGTGTTGAAAGAAATATTGACGATAATGGTAATTAGCTAAGTTAAACAAATTTTTAGACAAAAAAGCCTTGTGGTCAATATCTGGCCAGAAAGGATGGTTTTTGGTGATGATATGACGTTCAACTAGCTTCATAACCTGATTATACTGTGAGAATAGCTTTCTTAAAACCAATCTCGAAAAAGACTTACTCATTATTCGCATCTAGCTATAAAAATGAGTAGAACTGAGGAGAATTAGCTATATCTTTGATAACTGCATCTACACCCTACTTTGTCATGAGCTTCTGTACTAACCTTAACTGTTTGTACCCACATAACTATGATACGGCTCGATTTTGTACCAGATGCGGTATGCCGCTATTGCTCAAAGAGCGCTATCGCCCGCTCCAACTCATTGGACGCGGTGGCTTTGGCAGAACTTTTTTGGCTGCGGATGAACACCTCCCCTCCAAACCCAGGTGTGTGATCAAACAACTCTGCTTTCCAGAGGCAGATGGAGAAAGCTTTCTTAAAGCAGTAGAATTATTTCGCCAGGAAGCAGTTCGCTTAGATGAGTTGCAGCATCCTCAAATCCCCCAACTGCTGGCGCACTTTGAACAAGAGAATCAGTTGTATTTGGTGGAAGAATTAATTGCGGGACAAACACTAGAGCAAGAATTGCAAGAAAATGGAGTTTTTAGCGCCAAGCAAATTTGGCAAGTGCTAAAAAATTTATTACCCGTGCTGCAATTTATCCATTCCCGACAAGTGATCCACCGGGATATTAAGCCAGAAAATATCATGCGAAGGTTGCCGGATGGGGATCTAGTTTTGATTGACTTTGGAGTTGCTAAACAAATCACTGCTACCGCATTCTTGCATACGGGTACGATCATAGGCAGCCCAGAATATATGGCTCCCGAACAAACGCGGGGTAAAACTTTACCAGCTAGTGATCTCTATAGTTTGGGTGTGACTTGCATTTACTTACTAACTGGTATTTCTCCCTTTGATTTATTTGATGTGACTAGCGATCGCTGGGCATGGCGAGATTATTTGCCTGGTGGTATAAGTGTAGACAATAAACTTGCGGAAACTCTAGATCAACTGCTGCAAAACGCCCTCTCCCAACGCTACAAATCTGCTGCTGAAGCTTTGCAAACAATGAACAAAGCCGCCCAACTGGTGAAGAAACAGCCAGTTAATTCTTTGAATTCTGAAACAGGAGTAGATTATCAACAGTTACGCAATTTACTCGCCGCTAAGAAATGGCAACAAGCAGATCAAGTAACTTGGGTGGTGATGTCTCAGGCTTTGTCAAAGCCAATTGGCAGCTATTTTTTTAGTGGCGATATTGAAAGGTTTCCTTGTGAGGATTTACAGATAATTGATGAGTTGTGGATGAAGTACAGCCGGGGGCGTTTTGGTTTCTCTGTGCAAACCAAAATCTACGAAAGCTACAACGGTGACTATGGGCAGTTTTGCGCTGCTGTTGGCTGGAATCTGCCCAACTCGACGAATCCTATCCAGAGATTATCTTTTAGTTTGTCAGCACCTATAGGACACCTACCTTCTCACCTTTGGGCTGGTGGTACTCAATTGTGGCGACACATCAATGCTTTATCTGTAAAACTGGCAACCTGTTACGATGAATCTGAATATTGATTCACAATAGCAACTGCCCATGCCCTCTGCATATCTATTGGTATTTCACGGAAGTCGTGATCCGCGTCCAGAAATTGCGATGCAACAACTAGCAAAGTTGGTGTGCAAGAAACTACCAGATAATGAACAAATGGTAGGCGTAGCTGCTTTGGAACTGAGTTCTCAGCCTTTACATGAACAGATTAGACAATTTGCCCAGACTTGTTTAGCCTGTGGGTGCGATCGCCTAAAAATTGTACCGCTATTTCTGCTGCCGGGAGTACACGTGATCACAGATATCCCCACAGAAGTTGCACTGGCGCAACAAGCCATTGCTCAAGATATGATAATTGACTTGCTACCTTATGTAGGCACTCACCCCAGTTTCGGGAAGTTGCTAGCCCGTCCATTGGCTAATATTAAAACAGAGGCATCGATTTTGTTAGCCCATGGCAGCCGTCGTCCTGGTTCCCAACAACAATTGTCAGCAACCGCAGATAGTCTGGGAGCAGTGATAGCTTGTTGGGCTGTGCCTCCTAGTTTAGAATTGCGAGTTAAGGAGTTGGTAGCGGCTGGCTCTCGGCAAATTGCAATTTTGTCATATTTTTTATTCCCTGGTGGCATAACCGATGCGATCGCTAAATCAGTAGAAGAGCTAAAATTACAATTTCCGGGGGTGACTTTCCAACTAACTGAACCTTTGGGTGCAAGTGCAGAATTAGCCGATTTGATTTTGGATGTAATACAGACATGAACTCCACAGACAAGGAGGGGAAAAAGTTTTTGGGTAAGGTTTATTTAGTAGGTGCGGGGCCCGGAGATCCAGGATTAATCACCCTCAAGGGCAAAGGTTTGTTGGAATGTGCAGATGTTGTTGTCTATGATGCCTTGGTGAGTCCGGCAATTCTGGCAATGATTAATCCCCAAGCAGAGCAAATTAACGCTGGTAAGCGGATGGGGAGACATTCACTCTTGCAGGAAGAAACAACCCAACTGCTGATAGACAAAGTGCAGGATCATGCCCTAGTGGTGCGGCTAAAAGGTGGCGATCCGTTTATCTTTGGTCGCGGTGGCGAAGAAATGGCAGAATTGGTAGAAGCGGGAATTGCGGTGGAAGTTGTGCCCGGTATCACTTCGGGTATTGCCGCCGCCGCATACTCAGGTATTCCCTTAACACATCGGCTGTATAGTTCTTCAGTGACATTTGTTACAGGTCACGAATCAGCGGGTAAATATCGACCAGCAGTCAACTGGAATGCGATCGCTCTCGGTTCAGAAACTATTGTAATTTATATGGGTATTCACAATCTGCCCTACATAGTCGAACAGTTAAGTTTAGCTGGGTTGAGTTTAGACACACCCATTGGTTTGGTGCGTTGGGGTACAAGGCCAGAACAAGAGGAATTAATCGGTAAATTGGGGACAATTGTTGAGCAAGTAGAGCAAACTAAATTTAGCGCCCCTGCGATCGCTGTAGTCGGTTCAGTGGTTAATATGCACAGCATTTTGTCTGGTTGTCGTCCAGCATAGTCCCAACATAAATGATTAATTCCACTTTTTTCACCTAACACCAAAATCACGCTTTGTACTCCAGGGCTAATAACTCCCATTCCGTTTTAACCCACTTGAAATTTGTTTTAGTCGTCTTTAGAGGTTGTTTGAAAAGTATTAGGCGAATATAATAGAGCCTCCGGCACGCTTCGCGAACGCTACTACACTAGCATTGTCCACCTCCGTGGACTAACGCAAAATCAAGGGTTTTCTAACCCACGGAGGTGGGTTTTGTCTGTGTAGCCAAGCCACTGCGTTGGGCGGCTCCGCCGACTTGAAGCATGTGGCGCGCGACTTATAGTCGCCAGGGCTAGTAATAAATTAGACTTTTCAAACATCCTCTTAGAGGCATGAGTGCTATTAGACTCAGAACTCATTTTCAGGCGGACTAAAAACCTAAAATTAAACAATATGTTGAAAGATTATTTTGAGTAAATCCCCTTGGTTAAAAGGCTTAGGCAAATAGCCGGATGCTCTCACCATTTTAGCTTTAGCTCTATCTATCAACCCAGTTTTACCTGTCATCATAATCACAGGAGTCTTTTTAAAGTAAGTATGCTTACGCAACAAAGTGCATACTTCATAACCGTTTAAATTTGGCATCGCCACATCTAGCAAAATCAAATCTGGTTTGATGCGGAGAACTTCCATTAAAGCTTTTGAAGAATCAGTGACACCAATAACAGAAAATATTTGCTCATCTAAGTAACTGTCGATATCATTTAATATGATGGGGCTATCAACAATACTTAAAATCCTGTAGAGTTTTTTGTCTGTAGATTGTGAGTATACGGGTTGATAACTGTTATGGGTTACTTGATTAGCTTTTAATTCTTGTAATTGTTCTTCATTTTTTGGCTGCCAAGAATGTGCATATTGCTGAGGAGAAACTTTTGAACCCGTTTGACACTGTTCAGCTAACAAGCGCAAATTTAGATGACAAAATTTAGGCAGATCATCCAGAAAGCTATCCGGGATAAATTCATAACTTCCCTCTTCCAATTTGAGAAATGATTCTAGAACTTCAAGAGCCAATTGCTCAATCAGTACCCCAGCTTCAAAGGAACTAATATATTTCTGGTTGACTAACCAGCAAATAGCCAAATAATCTGGATTTGGTATTGCTTTATCATTTAGCCCCGTTTCAAATATTGCCCGTAGCTGTTCGTGAATTCCTCTAGGGAGTGTAGAAACCTGTTGACTCAACTGCTGCAAGTTCCTGTAAAGCGGCTCAAACATTTCTTCTGAGTAACAGGCGTAAATCAGCTTACCTTCGTCTATGTATAATGACCAAAAACCTGAAGCGCTAAATACTTGTAAACAACCAGTAACTGACTTACCAGTTATTTTTTTCAACAGAGAAAGGGGTTGTATTTTCTGGAAAAATCGGTATCTACTAATAGGAAGTGTTTTCATTAAAACATCTCTAGGATGAAATAAAATTTGCTATTGGTAGATCACCCTTTGAAAATTCGCAGCGATATTGTACGATGCACTGTCAAATAAATATCGCGGTTCACGTCTGGGTGAGTATAGCAACTCTCCACTCTTAATACCCAATACCCCACACCCCACACCCCACTTTCTAATACAGGGCTATTTCATTCTCAACAACCGTCTCAGAATTAATTCTGAGAAAGACGACTAAAAGAAATTTTAAGTCCGTTAAAACGGAATGCGAGTTATTAGCCCAAAACTTTAGTTCAGGGCGGGTTATGTCTAGAACGAAATAGCCCGACTTTCTAATAAGCTATGGTGTAAATAAAAGCAATTTACTTAAGAAGGCAAAAATTATTGCCAGAAAACATTATTCCAAACATCTGATTAACTTTCTGTATCTTTCGCTAATCTAGGATATCTTGAATCTTGGGAGCTTCTCAGGAGTGCATTTTTCAATGAAAGGTAAGCAAGTTTTACTCACAGGTGGGACTGGTGGACTTGGTTTGGGTGTGACGCCAGCGGTTCTCGCCCAAGGTGCAGCGGTGACAATTCCTTATCGCCATCTCCAAGAGGTAGAACGCCTCAAGGGGATTCTCTCACCGGCTGATGTTGCTAGAATTCAATTTATCCCCGCTAATTTACAGGATGAAGCATCGGTAGATCAACTCATCAGCCAAATGTTAAGGGTGGATGTGTTAATTCATTTGGTGGGTGGATTTTCCATGGGAAAAACCCACGAATACAGCTTTGACAGTTGGAAACGGGAATTTGAGTTAAACCTAAATACAACTTTTTTAACTTGCAAATATAGCCTGAAAAGTATGTTAGAACACGGCTATGGGCGCATTGTTACTGTAAGTTCTCGTGCTGGTGCAGAACCTGGGGGACAATTGGCGGCTTACTCTGCTGCTAAGGCTGGTGTGATCGCTTTAACAAAAGCGATCGCCGATGAAACCAAAGGTACTAACATCACCGCGAATGTTGTTCTTCCTAGCATCATCGATACCCCCACCAACCGCCAAGCAATGGGTGCAGAAAATGCTGAACAATGGGTAAAACCTGAATCTATCGCCCAAGTAATCTGCTTTTTAGCCTCAGAAGCTGCTAAAGATGTCCGAGGCGCAGCTATTCCCGTATATGGCAATGTTTGATTGTCAGCATCTGTGGTTTTTCCGTTGATAATTGATAATTTGCACAGCAATTTGCATTTCAATAGACCAGATGATAGAGACGATTGATCAATCGTCTCTACGAAACAGCGGTGGTGGGGTTGGGTGATTATCGGTAACTAGTCGGACTTAATTTATCTCTGAACTGGCGTACCACAGGGATAAGTCGCTACTTCTTCAGATTTGTTCACAGCTACAGATGGCTTGTCCTTAGCTGCTAAATAATCTTTTCGTAGTTTGTCATACAATGCTTCGCGTCTGTCGTATAGCCGCTTTAGGGTGCGAGGCTGACATTGATTTAAAACATAAGCTGTCATCAATGGTAAAGCGATTGTGCTATCGGTGTAACAAACAATCGTGTTGGGTAACTCGTCTGGGTCAATTTTACCCCAGCTGACGGCTTCTGCAGGAGTTGCCCCAGACAAACCACCAGTATCAGGACGAGCATCGGTAAACTGGATAAAGTAATCATGTCCCCGTTCTTCTAGCCCCAGTACCTCGTGGATTTGCGGTTGAGTTTGTAGTAAAAAGTTTTTGGGACTGCCACCACCAATGATGACAGCTGCACTTTTGCCATCTGATTCTCGCGCCGAGTATGCGATCGCCGCTGTTTCATTGACATCAATTGATGGATCTATCACCAACTGGGAACCTTCCAACGCCAATGCAGCCACATTCATCCCAATAGAACTATCACCTGGAGAAGAGGTATAGATGGGTACGCCATACTCGTAAGCTGTGGCTAGTAAACAGGAATGCTGCACTCCTAATTGCTTTTCTACTTCCCGCACATATTTACCCAGCAAATGGTGGAATTCAGCCGTCCCCATCCGCTTCTGAAATGCTTCTCCTTGGAGAATTTTGCGGATGAAAGCATCAGTTTCTAGCAGCACCTCATAGCCAAAAATAATGTCATAAATCCGGATGGTGCCTTCTTGGCGCAGTTTCACATCATCCAAAAACGGATTACCAGCAAAGAGTTCAAAACCCAAACCATAGTGCATATCATGGTAAAGATTTGCACCAGTACTAATCATCCAGTCAATAAAGCCATTGCGAATCAAGGGCGCAAGGGCAGAAACCCCAAATCCGGCTGGTGTCATCGCACCGGAAAGGCTAACCCCCACTGTGACTCCCTCTGTTAGCACTTCGTGACTTAACAGTTTACAGATTTCCCGCAGCCGTGCAGAGTTGTAAGCAGTGAAGTAATTATCAATTAAATCAACTACCCCGATATCGGTTGGCATCGGTGTGGGGGTGATTTTTTGACCCTGCTCTTTTGACATTTTTGGTAGCTCCCGTAGAGTAAATACGCTGAATCTAATGTTATCTAGATTTCAGCCAATTCTTTGATAAATTGCAGGGATGAATCCCATGGCACACTCCCCCACCAGGCATGAGTTCTTCATTCGCTGCATTGACTATCGTAGAACTTACGCATTGACAGAAAATTCTAAATATCAATGCTGGTTTTATTGATTGAAAATCTTAATCCGTGCGTTAGGGAACGCACGCTACGGGTAGGATGCGTAAAGAGACGCATCAGAACACCATTAAAAAAGCCCAAAATTAGGATGACTTTCTACGGTGCGTAAGTCATATATCGGATCTACTTGTAGCTGTGTAATATCACCTTCAATAACTTCAATCATTGTGGATCTGTTTTCGCTAAGGTATTGATAGTAAATGACAAAATTTTCTTAAAAAAGTACTTTAATCAAGTGATTAAATTATTTAAAATAACAATAATTTCAAGTTAAATTAGTTAGTATATGCTATGATTTTATATACTTGTTTAACAATCTAAAAATGTTAACATTAATTTAATATTAAATTGTGTAATTTTACTGTATGTGTCTTTGATGAATGGGACTTTAGTTAAAGTAGAAAAAGAATATGATTTCAACACAATTTCTTAGTAGTAACATTTATTTCTAAACAAGGTTGATGAAAAGCGATACACCAGAAGAATTAAATTCAGACCAAGAGATTACACGCTTGATTGACGAGGTAATGTCCTCATCATCCCTCAATGATGACCAGTACCGGAAAAAGATGCAACGCCGCAAGGAAGTGCAGGATCAACGCATAGCTCAAGCTGTACCAGAGAAAGGGTTAATTATTGTCAATACTGGCAATGGTAAGGGTAAAACTACTGCGGCTTTGGGGATGGTGTTGCGATCGCTTGGTCATGGGTATAAAGTAGCGATCGTCCAATACATCAAAGGTGGCTGGGAACCTTCAGAAAAAAGAGTTTTCGACCATTGGCAAGACCAGATAGAGTTCCACGCCATGGGTGAAGGCTTCACCTGGGAAACCCAAGATCGCGATCGCGATCTTGACAAAGCTAGTACTGCTTGGGATAAATCCTTAGAATACATCCGTAACCCAGACTTTAAACTGGTGCTGTTGGATGAAATCAATATTGCTCTCAAAATGGGTTATTTACAAGTTGAGCAAATTTTAGCAGGTCTAGCACAAAAACCACCAGATAAACACGTAATTCTCACCGGTAGAGGCGCACCACCAGCTTTAATTGAGCGAGCGGACTTAGTAACGGAAATGACCCTAGTCAAGCATCCTTTCCGCGATCAAGGCGTTAAAGCACAACCGGGAATTGAGTATTAATAATTGTCTTTAGTTGACTAGTTTAGTGTAGGAACCAGCCGAAATTTGATTGCACATCTGCAAAATTCGGCGATCATTAGCGCTGAGAGAATTTAGCTGATTATAGTCTTGCAATTCTACCGAGTAGGCATAGGTAAATGATTCATCATCACTGACCTTTGGGATTTTACTGCTTGTGGACACCTGAGTGGGCCCACCTTCACCCGGTGAACTAGTCACCGTCATGGCTAAATCCCCTGACTGGCTGATTGTACCCTGAAAACAACTAAACTCGGAGTTGGGCGTATACAGCGCACCCATGACTCTACTTTGCTGCTTCTCAAAGACAATATACCCTTGTCCTAGCTGGTTTGGTTCGGGGGACTGACCATAAAGATAAGTCCCATCTTTTTGGGGGAAATCTTTTGGCGAAACCTCTAGCTCTTTTGTAGTTGTAGTCACTGTGTTGATATTCTTCGATAAGCTAGTAGAAGAAACTAGTTTAGAGCGAACAGTAGTTGACTTGGCAAGTTTTTGACTTCTTTGTTCTCCAACTTCTCTAAGCCGCGATAAAAGAGTAGTTTTTGTTGATGTTGGAACATTGACAGCTAGCGCCGAGGATGAAGGGAATTTTTCGATTTGGTTACTCAGCACTGGTTTAGTCTGCTGACCTACAACACCAAATCCGACGATACCAGAGGCTAGAAGCAAGCCAACAAAGGGAATTTTCCACTGAGGCGAGATCAAGAATTTAGAAATATTGTTAAGCACCCAATTTCTCCTGTTAAAAAACTAACCATTTCCTCAAAAAACTACCTAAAGCATAACTAAATACCTATGGTTCAAGGCTCCCTCAAAGGTTTGATATATATAATCTATATTGTTTAGAATAAAAAACTGTCAAAACCGGAAGTTTTTATGTAATTTAAGTCAATAATCTTAAATTACCATTGGTTGGCTAATTCCCGCTGCACCCAATAGTTTCACCCAATTGGGGGAGGTAAATAAAAAATTTACCTTACTCGATCCAAATCTGGTTTTTGATATCTTGACTTTGACCTTTTTAGTTTGAAAAATTTTAAGTACATAAAACTTTGATGGGCATATAGGAAGCTACAACAGAAATCCAGCGATTCCGCATCAGATATCAAGATTTTATTGAGAAGTTTGATTATTCAAGACCAAATTACACCATAAAAAACCGCCCCCTGAATTCAGGAGGCGTATCACCAAGAGAGGATTCCGTACACGGGGGGAGGCTTGTGGAAGATATCGAATTTCGGGGTGCAATGTCTATCCACAAGTCGCGGCGCCTCTAAACTTCTAGCTAGCAACGTATTCTTTGACATTGGCTCGACGGCGGCGTAAATGAGCAAGAGCTTGGTGCTCTAACTGGCGGACACGCTCACGGCTGAGATTCAACCGTTCACCCACCTTTGCTAAAGACATTTCGTTACCATCTTCTAAACCGAAGCGCAGGGCTAAAACTTCCCGCTGCTGGGGGGTTAGTTCTGCTAACAAGTTATTCAAATCTTGGCGCAAGAATTCCTGGTTGGTGTAATACTCTGGTGATGGGCCATCATCTTCGAGCATATCTCGCAACTCAGTATCTTGGTTATCACCAACTCGCACATCCAAAGAAACTGGTTGACGCGCCATATTCAGGTACTCGCGAATCTGAGCGGGTTCTAGCTCCAGTTCTTTGGCTATTTCGCTAGGCGTTGGCGATCGCCCCAACTTTTGAGCTAACTCGCGCTGCACTTTCTTGATTTTGTTCAGCTTCTCAGTAATGTGGATTGGTAAGCGAATAGTACGACCTTGTTGCGCGATCGCGCGGGTAATCGCTTGGCGAATCCACCAGTAAGCATAGGTAGAGAATTTATAACCCCTTGTCGGGTCAAATTTCTCCACACCCCGTTCTAACCCCAAGGTTCCTTCCTGGATTAAATCCAGAAATTCCATGTTCCGCTTCTGATACTTTTTCGCAATAGCTACAACCAAGCGTAAATTCGCTTCAATCATTTTTTGCTTGGCTCGCTTACCTTGTGTAACCGTCTGTTTTATCTCGGTTTCAGATTGGTTAACATCGGCAGCCCACTCTGGTAAACTAGGTTCACGATGCAGTTTTTTACCTAAAGCTTCTTTGGCTTCTAGCAGCGTCATCATGTGTTGTACCTGCTTCCCAAAGACAATTTCTTGCTCACGAGTTAGCAGTGGTACACGACCAATTTCCCGCAGATAGGTTCGCACCATATCGGCTGTGAATTTGGTGTTCGGGTTCTCCGTTTGGGTGTTAACAGTAGGCATTGGTGCGTTGTCCTCTACTCCGTAAACACAATAAATCTTGTCTAACTAGGGCGGATTGGTAAGGGTAGTACAAATATTACGGAAGATATGCAGCTACCATAAATAATTAATTTACACAGTCGTTGTCAAGACGGTGCTACCCTGAGATAGGTTCCCCTACCCTCCCTGAAATTTTGGCGTCTCTTTAGCATCACTCTGGGTTGTTCTTGAGAATTCTTCTCGAATTCAGTCGCTGGCAGCAACCAAAAAATCTGAATTCATTATGAGTTTTACTTTATTGTATGACCAATCCGGTCCGTGAGTGCATTAGCCCAGATAAATCTTCTAAGTATAAAGCAAAATGGGCTGGTTGCTAAATATTTTTTTTGAAGTTCCTTAAAAGTGCAGACTATATCTATAGTGACCCCAAAAACCCCTCTTCTGTTGCCTATAAGTAGGGAGATAACCGAACTTGATTGGCTCACTAGATGGTGGGATGTTACGAATGAGTCAGTTGTCAGTTGTTCAGGCTAGAAACCAAGATCGGCTTTAGCTAGTTCAGCGGCGGCAAAAACTTCTGCATCGGACTTTTCTTCCCAAACTTGGTCGCCGATTTCGGCGTAGAATTTTGCGTCATAAGGCCGGGTACGCACCACCACTGGCATAGGGACGGCATGACCCAAAATCAAGGCTTGTTGCTTGGAGTCTAACTTGGCCAACACTGATCGCAAGCTGCTTGCACCAGATACACCTGTGAAAATTGCCTCAATATCTTTATCATCATTGAGCAAGGCGGTGATGCGAGTCCCAATTTGGGACATAATTTCATTATCTATCCCCGACGGACGTTGATCAACTACTAGAAGTGTTACGAAATATTTCCGCAGTTCCCTGGCGATCGTTCCGAAGATGGTACTTTGTACCACCGCTGGGTCAAGAAAACGGTGCGCCTCTTCAATTGTAATCATCAATGGTGTCGGACGATCTAGGGGATTTTTACTTTGTAAGAACTTATCAGCTTTTTTTACATAACGCTCATGAATACGCTTGGTGATCATGTTAGTCACCAACATATATGAGAGCAAATTCGACTGGGAACCAAACTCAACGACAACATTTTTCCCAGCTTCTAGAGATTGCAAAATTTTATCGACATAGTTTTGGGGGCAAGCCGCTCGCATATACTTTAAACTGTCTAAGCGTAAAATTTTCCGCTGCAATGCCATAATCGAGCCTTTGTGTCCCCGCTTCTCATCACAAAACATCTCGATTTCTTCGTTAGTCATACTCAGCAACCGGACAATCCAAGATTTACCAAACTCGCTATACAAAATATTGGCATTGTCTAAAGCAGCGTCCGACAGTCCTAAATCTCGACTGCATAATTTAATATCTTCAACTTCGATTTGCTCATAACTAAGATAGAGTTCTTGAGCATCACGCACACCCCGACGCTTGGTCGATTCTGGGTCTAGGGTGTAGACTTCAACTTTACCAGGAAATAACTGCTTTAAGCCTTTAACTGTGTTAACTTCTTTACCTTCTGCCACAGCTTCCCAGCCATATTCAGAGTGCATATCAAAAATTAAATTGACTGCGGCATTTTTGCGAATTACACCAGCTAAAAGTAAGCGTGTGAGAAAGGATTTACCAGTCCCAGACTTACCAAAAACGCCGTTGCTACGTTCCACAAAGCGGTTTAAATCAAGACAAACCGGCACATCCATATCCAAGGGTTTACCGATGGAAAAATTCCGCCTGTTGGGGTCATCTTCCCAACCAAAAACTCGACGAAAATCTTCTTCACTCGCTTCGTAAACTTGGCTAAAATGGCTGGGAATGGTTTTGACGGGCAGCAGTTCCATTGTGGTACTGGTTTGGGGCTGAAATGATGCCAAACCAGTCATTGATGGCACAAAGGAATTTACAGATTTGCCATTTATTGAGGGGAAAGATTCTTCGGTTTCGGGGGTAAACATCAACATTGGTGCAAGATTAATCATGCCGTAGGTACTACTTCCGGCTAGAACTTCTCGCAAAAAAGTATCTTCCCAACTTGGGGGATTAGCGGTAATTCGCGCATTTGCTGCTCCCAAACTTACATCTGTCAGCATACAGAAAAAACGCGATCGCATCCCCTGCACCACCAGAAACTTGCCTACCCGCATATCTTCCACAGAAACATCCGGGTGTAGTCTGACTTCTAACCCCCCAGTAAGAGAACCTTGGATGACTGAACCTAATGGTTGTCTCGAATTCATTTGATTGGTAATTAGTAATTGGTAATTGCTAATTGGTAAAAAGGTAATTGCTTCCTTCCCATTACCTATTATCCATGACCCAATAGGGATAAAGTTTTGGCGATGAAAATTGCCATTCAGTACTCTTCAGTTTTTGATTGTTATCCCAAACTTTACCTATCTGAGTAATTGTGATACTATCACGACATGACTCAAGTGACAATCACACTAAAACTAAAGTTTCTATTCTTCAATAGACATAGCAGTGAAAATTAAATATGCGTCATCTAGAACCCTTGTAGAGACGTTCCATGAAACGCCTCTACATTCTTTGTCGGAGATGTCTAATAATTAACCACACCGAAAGCATCTATTTTGCTCATGTCTGCATTCGGAAATCAAATAATTAGCCATAGCTTTTTCTGTCGCGAAATTAATTAAATACTGTGGTTAGTCGTATACTTCTCATTTTTGTAACTTACAAAATATCTGAATTGCAAATTTAAACAAGTATTTGATTTACTTATATCTTTTGAGTTAGCTACATAAATCCTCCACCTGACAATATCACGCAATTCTTTGTATATAAATTTGCCGAATTTCAGGTAGTTTCTGAGATTTAGTTGTAAGTTACTCTGATTGTTTAAATCGCACTAGCAGAAAGTTTTACAATTCTTGGCGTGCAATTTAGCAATCAACTCCAGAGAGGTAATTTTCTGAAGGCAACTAATAGTGATCAGGGCAAGCAAAGAGTTCAAATCTTATCTTAACAGCGCTACCCAATCTTTGACAAAAAAACCTAACTTTGTGCTGATGTTAGATTTTATGGGGAGCAAAATGTTATAAGTCTTTATGTAACGTGTGGATAGAAAAGACAAACAAAATTTATGAAGGCTAATTACAGCAAATTATTCACCAAATTCACCGGTATAATCGGGGTAACTGGCTTCAGTCTCCTGATTACTTTACCATCTGGAGCAAAAGAGGTACTAAATCCTCATCCCCATATTTTCAGCGAAGCTACCCATAATCGCAGCCAAGGCATTCAGGTAAAATCTCAATCCACACCTACTCAACTGGCTTTAGAAACAGAAAAGGGTAATACCAAACCCAAACAAGTTCTAGCCCAGAAGGGGGGTAGGACACTCAATCCTAAACCGAGTATTTTCAATGAGCCTCCCTATAACCGTGGTACGGCACCTGGTCAAAGGAAACCCGTCACTACCCCATCAAGACCCACCAAGCCTGCAACAGAAGTCCCAACCACTCCTGGAAGTACAAGACCAGCAACCACTGTACCTACTCCAACTCCACCAGCAGCAGGAACGACAGGTGAAAACAAAAACTTAGTAGCGGTAGCAGAATCAAACGGCTCCTTTAAAACTTTAATCAAGGCTTTGAATGCAGCTGGACTGACAGAAGTTTTGCAAGGCCCTGGTCCTTTCACCATTTTTGCCCCTACAGATGCAGCGTTTGCTAAATTGCCACAAGATGCTTTGCAAGACTTGTTGAAGCCGGAGAACAAAGAAGTATTGGTCAAGGTGTTAACTTATCATGTTGTGAAGGGTAAGGTACTTTCCAGCGATTTGAAATCTGGACAAGTGACTAGTCTTCAAGGCGATCCAATTACTGTAAAAGTTGATAAAGCTACAGGTGTAATGGTAAATGACGCTCAGGTGACTAAGGCAGATATCCAAGGGAGCAATGGCGTGATCCATCAAATTGATAACTTAATCTTGCCTCCTAGCCTATAGCTGTTTGCTACAGATAATAGTTGTTGACAAGCTAGGTTGAAATCAGGTTTTCACAGCAAAAACCCCGTTAGGATCTGAATTTTGAACGGGGTTTTTCTATATAGGGAAGTGGATTGTCAAAAAAGCTACAGCCAGATAACTGTCCCTTGCTAATAGGTTGGACTTAGGGAAGGATTAGCGAGATTTACTAGATGCTTTCCCTTCACCGGACTTTGCTTCTTGGAGTAACTCCGGGAGTAACTTTTCTAGCTTTTGCGCTGTTTCCTCTTCTTGCTGTAAGTTTTGCTGTAGCAGTTGCACGACTTCGTTTTGCCCCATTTGCTCGGCACCTTTAATCAAGCCACGATAGCAAGCAATTTCCAATTGTTCAACCTTAGACTGTCCTCCTACCATTCCCAAGTCGGCAATTTTCTGATTATCGGCAGCTAGTAGGGTCAATTTTTGACCGTCACTGACAAGACCAGCTGCGGCATCGCTGGTGACGCGGAATGGTTGCTGTCCCAAGGTACTGAAAACCTGTTCGAGATTCCTAATTTGCTGCTCGGTTTCCCGAATATGAGTCTCAATCAAGGGCTTTAACTGCTTGTGTTGAGTATACTCCCACATTAGTTGCTGGGCTTCCAAGAAGCGATGTTCCGCATCGTAGATTGCACCTAGTTCGTAGATGAACTTCTCTTGCAAGTTGGCGATTTTTTTTGTGCCTGGACGTTCGCTGAGTTGAACCATTATTATTCTCCTGATGATTTGACGCTGTTTTTGGCAGTCGTACCTTTAACCTATGTCTACTAACTAGGTCTTCTCTTCATACTTAAGGCACAGTTAAGTGTTAAATCTGACTGATAAATAGAACACACAGCTCTGTAGCAATTTTGGAGATGAGGGATAAACAGTTGATCAAGTTATTCCAGAAAACCGCTAAACCGTGAGTTGGCGATCGCCATCACCCTATTGGGGGATAAGTTAAAGTAAAGATAAGTTAAGAAAATGCTTTGAACTAAATGTCTGCTCCAAGCTTAGAGGTTATCTCTGCTCAGTTAGAAAGTCCAAATTTGCGCGATCGCATGGTAGCCCTTGCCAGTTTGCGTCACGTTCCCCCTGAGGATGCAGTGCCTTTGATTAAAAAGGTTTTGGATGATGAATCCCTACAACTGCGCTCAATGGCTATATTTGCCCTTGGCATCAAACAAACGCCAGAATGTTATCCCATTTTGGTGCGAATTCTGGAAACTGACCCAGATTATGGTATTCGTGCCGATGCCGCCGGCGCTTTAGGATATTTGGGTGATGTTAGAGCTTTTGAGGTACTCTCACGGGCATTTTATGAAGATACTGATTGGTTAGTGCGCTTTAGCGTGGCAGTTTCCTTGGGTAATATTAAAGACCCCCGTGCCCGTGCCATCCTGATTCAGGCATTGGATAGCAACGAAGTCATATTACATCAAGCAGCGATCGCGGCACTAGGAGAAATTCAAGATATTGAGTCTGTAGATAGTATCCTGCGTTTTGCCCAATCCGATGATTGGTTAGTGCGGCAACGTCTTGCAGAAGCTTTGGGCAGTCTTCCCAGTCCCAAAACTATCCCAGCTTTGAAGTACCTGGAAAAAGACAGCCATCCTAATGTTGCCCAAGCAGCGAGAATTTCCCTCAACAGACTTGAGGAAACCAAAGACTAAGCTTGATATAAAAGCCTCCTGCTGCCTTTTAATAATAAATAGGATTGACAAAATTTTGATGCAGGATAATTTCATTCATGAATATTGAAGAATTTTTTGAGCTAAGTGCTGGTAAATGGTTTTCCCATCGGACTAGTCACCATTTGGCTTTTAAGCAATCCGAAGACGGCAAGTCAGACCTCGTGATTTCGACGTTGGCAGCAGATCATCCAGAAGTGATCAAACTGTGTGAACAGTACGAAATTCATCCCAGTTCTGCCTCCTGTGGCGCTAGAGTGACCTGGAACGGCACAATGGAATGGGATGAAGAAAAACACAGCGGTTCTACAGTGTTAGTCACAGTCCCGGATACAAAAAATCCAGATGAAGGTAAGTTACTGCGGGAAATGGGTTATGCGGAAAAAGCCCCAGTCGCCGGTACTTATAAAATGGGCAGCGATGGTGCTCTGATGCTAATTACAGAGTACGAAACCATGTGGTCTGAGGAACGCCTGTGGTTTGCTAGTCCTAATTTGCGGATGCGGGTGAGTGTACTCAAGCGCTTTGGGGGTTTTAGTATGGCTTCCTTCACTTCGGAGATTCGCATGGGTGGTACTCCAGCATCTGAGAAAGCGAATGCGGCGGCTAATTCAGTTAATGCAACCGCAGGCTAAAACCTCATACTACAATAGCAAAGCCCGTCAATGCGGGCTTGCTGTTTATTGCCTTAATATCACCGGATGATTACTTGTTGAATGATAACTAATTAATTTGGTTTAATGAGTGGGATTTTTTAAATTCAATCTAGCTTACCTTCTGCCTAACTTCCAATCTTCACCACCGGGTAACTTAGTTAAATAATCATCAACAATACCTGGTAAATCATTAATTAAGTAACCATAAGTCAATTCCAGCAAGACTTTAGCTTGATTAATTATCTGTTCTTTATCTACTATTTCTGCAAGTTGAAATGGGCTGTAAATCCCATTCAAAACTTCCACGCTTGCATCCCGAATTGCTACATCTATTTCATGTTCAATATAATCATTCCATTCATCTATATCAATGTAATATGATTTTTTATTTTCTTTAAGATTAACGTCTTGAATCTCTAAAACCCCATTGCGAATAGATGCAGCCCAAGAATTTGTTAACCGCTTCTCTATTTGATTCTTTATTAAATGTATTATCAGGATTTTTAGAAAGGACTTAATCTGCCGTAAAATTGCCTTCTTACTCATCCCCTCTAACTCATCTACAATAGCTAGAGCGTCTGCATAACGCTTTTCTAATATACTATTTCTGAGGTCTATTAATTCTTGTGTCATCTGTGGATTAACCTCAAATTAGAAATCAGATAATTTAAATCTGCAACAAACGAGCGATCGCAGGCGGTAGTGGCAGCACAATCACCAAGAGCAAAGCCATTGCTAGCAAACCCAACAGATCACGTTTGTTATCCAGTTCTGTGACATCATTCAGCGCAGGTTCATCAATCAACGGAATAAATAACAAGATAATCGCCCACAACAAAAATTCTTCTTGGATTAAAGAAAGCAGTAGTAACAACAAGCGAGCAACTTGACCAATGATCATCGCAGTTCGTTGCCCAAACATCGCATGGATAATGTGACCCCCATCTAGTTGTCCCACTGGCATCAAGTTTAATGCTGTAACAATCAGTCCCAAAAAACCAGCTACTGCTACTGGATGCAGGTCTATCGCTGATTTTGGCGTTAAATCACTCCCTAGGGCTAACTTAGAGAGCAACGCTAGTAAGATTGAATATGTGGGATTGAGAGCATTGGGGTTTAAAGTACCTGTTTTTTCATTCAGGGGGACTATATCAGAATGAGCTAAACCCCAGAGAAGTAAAGGCAAAGTAACGACAAAGCCGGCAATTGGCCCAGCAATACTCACATCAAATAAAGCTTTGCGGTTGGGAATCGGACTACGCATCTGAATAAATGCGCCAAAGGTTCCCAAGAAAAAAGGCATAGGAATAAAGTAAGGCAGCGTCGAGCGAATTTTGTAACGCCTAGCTGTCAAGTAGTGACCAAGTTCGTGGATCCCCAAAATAGTCATTAACCCTAAAGCATAGGGCAATCCCTTAAGAATCAGAGTTAGGTCAGATTCTACTTTGGTCAGATCAACACCAGCCATTTTCGCTCCTACTAAGGTAGTAGTCACCAAAGTAGCTACTAGCAGCATGATTGCTAATACTGGTCGAGTTAACCTTTCTGGGTCGCGGCGCGTATTGACTTCTTTGGCTGCTTGTGGGTTGGGAACCAGCACGAAGAAGGGTTTGTCATTAATACCTTCTTGAAAAATCAGCAGAAAGCGATCGCCAAATTGCTGTTCAATATTTGTTTTAATCTGCTGGTAGGCATTAGTTGGTGTAGTTCGCAACTTACCCCGACAGATCACTGCTTGGGGTCGATACTCAATATTTTGAATGTAGTATACAGACCAGGGAAAACAATTACGCAGATGGGTTTCTTCCCCTTGTTCTATCGGACGCACTGGTTCGGGTTCTGGGGTAGTCTGTGTATCCTGTTGTGATTCCGTAGCTAAGGATTGAGTCTGTGCATCCCTTGGTGTTCCGCGTCCCCATTGAAATAACAGCCAGTATAACAGCAGGCAAATAACCGACGGCCATAAGATCAGCTCTGGTGGTGGCGGTTGTTTCGCCCCATACCTCAGTGTCCATCCGCTCAACAGCAATGCTGGTGTCATTAAAACCAGCCACAACAACCATACTGGCGTTCGGGTGATTTGAGCAACGCTGCGTTGCACCATTAAGTAAGTAGCTAGCCCCAGTAGGAGGAGAAACCAAAATGCCATGTTATCTTCACTAATTTTGAAAAAGTGCTGTACCTGTAGTTTCAACACCACAGCATCAACTACAAGACAAGCCTCTACACCCAAATCTTTCAACCACAATTAACAGCTTTGGTTAAAGCTCAAGCTCCAATCCTGAATAATTTCTAGACGTTGACACTTCTCTAAATCTAAAAATTTCGCTACTCTAACTTGTCAAAAGAAAAGTTTTAAGCGTCCACACTCTGCTGATTAAGAGCTTTTCGGTCGGTTCGGGTCTATTGTTGCCAAATGTGATTGAACTCCCTTGGCCAAAGGAGATGAAAGTATCTGGAATTGAACCAAATCACCGCACCTGCACTTCTTTATTTTATGATAACGTCCCAAAAATGCTAACCAATGCTGACATTTTATTCCTGTTTCACAACAGGCAGCGTTGGCGCTATCAAGTCCACAAGCTGACGCTGTAGAAGTTACCCCATGACTTAAATTCAGAGCCGCATTTAAGTCTCGATCAATTTGCAGTCCACATTGTTGACAGTGATAAACGCGCTCTGATACAGCCAGGGACTCAATCAGCGCACCACAACGAGAACAAGTCTTGCTACTGGGATAACAGCGATTGATAACCACTAACTGGCTATCATACAGTTCGCACTTGTATTCCAACTGCCACGGGAACTCAAAAAATCCCATATCAGCAATTGCTTTCGCCAACATGGATGATACATTCAAATCCTTAATCCCGATCCTGCTGTGGACTGATACTGTTGATTATCCCACTATCTGCCATTGGCTGACATTAGTGCGATATATTAAAAAGTTGTTAGCAAATAATTAGCTAGTTATTTACCCCTTACCTCAACAGCCGAGTCAGGCAACTAAGCCACCCCGATTAGTACTCTCTGACGCATTTCCTAGCCCAGGTGTACTCCCATCAGACTTAGCCCTCAACAGGATCTTTGCCTTTCCCCCAAATCGGGATACATTAGGGGCAACTTCTTACTTTATTGTCAGAAATGAAGGTAATATCCTCATAGATTGCCCAACCCTAGATCAGACAAATCAAGATTTTTGGCGATCGCATGGTGGCGTGCGGTGGTTATTTATCACTCATCGTGGTGCTATTGGCAAGACGGCAGAAATTCAGCAAACCTTGGGTTGCGAGATTCTGATTCAAGAAGAAGAAGCCTATTTGTTACCAGGGTTAACCGTAACTACCTTTAGTCAAGAATTCAGTCTCGATTCAACAGCACAAGTCATTTGGACAACAGGTCATTCTCCTGGCTCATCTTGCCTATACTACCAAGAATTTGGGGGGGTATTGTTTACTGGACGCCATTTAGTCCCCAATGAGAAAGGCGAACCAGTACCATTACGAACAGCAAAAACCTTTCACTGGCCGCGGCAAATTAAAAGCCTCCAGTCAATCTTAGATCGCTTTACACCAGAAACTCTCCAGTACATTTGTCCTGGCACAAATACGGGCTTTCTCCGAGGTAAACGTGTAATAGACCAAGCTTACCAGCGCCTCGCCTCCCTAGATTTACAGTCGTTGCTGCAAAAACAACCCCTGCTGTGAGTACTGAGTACAAGACGTAACTAGTACTGTATTTTGAGTGCTGAGTGAGAAAAGTAGGAGATGGGAAAAAATTACTTTTCCACATCTCCCCACTTCCCTATCTCATTTCGCTCCTGCGACTACGGAGTTTTTGATCAAGAGTTCCACTGCTGCTTGATATTGCTCATCGGCTTCTGTGGCAATCTGGTCGCGGGTAAGGGCTGCTTGAGTAATTACTTTGTCTGGCTTAATACCTAATTTGTTGATATCACGATGGTTAGGGGTTTCGTATTTAGCAATTGTTACTGCCAAGCCAGAACCATCAGACAATTCAAATAAGGATTGGATTAGTCCCTTTCCAAAGGTAGTTTCGCCTACTAATTGGGCCCGACCGTTATCTTGTAGTGCCCCGGCGAGAATCTCGCTGGCGCTAGCAGTTCCTTGATTTACTAATATCACTAGCGGATCTGCCGTCAGTGCTGGTCCTAAGGCTTCAAAACTCCCCTGAATGCCTTGCCGATTCACGGTGTAGACTATAGCCCCAGAGTCTAACCACTGACGAGCAATTTCAATTCCAGCTTGTAATAGTCCTCCTGGATTGTTTCGCAAATCCAAAATATAGGCAGCAGCGCCTTTTTTTTCTAGACTAGTAATAGCGTGTGCCAACTCCATTGAGGCATTGGCATTAAACTGGGTTAGGCGTAGATAGCCAATGGGCATTTGCTGCTCTGATAAACGTAATTCTGCCACCACCGGGTTAAGAGCAATGCGATCGCGCGTTACTCTAATCTCTGTTTCTGCTTCTCCTTCTCGATCAATCAAGAGAGTGACTAGACTGCCAATTGGCCCGCGCATCCTGGCTGCGGCTTCGTCGAGGGTGAGATTTTCCGTAGAGAAGCCCTCAATTTTGAGGATGCGATCGCGTGGTCGAATCCCGGCTTTATCAGCTGGAGAACCCGCTATGGGAGCTATTACTTCCAATTTTCCCTGGGCATTGAGAGCAATTTGCAATCCCACCCCCGTCAGTTCCCCAGAAGTATTCACCTGCAAACTGCGGTACTGCTCTGGGTCTAAAAACCGCGTAAAAGGGTCATCGAGGCTCTTGAGCATCCTTTGAATTGCCTCATAAGCTGCTTGGTGGTTTTTTAGCGGCTTCTCCAGGGTTTTTTGCCGCACTGCCGCCCAATTTTGATGATTAAACGACTCATCCAGATAAGTGCGATTGACAATTCGCCAAACTTCTGATACTAGCTTTTGGTCATCAGTCAAAGCTGCTGCTGGTGGGATAATGGAAAAGAACGCCAACCAAAGAGCCACTAGCAATGAAAATCCCAGCCGAAAAACCTGTTTATTCATGAACCCCATTTTCAATTCCACCTCAACCCAAATTCCCTATAACTACCCATTTACATTGTTTTAGATGAAATCTATCTCTCGACTATGTTACTTTTTTTATAGAAGTGGTGCATTGTTCTCATCAAGTTGTTTAATCAGCTGGTTCCAGTGCATCCCACTCAGCAAACGATAAAATCTACTTTGTGACCAAGGTTTCGCTGTTAGGTTGCGAATAGAACGCAATATATTCCATATTTACAGAGTGTTAAGTTTCTGAAAACTCTAACCATTCTGCAAGCCGACAAGCACACGCACAAATTTACCTTTGCTAAAATCCCAAAATTGCTTATTGGGAGATTTATCAACCGCAACCGATTCTTAGGAACTTGAGATTGTATGGCCAACGTTTATGACTGGTTTGAGGAACGCTTGGAACTTCAGGCCCTCGCTGACGACGTCACCAGCAAGTACGTCCCTCCCCACGTCAATATCTTTTACTGTCTGGGTGGAATTACCCTGGTTTGCTTTCTCATCCAATTTGCCACTGGATTTGCCATGACGTTCTACTATAAGCCAACAGTCGCTGAGGCTTATTCATCCGTAGAATACATCATGAGTGAAGTCAACTTCGGCTGGCTAATTCGCTCCATCCACCGCTGGTCTGCCAGCATGATGGTGTTGATGATGATTTTGCACACCTTCCGGGTTTACATGACCGGCGGTTTCAAAAAGCCCCGGGAACTGACCTGGATTAGTGGTGTCATCCTCGCTGTGATCACCGTCTCCTTTGGCGTCACAGGCTATTCCCTACCTTGGGATCAAGTAGGCTACTGGGCTGTAAAAATCGTTAGCGGCGTTCCAGAAGCTATTCCTGTGGTCGGCGTTCTGATCTCAGACTTGCTACGGGGCGGTTCGAGTGTTGGTCAAGCAACCCTAACTCGCTACTATAGCGCTCACACCTTTGTCCTGCCTTGGTTGATTGCGGTCTTCATGCTGTTCCACTTCTTGATGATCCGCAAACAAGGCATTTCTGGTCCTTTGTAATCTAAAAGTTGTTAGCTTAAAGGCAACAGCATTCAGTTTCCAGATGGAGTTGTTTGTTTTAAACTTAGGAAACAGAAGAAATAATTAACACAATAAGTTGCAAACAAACACTCTTCTTCTGAAACTGTAAGCTGTAAAAGCCACGGATCAGTAGCTGCAACTCACGCTCATAGCGTAGCAGTGTTTCCCTCCAAGGGGCTTGCCTGACAGCTAATCGCTTTCACCAATGCTTTAACTCAACTTAAGCAGGAGAGCACATTTAAAAATGTCAACCCAGAAAAAACCCGATCTCAGTGATCCTAAGTTAAGAGCCAAACTCGCCCAAGGGATGGGTCACAACTACTATGGTGAACCCGCTTGGCCTAATGACTTGTTGTATGTATTTCCCATCGTGATTATGGGTTCCTTCGCCTGTATTGTGGCTCTAGCTGTGCTAGATCCGGCAATGACTGGTGAACCAGCAAATCCTTTTGCCACACCGTTGGAAATTCTGCCAGAGTGGTATTTGTATCCAGTCTTCCAGATTTTGCGATCGCTCCCCAACAAACTCTTAGGGGTGTTAGCAATGGCTTCCGTACCTCTGGGGCTGATCCTGATTCCCTTTATTGAGAACGTCAATAAGTTCCAAAACCCCTTCCGTCGTCCAGTGGCAACCACAGTGTTCCTTTTTGGCACTCTGGTTACTCTCTGGCTGGGTATTGGTGCTGCCATGCCATTGGATAAATCCTTGACTTTGGGACTGTTCTAAAATAGCTACCCAAAGCGCTTTGACGCCTGTGACTTTTCAGAGCAGATACCAAAGTGATCATGTCTGAGGATCAGCCGCCCTCCGGTCTGTCTATGTTGGCAGTTAACCCTCACTGATAGGAATGGCAAATCTGCTTTTGAGAAAACCAACAGGCGTCAATTTTAATTGTCTTGGTTGCATCTGGAATTTTAGGTTTCGTATGTCCAAACGATTCCAAACCACAAATACAAACATTTCTTAATTACTTTCACTTACATACATTCAAGTCAAGGTCAATGCTAAGCATAGTGCAGCAAGACCATCTGACGGTAAAGAGCGAACTTCAGCTCCTAAACCAGGTGCAACAATGGTTTGAGCAATTTGGTCTGCAACATTTAACTCAATTCGGCTGGTCAGAAAGCCAACTTTATCGCCTCAACTTAGCATTAGCAGAGGGCTTTACCAACGCAGTTCGTCACGCTCATCGTGCTTTACCACCGGAAACAACCATAGAGATTGGAGTTATTCTGTGGATTGATCGGCTGGAAATAAGAATTTGGGATCATGGAAAACCTTTTAATCCTGATGCGATCGCCGAGCCAGAACCAGGCACTCTGCAAGTAGGCGGCTATGGGTGGTTTCTACTGCGGCGCTTGGCTGACTATGTTGTCTATGAACGTAGTGCAGATAGCAGGAATTGTCTGCTAATTGTCAAATATTCTCTAGAAGCACAACATTAGTGCAATTCACCAGGAAGCAGGAGGGAGGAATGCAAGTTTTTATCAGATCCATCAATTTTTTTTAACTGGATAGTTATTTTCCTCATGGTGTCCTAGTACTGCCAAAGCAGAATTTTAAATATGCCTGCCCCACGCGCCGCTAAGAAAAAGCTAATCAAGTATGCTTGGCGTATATTTTGGATAAACTCTTGATGGACGTAAAACAATCTGTGGTGACAAGAACCCGTTGGAGGAATAATCTAGAAAAATAGAAAATCAAGATTTTTCTCCAAAAATTAGCACCCACGCAGTGAATGCCAACAAACCAAGATTTGAGTAAAGTGCCAGAAAACCTAAACTTAAGTCATGAATTGAACAAAAAAACCCACCATTTCTTCGTGTTTTTAGAAATATATGCACTTGAAGGTGGTATTCAATCCTATGTAAAAGACATTTTTCGCGGATATCAGGAATTTAAACACCGATTTAGGGCAGAAGTTCTATTGTTGCGAGATAGCCCCGATTGTTTAAATCCTTTTGAATCAGAAAATTTAAAATTTCACTACTTTAAAACCTTCTCGTCCCAGCTAGCAAGATTTAACTTGGCATTAGCTTTGCTCAAGTTGCTGTTGCAAAAACGCCCCCAACATGTTTTTTGTGGTCATATTAACCTGGCAGTAATGATTAAAACCTTCTGCCAGCCCTTGGGGATTCCCTACACTGTGCTGACTTATGGTAAGGAAGTCTGGAAACCGCTGACAATCAAAGAACGTCAGGCCCTAACATCAGCCGCCGAGATTTGGACAATTAGCCGCTACAGCCGCGATCGCCTTTGTGCTGCTAATAGTCTAGACCCAAACACCATCAAGATCCTTCCTTGTGCTATTGATGAGGATAAATTTACTCCTGGCCCCAAGCCGCCAGAATTAGTTGATAAGTACGGCTTAAATAATACTAAAGTCTTACTAACAGTGGCGCGGTTGTGGTCAGGAGATATTTACAAAGGTGTGGATGTCACAATTCGGGCGCTACCACAAATCACTCAGGTTTTCCCCGAAGTAAAATACTTGGTAATTGGTCGAGGCGATGACCAACCGCGATTAGCCCAGCTAGCCCAAGATTTAGGTGTGAGCGATCGCATAGTCTTTGCTGGATTTGTGCCCACAGAACAATTGATCGCCCACTACCGCCTGGCTGATGCCTACATTATGCCATCCCAAGAGGGCTTTGGCATAGTCTATCTAGAGGCAATGGCAAGTGGAGTACCAGTGTTATCTGGTGACGACGATGGCTCGGCTGACCCCTTGCTCGATGGTAAACTGGGATGGCGAGTACCACACCGAAATCCAGATGCTGTGGCAAAGGCTTGTATCGAAATTCTGCAAGGAAACGACCAGCGTTGTGATGGTGAATGGCTACGAAAACAGGCGATCGCTGTCTTCGGGATGAATGCCTTCCAAGAAAGGTTGCAGCAGTTGCTTCTTTCCTCTGACCAATGACTAAACTCGCTATCCTAGAGGAAGAACAGGACGACTTTTAAACAATGAGCCTTAAGAACTTTCCATTGAATCTTGATAATCTCCGCCCTTGGCTCACCCTGTTAGCAGTTTTTTGGTTGCTGGCATCATTGGGCTTAGGGTGGTTGGTGAATTCGTTGCTGATTATTGTGGGGTTGCTGTTTCTCGCACCAATTGTAGCTTTTTTCGGCTTTCGCTGGTGGCTACAACGCAATTTAGTTGTTGACAACTGTCCCGTTTGTGAATACGAATTTACAGGTTTAAATAACAGCAATTTGCAATGCCCCAACTGTGGGGAGCAATTGTCAGTCAAAAATAATCATTTTCAACGCTTCGCACCAGAAGGCACAATTGACGTTACAGCAATCGAAGTACCAGCCAAATCACTGGAAGATTAAACAGCTAGGATCATCTACTTTGAAATCATTCAAGTAGAATCAGCCGATTAGCCAGGAACAGGAATTTGGAACTTTAATTTATGCTTACCCAGTTACACGCCCAAAATTTCAAATCCTGGCAAGATACGGGAAATATGCGGATGGCATCATTAACAGGGTTGTTTGGTACTAACAGTTCTGGAAAAACAGCGATTATCCAGCTACTTTTGATGTTCAAACAGACTGTTGAATCTGCTGATCGCCAAAGAATCATACATACAGGCGATGAACTGACTTACATTGACCTTGGTACTCTTCATGATATTGTTCATCAACACAAATTGCCTAGCGAGATTGTATTTTCCTTAAATTGGAAGCTCTCTAAACCATTAAAGATTTCTGATCCTGAAGGCACACCAGATAAAATACTATTTTTGATTAATGCCCTATCGTTTAAAACAATAATTGAAGGGACAGCAGACAGTATTGCTGTGAAACAGTTCACCTATAGCTTCTCTGATGAAGACAAACAATACTTGTTTGGAATGCGACGTAAAGAAAAGAAATCTAATAAAGGCAAAGCTCAATATGAACTGATTGCAGAAGGTTACCATATAAAGCGTTCTCCTGGTCGTAAGTGGGATTTGCCACCTCCTGTAAAAACTTATGGCTTTCCAGATCAAGTCAACGCTTATTACCAAAATGCAGGTTTTTTATCCTTTTTTGTGTTGGCTTTTGAGGAACTATTTCAAAAAAATATTTATTACCTTGGCCCCTTGCGAGACTATCCACGTCGTAGCTATATATGGACTGGGGAAAAACCACAGGATGTCGGTAGAAGAGGAGAGTTAGCAATCCCCGCTTTGTTAGCATCACGTTCAGATAAAATCAGTAGAGGAAAAGGTCGCAAACGCATAACAATTGAAGAACGTGTGGCAGAATGGCTGCGTGAATTAGGACTAATTTATGATTTTCGGTTAACACCAATTGCTGAAAATCGTAAAGAATATGAAGTAAAAGTTCGTCGTTCTCCTAATGCTCCTGAAGTGCTGATTACTGATGTTGGTTTCGGTGTTTCCCAGATATTGCCAGTGCTAGTCCTTTGTTACTACGCTCCCCAAGGCTCAACAATTATTCTAGAACAGCCGGAAATTCATTTACATCCGTCAGTACAAGCTGGTTTGGCTGATGTCTTTATTGATGCTATTAAAACTCGAAATGTGCAGATAATTGTAGAAAGTCATAGTGAACATTTGCTTCGCAGGTTACAACGACGAATTGCTGAAGAAAAAGACGGTTTTTCTCATCAAGATGCTGCCCTTTACTTTTGTAATACTGATAATAGCGGAGCGTCTCATAAAACACCTCTTGAACTAGACACCTTTGGTAATATCAACAATTGGCCAGATGGATTTTTTGGAGATGAACTTGGGGAATTGGTAGCTATGACAGAAGCAGGAATAAAACGCCAACAAAATATTTAGAACTTGATGTACTTTATTGTAGATACCAATGTACCAATAGTTGCTAATAGAAAAACACCACAGGCATCACTTCAGTGTATTTTGGTATGTGTGAAAAAGCTACAAGAAATCATGACTCAACAGCAACACATCCTTGTGTTGGATAACAAGTGGCTTATAATTACAGAATATAAATATAAGTTGTCTCCTACAGGACAGCCTGGGGTAGGTGATGCTTTTTTAAAATGGGTGTTGACTAATCAAAATAACCTTAGTCGCTGTCAGTTAGTGGAAATTACGCCGACTGAGGAAAAAAACTTTAAAGAGTTTCCTGAAGATGAATCTTTATCAGGCTTTGATTTATCAGATCGCAAATTTGTGGCTGTTGCTTTAGTCCATCCTGAACACCCACCGATTTTAAATGCTTCAGATAGTGATTGGAGCCATTTTGAGGCAGCCTTAGCAGCTTATGGGGTTAGAGTAGAATTCATTTGTCCTGAGTTAATGCCTGCTAAAGTTGAACCGCCTAGGAACAAAAAGAATTAGTAGAAACTTCACTACTTTGTTGGCTGCTTTTGTTGTGAAATTGAGAGGGTATAGTTATACTGTCCCTTAGATGACTCGCCAATATACAGGGAGTATACCCCTGGTTGCCAATAACCAGAAAGTTCTGGCTTACCTCCAGAGTAACTATCTGCTAGTACACAGAAGCGCCCCCCAGGCCCATCAATCAACATGGTTGGCTTACCCTGGCTCTCAACTGTTAATCGCAAGTAAGGGAGTGACTCTGTAACCTGGATAACTTGACTGGGAGCAGCAGAAATATTGCCGCAGTTGCTGGGAACTGATCCACCAGACTTGCCATTTAAAATTAGTGGATCTGTCTGAGGATTACGATTAATTTGCATTACTTGTGTTTGGGCCCAATTCGCCTGGGTAATCAGCAAATTCATCGCCAAAGCTGCGGTAACAACTGTCAATAGCTTAAGCGTTTTCATAAGACATCGCGGTAAGTGGGAAACTCAGTGTCTTGAGACCTGAGAGGGAAACGACTCGTGCGGTTTTAACCGCCTTGAATATTTTTTCATTACCGCCTTGGAGTTGGGAAATTCGGGGTACTTTTGTGATGTACTTTCAACGGGACAATTACCGATTCAAATTTACCAACTCTGTACGCATAATGTTTTGCTCCAAAGAGCCTCCCATTTCTGGGGTAATGTTAGCTTTGACCAGTTATCAGAGCTTGTTAGGCTTGCAACACTGCCCCAGTGACCTTAGAACTGTTTAATTACAAGCGACAGAGCTCTTAACTAGCTACGCATTCCGGGGTGTCGTGACTCAAATAACGGCTACCCTTCTCTTCGAGACGCTGACGCGAACGACTACGCTCAGGGTGGTCTGGTCAATACGGCTTGCTTGATTACTCTTGCAAGCCCAGTCCCTTTAGGGCTGGGTTACTGACTTTATTTAATGCTCTGGGCTGTATTCTAGAGCAACATCGATATGTAGTCTGGATTTTAAGACGCAACCAACCCGTCTTTGTTCCAAATTTTACAATATAAATTTTTATTTCATAGTTAAATCGCTATATGGCTAAATATTAAAATATCCTGAGATAAATGGGGACTGGGTGAATAATCTTGGCAATGACCCAATTCTTAAACACCTTTAAGTTTAGGTGGAGAAGATGAGGCAGGCATAACTCCCCTATCTCCCACAAATTAGACTTGGTTGTTTTGTTGTTGAAGAAGTGTCTTAGCTGAGGTAGAAAAGATTGTTGACACTCTCCGACCGTCGAGGGCGTAAATTCTTAAAGAGTTGCAACTTTAAAGGCTAAGTAAAATTAGCCCTTAGACACTCAAACTAACTGCCTGATGACCCTGGAATAGTGGTTACTTTGGATTCTAGTTCTGACGCTTTCCGAGGCGATCAAAATTAGTGTTAAATTCTCCTTACCTTACCTTTGCTTGTTTATCAAGGCTGCGGTGATGGCGAGACGAGATAAATCAGGAGAAACTCCTGATTAAGATAGTTCTTCGCGAGGCGATGGTTATTTATACTCAGGTTTCCATATTATCAGAAAGAAACTTGTGAAAACAAGCCTTCGTTTTTCCTCCACTGTTAAGACAGCCAAGTAGTTTCTAACCGTTTCGGGTATTCCTAATGAATCCTCAAAGAGAAGAAGACTTGCAGCGTCGTCTCGAAAAACTAGAGGGCGAGATTAAGTCCTCATCCGTAAAGTTTACCGAACCAGAGGGGCAAACACAGACAACTCAGTCTGGTTTTGCCAAGTTGAACTGGCACCTAGAGCGATCGCGCCTCTGGTTCAATACTTTATCTGGGGTGAAAAAGCTAGCAGTTGGTGGTGTGGCGGTGCTATTGAGCATCGTGATGCTACAAACCGTATTCAAACTTGTTGCTTCGGTTATCAGTCTGGCACTATTGGCAGTGTTAGTGTATCTTGGATACAAATTTTTTGTGTCTAGTAGCTTTCAACGTAAGCAATAGTCTATTTTAACCACGCCTAAAAAAAAGTCAAAGGGAATTACGTAATGGCGACGCCAATTGTCAGGAGAAATACTAATCAATCTAACCGATCAAAAGAGCCGGAAACATCTAATTTACTGCCATTAGCAACTAGGCGGTTGGCTGCTTGGGCGGTGGAAATCACCCTAGTGGTTGCCAGTGGGTTGGTTCCCTTTGGCATGGGCGTGTATGCCAATTCCCGAAGTGATCTCAACCGCGTGCCACTTAACCCGGTGCTGGTAGTCACAGAAAGAGCGATCGCCCAACCTTTAGCTCTACCTGTAAGTTATGGCATCCGTAACGTGGCATCGCCGACTAATATTTTGTGGACAGTCGCCTTGTTAGCACCTCTGAGCCTCTCATGGTGGCAATTATATTTACTTGCTAAAACCGGTAGCACTGCTCCTAAGAGTTGGTTTGGCGTGCGGGTAGTTACGGAGGAAGGAAAAGCTCCTGGTTTAGGATCTGTTTTGGTGCGGGAAGGAATTGGTCGCGGGGCAATACCTCTTTCCGCTGCTTATTTGCTGTGGCGCTACAGCTTCGCTTTTCCTAATTTAGGTCTTTTCATATTTTTAACTGTTGTGATGGTGCTAGGAGAAGGGATGGGATGGCCCACCCAGCGGCGGCGTCGTGCCCTACACGACCTGTTGGCAGGAACTTACACCATAGATGCTACTCGCCCCTTTCCACCAACGCCCTCAGCTAATAATAAGCGCGGTAAGTCCACCCTGGGTAATGGAGACGATCAGTTACATGAGGGTAATGAGGAAGTGGGGCGGACTATGGGCACTCCAGCAGCAACCAAGACGCGGCCCAGTTTGACCTTAGTTGTGGTGGCGTTGGTGAGCATGACTGGGGTGTTATCAGCTTTAGTAGGCACTCAAATCTACATCCAAACCCAGGAACAAGCACGCAAATCCCAGGTAATCAACAGCCAGCAGTTTCTCACACTGATAAAATATTTTGCTCCCAACTCTGGTGCTACCAATGAGGAGCGCCAGAATGCAATTCTGGCTCTGGGTGGTCTTAATGACCCACAGGCAATCCAATTTCTGGTAGATTTACTGGGTAAGGAAACTGACCCGAACCTCCTGGTTAATATTCAACAAGCTTTGGCTAATGTCGGAACCAAAGCTATCCCGGTCTTAAAACGCCTGAATCAGTTTCTCGCTGGTGAACTGGTATCGGTAAGGGACGCCCAAGTACGGGAAATCCGCGAAAAGCGATTAAATATCAACCAACAGACAATCAATAAGATTCTCGCTGTCTACACGGGCAAAATCAAGGATGTTGATTTGGGCAATACCCAGCTTGGTAATAACGGTTCTGGGGAAACCACTTCCTTCAACTTGATATTAGACAAAGTTGATTTATCAGGAGTGGTGTTCAAGGGAGCAAATCTGAATCAAGCGAGTTTTCAGGGTAGTCGCTTCCGGGGAGTGGGTGAGGATGGACGCTGGGATACCTATGACGATGCGATCGCTAATTTGAGTCAAGCTCAGATGAGACAAGCTAATCTCACCGATGCCAACCTCAGTCGTGTTTTGATGACTGGTATCGATTTGAGCCGTGCCACTCTCAACAGAGCTAACTTATTTAATGCCCGTCTGTTTGACGCCAAACTCAACAGCACCCAGCTAGTAGGAACCGATTTGCGGGGTGCAGTCTTAGAAAACGCTAGTCTGACAGGGGCTGATATCAGTGATGCTAAATTAAATGAAGCTAATTTGTACGCCGCTCATCTAGGCCGCGTTACTGCCATAGCTACACATTTGTCAAATGCCAATTTAACTAAAACCGATTGGCAAGGGGCAGACTTATCTGAAGCATATTTAGATCATGCTAATCTCAGCGATGCTAATTTGAGTGCGGCTCGGCTCACTAGTGCCATTTTACGCTCTGCAAATCTGGAAAATGCCAATCTGCGAAATGCTGATTTGAGCCGCGCAGATTTACAGGGGGCTAATGTGGCAGGGGCAGATTTTCAAGGAACAATACTCTTCCCTCCCAAACAAGATCCAGCCGATCAATTTGTGCAAACGCCGGATCTCGGCTCGCAATCTGCTTTAATCCAAGGAGTTGATTTTTCTCAAGCCAAGCATTTAGATCCCAAGCAACTGGCTTTTATTTGTACTCAAGGCGGTATTCATCGCCGTTGTCCATAGTTTTAGATGGGGTGAGAGGCAGAAATTAATCAAACTTTATCTCTCCCCTACTATCAAATATAGACAGGACTTACGCAACTGGCACATTAGTAGGGTGCGTCAGATGTCAAAAATCTGTTTATTTGCCAGATATATCGAGTCTGACGCACCCTACAATAGATGTTTATTGTAATACGCAGCTTTAGTCCTAATAGAGACGTTATCTGCAATGTCTCTACATTCCGCCTTGATCTACATTAACGATGGAGTGCCCACGGGAGGCGATCGCCAATAGTGTATCTCAAGGAATCAGCGGCAAAAACTCTGGAATTGGGATAAAAAGGTGAAGATTTGGGCCTGCAACAGCGATAACATAAGTATTCAAACGCACCTTGAATATTTCAAAACAGAGATAAAATTTAGCCTTTGCAGGAATACCCCAAGCCATGCTGACTGAAATTCTGCCTTTCCGCTTTGAGTTAAACACAATCGCCATCGCTGGAGCAAGTTTGTGGTCTTTAGCGCTATATCTTGCTTTTGACTCAATTAGGGGATGGGTAATCGAGCAACTCAACCGCTGGTTTAACTTTGCCGAGCGATCGCTTTACACCAGCCAAACAGAATTTGAAAAGACACGCAAAGCCAGAGAATCCCAAAATGCTTTTTACGCTTCACTATTTAGCATTGTGCCGTTTTTGGTATTTGGTGCCTTATCTAACTGGGTTCTAGATATCAGTTTAGGTAATAGCTGGGGAATTAGCACCGGCATACTTGCCTGCATGGGTGCCGGCATTTATGAACTGGGTAGAAGAGACGGTGAATCTTCAGATTAAATTCATACACCTTCAACAATAGCTATTTCCTCATCAGTTAACTCATAGAGTTCATACACTAATTGATTAATTTGTCTATCCGTAGCTTTAATTTGTTGTTGAACTCTTTTTTTAGCTGGGGGTGTTTCTGCTTCATTTAGTTGCTGATGGAGGGAAAGCATTTGTTCAACAAGTTGAATCATTTGATTGTGAATCTTTTTTTCTTGAGGGTTAGAAAAATTAATCAATCGAATTGGTAATTGTTCAACAAACTGAGTAAAGTAACGAAAAAAACCTCCTCGCATTGTGGTGCTAATATTCTTGAGATAAAAATCTAAAATTTTACTGTTGAGTAATCCTAAAATGTATTTAATTGATTCTTGAACATTCTTCTTAAGGAGAATCGCATAACCACTAGTAAAAGCGTAATCTCCTTTTTCATCCCAAGCAAAAGAAGCTCGATTTGCAATATCAGGGACTAATATTTTTGATTTTCTCATCAATTCTATGTTTTTAGGATAAATATAAGCATACCAATCTGAACCAAGCATTTTTCCTTTTTCTCTATTTTCTAAAAATTGTTTATTTTGCATTAAATAATCAAAAGTTAGGGGATAGTTATTCTGCAATTTATCTTCGTTAATCAGACTAACATTTCCGTTCGTGAGTTCATAAGGAATAATTAATAACTTACTAGAATATAAAAGTTGATATGGCTTGATTTCTTTACCCTGTAAAAAGAGAGAAGTTAAATTAGATTCAATCGTAACTATTTTAGTTAAAGCTTTAGAATATACCTGTAGTAAATTATCTTCTTGAGAAATCCAATCTACAACATATATTTCATTAGCACTTGTTCTAATACCTTGAGAAATATTAGTTTTTAACTGACTTAAACCGATAAATTTATCGTTCTTGAATTTATCAAATAAAATAGAATTTTTACTTTTACCAAAATCCCAACTTTGACTTGTGATAGATTTATCAACTACCAGCGCTTCTTCTGCATTATCATCAATAGTCCATTCTGATAAATTCGTAACTTGAATAAAACTTACTTCTGATTTTTTTGTTTTAGATAAAAACAACAAACAGGTGTAAGTTGAAACCTTGGGAAAAACTTGTTGATCTCCAAAATGAACAATCTTTTCAAGATATTTACCTTCAGAAATTAACCTTCTTAAAGATTCTCCATATTGAGCATTAAAGAACTTATGGGGTAAGATAAAACCTAAACGACCATCTTTTTTTAATAAATTCAATCCCTTTTCCACAAAAACAACATAAATATCATAATTTCCCTTGCTAGCAGAAGCATATTGATTTTTATAAAATTCAACTTCCAGAGAAGCCCATTCTTTTAAAGCTTGAATTCTAATATAGGGAGGATTACCAATAACTACATCAAATCCCCCTCGTTTCATAATTGCAGAAAAAGCTGATTTCCAGTCAAATATATTAACTCGATAAGCTGTCTCCTCATCTAGCAAACTAAGCTGATTGTTTTGGTAAAATTCTCCATCTATCAAAGAATTACCACACTGAATATTATTATCTAAATCTGGTAAAGCCCTTTCCTTAAATAAGGTTAACTGTTTTGTGATTGTTTCCCCTGACTCACCCTCTAAAACCTTTAATAACAAAGATAACTTTGTTGTTTCTACGGCTTGCTGATCAATATCCACCCCATAGATATGAGTTAATAAAATGCGTTTTCTTTCAGTTGAAGTTAAAAGCCAATTACTACCTGTGATTTGATATATTTTACTTTTATATTTCTTGAAATTTTGAAGATACTGCTGTAAATACCAATCTAATAGAAATTGATAAGCTACAATTAAAAAAGAACCTGAACCACAAGCAGGATCAAGAATTGTGATTTCTTGGATATTTTCTGGTTTTTTACCCTCTAAAGCTTTACCAATAGTTTGTTTAATAATATAGTCAACTATATAACTAGGAGTGTAATAAACACCTCCTGCTTTTCTCACTTCTGGTTTATCTTCAACAACTGCTTGACGACTTGGTGATAAAGTAATTACCTTACCCAAAAACTGCTCATAAACCTGTCCCAAAATTTCCACAGGAATAACTGAAAACTCATAAGGACTTTCAGGAGGATAGAGTTTTCTGATAATTGGTTTTAAAGTGGTATCCTCAATTTTGAGGTTGAGACTAAAATCATCTGGATTATCCCGTCCTTGCTCATTTTTAAAATGAAATAATCCAGAGTTATAACGATAATCTGCATTAATAAATAAACGCCCTAATTCTTGATAAATATTTTCTAATCTTAATAAACTAAATAACTGTTCATAAATTTCAATTCCTCTATCTTCGCAAATGCGTAAAAAGACGATTCTGTTAATTGTCATTTGCACTGCAAAATTTAACTCCCGTTGTTGAATTTGCAGATTTCGCCAAGCAATATTAGCTGATAAATTTTCTCGCCAAATTTCAATTTCTTGTAAAAACGCTTTATCAACTGTAATACCTGCTTTAACTTTAGTCTCAGCAAATTTTTCTAAGGAACCATTTAATACTGCTTCTTTAGAAAAAAGATTATAAATTTCTTTCCAGTTTTCAACATATTCTGTGTATTTAAAATGTTTAATTCTAGCTGTAGATGCCGAATCATTTTTATTTGGCATGATTCGACAATCATAAACCGCAAATTCTTCAAAATCGGTTAAAATGCTCAGGGGTAATTTTGCTGACCATCCATAACGTCTGACTTGAAAAGCAGCGCTAATATTATTACCAACATTCACAGCAGGTTTTTTAGCTTCGACAAAAAATTTTCTAACTCCACCAACACGAAAACTATAATCAGGGGCTTTCGCTTTTTTAGAATCACTAATTTTTAAACTATCTTCGTGAACAACATCTTTATAAATATCAGAAGCTTGTTTTTCATTACTAATATCCCATCCTAAAGCTGCAAAAAAGGGGTCAATAAATTCAATTCTAGTTTGTGTTTCATTTAAGCTACCAGTACGATATAAATCTATTGAAGAGTGAAAATGATCAATGAGTTGGATAATGCTAGGTGGTGGGGTCATAATTAGTTTTTTAAATGGTTGAATTGAGCGATAAATTGCTCACTACGAACGTAATTTATCAATTTCTTCCCTTACCAAAGTTGCTAATTTTTGCGCTGCACCGCTTTCGCCGCGAATATTGCGAAGTTTGGCGCGGATATCAGCCAATTTTTCGGGATTTTCTAAAAAGTCTAAAACCATTTCCCCAACTGCTGAAGGTTCGAGTTTACCCATAATTTCTGGCACTATCTCTTCTTGTGCCCAAATATTTGGCCATGCTAATAAACCTTTGTTTGTTACCAGTGTTAGGAATATCCAATTAATCACTTTAGCAAAGCTAGTACCTACCCCCGGTAAATTTGCTAATAACCCCGGTAAACCATCCCAAGAACGCATAGAATCCATTTGCTGAGTTGGGAGTAAAACAATCATTGGCACGCCTAAAGCACCAAGTTCAGCGGTGTTTGCTCCTACGGTAGTTAGACAGATGCAGCACTGGGATAATAAGTGATATGCAGGGTTTTCTTGCCATAGTTCCACGGTTAAACCTGTTGCTGTTTTCAGCAATGCCTTACCTCCACTTTCTTCTGGGGTAATTAAAGCAGCACCTTTGAAGCTAAAAGTTTGCACAAAAGGGTTATTTTGGGAATCGGCAAAACTAACTAAAGTTTCTAAATTCAAAGTTGGGGCGACGGGAATTACAAACTTAGTTTCGGGTCTTTTGGCGTGGATATGTTCAGCGATCGCTAAAGTTAACGGTACTCCTTGGGTTAATTTTGCCGCTTTGGAACCGGGTAAAATACCAATCATCTCAATTTTGGGTTGGAGGTGATTGTTTGCTTCCCCTGCTGCTTCTAACATCAAATCGCCGACAACGGTAAATTTGTGGGCATATTTTGGGGAGACTTTTTTAGCAGCTTGGGGTTTCATGATGGCAAAGCGGTCTATTAAATTATGCCAGCGGGCATCCCATTCAGCGTAAACCACTGTGCGATAGCCGAGTTTTTTGCCGATGACTACGGGGAAAATTTGATCACCGCCTAAGAAAACTACAACGCCGCGATCGCACCAGTCCCAATTTTCAGCAGTTTTCCCCCAGAGTAAAAATTGCCAAAAATGCTCTGCACTCTGCACTCTATCAACTTCTGGATAAGAAAGTGCGATCGCCGCTTCTTGTCCACTGGCATTTGTACAAGGGGATAAAACTACAGAAATCCGGACTTCAGCACGGTTATCATCAAGTTGTTGCCGTAATGCTTTCACTACAGGGCGTACCCAAGTTGTGACTTCACCAGGGCCATTTGAGAGAATGAGAATATCTACTTGAGTCATTTCTTTAACTAAATATTACCTAATTTATAAGTTATAAAAATCCAATTATTATGATATAATACTAGGCTATGTTTGATAATGTATGTAAATTTCTGGCTGAATCATTTTCTAAGGAACTGATTAGACAATTATTGCGGAGAGACTTTATGCGCGAGTCAGTCATTTATCAGGATATTTTACAAGAAGAAGCTTTTTCTTTAATTATGCGGCTTCTGCGTCGTCGAGTTGGGACGGTTGCACCAGCATTGCAATTACAAATTCAGGCTTTATCTTTAACTAAGTTGGAAGATTTGGGAGAGGCTTTACTTGACTTTTCGAGTTTAGCGGATTTAGAAGCTTGGTTAGCACAAAATCGGGGTGAATAGGTAAGGCTTAATGTTCTTAGCAGGGTTATTTAATCTTGAATTTCGCCAGCATCCCTGCTAATTTAAACATTATTTAAAATTGGCTTAAGTTATCTCGTAAAACTTTGCCTATATATTTTTATATATATTCTCGATAAAAGTTATATCACCATTTATGTTGAAAATTTATTATCACCTTCTGCGGTTAGTTATTTTCCCAGACAGAAGAGCATTTAGCAATTTTTGGAAAACCTAATTATCGTCTTTTACATAATTAGCTACTGACCGTAATTTTCTGAAGTGACTACATAAGCAGGCATTGGCTATAAAATATACTAAGCAAGCTCTTTAAATACGGGGTGAGGTTCCGACTGTATGGCAATGAAGAGAGAACCGCCCGCCATAGCGCTGAACTTGATAGTAACAGTTTCTATTTCTTGGCGGCAGTCTGACTTGTATTAAGTTTTCTTTACATTAAATTTGTGCATACTGCTGAAATTATCAAGATTTTTTAAGAAATATTGCTTTTTTTATATCGATTTGTGTCAGATAAGTGGCAAAATGCTCATAGAGTAAGCGTTTTCTGATAAAAAAAGTTCATATTGACAAATAAAAACGAAGTTAGAAGCGGCAACATCAGCCGTGATCGACTTCAAGTCCAGTAGAGAACGCGCATCACATCAAAGGAGCCAAGGAAGCATGTTCACCCACGTCAAGTCCACCATTCGACATATTGCGCCTGATAACTTACGCGGACGTAATTTAATCAAGGTGGTCTATGTCGTGCTTGAGTCCCAGTACCAGAGTGCATTGTCGCAAGCGGTTCGGGCGATTAACTCTAACCATCCAAATCTGGCGATTGAAATCAGCGGCTATTTGATTGAAGAACTCCGTGACCCAGAGAACTACCAAGAGTTCAAACGGGAGATGGAGACGGCGAATATCTTCATCGCTTCCCTGATTTTTATCGAAGACTTAGCACAGAAAGTAGTTGCAGCAGTAGAACCCCACCGCGATCACCTGGACGTTTCCGTTGTCTTTCCGTCTATGCCGGAAGTAATGCGCCTGAATAAGATGGGCAGCTTTTCTCTGGCACAATTGGGTCAGTCGAAAAGTGCGATCGCTCAATTCATGCGGAAACGCAAGGAGAAATCCGGCGCAGGATTCCAAGATGGGATGCTCAAGCTGCTGCGAACACTGCCACAAGTATTAAAATTCCTGCCCATGGAAAAGGCGCAGGATGCCCGCAATTTCATGCTCAGTTTTCAGTATTGGCTGGGTGGTTCTCCAGAAAACTTGGAAAACTTCCTGCTGATGCTAGCTGATAAATATGTAATCAAAGATAATGTGGCATCTCCTGCATATCAAGGGCCAGTTGTCTATCCCGATTTAGGGATTTGGCATCCTTTGGCACCAAATATGTTTGAGGATGTACGAGAGTACCTCAACTGGTATACAGCCCGCAAGGACATTTCCAGAGATTTAAAAGATCCCTTGGCCCCCTGCGTTGGCTTGGTATTGCAACGTACTCACCTAGTTACAGGTGATGACGCTCATTATGTGGCGATTGTCCAGGAATTGGAATCACTAGGTGCCAAAGTGCTGCCGGTGTTTGCTGGTGGTTTAGATTTCTCTAAACCTGTAGAAGCCTATTTCTATGAACCAACTACCAATACACCCTTAGTAGATGCAGTCATCTCCCTGACTGGTTTTGCCCTAGTGGGTGGCCCAGCTAGACAAGACCATCCTAAAGCCATTGAGGCCCTGAAGCGCTTAAATCGTCCTTACATGGTAGCGTTGCCCTTAGTTTTCCAAACCACCCAAGAGTGGATGGATAGCGATTTAGGGTTACACCCGATTCAAGTAGCTTTACAAATTGCCATTCCTGAATTGGATGGAGCCATTGAGCCGATTATATTATCAGGTAGAGATGGTGCCACCGGAAAAGCGATCGCCCTCCAAGATAGAGTAGAAGTAGTGGCGCAACGGGCGTTAAAATGGGCTAACCTCCGCCGCAAGCCCAAACTTCACAAGAAAGTGGCGATCACCGTTTTCAGCTTTCCACCAGATAAAGGTAATGTGGGTACTGCTGCTTACCTAGATGTATTCGGTTCCATCTTTGAGGTGTTGCAAGGACTCAGAAACAACGGCTACGACGTGCAAGACATTCCCGAAAACGCCAAAGAGTTGATGGAACAAGTCATCCACGACGCACAAGCACAGTACAATAGCCCTGAACTCAACATTGCTTACAAAATGTCTGTGCCAGAATATGAAGCACTGACACCTTATTCCCAACGTTTAGAAGAAAACTGGGGGCCACCTCCGGGAAATCTCAACAGCGATGGACAAAACCTGTTAATTTATGGTAAGCAATTTGGTAACGTCTTCATTGGTGTACAACCAACATTTGGTTATGAAGGCGATCCCATGCGGTTACTGTTCTCCCGTTCCGCTAGTCCTCACCACGGTTTTGCAGCTTATTACACCTACCTAGAGCGAGTTTGGGGCGCTGATGCAGTACTTCACTTTGGTACTCACGGTTCCTTGGAATTCATGCCAGGTAAGCAAATGGGAATGTCTGGTGATTGTTACCCAGATCAACTAATTGGCACTATTCCTAATCTGTATTACTACGCAGCAAATAACCCCAGTGAGGCAACAATTGCCAAACGTCGCAGTTACGCAGAAACAATTTCTTACCTAACACCTCCGGCAGAAAACGCAGGCTTGTACAAAGGTTTGAAGGAACTCAGCGAGTTAATTGCTTCTTACCAAACTTTGAAAGACAGTGGACGCGGTGTTCCCATTGTTAACTCCATCATGGATAAATGCCGCATTGTGAATCTGGATAAGGATATTAACTTACCAGAAACCGATGCTAAGGAGATGACGGCCGAAGAGCGGGATAATATTGTTGGTAACGTCTACCGCAAGTTGATGGAGATTGAATCCCGGTTGTTGCCTTGTGGATTGCACGTTATAGGTAAACCACCAACGGCTGAGGAAGCGATCGCCACTTTAGTCAACATTGCTAGTTTAGATCGTCAAGAAGAACAAATTCAAGGCTTACCCGGAATTATCGCTAATAGTCTGGGACGAAGCATTGACGATATTTACAAAAATAGCGACTTAGGCATTTTAGAAGATGTCCAACTATTACAAGACATCACCCTCGCAACCCGTGCAGCCGTTACCGCATTAGTAAAAGAACAAATCGACGCTGAAGGCCGTGTTTCTCTGGTTTCTAAGTTGAATTTCTTCAACATGGGTAAAAAAGAACCTTGGGTAGAATCATTGCATCAATCAGGTTATCCCAAAGTAGACACCACAGCCTTAAAACCGCTGTTTGAATATTTGGAATTCTGCTTAAAGCAAGTTTGTGCAGATAACGAACTGGGTGGACTACTCCAAGGTTTAGCCGGTGAATACATTCTCCCTGGCCCCGGTGGTGACCCCATCCGCAACCCGGATGTTTTACCCACAGGTAAGAATATACACGCCCTTGACCCCCAATCTATCCCCACAAGCGCCGCGGTACAATCAGCCAAAATCGTTGTAGATAGGCTGTTGGCACGTAACAAAGCAGAAAATGAGGGTAAGTGGCCAGAAACCATCGCCTGCGTCCTCTGGGGTACAGATAACATCAAAACCTACGGTGAATCCCTAGCGCAAATTATGTGGATGGTGGGTGTGCGTCCGGTTCCCGATGCTTTGGGACGGGTGAACAAATTAGAATTGATATCCTTAGAAGAGTTGGGACGCCCCAGAATTGATGTCGTAATCAACTGTTCAGGCGTTTTCCGTGACTTGTTCATCAACCAAATGAACCTGCTAGACCAAGGGGTGAAAATGGCAGCTGAAGCCGATGAACCCTTAGAAATGAACTTTGTCCGCAAACACGCTTTGAAACAAGCTGAGGACATGGGGATTAATTTGCGTCAAGCAGCAACTCGCGTTTTCTCCAATGCTTCTGGTTCTTACTCCTCCAATATTAACTTGGCGGTGGAAAACAGCACTTGGGACAGCGAAGCCGAGTTACAGGAAATGTACCTCAACCGCAAATCCTTTTCTTTCAATTCCGATAACCCCGGTGTAATGGATGAGTCCCGGCAGATTTTTGAAACCACTTTGAAAACTGCTGATGCGACGTTCCAAAATCTGGATTCTTCGGAAATTAGTTTGACGGATGTTTCCCACTATTTTGACTCAGATCCTACCAAGTTGGTGGCAAGTCTGCGTGCAGATGGCAAAAAACCAGCATCCTATATTGCAGACACCACCACAGCTAACGCCCAGGTAAGAAGTTTATCAGAAACCGTGCGTTTAGATGCCCGTACTAAGTTGTTAAATCCCAAATGGTACGAGGGGATGTTGTCTCACGGTTACGAAGGTGTGCGCGAACTCTCTAAGCGGTTGGTAAATACCACTGGTTGGAGTGCGACAGCCGGCGCTGTAGATAACTGGATTTATGAGGATACCAATGAAACCTTCATCAAAGATGAAGAAATGCAAAAACGGTTGATGAACCTCAACCCCCATTCTTTCCGCAAGATTGTATCAACTTTATTGGAAGTGAATGGACGCGGTTATTGGGAAACTAGCGAAGAAAATTTAGATCGTCTACGCGAGTTGTACCAAGAAGTTGAAGACCGGATTGAAGGAGTAGAATAATCTGTAGGGCAGGCATCTTGCCTGCCTTATTTTTTCAATCTGGAATATCAACATGAATGCTTTAACCGTTAACCTGAAACCAGCACTGGAACTGACAGATGAGCAATTTTTTCAGATATGTCAAGCAAACCGCGACTTGAAATTTGAACGCACTGCAAGCGGAGAATTAATAATTATGCCACCTACGGGGGGAGAAACGGGAAATCGTAATGGTAGACTAAATCAACAATTATTTAATTGGACTGATGCTGATGGTACTGGCATCGCTTTTGATTCTTCTACTTGTTTTAAATTACCTAACGGTGCAGATCGTTCCCCTGATGCTTCTTGGATAAAATTAGAAAGATGGAATGCTTTAACTGAGGAACAGAAAGAGAAGTTTCCCCCCATTTGTCCTGATTTTGTGATTGAGTTACTTTCCCCAAGTGATAGTTTGAAGGTTGCACAAGAAAAGATGAGGGAATATCAGGATAATGGTGTGCGTTTAGGTTTGTTAATTAATCGCAAATCTCGACAAGTGGAGATTTATAGACAACGACAAGAGGTTGAGGTTTTAGAATCTCCTGCTACGGTATCAGGGGAAGATGTTTTAAATAGTTTTGTGCTAAATTTGGCAACGATTTGGTGATATTATCTAGATAGTAAACATATCTTACTTAGATTGTCAGTTTCTGATATTAAACATTGGATAACTGATTATTTGTTGGGTTTTACTCGGTTCAAAAAAACCTACAAATAGAAACATAGAAACACAAATTTGCCGCTTATGACTCGATTCAGTAATTTTAAACAGGAATTATGAATAACCAAAAAAAGCGCAATTATGTTGATGAAATCTTAGCGAAAAAAGGTCGTTTGCCACCTGAAAGCAGACGATGGGAATTAGTTTCAGGAAGACTAAACGAAATAAGATCGATTCGTTATGTAGTAGATTTTCTAGAAGATGTGGATCGTTGGTCTTTGTCAGGATTAGAAGAATGCGAAGGCTACGATGAGTGGATCAAACAATCTTATGAAAAACTACAAAACTCACGAGGACTTAGGGAGGAACTATTGCGATATATCCCTATAGGTTTTGTAGCTTGTATAGAGGGATACTTCCGGCATATATATGCTAATCTAATTGATTATGGTTCTCCCTATAAAGAAAATGCCATAAACTTAAAAGACATTCAAATAAGTATTAAAGACGCAATAAATCTTGACATTAAATCAGTGTCAATTGGAGAATTCATAGCACATCTTTTACCAACCAAAAATCTAGAAACAATTCATGGAAATATTGAAATTTTAACAAAGCGTGACTTTCTAAGGGAATTAAAGTCTACAAGACAAAATTTAAAATCAACAAATATTATTCAATATGATGAAGAAAATCAAGCAAGGTTAGTTAATCTAGATAGATGAGGAACTTCATGGTTCAATGCTTAATAGCGTCAAAAAAATATTTGAGCTAAGGCATAATTTTTGCCATGAAATTGACCCAATATTCTCAAAAGATGAAGATTATATAGTAGTGTATTCAGCGGGAATTATAGACTTTTTATGGCTTTCAGAGAAGTTTTTTGAGCAATTGCTATCTTAATACAGTTCATTACCGAAGTCTGTCCAGTCCGTTGTATCTGATTCTGCAACAAATTGATCTGCTGTATTTGAATCTGGTGACAAAAGTGCTTCTAAATTAGCCATTTCGATTAATCTATTTTGCCTCATTTTTAATCTTCTTCGATTTCCTAAATCAGATGAAGTTACATTCTGCTGCCGAAATTCATACTCTTCATAAATATCAATCCATTCTTGGGGAAAAAGTAAAGTACGCCAGTTAACATTAGCAGATGTAGACAATCTTTTTCCTATATTTGCGATATCATAAGATTCCTCATCTTTCTGTGGTGTTATAATATATTTTCTCAAAACCTTTAACCTTTCATTGTGAGAATAATTAGAATAATGTTTCTGTATTTTAATTACTTGAGAAAAAGCAGATAAAAGAAGTTTTATATTGAATTTTCTTCCATTCCAGCCATGATCTAATAAATATAAATATATGTTAGGTATTTGATAATTTATATTTTCTAAAGCCTTTTGTGCTTCTTCCTTAGTTTCGTATGCTTCTAGATGCAAAATGGATATCTCAGATGTATTTATATTTTTATAATCTGCAATTATTAGAACTGTTGCAATAACCCCAGATATAACTTCTTGATTATTATCATTTAAGTAAGCATAATACTGAACTAAATACTGTATTTCATTTTTTATAATTTTCTTGATTTGGCTGGTATCAGATGTTAGTTCAGATTTTTGAGATTTTCTTTTACTTAAATAATTGTTGATATCCTGTTTTGTTTGCTCTGTATTATAAATTTCAGCTAACACATCTTGATTAAGTTTATTGCCCATATTATCCCATAATTGTAAATATTTAGATGTATGGCTTAAAAAATCTTTGAGTGTGATTTTTGTACCAAGCCAACCTAAATTGATGAGATGACGATAAGCAAAATCCATTCTTGCTACTGTTCCAGCATATTCGACTTCTAGATATGTCTGTCTACCACGTGAATAGTTATTATTTGTCAATAACCCTCCTCCTGATTTATTCCATGCTTGTTTTTCTGCTTTTTCAGCCTCTTCTCTAGTTCTTAAGGGTAAAGTATATAAAATCCACATCTTGCCTTCTACAGCTTCTTCACGGGTTGATCTTACTTCCCCTCGATAATGTTGTTGCATTCTTTGGGTTAAATTTGATGTCATTCCCCAATAAATTGCATCTAATTTCTCTAAATATAAACAGTATATAAAGTGAACCGTACTTACTCTCTTAATTAGTGGTAACTGCCTAAAATTCTCACTAGAATCAAAGGAATATGTAACTTTTGTATTTCTAGATAATGGATAATAAGCACCTAGTGAATTTAAGTCAATATCATCTATGCTATCTTCACTAATATTTATAGTAATATTAGCCCTCTGCTCAGGCTGAGAACTTTCTACTATGCTAGTTTGTTGATTTAATAAAATACGTAAACTCTTAGCTTCATTTTTACCCTTTTCTATATTGGTTACTACTTCAAAAGTAACGCGCAATGCTTCTGGTATAGAAACAGGGTAAAAATTATTTGTCTCGGATAAGTATTCCCACTCAATCGCTTTTGGATCTTTGCTGATGCTCCATTCAGACAGATTAGGTTTTAATTTCTCAGATTCAAGAATACTTTCTTCTACCCCTAATCTTTCAGCTAATTCAGCAGTAGTATAACAGGTTTGCTCTTTGTTGATGTAAATTTCATCTCCGCTAACACGAGAAATAAAACCAAAATTAATTCTCTGATTTTTTCTGTTTTTGCCAAAAAACTTGATTACGCCTGTTTCTCTCATAGAATATAATCTAAGAAATGCTCATCAAAACTATTATAATTTACACAATACATATTGTTATCCAGTATAATCACGGTTAAAGCTTCAAAAGTTCATTACTGAAACTGCACATCCCCGCACCCAACGAAAAGCTCTTTCCTGTGAATCCTCTTTTATTCACAGGAAAATACTCTCAATATCAGCAATAGCACTAGGTGAAATCTCAATCCGGTATGCCATATTTTTTCTTAAATTCTGCAAATGCTTGATTTAAGGGCATACCCTCACCTTGTTCAAACTCATTTATACTTTTACGTATCGTGGCAATAGATTCTAGTAATTCAAGTCTATCAATCAGTTTTTGATAACTTTCAGCATCCTGAACCACAGCAGCAGCTTTACCATTCACAGTCAGCACAATAGGAGCTTTAGTTTCTTTCAACTTATCAATAAACATCTTTGCTCCTCGCTGAAATTCTGATAAGGGGTGAATATTGCTCAGGTTAAACAGCATAATTTCAATAAATTATTTGATAATTTCATGTTAATTGTATGAAAATATTTGTCAAGGGAAGATATAGCTGTTTGGGAGGTGTGGGAATGCGATCGCTTCCAGCGGGCGCTCCGCGCCATCACCTACGGTGGGGCGTAGCCCATCGCGTAGCTTACCTTAGGTATCGGTGTTTTGGAGATGTAGAGGAAATGCGATAGCGCCAGCGCTGACTTGTCAGTTCGCTGCTTGAAAGTGTAGGAGAGGTGCGATCGCTACTTTGTTAAAAGTTATTTCCTTCAAGGCAAAATTTCAAAACAATCACAATAGTTAGGTCGAAATAATCTAAAATCTCGCTGATCTAAGGTCAATATTGTTTTAATAGCATAACGTTCAGCTATAGCCATAACACTTGCATCTACAAAATCAATCCGACTATCTGCATATTCATCCAAAATTTCTGCCACACGGATTACATCTTGATCTGTCAAATGTACTAAAATAAATCTACTTGCAGATAATCCTTTTAAGAAAGCTACTAATGTCGCTGAACCTGCATTACGCCCTACTAAATAAGCTACTTCTGCTAATACTGTTTGTGGCAATAAAATTTGTTTTTGTTGTGTATATACTGGTGTAACACTACTGTGCATTGTATCTAAACGATTTAACAATGCTACAACAAAGCCAGTATCAGCTACTGCTGAGGTTCTTTCCATGTCCAACCTGATTTCTCAGTCACTTCACTTTGGAGAATATCTTCTGAATTAATAGCTAAATCAGGTGTAGCTGCAAATAAGCCAATTAATGGATCAGATACAGCATCATTAACTGTTTCTCTCGATTGATTTTCCAGGTATAATCTAACAGCTTCACTAATGATTGATTCCGGTGATTGACCACGTTTACTAGCCAAATTTATCAGTTTTTCAACTAAAGTCTGTTCTGGATTCCAGTTAAATGTAGATTTCACAAGATAATTTCTCTCGTATTAACCACAAACACCATTATAACAAGCAAGTCCTATTTTCCTGATTAATCATTCGCGTAGCGTCTTATAAAGAAGCGGCTGTTTGGGAATGCGAGGGAGTGCGATAGCACAAGTGCTGACTTGTCAGTTCGCTCTTGGGAACGCTGCGGAGTATAATTTTGGTGGTGTGGGGGTGTGTGTGAATGCGATCGCCTACGGTGGGGCGTAGCCCATCGCGTAGCTTACCTTAGGTATCGGTGTTTTGGAGATGTAGAGGAAATGCGATCGCCTGGTCAATTAGTATAATGATATTAACTAGACTGAATACCTAGCCAATATTGCCAGGAACAAATGCCAGCAAAAGACATTTATCATGATGCTGTTAAGAATGCCTTAATTAAAGATGGTTGGACAATTATAGCTGACCCCTATTTTTTGCAGTATGAAGATGCAGAACTTTATGCTGATTTATTTGTAGAAAAAGCCTTATTAGTAGAACAACAAGGACGAAAAATAGTTGTTGAAATCAAGAGTTTTATCAGTCCTTCACCCATGAGAGATTTTGAGAACGCTTTGGGACAATATATTTTATACCGTGATATTTTACAATTATCTAATAAAAATTATGAAATTTATTTAGCAATTAGAGATACAATATTTGATACTTTCTTTCAAAGGAAATCTATTCAAGCAGTAGTTAAACTTCACAAAATAGAATTTATTATTTTTAACAATGAAAAGGAGGAAATTACTTTATGGATAAACTAACGAAATATCGGGAGTTAATTAAACAAGTGCTAACTGAATATGACAACTTATCTCGTCAATCACCAGATGAGCATTCAGAAACTTGTTTAGTATTTGATGAAACCCATGATCATTATCTCTGGTTGACCGTAGATTGGCAAGGTAGCAAAAGGCTTAAATATACTCATGTACATATTCGGATTAAAAATCAAAAAATCTACATAGAAGAAGACTGGACAGAAGAGGGAATAGCGACTGAATTAATCAGATTGGGTGTAACTACCAATGATATTGTCTTAGCTTTTCAGCCTCCAGATGTGAGAAAATTTACAGAATTTGCAATAGCCTAGTCAATTATCATTTTAGCAGTTTGAGGTTGTAGGGTAAGTAGCTAGGGATGTAGAGAATGCGTTAGCGTAGCTTACCGTAGATATCACACTTTGGAACGCTGCGGAGTATGATTTTGGGAGTGTGGGGGAGTGTGTAGAGTGCATTAGCGTCGCTTACCGCAGGTATCGCTGTTTCGGAGTGTGGGGATGAGATCATCGCATTACCAAAAAATACTCAACCTATCAGTTGATTCAAAGCCAACACCGTTAAACCTGGTAAAGATGGTAAACGTACATCATTTATTAAGAAAAACGAAGCACCTCCACGAATAGCGGTAGCCATCTGGATAGCATCAGGTGTTCTTAAATTGTAGTCCGCTCTTAATTTGGCAGCATTTTCGGCAATATTTGGAGAAACTTCGATACTTGTTAAACCTTGGCAATTGAAGAGAATATTACGATATTGTTGAGCTAATATTGTGTTTCCTTGCCATAAGGGATAGACTAATACTTCTGATACCATATCTGGATAAATTTAGGGTGTGTGATTTAAAGATAAAGCTGAATTTGTTTTGTAATCAGCTATCACTGGTGTAAAATGCTGGGGAGGTAAACATCAGCAGAAATTTTCAGCCAATTCTCAGCTTAAATTAATATAATTACTGGCAAGTACGGTTAAATTATTATTAGAGGAAATTTTGAGTAATTGAGAGGTGAACTCAAAAAAAATCGATACTTGACAGTAATCTTATATTTTTCAGTTAAATTATATTAATAATATCTTTTATAACACCCAAGCCGCAACTAAAAAAGTGAAGCAGATCAGAAAAAATTGGCTGAAAATTGACCCATTTTCACTACGGCTACGCCTGACAATTGGTATTGCTGCTTTTTCAGCTTTGGTATTAGGTAGCCTGACTGTATGGACTAGTTGGAAAATGCAGCAAATATTGATTGATAGTCATAAGCATAACATAGAACAAATTGCTGAACGCTTACCGCGTGACGTGGAAGTTTATAGTGAAATGATGCGACCTGAAACTGGATTGCAAAAGGCTATTAATAACTTGGCAAATACCAGGACATTATTATGGCTAAAAAGTCCTGATCAGAAAATTTTGGTTAAATCTGCCACTTTAGATTTGTTATCTGATTCTACGGTGGCTAAGTTAATGTCTCTTACCAAGATGTCGATTAAACCCCAAGTTTACAAAGTTAATCAAAGCTACTTTATTTTGAGTGGTGGTTCTTTGCAAGTGCAGGGTAAGCTGCTAGGTAAGCTATTTGTAGTCCAGGATATTACCCGCGAACAAACGATGTTTGTAGCTATGGTGCGAAGTTTGAGTATTGCCAGTATTTCGGCAATTGCTGTGAGCATAGTTGCCAGCGCATTTTATATTCAGCGTTCTCTGCAACCTCTGCGCCAGCTAAGTCAAATGACTGCTGCCATTTCCGCAGAAGATTTAGGACAAGCACAGCTATATCTTGATAACGCACCCAGCGAAGTTAAAGAGTTAGCTCAAACCTTAAGTATGCTGTTATCTCGCCTCTCTGAATCTTGGGAGCAAGAGCGACAATTTGTGAGTAATGTTTCTCACGAATTACGCACACCTTTAACTATTGTACATGGTTATTTGCAAAGTGTTTTGCGAAGACAAAATAACTTAACAGAAATCCAACGGGAAGCTTTAGAAACTGCTGCATCGGAAGCCGAACATACAATCCGCCTGCTACAAGATTTACTTGACTTAGCACGGGCAGATAGTGGTTATTTACACTTGCAAATTAAATCTTATGTGCTGAATGAATTGGTTGAAGAAGTGGTTGTGATGGCAGAGACCTATAGCGATCGCCTAATTACAATTGAGTCAACAACTTACCCAATTGAGGTGAAAGCAGACTACAATCGCCTGAAACAAGTATTGCTGAATTTGATTGATAATGCTGTAAAGTATTCTGAAGCTGGTAGTCCCGTACTTTTAAAGTTACATCGGTTAGATGACAAAGCAGTTATTCAAGTTTGCGACAAGGGTTATGGCATTCCTTTACAACACCAAACACGTATTTTTGAGCGTTTTTACCGCGTAGATGAATCTCGCAGTCATGGGACTGGGGGTTGTGGTTTGGGTTTATCGATTGTCAAGACACTTGTAGAGGGTATGAGGGGTAGTGTGAGTGTGCAATCAAAGTTAGGGGAATGGACTGTATTTACAATCAATTTACCTGCATAGCTAGTCAATAGTTATACTCTAGCGATATTATTTAGTTTAATAGTAAAAAAAATGACAGCACACATCCTCTTAGTTGAAGATGAAGTTAAACTAGCTCGATTTGTCGAATTAGAATTGATTAGTGAAGGTTACAAGATAAGTGTGGCCCATGATGGGATGACTGGGTTGACGCTAGCGCGAGAGTCATCGCCAGATTTAGCCATTCTTGATTGGATGTTGCCAGGTTTATCAGGTGTAGAAATTTGTCGCCGTCTGCGGGCCACTGGCAACTCAGTACCAGTGATTTTATTGACTGCAAAAGACGAAGTTTGCGATCGCGTGGCAGGTTTGGATGCGGGAGCCGATGATTATGTAGTCAAACCATTTAGTATTGAGGAACTGTTAGCCAGAATTCGCGCTCATCTACGCCGCACCCAAGAACCAGATGAGGATGTTTTGCAGTTTGAAGACTTGAGTTTAAATCACCGTACTCGCCAAGTTTATCGGGGTAAGCGAGCAATTGAGTTAACGGCAAAAGAGTTTGATTTATTAGAGTATCTCCTCTCCCATCCCCGTCAGGTATTTACTAGAGATCAAATTCTAGAAAAAGTTTGGGGTTACGATTTCATGGGTGATTCCAATATCATCGAAGTCTACATCCGCTACTTGCGTCTGAAGCTGGAGGAAAATAACGAAAAAAGATTGATTCACACTGTGCGTAGTGTGGGGTATGCACTGCGAGAGTCTTAATTAGAACTAATCTGATTTGAAAATCGCTAATATTGCCTTAGAGTACTGTTACATAATTTGCAGATAGATTCATTGAGAATTTTGGAGTAGAGAAGGCGCTTGAATTGTGCAGGGTTTAGTGTCACACTTTAGCTTGTAAAGCATTTGGACATAGGGTTCTTGCCAAGTGAGGGGAACTTCCAACAATGCCTGTGTTCCCGTGATTCCTTGCCCGATAAATAGTAAGAGGGCGGTAGAATTGAGAATGATGTGAACCTGGCGCCAGCGATTGGTTTTATCTTTGTAGATTTCTGGTAAGATAGCTAGTGAAAAAATCATCAATAGAGCGGCAATTTGCCCGTAGTAGTAGTGGGAAACATACCACTGGTCAGTTTTGCGGTAGACACCATCTTGACAACCAAGCACTACTAAGCCCATGCCGCTCAGGGATGCAAATATACCACGCCAGTTCTGCTCTTTTGCCCGATAGAGTAAATACAGAGAAGCGATCGCCAAAGGAAACAATAGCCCGATAAAGATTACTTGGAATGGTGCTGTAATCCAAACTTTGTTATCTAAAATATTGGCTAAAATATCGTTAGCCAGCGCTATCAGCACAACGCCTACAACTGCTGCCGTTAGCCAGCGTCCTAACTGGACGTGTTCTTGTCCGACAACCGGGGGAATTTTGCTTTTTCCTATCTCTACGGTTTGCAATCGACGTTGACGGACTTGGAAAGCGCGGTTGATAACGATGCCAATTAGGGGAAAAACTACAACAATAGCGATCGCTGGATGCAACAACAAGATCACATCTCTAAATTCCATCTCGTACCTCTGGATGAATATTTTCTCAGAATTTAAGTAGGAACAGACTATAGCCCTGCAAACCACTCATAGCCCTGATCCTCCCAATAGCCTTGAGTCGGCAACAAGTTGCTAACCAGGGTAATCTGTGTCACCCACTTGCTTTGCTTGTAGCCCAGTTTAATTGGCGATGCTAGGCGCATTGGTGCTCCATTATCAGCTGATAATGGTTGCCCATTCTTTTGATAAGCCATGAGGGTTTGAGGATGCACAGCAGAGGCAATGTCCCAGCTTTCATAGTAGCCGTCGGCAGATTTGAAATAGACGTAACGCACACTTGACTTAGGCCGTACTAATGCCACTAAGTCTCGTAATCGGATGCCTCCCCATTGAACAATTGCTGCCCAACCCTCAACGCAGATATGACGAATCACCATTGAAGTCAAGGGAAGCTTTTGAATATCTGCCATGGTCAATTGTATAGGGTTACTAACCTCACCATCAATTATCAGGCGAAACTGTGCCGGATCAATTTGCGGGGTGAAGTCAAAGGTATTGACCAGCAATTTTTCTGGCTCAATCGCACTCACAGAAAATTCAGGCACAGGCTTGTGACTGAGCAAAAGTGCTTCAAAAGTTTGGTTGAGTGGCTCAAATATTTGCCCGACATTATTTGAAAACAAATTTGACCCACAGCCACCCAGAAGCAACCCTGCCCCCGAAAGTCCAGATAATTGCAGTAAACGGCGACGGGATAGGGTACGTTCGGGTAGAATCAGACTCATAAAACCTCTACAGGAACATAGACTTAATTAGACGAAGGCTTCCCACTTTGAGGGCGAGTAGAGAGTGAGCCACTGTAAACAGTATGACTGTAGGAACAGTAATAAAGTGAACGGTGCGGAGAGTTTGCCAGCTACCAAATAGTCCAGAAAGCCAATGTAGTTGGGCAGGTTTGTACATAGCAAGACCACTGAAGATTGCCAGTAGCAAAACTGGAATGATAGCTGTGTAAACTAGCCGATGCCAGGCGTAGTTTTTGCGCTTTAAGTTCTGACTGACTTGCAATGCTTTGAAGTCACCGCCATCAACAAACCGACGCTGCCAACGACGAGTGATTAAAATATAAAGTCCATACCAGAGTAAGTTTAGCGAGAAGAACCACATAGCCGCAAAATGCCAGTTTCTAGCACCTGCTAGCCACCCTCCCAGTAAGACAAAATCGGGAAAATGCCAACCCTCACGCCCACCAAACACCGGATTGGCATTATAGATTTGTAGCCCGCTAGTAATCATCAAGATTAGGCTGATGATATTAATCCAGTGAAAGGTTTTTGCTAGGAAAGTCTGACTTGGTTTCGAGAGTACTTTGCGTTTATAGGGACTAGATGAAGTCATACCAATTTTAGACTTTAGAAAGTGCTGGTTATAATGAAGTACACCAACAGATGATTCAAAAATTTCCTCAAAAAATAAATATGTAACTGCTGCGGACAACTCCTAACCCAAAGTAAAAAAGTAACTGACGCCGTCGGAGCAGGTTATGATTCATGAGAATTTATCCTGTTGAAATCAAAGCGCCAAAATAAAGGAACCGGGGATGTAGATTTTCTGAGTACCCAGTCCCTATTACCCAATACCAGAAAAGTGATGCCAATTCTGTATGAAGATGCGCCACACACACTATATTAGAACTTAAGTTCAAGCAAGATCAACAAACCGCAAAGGACGCAAAGGACACAAAGAAAGAAAAAACAAGAGAGCAAAAAATACAGCGCAGCCTCATAAAGAAATGGTGTGAGATGCCAAGCTGGAAAGTTGCGGTTAAGGCTTGCTAGGGGTAGGCGCTTGCTTCATGGCATCGCCAGCTTTGTCCTTGCTCATGGCATCGCCAGCTTTGTCCTTGCTCATGGCATCGCCAGCTTTGTCCTTGCTCATGGCATCGCCAGCTTTGTCCTTGCTCATGGCATCACCAGCTTTGTCCTTGCTCATGGCATCGCCAGCTTTGTCCTTGCTCATAGCATCGCCAGCTTTGTCCTTGCTCATGGCAGGAGAGGCATCAGGAATAATCTGATTGTTTGTTTCAGGAATGTTAGAGCAAGCAGTGAGACTAGTAGTTAAGCTCAGACCAGCAATTAAACAAAGTGTTTTCCAGCTCATAGTTTTCTTTCTTTCTTAATTTTGAATTTTGTATCCCTGACCGGAGCCGTAGGCTCTATGAGAGAATTTTCAATTGGTATAACTTCTGCCCATCAACCCGCAGAAAAATGATTAAACGTGAAGTTACTTCACTTCACTGGCTTCAAACTTAGCCACCTTGCCTTTCTTAACCGCAATTACCACATCGTAAGTAGAGCAGTAAGAAATTGTCACATTATTGGCTTTGTTATAAAGGTTAACTACCATACCTGCACCACCAGGTTGGATGGCGAGTGGCTCAAGGTCACCAAAAAAGAAACGACGTAGCTCATCACCACTGCCAAACTGACCTTTATGCTTGATCAGCAAATCAATTTTTTGTTGAGTCGTCAAACCTGTAGCATCTTTCATTTCTGCGGCTGATGCTTGACCCAGTAAAGGATTGACTGGTTTAAGTGGAACATCCCAAACAGCCAATATACCAGCTAAAGCAACGCTTGTGAGCAGAGAAGAAGCGATTTTCATTTGTTTTTCCTGATCTGTTGACTTTCTTGACTGTCCACAGCATCCCATCGGCTACTGAAGCTGATATGAAACCAAGTTATGAATTGTCTGAATTTATCCCTTCAGAAAATTTACCTGGGACTCAGCAGATTCTCAGGAGATTGTGATCTCGTCATCTCTCAGCCTGTCTTCAGTGTTTTCTCATATCCACCTCGCCCTAAATTAATCAGAGAAGCCGAGTATAGTTGATAGTGTTTTTTTCGTGGTGTTATTGTGACCAGACCGAAAAGATGGCATCGTCTTATCCACAAAATTCCAGGTCAAACCTATCTCTGGCTAGCAATCCTGATTTTTGGAGCCTCTAGTGCAGTTACCCGCAAGCTGACACAAATCGGTGCCCAACATTTCATAGATGGTCGAAATCCAATTTCTCTGTGTAATGTTTTATTTGTAGGGAACCTTTGTGCCTTGATAGTTATGTTTCTGATCTATGGGCGACAGTGGAATAAAGGGACTTTGACGCAACTGTCAAGGAAAGATTGGTTCATGCTAACAACGGTAGCTATCTTGTCGGGAGCACTTGTCCCTGGCTTGATTTTCCAGGCATTAGCACTAACAGGGGTCAACAATATAATCTTGGTTGGACGCTTGGAACCCCCTTTGACTATGGCTTTATCTGTCTGGTTACTGCGGGAAAGGGTGAATCGTTGGGAAGTTGTGGGAGCGGGAGCGGCCTTTGTCGGCGTTACCCTAGCTATTCTCCTTCAGCCTCCAGGGGCAGGGATGATCAACATGGGAAGTTTAAGAGTCGGCACTGGGGAAGCAATGGCTGCCATTGCCGCCGTGGCTTCAGTAGCTTCGACGATTATTGTCAAAGAATGGCTTCCCCTTATTCCCGTGGGAATCTTCAGTATTTTTCGTACTGCTCTAGGAACTGTAATCTTTTTTTTCATTGCTTTAGTTCTCTATGGCAGTGACCATTTTGTAGATGTATTCTCACCTTTTCTATGGCAGTGGATGCTTGTTTATGGTGCCGTGATTGTGGTGCTAGGTCAGTCATTTTGGCTTAAGGGTTTGAGAGCTTCTACAGTGTCAGCGGCTTCCTTAGCTGGCTCGTTTACCCCAATCGTGGGTATCCTGGCAGCTTATTTGGTACTGGGGGAAGCTCCTACCCTAGCTCAATATATCGGCGGTAGCTTGATTTTGGTTGGTATATTCCTGAGCCAGGTTGGTATTTGGCTTGAGACAAATCATAGAGTTGCCTCTGGCAAGGTGAGTTCTAGACAAGCAGAACAAGAGGTAGAATCTGGTATGGGATTTAAGGGCATTTAATCAAGAGATTCAGTAACTCGTAGCCCCATAATAATTAAGTCCCGTTCAACACCGTCCAACTCTGCAATGTTGGGCAAGTGTCCCCAAGTTTTAAAACCAAATGTTTCAAACAGTTTTAAACTAGGTTGATTGTGGGCAAATATGAAGCTTACCAAAGTCTTTAAACCTAAATGAGGGCTTTCGTGAACTGCTAGCCCTAAAAGTTGTCGTCCCAAACCACGCCGATGAAAATTAGGGGAAATGTAAATACTAATTTCCGCAGTTTTATGATATGCTGGTCGCCCATAAAAGGATTGGAAACTCAGCCACCCAGCAATTACCCCTTCTACTTCAATGATCCACAGTGGACGTTGTAAAGGCGATCGCCCTTTAAACCAAGCAAGGCGACTTTCTACAGAAACTGGCTCTAAATCAGCGGTGGCCATGCGGCTAGGGATTGCAGCATTATAAATTGCCACAATTGCAGGTAAGTCAGTTTCAGTTGCATGGCGGATAATCATTGCTGCTATCTGGGCAAAATTCTTGCGAAAATATTCAAAAATAATACAGCGTTAACGCCAGCAATTCTATGACTCCCACCAAAACTAGTGCAAGGGTTTTATTAAAGTTATCCTTTCATTGGCGGTTCCTGATCCAAAATCCAAAATCTAAAATTGGCGTAATTAGTTATTTTTGAATTTTCAATTGTTTAACATTCGTCATTGCGTGGGCGTTCGCAATGACAAGTAATCATCCAGACATGATATTACCAAAAAAGTCAGGACTCAGTTAAGCCCTGGCTAATAAAGGTGCAGCAGCTAGTAGAGTTTTGGTGTAGGGATGTTGGGGATTGGTAAAAATCTCCTTTGTCTGACCAAGTTCAACAATTTTTCCACCATTCATTACGGCTATGCGATCGCACAAAAACCGCGCTAACCACAAATCATGAGTGATAAACAAATAAGTTAACTCAAATTCTGCCTTTAATTCCAACATCAAATCCAGTACTTGAGTCTGCACACTGGCATCTAACATACTCACGGGTTCATCACAAATCAGTAGTTTGGGATGAGTAATCAAAGCACGGGCGATCGCAACTCGTTGTTGTTGTCCACCAGACAAATCAGAAGGATAGCGCTGATAATAATCCTCTGGTGGTGTTAATCCCACTTTTTCCAGCATCCACAAAACCTGTTCTTTGGCCTGGGTAGTATTGGCAAGATTGTGGATAAATAAAGGATCAGCTATACTCTGTCCCACGGTCATTGCTGGATTCAAACAAGCATGGGGATCTTGAAATACCATTTGGATTTGTCGCCGTGATGAGCGAATTTCTTGGGGCGACAAACTGGTTAAATCCTGTCCTAAAAATTCGACTTTGCCGGCGGTGGGACGAATTAGCTGCAAGATTGTCCGCGACAGAGTACTCTTCCCACAACCAGATTCCCCAACTAAGCCGAGTATTTCCCCTGGATATAATTCCAAGTTTATCCCATCTACTGCTTTAATTGTTTGCTCTTTGGCTTTAAACAGGCGTTCAATAAAGTTAGGTTCTATGGTGTAGTGTTGCTTGAGTTCTGTGATTCGCAAAATTGGGGGTTGAGAATTAGGAATTGGGGATTGCTTTTTTTCCCCATTAGCAATTACCAATTCCCCATTATCCTCTACCGATTGAATGTGCAAAGCTGCTTTTAGGAGCGATCGCGTATATTCGTGTTGAGGATGCCCAAATATCGATTTTGCTGTCCCATTTTCCACCATCTTGCCTTTATACATCACCCCAAGGCGATCGCAATATTCCGCCACCATTGCCAAATCGTGGGAAATCAGCAGCAGTCCCATATTTTCTTCAGCACACAGTCGCGTTAATTCTTGTAAAATTTGTGCAGAGACGGTGACATCTAAGCTGGTGGTAGGTTCATCAGCCACAATTAATTTCGGGTTGATTAGTAAAGCTAAAGCGATCGCTACCCGTTGACGCATCCCACCGCTAAACTCGTGGGGGTACTGATTCCAGCGAGTCTCAGGAATTTTTACCTTTGCCAAAGTGGCGATCGCTTTTGATTTCGCTTCCTGCTTTGATAATTCCGGTGAGTGCGCTTGTAGAGTTTCTATACAATGGTTGCCAATAGTCATCAACGGATTAAGGCGTGTCATCGGATCTTGAAAAATTAATGCGATCGCCTCCCCGCGAAATTTCCGCAGCTGCAAAGGCGTCAAATCAAGCACCGATTGCCCTTGAAAGTTCACCCCTCCCTCAATCCGACTATTCAACGGTAGCAAGCGCATTACAGCCCTTCCTATAGTTGATTTACCACAACCCGACTCTCCCACCAATCCCATTCTTTCACCGGGTTGCAGAGAGAAAGACACATCATCCACTGCCCATACTAATTCTTCCCCACTACGTTGGGGATAGGCAACTCGCAGATTTTCAATACTAAATAAAGCTTCGCTCATACCTTTAATTATCAGCCCGTGCGCTACCAGCTTATATATATTGCAAATTTCAGTTAGTGTATCAGATTAGCCGTCATTAACTGTTTTGTGGGTATCATCGGTAATACCTACTAGAATACGGCGGAAATAAAGCTACCATTCAAAATAGACGAAAAGCAAAGCTCATAAGCTCTTTTAATTTTTAATTTAGAATTTTTAATTCCGCAGAGCATTACTAGCTGTATTTAGACAGGTCGAAGCCTATTTACAAAACTCAACATATTTGCAAGTTAGAGATAAATTGAAAACATATTCCAAAAACATTTTTTGTGCCATAATTGACTCGCGTTTTTGTGATTAACTGGAAAATTTCAGGCAACAGCCTGGGAGGCAATATCAGCTTGATCACATAGGCGAACTATATATAAACTACGAACACTCAATTTTCAAAACCTCAGTCAACGGTTCTTTTCTCTGCAATAGCACGGAGAAAGGTAGCTTGGCTTTGGGCACAGTGCTACGAGTTTAAATCACACTTGGGCTACATCGTAAATCTACTCATTAAATTACACACAAAGGACAAATGACCCATTTAAAGAGCTTCCAAAAACTAACAGCAATTGCCAATGAACACGGAATTATTTGCCAGCCAGCACAAAACGAATGCTTAATTGCCACTCTACCTGGATACGATGATTTCATATTAGCTTTTACTTGGTCTGGCGCAATTGAGGGACAGTCATCAGAGCATGAATTAATTGCCATTAGCATCCAGGATATTGCTAAACAAGTTACCGTTGCCGCTTGGCAGATTCCTACTTATTTATTCAGCAGTGTACTTAGACAAGCCCAAATGCTGGTAAAAGCGCACTTAGAATTTATTTCTTAATATCTTCCCACCACTGTAATGTTATTCCGTACCCTGCCGAATCTTGCTACAGTGGGGGATATTAAACAGACTCACCACATTACAATACCATAGCCCTGTATTTCAAAGGCTATAGAATGTGTTTCTTGATAGTTAAGAAAGAGGGCGTCCAGTAATCGAACAGCCATCTCCAAACTTAACAATAGTAAAGTTATACAATTTTTGAATTTCACCATTTTTATAGTAAAACTTTTTCTCCATTGGTTTTCCTGTCTGAACTACACGTACTAATGTATCAAACAATTCTGGATTAAGCTGATTAACCAAGTTCTTCACCCCTGACATACCTGTAAGCGTTTCTCGTTTTTCTCCAAATAATTTAGCAAAAACGGGATTAACCACTAGATAGATAAAGTCATCAATTTCTCCATTAATTGTATTTCTCACCGCTTGTATAGCTGCAATGCCATCCACGGAGTTGTTCAACAAACTAGCCAATAAAGCACGAGATTGATAAAGAATTTCTGCGGTTTGCTGATGTTGCTCAATTGCCTGCCGCAGTTCAAGCTTTTGTTTTTGGATTGTTATTTGAGTTTGAATGCGAGCGATTACTTCTTCTGGATGAAAAGGTTTAGTGATGTAATCAACTCCCCCAACTTGGAAAGCTTTAATTTTATCAATAACTTCATCGAGTGCGCTGAGGAAAATTACAGGTATTTCTGAAACTAATTTATTATTTTTTATAGCTTTGCAGACTTCATAACCATCAATATCTGGCATTTTAATATCCAGTAAAATAACATCTGGCGGGTTATTAGTAGCTGTTCTTAATGCCATAGTGCCATTAGTGACACTGCGGACTTTGTATCCACGCTTAATCAAAATTTCCGTTAAAAACCGCAAATTTTCTACCAAATCGTCAACAATTAAAACATTAGCTTTATGAGTTTCAATTGGTTCAGAATCAATTTTTTCTATTTGATTAAGAGCATGATTATCTGTGGTAATTTGTTTCTCCAATAAATAGCGAAAATTACTTTTAGTAATTTTCATTTCCATTGCATTAGAAATGCGCTTCCATAGCAGAGAAGCTAAATCTTTAATATATCCTACGCTCAAGTACAAGCTGTCAGAAATATTATTATAAGGCTGGTTTTCCCAAGCAGCTTTTAAAATCTGTTTTTCTGGATCAGTTAATTCCTTTCCAGTCTTATCTTTAAGGATAGATTCTACCAATAATAATGCTTTTTCAAAGTTCATGGTAAACTGTACGAGGCTAAAAATTTTTAATCTTTATATTTTATGCCTCTTCAGTCCCTGTTATGCCAAACTATTAGTTAAACACCAAAATTGTGCTTTGAAATGCCGTTTAAAACCCTCAAAGCAACTAAAAACTGAAAAATGTTAGGAATAACGCCAATTACCCAGTATTGGCAGGGATTTTAAGATTTAGTTGTGCGATTTTAGATACTACGTACTGAAGAGCCTATTTAATACTTTGTTTGCGGTACCCACAGGTAATTTTAAAATTAATTATGTCCCTGAACAAGTAAAGAAAGGTTTGATTAATAAACAATCTTCATTAATTGCCAAAAAATTATTCTGTTAAATCAAGAATTTTTTCAAACTCAAACTTATTTACCCAACTTCTAAGTATCTGAATTGTTGATCCGTGAACTTCCGAAATATCATCAATCATTTGATTAACTAATTCTGAGTCAGCATCAAGAGCCGCTGTATGCAATTGTACGAGCCATTCTTTTGGCATAGTTGTCAGAAATTCGCTTAAATTAAACGGCTCTATAGGCAAATCAATAACTTGAATAAGTGAGTTTTCTTTTTCATAAATATAACTAACTTCTAAATATTTAGCGATCATTTCAAAAATAACTTTTTCTTGAAATGGCTTGCGAACAAAATTATCACAGCCAGATGACAAAACCACCACTTTCTGTTCTTCTAAAACACTGGCAGTAATAGCAATTATAGCTGTTGCTTGACCTTTAGTTGTGCTTTTAATGCGTTTAGTTGCTTCATAACCATCCATAACTGGCATTCGCATATCCATCCAGATAAGATGGGGTTCCCACGCTTCCCAAATTTCAATTGCTTCTTGACCATTAATTGCTTCTCGCAACTCAAAATCTAAGCGTCCGAGAATTTTAAGTAGCAATTGACGATTGTATTCATGATCGTCAACAACTAACATTCGATATTGCGGTTGATTGGGAGCTAAACCAATAACGCGAATAATTTGGGATTTATTCTCAACTTCATCGCTATCAATAACTTTGGGTATAATGTCAAATATAAATGTTGTGCTAGAGGTAGGTAGAGCAGTTATCTCGTCTTTCGGTTTATGTGCGATCGCTAATTTTTTATCTGGTGTAAAAGATTTGCCACCACTGATTACAGTTATTTCACCTCCCATTAAATTAATAAATTGTCGGCTGATAGTTAAACCCAATCCTGTTCCTTCTTGTACTTGTTGGCTTGAAGAGGTTTGTCCAAAGGGTTTGAATAATTTTTCTAGTTCGTTAGGAGCAATACCAAGACCTGTATCTGAAACTTCAAATATAATTTGACATTGGGAATCTAGAGACGTTTTAACTTTAACAGATACACTCCCTTCAAAAGTAAATTTAATGGCATTATTCAGCAAATTAATTAGCACTTGCCGCAGCTTAAGTTGATCTGTACAAATATATTGAGGAACATCTTCAGCGCGCTCAAATATTAACTGTAACCCTTGTTCTTTAGCTTTTAAAGAAAAGATATTTTCCACATCAGCTAGTAAGTAATAAAAGTCAAAATTACTTTCATTAAGAGTCATTCGTCCAGCTTCAATTTTGGAGAGATCAAGTACTTGGTTAATTAGATTTAACAGATGCTCTCCACTGCGATTAATAATACTAAGATTTTCTTTTTCTTCATAAGAAAGATTAGCATTACTCCTCATTAAGTTAGAAAATCCTAAGATTACATTCAGAGGCGTTCGCAATTCGTGGCTCATGTTAGCGAGAAACGAGCTTTTAGCATGGTTAGCTGCTTCAGATTCTTGTTTAGCTATTTCTAATTCAGCAGTACGTTCTTTAACTTTTTCTTCTAATTTATTGTAAATACGAGCATTTTCAATCGAAATAGCAGCCTGAGATGAGAGTAACTTTAATATTTCTACCCTGTCGGGAATAAAAGCTTTTACAGTCAGATTATTTTCTAGATAAAGTATGCTAATTAGTTTACCTTGATTAAGGATAGGAATACATAAAACTGATTTTAGTTGCCGTTGGATGATATAAGCATCATTAGCAAAATTTGTTTCAGTTCTAGCATCGTCAACTAACAGGATTTCTTGGGTGTGTGCTACATAGTTAATGATGCTGGCAGGTATTTCTTCTGAGGCTATGGCTACTGATGGCAGCAAATTTACTATCATTTGTTTTGTCTGCGTCCCTGTTTCTGACAGAGCATTGACGGGCGTAGCTATCGCCTCTAAAGTTAAATTACCCTCATCGTGCAAGATAAGTGCCCCTTTCGAGGCTCCGGCATTTTCAATAGCTACTTGCATTAAAGTAGAAAGCAAACTTTCTAAATTGATTTCTTTTGACATAGCTTGAGAAGCTGCAATCACCGTTGCTAAGTCTAAAGCTTCTGAACCTCTTGTTGAGTTAGAAATAGCATTACCCGTAGTGATTTTACTAACTTTACCCTTGGTATCAGAGTTAGTTTGTTCACTAGATTGAATATGAGCGAGTAAATGAGCATAGCGGTTTTCTAAATCTTTTACTTTCGCTAATGCACCCCAGCGAAAGTAGGCATAATAAGCCTCAGCAAGGTAGACTTTAGCAATTTTTTCTTTCCCCCATGCTAGATAAAATTTAGCCGCTAGTTCGTTAGCCAGAGCCTCTTCGTTTAGGTACTCATTTTCTTTAGCTTCGGCAATAGCTTTGTCATAATATTCCATTGCTTGAAGATTTTCACCAATAACTCGATGCTGCTCTGCCTTCACTAGATCAAATTTGTGCAAATAATTCATAGGAGCATGATGCGCCCACATCCCCATCTTTACTAAATTAGCTTCTACCTTTTCCAGAATATTTTTTTGTTCGTCTTCTGAACTATCAGAATATATCGCCAGCCTAGCTAGAGAATCGTAAAAATGAAAAATTGGAACAATTATTGTAGATGTGACACCACCTAAATATTTTTCCGCATTTTCCGCATTTTCAATTGCTCTAAAATAATTATTAAACAAATAATTTAACATCATCTGAGTAGAATATACTTGGCAAGATGCAGTTTTGTGATTAACTTCTATTTGGTGGTTATAAACGATCACTTTTGTATTGTCATCTGGTTCATTTAGCTCGGTTAATGTGATGACAGCGTACTCATATATTTGAAGCTTCTCTAAAGTGGCTTTTTGTTTCAGTTGAGTGAGAACTTCACCATAGTTAGCCATCTCTTGCCGAACTTGCGACAGTTCCTTACCAATAAAAAATAAAGTGTTGCAGTATAAGTAAGCAGACAGAGCAGCAAATTGTAAATCTCCAGTTTCTAAACCATTAGTGTAAGCATCCAAAAATAATTTTAACGTCTCTTTGAGATGCTCTTTCCAATGTTTTGTCCATACACAAACGTAAAAAATAGTTTTGGTTTTAATTTCTTGACTTTTTAACCTATCCAACAGATTTAAAGCTAGTTGACCAAACCGATAGCCAGCATCAATTTCTCCTAATCTGCCGCAGAGGATTAATCCATAATTGGTATAGGCGATCGCTGATTCTAAAGCATTCCCATATTGAGCAGTAGAAGCTAAAGCTTTACGTCCGGCAATTAAATTTAATTGAGCAATTTCATCTCGCTCAGTTTGGTTTTTTAGTAATTCCAGCCCATAATTTAATTGATTGACAATATCAAAAATTCTTTTTTCTCGTTTTTGTTCGGAAATATTAGTTAAAAGTAATTGCCCAATTCTTAAGTGTATAGACTGCTTTTGAGCTTCTGGAATCAAGAAATATGCAGCTTGCTGCACTCGATCATGTCCAAACTTGTAATGCATTTGTTGTAAGTTTTGACTCTTGAATTCTAATATTTCAGAATCTTTTAAAAAATCAGTTTTGCTTTGATTAACTACTAAGCTTTCTTGTAATGCACTCATCAACACAGCAGCTATTTCATCCCTTGATAGCTCATAGACAATTGCTAAAGTATTCAAATCAAAACAATTGCCAATGCAATCTGCTATTTTTAGAATTTCCTGGGTATTTACGGGCAGTTTTTGCAACTGAGTTGCCATAAACTCCACAACATTGTCACTGGTATAAAGGGCTTTAATTTCGGTAATATTGTATTGCCAGATTCCCTTATTTTTTTTGTATATAAAGTAAATCAAGGCTTGTTCATAAAGAGATTTAAGTAACTGAGTTGCAAAAAATGGATTACCTTTACTTTTATTAAATACAACTTCTGTTAAAGGCTGCACTGCTTTTTTTGAACAATTTAATGTATCAGCAATCAAGGAATTAAAAGCGGATTTCTTTAGAGGAATTAGAGTAATTTTGTCAACTAAAACATTATCTTTTTTAAGTTCATGCCATGTCAGCATTAAAGGATGGCTCGCAGAAACTTCGTTATCCCGATATGCAGCAATTAATAATAAATAACTTGGATCTTTTTCGCTCATTAACAGTTCCAGCAACTTCAGAGAAACTGTATCTGCCCACTGCAAGTCATCTAAAAAAATCACTAAAGGATGCTCTTTTGTAGCAAAGACCTGAAGAAGTTTTTTAAACAGCAGATATAAGCGATTTTGTCCAATATTACCTGCTAATTCTGGTACATCAGGTTGATTGCCAATCAAAAGTTCTAATTCAGGAATAAAATCAATAAGCACTTTAGCTTGTGTACCCAAAGCTGTTAATATTTTTATTCTCCATGTCTCGACTTGAATAGAGCTTTCACCAAATAGTTGTCGCATTAAATTCTGCAATGCTTGTACCCAAGCCAAAAAGGGAATATCCCGCTGAAATTGGTCAAATTTGCCTTTGACGAAGTAACCCCTTTGATGCACTATTGCCTTGTAGACTTCATTAACAACTGCTGTTTTACCAATGCCTGAAAATCCTGCTACCAAAATCAATTCGATTTGGGATTTGGGATTTTGAATAATGCTAAATGCCCCTAGGTTAGAGGATTGGTTAGTTGCTTCTACCTCCGCGCATCCTCTCCCTGATACTCGGTTAAATGCAGCTAACAGGGTAGCTACTTCGGTTTCTCTGCCGTAGAGTTTTTCTGGAATGACAAAGTGGAAGTCAATATCATTTTGAGCTAATTTGAAGTGAGTAATACTACCTTTTTCTAAAAGTTTTTCTCGACACTTCTCTAAGTCTATTCGTAGCCCAAAAGCTGTTTGATACCGTTGTTCAGGTGTTTTTGCCATCAGTTTCAGGACAATACCACTTAACACCTTTCCAATCCCTGGATTAATTACTATTGGGGAAATTGGCATCCTGGCAATGTGACAGTGAACTAATTCCATTGCCTCGTTACTTTGGAAGGGTAGTTGTCCGGTGAGTAATTCGTAAAAAGTTACACCTAGAGAATAAAAATCAGTACGATAGTCAATTCCCCGATTTATTCGTCCTGTTTGTTCTGGGGACATATAAGCAGTAGTCCCTTCAAACATATTGGAATTAATAATTTCTTGCTTCTCTCTGGGTAAAAGGGAGGAAATACAAAAATCAATAATTTTTATCTGTTTGGATTCTAGATTAATTAAAATATTCTGAGGCTTAATATCTTTATGAATAATGCAGTTTTGGTGTATGGCTTCTAGAGCCTGAACAATCTGAATGGCAATAGGTAAAAATTCATTTAAGTTTAAAGTATTGGGAAAAAAAGAGCTTTCAGTTTGATTGTTAGCAACCATATAATCTGATAGAGAAATGCCCCCAAAATCTTCTAAGACTAATAGATAACTATTGCGGTAGTTTTCTAAGCTTAGGTGTTTGACTATTCCTGGTAAATTGAGATTTTTAGCAATAGTGTACTGACGGCGAAATTGCATCAGTTGACTTAGGGTGGGATATTCTGTTTTGAGGAGTTTAAGAATTACACTTTGTTGGTTGGATGCAGATACGGCTCGATACACCTGGCTGCGGGAACCAGAGTAAAGCTGTTGAGTAATTCGATAATTGGGAATTGTGAGCATAATGGTAACTTTAGAAAAGTATTTTATAACGAACCGACTTTTCCGACTTCAACTTCCGACTTTTCTGACTTGATTTTATATTAACAAACAAGCTTTGATACTAGTGAAAGTTAATTATGCTACTTAATCATCTTGAAAGTGGTCTGTGTTAACTGAATTACAGAATAAGAAGTTGACACATTTATTTCATTAATTTGATCCTGTAAAATCTCAAGATATGGAAACGCCAAGAATTATTTTAAAGGAATTGCGACAAGTTTTTACCAAAATTGCCGGAGAAGACAAACAAATTGATCAGACAGAATTTAAAAAAGCTTTAGGGTTGAAAGACGAATATTTTGCCGACAGACTGTTTTCTATATTTGATGCCGATAGCACGGGCAAGATTGAAATAGAAGAATTTTTAACAACTGTAGAAAATCTGTTTTTTGCCACCACAGAACAAAAACTAAAATTTGCCTATCAATTGCATGATATCAACGGAGATGATTGCATTGACAAAGCAGAAATAGCTCATTTGATTACTGCCAGCCTCAATGAAAATAATCTCAGTTTCAAACCGGAACAAATTAACGATTTAGTCGATATATTGTTTCTAGAAGCTGACAGTGACAACAGCGGTGAAGTTTCTTTTGTAGAATTTAAAGGTCTAATAGGCAAATTTCCTGATTTAATTGAAGCGATGACAGTTAGTCCTGTTAGCTGGCTCAGACCTCACAAGCAAGACTCTCAAGGAGTCACTACTCCAGAAAAAAAACGTTCAAAAAAGGCTTACATCAAGCATTACATTCAAAATAATTGGGTCAAAATTGCTTTTTTATCCCTCTATATTGCTATCAATTTGTTTCTTTTCTTCGGGGCAGTTGAACGATATGCAAATTTAGGGGCAAATGTATATATTCAAATTGCCAGAGGTTGTGGTGCAACACTTAACTTCAATGGGGCGCTGATTCTCATCCCCATGCTACGGCATTTTATGACTTGGCTTCGCAAAAGTAGTCTTAACGACTATTTACCCATAGACGAAAGCATCGAGTTTCACAAGCTGGTAGGCCAAGTTATGTTTGCGTTGGCAGTTGTGCATACGCTGGCACATTTTCTTAATTACACCACCTTGCCTATTGCCTTCACTCAAAGTTTATTTGGGACAAAAGCTGGTTTATCGGGATTTTTATTACTGCTAGTTTTCACAATTATGTGGGTAACGGCGCAAGCACCTATACGACAAGGAGGGAAATTTGCGCTTTTTTATATAGCTCACATGGGGTACGGACTATGGTTTATTCTGGCGTTAATTCATGGGCCAGTTTTTTGGCAGTGGGTGTTATTGCCTGTGCTAGGATTTGTGATTGAATTAGTTATCCGTTGGCGGGCAACAAAACAAGCAACTTTTGTGGTTAATGCCTCTTTACTCCCCTCTAAAGTTTTAGGTTTACAAGTTCAACGTCCAGCATCTTTCAACTATCAACCAGGGGATTACTTATTTATTAAATGCCCCAGTATTTCCAAATTTGAATGGCATCCATTCACAATTAGCAGCGCCCCTGAAACACCAGATGTCTTATCTTTACATATACGCGCGGCAGGCAGTTGGACTGGAAAGTTATATCAACTTTTTCGAGAGCAGAGGGAAGAATGGATACGTTCAAGTAGTTCTCAACATGAGCAGGGAGTGCCAGTTTATCTAGATGGCCCCTATGGTACACCAAGTACACATATTTTTGAATCTAAATATGCTGTGCTAATCGGTGCTGGTATTGGTGTGACTCCCTTTGCTTCTATCTTGAAAAGTATTTTGTACCGTAATCAACATCATTCTTCTAACATAAATTTGAAGAAGGTACATTTTTACTGGTTAAATCGAGAACAAAACGCCTTTGAATGGTTTGTTGAACTGTTATCACAAATCGAAGTTGAAGACACTAACAACCTCTTTGATATAAACTTATATCTAACAGGCGCACAGCAAAAGTCAGATATGAAGTCTAGCACCCTCTTTGTGGCGATGGATTTGATGCATTCTAAGACACAGGTTGATTTAATCACAGGTTTAAAGAGTCGGACACAAACTGGCCGTCCAGACTGGGATAATATTTTCAGTGACTTAGCAAAACAACACGCACCCAATAAGGTTGATGTATTTTTCTGTGGGCCTCCTGGACTCTCAACACAGTTAAAGGGTCTCTGCACAAAATATGGATTTGGCTATAGAAAAGAAAACTTCTAGCCAAAATTATGGATATGACTCCATCTTCATAATGATGAAATACTTGTAAATTAGGAAAAAATGAAATTAGATAAGTTTGTTCTCGCAGAAAATATGGCTTTTCTGATATCTATTCCCCCGGAAAGCAATCTAGCTAAATTACTTGCTTTTTGCCTGACTACAAAGGCTAGGGGAAATACTACAGGAACAAAAATATTGGAGATGACTTATGAGTTAATGGAAAATCCATCTAAGTTGCCTTATTGGACTCAAGATATTATGGGACATGATTTAGATTACACTACTGAGGAGTGGAAAGCACTTGGAGAAATGGGAATTAAGGATGCTAATGAGTTTATGTCTATTCTCTGGCAGGAATTAGAAAGTTTGAGTTTGTAATTGTTTTTTTAAATTATATGACAGGGATTTGAATATTTCATAAATCTGTAAACAGTATTCATCATATTTAGAAATAATCAATATCCCTGTTTAAAAACCTCAACCATTTATTATTTAAATTCCAGAAAAATATGTCTTTAAATGTTGAAATTTTAGAGCAAAGTTTTGAAAAAGTTAAACCACGGGCTAATGAATTTGCAGCCAGCTTCTATGAGAATTTGTTTAAAGCTCACCCAGAGGTGAAACCGCTATTTACCAGTACTGATATGGTAAATCAACAGAAAAAGTTGTTAAATTCCCTGGTTTTGGTAGTAGAAAATCTCCACAACCCAGAAGCTTTAGTACCAGTTCTCAACGCTCTAGGAGCTAGACACGTCAGCTATGGAGCTATTCCCGAATATTATGGGCCAGTGGGGGAAGCTCTGCTGGTGACATTTGAGCAGTATCTGCAAGAAGATTGGACTCCTGAAGTTGAAAAAGCTTGGCTAGATGCTTTTACAGCTATTACCACTTTGATGTTAAAAGGTGCAGGTGTGGATAATGCACCAACAAAAGTTAAGGTAGAGATAGCAGAAAGTTCAGAACAACAAGCGGCTAAAAACCCAATTGAACAAAAATTAGAAGAAATTGAACAAGTAGAACCAGCCGAGCAAATATTAATAGAAATATTAGAAGAAGAATCTTCAGACTTACCTGTAGAGTTACTAGAAAGCAGTTTTGAAAAAGTTAAACCACGGGCTAATGAATTTGCAGCCAGCTTCTATGAGAATTTGTTTAAAGCTCACCCAGAGGTGAAACCGCTATTTACCAGTACTGATATGGTAAATCAACAGAAAAAGTTGTTAAATTCCCTGGTTTTGGTAGTAGAAAATCTCCGCAACCCAGAAGCTTTAGTACCAGTTCTCAACGCTCTAGGAGCTAGACACGTCGGCTATGGAGCTATTCCCAAATATTATGGACCAGTGGGGGAAGCTCTGCTGGTGACGTTTGAGCAGTATCTGCAAGAAGATTGGACTCCTGAAGTTGAAAAAGCTTGGCTAGATGCTTTTACAGCTATTACCACTTTGATGTTAAAAGGTGCGAAGAAAGAATCTTCACCTAAAGTTGTCAAAGCTGAGAAACCTAGTATTTTACCAAAACCTTTAACTTTAGCGAAACCTTCAAGATTAAAAGCCAAAAATAAAAAAAAATCTCAGCTATTTCAGCCTCCAGAAAACAAAAAGAAGAAAGCTTTTATATCGATTCAGTTAGGTAGTAGTTTTTTAAAAAAAGTTATCAATAATTTTACCGCTAATTATCAGCGATTTCAAACCAAAATATCAGAACAGCCATTAAGTGAAGTCCTCACACAAGTTCCTAAGAAACTTATTAACGCTTTCTGGATAGCACCAACATGGTTAGTCGCTATAGTTTCGGCTGTTATCTTTGCGGTAGTTCTTTTAAATGTCGATGAGAAATCTTTATTAGCAAAGACGTTGGGTGCTGCTGACAGTATCAGTCTGGTAGTTGGGCTAGTTCTATTCATTAAGGAAGCTCCAGATCGCAGAAAGCAATTTCATTATCAAGCCTGGAGTACGGTTGATACAGCGCACAATGTTAAAGTTAGTTATGCCAGAATTTTGGCCCTGCAAGATTTGAATGAAGATGGTGTTTCTCTGAGAGGTTTGGATGCTCCTGGTGCGGAGTTAGTAGATATTAAGCTCTCCCATGCCAATCTCAGTAAAGCTAATTTGACGGAATGCGATTTGAGTAATGCTAATTTGAGCTATGCCAATTTAGATAATGCTAATCTCAGCCAGGTTAAACTTAGTGGTGCAGATTTAAGTCATGCAAAACTGGGTTTTGCTCGCTTGAGTCAGGCTAATCTTAATAGTGCCAAGCTCAGAGGCGCTAATTTGATTTGTGCAGATTTGAGTCATGCCAACCTGAGTGGTGCAGATTTGAGAGATGCTATTTTGAGTGGTGCTAACCTGGGGGGAGCTTACCTAACTGGTGCTAATCTCAAAAACGCTAAAGTGAGCGATTATGAACTAAGTAGTGCTTTCTTGGAAGGTGCGATTATGCCTGATGGCTCACAATATAAATCATCAGCTAGCGATCGCTAAAGTTATGGATTGCCAAAAGCCGTGAACTAAAGTGCCGGCTGAAAGCAGAAACCAGTGAAAACTGGTTAAGACCTGAGCTTAGTTAGCTGTCTTCTAAGTTCAGTTTTCAGCTAGATTTTTATATAAATTTAACTAGATTTTTTGTTTTCCAATTTAGAGACTTACCTTGAAATATCTCTATTTAATCATGCTCAATAATTGGACAAATAGTCGGATTAGAATTCTCATATTTTATTTCCCAGCTTGACAGTAATCCCTGCAATTGTTGTCTTAAAATAAATAATTGCTGAATTTGCTCATCAATGGCTTTTACCTTATCTTCTAGCTTGGTTTTTATATGTTTACAAGGTAATTCACCTCTATCATGAACAGTTAAAAAATCCTTAATCTCGGACAAACTTAAGCCTAAGCTTTGAGCGCGTTTAATAAAGTGCAGTCGCTCCAGAACATCAGAGTTAAATAATCTAAATCCACCTTCAGTCCTTCCAGATGATTTGAGTAGACCAAGTTCTTCATAGTAACGAATAGTTTTAATCGGTACGCCGCTTTCTTTGGCAACTACACCAATCTGTTTTGATTGTTCTTGCGCTAACATTACTTAACTAACCCCCCAGGGAGATATAGCTGTTTATCTTATACTAAACTCTCCATATAACTGGAGAGTCAAGCATGGAAAGTATTATTGCTGTGAAGTTGACTTTACTACTAAGCATTCCCTAGGCGATCGCAACTTAGACCGCAGTGACCATTATGCTGTGATTCAGGTTCAAGATACGGGCATTGGGATTCCCCAGCAGGATCTGACTCGGATTTTGGATCGCTTCTATCGAGTGATATGTATAGCTTTGTCTAGAAAATTATCAGCTTAGGGCTAGCTCTTTACCCATTTAAAATGCTATATCGTCGCTCCCATCAATAACATTAAAATCGGAACCTACGCCAATACTCAAAAAAGCCAGAGATTCTTATCAGTATCAATAAGCAATGGCTCACCCTAACCTGTTTCCATATTCCTCCTGCCAGAGGATGGCAAGGATTGAAACTTGTTGTTAAAATTACTTTCCACCGTCGGCCACAAGTGGGATAATGGAAAAACCAGACAAAAAGGAGAGTGTCATTTTTCCCCGTTTTCTTCTTGTTGCAGGATAGCAGCACAGTATTGGATGAGAGTTGTCAGGCGTGAGCTAATTGTCTGAAGTCTTGCTTTTGCTGTCGATGCCTGTCGCGCCCCTTGGAGAAACATCACATCTACTTCCAACAGGCGCAGTTGCTTGCTAATCTCCGTCCGAAAAGACTGCACCCGCGAATCTGCATCAGTCAAAGACACAATTTCCTGCCTAAAAAATTCCTGCAATTCAGCTAGGCGTTGCCGTAGTTCGGGGGCATCTAATTGAGTTGTAGTGGCATCAGCCTGTAATTGTTCCAGCAAGGTTGCTAATACCTGATATTTATGACGATTTTGAGACATCCAGTCCTATTTGAGATAGTGTTAATCGCAAGAGAATCTTCTTTTAAAATAAACCTTCTTCACTTATAGATGAAAGCTATAAGCCTCAAGTCATAATTTGAGGCTAGATTTACTACTATATGGATTTTTTGCATTATGATCTTTGATACCCACGATGGATGATTACCATAGGCAATTAGGGAATCATCTACACACTGTTATTTCTACCAGGCTCTAGGCAACAGCATCTTCTTTTAGCGATGCTGTCAATTTCGTCTATCTCTCACCTACCCACAAGATTACTTGTTCCATCGTATGAGCAGCTTACTTATCAATTCCTCTGTTGATGTCTCCCTTCCGGCATGGCTAAAAAAATGTTTGAAGGAATCATCAACAAATAGCAGCGAAGTGGAAGAAGACCGAAGGCATAGCGATAGCGCTTTGATTTGTCGCGCGTTTCAATTTGCTTATCAACTGCATCAGGGTCAATACCGGAAATCGGGAGAACCATACATTGGTCATCCTGTAGCTGTAGCAGGCTTGCTGCGCGACTTGGGAGGTAGTCCTGCTATGATAGCAGCTGGGTTTCTCCATGATGTAGTAGAAGATACAGAAGTTACAATTGACCAAATAGAAGAACGCTTTGGCCCAGAAGTACGCCAATTGGTAGAAGGTGTCACCAAGCTTTCTAAAATCAATTTCAAAAGCAAAACCGAAAGCCAAGCAGAAAACTTCCGGCGGATGTTTTTGGCCATGGCCAAAGATATTCGGGTAATCGTGGTGAAGTTGGCAGATCGTTTGCATAATATGCGAACCTTACAATTCATGCCAGAGGAAAAGCGCCGCCCCATTGCTCAAGAAACGCGAGATATATTTGCTCCTTTAGCTAATCGTTTAGGAATTTGGCAGATTAAATGGGAATTGGAAGATTTAGCCTTTAAGTATTTGGAACCAGAAGCTTTCCGCGAAATTCAAACCCATGTTTCGGAAAAACGGGCGGCCAGGGAAGAGAAATTAGCTAAACTTACAGAAATTTTGCGGCAGCGATTGCAGCAAGCGGGAGTTCGCTGTCTGGAGATTAGTGGCCGTCCCAAACACCTTTATGGCATTTACCAAAAAATGCAACGGCAGCAAAAAGAATTTCACGAAATTTACGATTTGGCGGCGCTGCGAATTATTGTTCAGACTAATGAGGAATGTTATCGTGCTTTGGCCGTGGTTCACGATGCTTTTCGCCCGATTCCTGGCAGGTTTAAAGACTATATTGGACTGCCAAAACCTAACCGTTACCAATCGTTGCATACTGGGGTAATTGGACTGACTGGCCGACCTTTGGAGGTGCAAATTAGAACTCAGGAAATGCATCATGTTGCCGAGTATGGGATTGCTGCACATTGGAAATATAAAGAGTCAGGCAGTTCTAACAATAGCCAGTTGACGGGGTCAGAAGAGAAGTTTGCTTGGCTGCGGCAACTGCTGGAGTGGCAAAGTGATTTAAAAGATGCTCAGGAATACTTAGATAGCGTTAAAGACAATTTATTTGAAGATGATGTTTATGTCTTCACCCCTACGGGGGATGTTGTTCCTTTAAGCCCCGGTTCTACGACTATAGATTTTGCTTATCGCATTCATACTGAAGTCGGCAACCACTGTGCAGGGGCACGGGTGAATGAGCGGATGGTACCTTTGTCAACGCGGTTGCAAAATGGCGATAGTGTCGAGATTATTACCCTCAAGAACGGCCATCCTAGTTTGGATTGGTTGAACTTTGTGCGGACTTCAGCGGCAAAATATCGCATTAAACAATGGTACAAGCGATCGCGCCGGGAAGAAAATGTAGCCAGGGGGCGAGAATTATTAGAAAAAGAACTTGGTAAAACAGGTTTTGAGAGCCTGCTGAAGTCAGACGCGATGCACACTGTCGCTGAAAAGTGCAACTATCACAGTGTAGAAGACTTACTGGCGGGTTTAGGTTACGGAGAAATTACCCTCAACTTAGTCTTAAATCGTTGGCGCGAAGTAGTGAAGGGACAACAACCAGTTGCTGAGGTTCTCCAATTTCTTCCTAAAGAGTCAACCTCTACAAAAGCTTTACGGGATGCACCTAATACTACAACTCGTGCTAGTGATTCACCCATTATTGGCGTAGAGGGCTTGGTTTATCACATAGCTGGATGTTGTACCCCCATTCCTGGAGAACCGATTATTGGTGTAGTCACGCGGGGGCGGGGAATTTCCATCCACCGCCAAGGTTGTCAAAATGTGGAGAGTGTGGAATGTGAGCGCCTAGTACCAGTTAGATGGAACTCTGTCACCGAAAATAGCAGTCGTCCTCACACTTACCCGATAAATATTCAAATTGAAGCCCTTGACCGTGTGGGGGTTTTAAAAGATATATTATCGCGGTTGAGTGACCAAGGAATCAATGTGCGCCATGCTCAGGTAAAAACTGCTATTGGTCAACCAGCGTTAATGGACTTAGGAATTGATATTCGCGATCGCCCGCAATTAGAACAGGTGTTCACCCAAATCAAGAAAATGAGCGACATTCTAAATATCCGCCGCGTTGGTCAGCTTGAGGAGTAATTAGAGCAGTTTCCTATTTTTGTGGCTTTTGTGGCTGGGGTGCGTTAACTTGCTGTAGCGCACCAATGAATTATGGTGATTTTAATAAACCTGCGACAATGACATCATCTACTTTTCTAGACTTTGTCATTGCCTTCCATAAAGATACAACTCTGTTAAACCTGAATTCATCTGTCTAATGGTATATTTTCTTCCTGAGCAATAATCGCTAATCTGGATTATCTACCCGCTCGCAGTCAAATATACCTTTGATTTCTTGATTAAAGAATCTACCAATTGAATCTGCTGAATGCAAGTCTTCCCACGTTTGGGCATCTACTTCCGAATATTGATAGACTGCACCACTTTGAAACTCAACTTGCAAGATTTGTTCGTGGCTATTATAACCTACAGCAAAAGCCATTGATGAGCTAACTGGTAGCATGGCAATTGGTTCTTCTACAGCAGGAAGTGCAACAGATTCAGCAATCATCTCATTTAGATGTTCTAATCCTTCGTAAGCTTGCACTGGCGCGGGAATTTCCATCAGTTCCAATTCGTCGCCTCTGTCGAGCAATAACTGCAAATGTCCGTCAGAATGGGCAATCGCTAATAAACTGCTCAAGTCTACCTTAGATAGCTTCATCTCAAACCTCTCCAGTTATGGGATTAAATTTTGATGCCATTCCTTTTATAGTATAAATGTACTACAAAGGGAAGAATTTGTCAAGCTTTTTACTTAGGGCCAATTCTTAATTCATAGTTCTTTCTGGTGCCATTTTTCTGAGATTGCTTTGCCAGACTCCAGATACCAACAGCCAGAAGTCCTAATGCTAAAGATGGTTCATCAACTTGGCGAAATTGGATCGGAGTGCTTACCAGTAATCTACCTTGGGGACTGAAAATCTGGTCTAACGAGTCAATTTTCCCTTTTGAGATGGTTACTTGGGAAACTACCTTACCGCCCGTACTTGTTAAGCAGCCATTGGGAGCATTATTTCCAATATAGGCAGTTGGTTGCCAAATAAGTTCTAGGTTACAGCTTGTTACCGCCAGATTATTCAGGCTGATGATTCGTTCCAATTCAGGATGGTTGCAGAGTCCCCGGAAAACATCTGCGTTGAGAAAGTTATAAATGCTAAGTTTAACTACCGAATCACCTTTGCTGAATGAGTATAAACGCAAACGCTCAAAAGCGGTACTTTTTTGTTCTAGATAAACATTCTGTGTATCAACAGCAAAGTTGGTATTTTCCAATTGCACATTACAGTTAGACATTGTGATTAGTGGTACAGAAGAGTTACTAGCCACTTGCCCTTCATTGTCAAAGGAACCAGTAAACCACTGTGCTAGATCCTGTACCTGTGTCTCCAGTGAGGGCGCAACAGCAAGGTTTCTACTACCTTGGGCAAAGGTTAAGGTAGAGAGGATAATTGTTAGAATAGATATTCTTAGGTTATTCATTCTCAAGCTCATGAAAAAATAAAAACATGGGCTAATCTGAAGAAATCAGCCCATCGTCTTTATACTACTTAGTTACTTAATGCAAAATCAATCAGTTGGTTTGCAGGGTTTAGGTAGGCATCAGTACAAAGTCGTCTGGCGATGGGCTACACCCTGCGAGAAGCGATCGCTAGGTGCTAAGGTACATTTCGCCATGACCTTTGGTAGAACTTATCAAGGTGCTAAGTGAAAAACTATAAAATTTTCTCACTCAGCAAATACCAACCGCAAACAAGGACACTTTTGCAGAAACCCAGAAGCCTTTTTGTCAGCAGCTGGGTTATAAGTATGGGCTGGTGTAGGTCGAATCACACCACCAAACAAGTCATCTAACCCATAGGGAGCGAAAAATTCCCATTGACCTTGTGTATCCAGCCGCACACCTACAGCCGTAGCAGTGTGCAGCCAATCTTTAATCCCATCCTCTGTACTAGAATAGGTTCTGCGACCAGCACGCCAACGCGCAAAACTGGCTTGATTTTTCACATCAAACAGATAGTCAGGAAATTTGGCTGTGAGAGTTGCCTTTGCTGCTAGTTCCTGGGAACGATTCCCAGCATCATCAAAGAATGCAATATCCAAGTCGTTGATAAATAACCCACATTCCTGTCCAAACATGGAATGCCAAACTGTATTTCGCACCGCACCCCCAGCTAACCACCAGTTGGGTAAATTGAGTGGGGCAATTTCCGGTAATACAGTGCCAATAAGTGAATCAGCCAGAAGCATCTGTAAACGCGTGTTACTATTCATATTAAATACAAGTAATTTTCTACCACAAAATAAAAATATTACAACTCACCTTGCAACAAGTTGAATCAATCACCTCTGGCAACGGGCGGGTCTATATTTAATATGAAGCAGTTTTGAAGTCATAGTATAAATAGCATAGGGTTACACATAAGATAAAATTTTGAATTTTGAATTTTGAATTATGGAAGACTTATTTGCACGGTTAGAAAACATCCTCAAACCCGAACTACCAGCCCTTACAGAGTTACAACAACAACTGTTGCAAGAACTCAGCATCAATGAAAATCAACCCGGTACAATTCTGCAAGACTTTCAAACCCTGATAGATTTCTTGCAGCCAAAAGGGGTAGAAGTTAGTAGTGTCAATAACCTGCTGCCGATGAAAGTACTATCAGAACTCAATTCTCGATTGAGTCACCCCATTGAAATTCTACTCAAACGCCCCGTACAGAAATCATACCCCTACATTAACGGACTTTATCTCTTATTACGCAGTTCCGGCATAGCCCAAGTTAAACACCAAGGTAAGAAGCCAAGCCTAGTCTTAGATACAGATGTTTTGGCATCTTGGTCAAACCTCAACCCAACAGAACGATATTTCAACCTCTTAGAGGCCTGGTTAATTTGGGGAAATAACGAAATTTTGGGTGAACGCAGTGACTCCTTCGGCAATTTATTTAAGTGTATTCAGTGTTGGAAACGTATCCCAGATAAAGGTGCAAAATTTGCTAAATATGAAGATCAGCATGAGATTGGTTCTTTCTCTGGACTACATAACGTTGCTTTATTAGAATTATTTGGCTTCCTCTCTATTAAACAGGGAAAACCCCAAGCTGGTAAAGGATGGCGTATTACCAGTTTACAACGCTTACCCTTGGGCGATGCTATATTGCCATTAATATTACAGATAGCGCTCCAAGAAGGATTAGAAGATGATATAAATGTAATGTTTGGGCAATGGCAGTCACAATTCCAATTATTTTTTCCTGAATGGCAGCATAATTTAATTATTCCCCGTCAAGAGTTTATCGATGGGATTTATATTTTTAAAGTATCTATAGCTAAAGCTTGGCGGCGTATTTCCATACCAGCCAAAAAGCCATTAAGCTGGTTAGCTGAAATGATTCTTGATGCTTTTGACTTTGACTATGATCACCTTTATCAGTTTAGTTGTAAAGACTATTTTGGTCGCACCATTACAATTGGTCATCCCTATATGGAAGATCCCCCATTTGCGGATCAAGTCAAGATTGGTGATTTGCCTCTAGAACCAGGTGGAATAATGACTTATCTTTATGATTTTGGTGACAACTGGCGATTTGATGTGCAATTAGAAGCAATTAATTCACCTGATAGCAAAAACAAAAAAGCCAAGATTTTAGAAATTCATGGAGAAGCACCCCAGCAGTATGGGAGTGAAGATGATGAATGGGAAGACGATGAGGAGTAATTAAAATTCCCCGAACTTTAAATTAGAGCAATGATGATAAAAAAAGTATTATTTTAATCATTGATTTACTCTATAGCAATCTTATTTAATTTGTGTATCTCTTACGGAAGCCGTAAGCATAACGGAAATTTTTTAACAACCCGCTCCAGAGGCAGACAAAAAAGAGATGTGATGCCTACAGCACGCTGGGTAAACACATCTTATTTAGGATTAGTTTTGCTGGAAGCGAACATCTTTAAAATTCCCCTTTTGTAGTAAATTCAATGTTGGCGATTCCCTGAAATTAAAACTCTTGTTCTCAATCAAGATAATGGGCCAGAGAATCATTCTCGACGCACCCAGTTCATGAAACGTATAGTCGAATTTGCTCATGAATACCAACTAAATATACGTTTAGCTTACTATCCACCATATCACAGTAAATATAATCCAATAGAAAGAACTTGGGCCGTATTAGAAAACTATTGGAATGGTAGTATTTTAGATGAACTTGAAACAGCTTTAAGTTTTGCTAAAAATATGACATGGAATGGTAAAAATCCAGTTGTTAAGTTAGTTACTCAAACTTACTGTACAGGAGTAAAACTGACAAAAAAAGCCATGTCTGAAATTGAGAAACAAAACGAAGTGTCCCCAGTTCGTCGGCGCTACACGAGTTAATGGGGTAAGATATGGTCTGCTAAATCCCAATTTTTAGGTTAAAGTCAATTTTTTTCGTAAACATAGTCTGAGCAATATTTACAGACGAAGCGTGGCGGTAAAATGCGATTTGGCTACTTTTACAAGAAACAGACGGAAGTTTGAAAGCCCCGGAGGAACAGGCGCACAGCGCCATACTCCGTACTTCAGACCGGGGATGAAAAACGACTCGGTAGGCTTTAGCCTACCTGTAATATATCTGCAATTTCAGGTAGAGTATCAAGCAATTCCTCTACAACTTGGGTAATAGTTTTATCTTTTTTTGCAGCATACAACCGCAGTTTATTCATTCTGCGTTCGGTAATTCTAATGTGTAATTCTTTTTTTGTCATATATGACACAATGACGACACACTTATGTTAGCATACAGGTAAGGAGGCAAAACAAATGTATGGATGCCAGCAAAATTTAATTAATCCAAATGAAGAGTTAAAAGCAGTACTTGAG
>NZ_JACJRJ010000003.1 GCF_014697195.1 Cylindrospermum sp. FACHB-282 | reverse complement strand
CATGCTCCCTTCTCTGGTGCTACGCACATTAGTCAGGGAACTGTCGTCAACTCACGCGCCATTCATCCCACGCTCCTAAGAGTGAGGCGTGGGGCTTCTGTCGGATAAGCTAAACACTCGGAGAGTGAGCTAGGATTAGAGGTGAAGCAATCGCCCTTGGTAAACACGAACAGCCTGCGGTCTCATCTCACCAACATAATGACGGCAAGGATCTCCCGTTATCGCCCCAAGCCTTAACGGGGGAGGTTCACAAAAGTTATACAAAACTTCACTCTTCTATTTCAAAATCCTCTTTTATCGCACCGCAAACCGGGCATACCCAATCCTCTGGTATATCTTCAAAAGCTGTGCCCGGTTCTATACCGCTATCTGGATCACCCACTGCTGGATCATATTCATAACCGCAGACGGTACATATATACTTTGCCATATTCCTTTTGTTTCCCCTCGTAAACTGTTTGTATTGCTACGCCCTCGGCATCTGTAGACGGCTTTGAGGGTAATTAACGAAGTATGGCTAAAAACTATCTTTAGTGGATCACCCCAAGGTTTGATTTCTATGCCCGATGGGAAGCTATACACAGATAGGCAAATTTTAGCTTGGGGATTTTGGCTGGAGAATTGGTAATTGTTAATAGTAGTTAACCTGTTTCCCATGCTCCAATCTCCAAACTCAAATTTTATGGATTCCCATCCCGCCCTGAATGCAGCTATAAGCGATGTCTACGACGCCCTACGCCAACGCATTACCACCCGTCCTCAAAAGCGAATTACCTTCGCTGAATACATGGATATAGCCCTATATCACCCAGAACACGGTTACTATTCTAGCAATGCCGTCAAAATAGGGTTTCGGGGCGGTGATTTTTTCACCTCTTCTAACCTTGGTGCTGATTTTGGCGAGTTACTGGCAGTACAATTTTTCCAGATGTGGGAAATTTTAGGGCAACCAATGCCGTTTTCTCTGGTAGAAATGGGAGCAGGTCAAGGAATTCTCGCGTCCCATATCCTGAATTACCTACAGTTGCACTACCCGGATTTTTTTACCGCCCTAAACTACATCATTGTTGAGAAGTCCCCAAGGTTAAAGCAAGAACAGCAGCAACGTTTGCAGAAGTTCAGAGTGAGTTGGTGCAATCTAGAAGAGATACCGCCTAACTCCATTACTGGCTGCTTTTTTTCTAATGAGTTGGTGGATGCCTTGCCAGTACATCAGTTTACCCTAGAAGCGGGGGAATTGCGCGAAATTTATGTGACAACAGCGCCGAACCTCACCCTCCAGCCCCCTTCCCTACAAGGAGAATCTAGAGAGGTTGCAGGCAAGGTTTCTACATTCCCAGGGGAGATGTCAGAATTTATTGAGGTACTAGGGGAACCTTCTACGCCACAGTTGGCAGCATATTTCCAGATGGTGGGAATTGATTTAGCCCCAAGTGTCTATGAAGATGGCTATCGCAGTGAAATTAATTTAGCTGCTCTTGACTGGTTGAGTATAGTGGCTGACCGCTTGCAACGCGGGTATGTGTTAACAATTGATTATGGCTATCCCGCTAGTCGTTACTACAACCCCAGGCGATCGCAAGGAACGCTACAGTGCTACTACCACCATCGTCACCATGACAACCCCTATATCAATATTGGGCAGCAAGATATCACCGCCCATGTTGACTTTACGGCTTTAGAACGTTGGGGTGAGCGGTGCGGCTTAGATCAAGTTGGTTTTACGCAACAGGGTTTATTTTTGATGATGTTGGGTTTAGGCTCGCGCCTTGCTAGCATCTCCTATCAACAGCAACCCATTTCCCAACTACTGCGGCGACGGGAAGCACTACACCAACTGATCGATCCCACAGGACTGGGGGGCTTTGGAGTCCTAGTTCAAAGCAAGGGACTGAGGGAGACAGAAGCCTCGCAACCGCTGACAGGATTGACTGTACCAGAGTGAAGAATCGGTATGAAAAGTTAAAACTAAGAGTGCCCAATCCCGTATCAGTCTCATTTAGACTAGCATAACAGTGATTAATGTGAAGTCAAAGACACTAGGAAAGTAATAACTATGAGTACTCATGACCTGTTTATGCTAGCAACACTACTTACCCCCGGTATCTTACTTTCAGTCATCATTATGGCTACTTTTGCCGCAGGTGGCTGATCGCTAAATACGGGATTTGGTAATGGGTAATCGGTAATGGGTAATCGGTAATGTAATAGTTTTTTCCTTTTTCCCACTTACCTTTTTCCCTTTTTCCCAATTACTAATTAGAATCAAACGACGGACTAAGCCTACGCTGTACCAAAGGAAAGTGAAAAATGAAGGTGGCATTTCTGGGAACTGGATTGATGGGACTACCGATGGCTCAAAGGTTATTAGCCGCAAATATAGAGCTAGTTGCCTACAACCGCACCCCAGAAAAATTAGCACCACTACAAGCCGCTGGGGCGGAAATTGTCACACAACCACGCCAAGCAATTCGCTCTGCTGAGTGCATAATTCTCATGCTCTCTAATGCCGCAGCTATTTATCACGTCTTACTCACAGATACGAGTTGGCACACTCTTTCAGGGCGCAGCATCATCCAAATGGGAACAATTACCCCCATAGAAAGCCAAGAAATTAGAGACGCCGTGGTAGCAGCAGGTGGTCAGTATATAGAAGCACCTGTATTAGGCAGCATCCCAGAAGCAGAAACCGGCAAACTAATTGTCATGGTGGGGGGCGATTCAAAGCAATATCAACGCCACTTGCCGTTACTGCAACATTTTGGCTCAGAACCTTTATTAATAGGCCCCGTAGGATCTGCCTCAGCCCTCACACTAGCACTAAATCAGCTAATCGCTTCCCTGACCACTAGCTTTGCCCTTAGTCTAGCTTTTATCCAGCTTCAGGGAATCGATATAGGCTTGTTTATGCAAGTTCTGCGTGACAGCAAACTTTACGCGCCTACCTTTGACCAAAATTTGCAACGGATGTTAGATGGCAATTATGCAAATGCCAATTTACCCACAAAACAATTGATCAAAGTGACAGATTTGTTTATCTCCGAAGCCAAAGCCCTGGGTTTGAATCTCAACAGTATTGAGGGTGTGCGGCAAATTTTGCAATCAGCAATGCAAATGTCGTTGCCTGAAAATGATTACTCATCAGTATTTCCTGCCATCCGGGAATGGGGAGAGTCCAGTGGGGAATAGAGATTTTAGTGTGCCCTTGTAACATCGTTAGGTATATAGCAATCCTATTTGATTTGTGAAAATAAAGGGACTCAGATACCCGACTTCTTATACCATTTTGGATTCTGGACTTCGTCCTGAGCGCGGCTCGACTGACTTGTACTGAGCGTTGTCGAAGTAGCGCTCGCCGAACGTCTCAGTCGAACGATTTTAGATTTTGGATTGGGAATCCCCTTCTGTGTCAGGGTTCTACAAAACCATCTGTTGCCATCATTTTTCTTTCTTGGTATTAGAGAAGTCGGGGATCTTGTTGTATGGCTAACGCCACGCTGCGCTATCACAAATGATTTAGGACTGCTATATATCGCAATTTTGATTACAATTTGGGCAAAATTTCTGGTAATAAGTGTGCAGGAAGTTTGGATAAAGCTAGATTTTGTCCCTGTATCCCTAATTCATTATGGAAAGTGCGAATTGTTTTCACTAAATAAGCGAAGGTTGCTTGATAAGCTTCTGGTTGTTGGCTCAATCCATTTAAGGCTTGCAAATGGTTTTCTAATGCTGACTCTAGATGTTGGGAAAGTATTTTTTTGTTGCCATTGAAAAAATTATCAGTTACTAACTGATAATGAGCTAGTCCCAGGTTATTGTATGTGGCAAACAAATCAAAACTTAAGGGGATGCCGGTAATTGTTTGAGCCAGGGAAATCGCTTCTTTGTAAGCGTTAATGCATAGTTGCAAAAAGTTTTGCCGTTCTTCTTTAGTTGTTTGAGATAAATTTGCTATGTGCCAGTAGGCAGTGCCAAGATTATTTTGTGTGGCGGTGTAAGCGCTGGGAACATTAGTAGGGGTGCGATATTTAAGAGCTTCACCGTAGACATAAATCGCTAGCTGGAGGTTTTCTTCTGGTTGTTCGTATTGGGCCAGATTCCAATAAGCAGTGCCAATGTTGTTTTGAATCATGCCATACTTAAGGGGTTCCTCTTCGGGATTGTAGTACACCAGTGCTAAGTTGTAAGCTGCGATCGCTTTTTTGAGATGCACCACCGGTTGATTATATTGTCCTAAATGCCAGTAAGCAGTACCCAAATTATTCTGACAAGCAGCATATTTTAATGAGTCTATTTCTGCTGTCCGGTAGCGCAACGCCTCACCGTAAGCTACAACTGCTTGCTCCCAGTTTTCTACTGGGTGAGTAAAACGTGCTAAATCACCGTAAGCTGTTCCTAAATTATTTTGCACCCGTGCGTAAGTTTCTGGCTGTGCCTGGGGTGAGATCAACTTTAGGGCTAACTGATAAAATTCTATTCCCTGCTCTATGTAAGTTTGTCCCTCCTCAGAATTGGCAGGTGTGCGGTACAGCATCCAGTAGAGCGTACCCAAGTCATTTAAAATATCTGGTAGTTGGGGTGAGGTGTCGTCATAGCTAATTGACTCTTGATAGGCAATAATTGCCACCATCAAGTTTTCTAGAGTTGACTGTCCTTGCTCAATGCGAAGGCGATACAAGTTCCCTAAGTGCTGATAAGCTACTGCTAGCGACTCCCCTGACGCTTGCTGTAAATGTAATTGCTCAATTTCCCAGAGAATTTGCTGCGGTTGCCAGTTATCTTCTGCATCTTGAGTAATATTCGTGTTAATAGTTGCTATGACTAGCTCCGATAACTCCTTGCTAATATGGGACAAAGAGGATACCGTGAGCCTACTAGCCTCACTAACAAGTCTGGCAGCAGAATCTGTCCCCTGGGTTGCAGTTGGCGATAAATTGACTATTGATGGCACTGCTTTCTGGAGTTTATCTCCAAGATTGACTGGTGTTTGTGTTTGTAAATTGTCATCTTCCTCAAACTTCAAATCCTTGGCTGTTGTTTCTCTGTTGTCTGCTGGGTTAACTAATTCATCTAAAATCGATTGCTCAAGATTTCCTAAATCCAAATTTCTCGAACTAGATAACCTTTCCGGATAATCTCGGCTTTGTTTCATTGGTGTAGGTTCTCCGGTGAACGTAAATACACCAGTACGGCTCTGCCAAAACTGTTGTGCCGATTGCTGAATGGCATAAAACCAAGGACGTGATACCCACAACAAGATGCTGGATTCTAAGAATTTGCTCGACTCTTGGTTAGAGAAATACTGCTCGCTGAAGCGGAGATATTGTAAAAATAAACGCTGTACCGCTACTGATTGCTTTGTTAGTAGCTCCACACCAACAATCTGAAATGCTGGTATTGGTAAGGGGTATCCAGGTTTTTGTTTTGTTGCTCCCACAATTGGCGGTGGATAATTAGCCAACCATTGATTAATTTGAACTATTGGGTTAGGATCGCTTAAATTTAACCGCAATGTGACTAATCGGGGATAGGCTGGAGTGCTAATTTCACCTACATCTGATGGCTTATATAGCACTTGCCCTACTGGATAAGCCAATGTAGAATGCAACCGAGCCGCAACTTGATTTCTTATGTGTAAGTCATCACATACAGCTAAAAAAATTTGTCGCCGTAAGCCAATACTCAGGGCAAGTTTCAGGCGCTGATATACCTGCCGATTCCAACTAAAATTATTCGTTTGTGCAGTGTCATTCACGCTCATGGTGGCTAAAGAAGCCCAAACATATTGTACGTTGCCTCATGGGGTACATCTAAACAGCTGAAAAATCTCATGCTGTTTCTAATTTTCCACTGGATGAATATAACCCTCAAGGTTTAATAGAAATAAAAAAGTATATAATTATACCTATATCCCTTTATATGATTCTAACAAAAAACAATAAACTCAGGCTCTATCTAAAATAAGAACCTGAGAAACTGAAAAAAATTAAATTTTATTGGTTAATGCCTAACTAGCATTAGATACAGCGAAGGCGACATAAATCAAGCCACCGACAAAAAGTGCCGCAGTGATTCCTAAAATTATATAGGTGCGCTGTTGTCCTGCATTTGGAGGTTCTGCTTGATAAACCTTAGGTTCACGGGCAAAATTATTGATCAAACCGCCTTCTTCGTTTGTATAAGGCATGAATTAATTCCTTGTAATTTTCTTTTATTTTATGTTACATAAACCCTAGATCGGCTCTCATAATATCTAGACAAATCTTTACATTTGTTGAAATTTCTGCGTGTGAGTAGAAAACAGAGTAGAGATGTTGTTAGGGCTTACGGAAGTTTCACACTCAATGTAAAATTGTAGGGTGGGTCAGATATCGAAAATCTGCTGATTGTTACCGAATTATCGAGTCGCACCCTACAAAGCCATGCCAGTTGCGTAAGTCCTGATTGCATGCAAAGTCTCTACAGAGGGCTTGAATCTCCATTTAGCTGAAAAATGCTGTAACTCTACAAATACTTTTTCAACAACAACCCCAACTTATCCTTAGTCTCCGCTGGTGCTTTTGCCAAATTTGTCAAAATCGCATATTTCAAAGCCGAATGTGCTTCGCTAGGTGGCGGATTTTCACTCAAACGCCGCACCGTTTCCTGTATCACCTTTTGAGCATTTACTACATTCCGCTGCAAATTACCAATCACCATTTCCACCGTCACGCTATCGTGATCTGGATGCCAACAGTCGTAATCTGTTACCAGGGCTAAAGTTGCATAAGCAATTTCTGCTTCCCTAGCCAACTTCGCCTCTGGTACATTCGTCATACCAATAATTGTCGCCCCCCAACTGCGGTAAAGATGAGATTCCGCCTTAGTCGAAAATGCAGGCCCTTCCATGCATACATAAGTACCACCACGATGCAGAGTCACATCTGGTAAATTTAAAGATGCGATCGCATCCCCCAGCACAAGGGCCAAACTCTGACAAATCGGCTCACCAAAGGCAATATGCGCCACAATTCCATCACCAAAGAACGTAGAAACCCGGTTTTTTGTCCTGTCAATAAACTGATCTGGCACCACCAAATCCAGTGGCTTCGCTTCTTCTTTCAAAGAACCAACCGCACTCGCAGAAATTAAATACTCCACACCCAGTTGCTTCATTGCATAGATATTGGCGCGAAACGGCAACTCAGACGGTAACAGCGTATGGTTCTGTCCATGACGCGCTAAAAAAGCAACTCTGGTTCCATCCAATGTCCCCAAAATCAAAGCATCAGATGGAGAACCAAAGGGCGTCTGAACTCGCACCTCTTCTACATCTTTGAGGGCGTCCATTTTGTATAAACCGCTGCCACCAATAATCCCAATACGAGCATTAGCCATAGTGCTGAATCTGTTTCTTCCTGAGCTACCAAGTTATTTTACAGAAAACCTGAGTAGTGGGGGAGATAGAAAAGTAGCAACTAGCGATTCTTGATTGTTCCGTAGATCCAACCTGTCCAAGATTTGTTAAATATTGTTAAGATATTATGGAATAATTGTAGAAGCCACACAAATTTTTGGTAAAGAATATGCGATCTGCCGGTACCTCAAACCAAATGCTAATGGAGATAGTTTTAGAGCGCATATTTGCTATTCGTAAGATTACACGCCGAGATCAGCAGCTACTGATGTCAGCACTAATGTCTAAAAAAGGCTTAAACGAAAATGACCGCCAGCAAATTGGCCGGGTATTTGATGCTTTACAAAAAGGATTAATCAAAGTAGTAGATTAACTCTACCCTGACTTTTTGCTATTTTTATACAAATTATATTGCATTACTATTGAGCTACTAGTATCAATATTACCACTCATGTTCCAATACTGCTCGGTTAGGAGCCGTGAAATAAATTTCCGGCTCAAAGCTTAAACCCATTTTAATGGGTTAGAGGTTTGGCTAGTAAGCTTTTAGCTTACTTTAGCTATTAGCCCAAAATTTTTTTTAGGGCGGAATTTTAGACTTATCCGAGCAGTATTGGGGTGAGTTGGAGAAAGATTATAGCTTCCGGTGATTGGCGACTAATGGGGCGTTAGCTTGATTTGTTAAAGTTGGGTAGGTGGAGAGTCTGAGTTTTTTTCCAGGTGCTGATCAGGGAAGTGATTATTTTTCTCACATAACCCATTTGTGCATATAATTTCAATGTTCATGTTCTCGCAGAACAGATAAATCACCCACTCACAGCTTTGACCCCAGAAGAACTAAAACGACTTGAAGCGAACCTTTGGCAGAGTGCCGATACCATGCGGGCAAACTCTGACTTGAAATCTAGTGAGTATTCAACGCCCGTGATGGGGTTAATATTTCTCAAATTTGCTGATAACAAGTATCGTCAGTATGCGGCAGAAATTCAGCAAGAATATGAAGCACTCAAAGGAACTCGCAGAGAAAAAGAAATATCAGAAATTGCCATTGAGAAGTGTGGTTTTTATCTGCCAGACCATGCTCGTTATAACTATTTGCTCAACCTAGCGGAAGAGGAAGATATCGCCAAGGCTATCAAAGCGGCGATGGTGTCCATTGAATCATATAAGCCAGAACTTAAGGACACATTGCCCCAAGATGAGTATTTTCGGCTGACGCGCACAGACAAAGGTATTCCGAAGCAACTGTTAAAAAACTTCTCGAATATTCCTGAAAATGCTACTGGGGATATGTTCGGGCAGATTTATGAGTATTTTCTGGGTAATTTTGCTCTCTCAGAAGGGCAGGGTGGAGGTGAGTTTTTCACACCGCGTTCTGTGGTGCGGTTGATGGTAGAAATCATTGAACCTCATCAGGGGACTGTGTTTGACCCCGCTTGTGGTTCTGGGGGAATGTTTGTCCAATCTGCTCAATTTATTGAAGAACAGCGCAAAAAGTTAAATCAGTCTGCTGCTGATCTGTTTGTCTATGGCCAAGAGAAGACCCTGGAGACAGTGAAGTTGGCAAAAATGAACATTGCAGTCAATGGGTTACGGGGCGATGTACGTCAGACAAATACGTACTACGAAGACCCGTTTAGCAGTTTTGGCAAGTTTGATTATGTCCTGGCTAATCCGCCATTTAATGTGGATGATGTCAATATTAGCCGAGTGGAAATCGATGCTAGATTTAACACCTACGGCATCCCCCGCAATAAGACTAAGGCGAAGAAGCAGGAACAGGGTAATGAGACTGTACCTAATGCCAATTATCTCTGGATTAATCTATTTGCTACATCGCTAAAACCCAAGGGTAGGGCGGCGTTAGTCATGGCTAATTCCGCATCAGATGCGCGTCACTCTGAAGCCGATATTCGCCAAAAGCTAATTGAGGAAAATTTGATTTATGGGATGCTGACCCTACCATCAAATATGTTTTACACGGTGACGCTCCCGGCAACGCTGTGGTTTTTTGATCATGGCAAGACCGATGATAAAATTCTGTTTATTGATGCGCGGAATATTTTTACTCAGGTTGACCGCGCACATCGGGAGTTTTCCACAGAACAAATTAATAATATTGCTATTATCAGCCATTTGCGCCGGGGTAAGAACCATCGGTTTATTGAACTGATTAATAATTATTTTCAGCAAGGGATGGTGAAGCTAAGAGAGAATCAAGCACCGGTGCAGCAAGTTTCCCAGCAGTTAATCACTGTGTTGAATGATGGGACAGATGATGTTAAAGCTAGGGAAGCGGCTGTTGATTTTCTCAATTTGTGGGATGATTTGCCAGATTTAGAAATTCAGTATCAAGATTATTTGCAAAGTTTTACCCCACCCCAGCCCTCCCCTTGTGAAGGGGAGGGAGTAGGAGCAATTGTCCCCCATTTCCAAGGGGGGACTACAGGGGGGTTAATTATGCCTCGTTGCGAAGGGGAGGGAGTAGGAGCAATTGTCCCCCATTTCCAAGGGGGGACTACAGGGGGGTTAATTGATACCCAAAATCAAGCACAGCAAGAACTCAGCGCGGCATTTAAACCATTTTTTGATGACCTCCATCTGGGATTGAAGCAGCTTGATAAAACTATCCGCGCCCATGAAACGGCTTTGGCAGAAAAAGCAAAGGAAGAGGGGAAACGGGGACAGATTGACAAGCAAGTTAAGACACTCAAAGCCACGCTGGAAACGCTGCATACAGATGTAAAATCTGCGGAATCATTTTTTATCCACATTCGCTGGTTACAAGAACGCTTCCCGAAGGCAGAATATGAGGATGTGACGGGGTTGTGTAAGTTAGCGACTCCCGCAGATGTGAAGGAACAGGATTATTCCCTAAATCCTGGGCGGTATGTGGGGGTAGTGATTGAGGAAGATGGGAAGACGGAGGAGGAGTTTATTGAGGAGATTTTAAGTTTGAATGATGAGTTGGAAAAGTTAAATCAAGAGGCGCATCAGTTAGAGGGGATTATTGCTCATAATGTGAAAGAGATTGCAGGTGATAATTAGGTAAGAGTAAAGGAATAAATCTATGAATACTCGTGAAGCTGTGGTTAATAAGTTACAACAATTACCTGATCCTCTGTTGTCAAGAGTAGATGAGTTTCTCGATTTTTTGATCGCTCAACAGCAAGACCAAGCAGTTAATGTTCAATCTGAAGATACTCTAACAGATAGGTGGAAGCAGTGGTTTGAAGCGGTTGATCAATTATCTGTATCAACTCATCAACCGCAGAATAGATTATTAAATGATGATGAGGAAGTTTGGGCGGATTATTACTAATAATGTGAAAGAAATTGCGGGGAATTTATGAGCAAGTGGGAACAATGCAATCTTAGTGATTTAATCACATTGAAAAGAGGATACGATTTACCTAATCGAGAACGAGTACATGGAAAATATCCGATCATTTCATCTAGTGGTATTAGCGGCTTTCATAAAGAAGCCAAGGTTAAAGCCCCAGGAGTTGTAACCGGTCGATACGGAACACTCGGTGAAGTTTTTTATATAACTAAAGATTTCTGGCCTCTAAATACAAGTCTATATATTCAAAATTTCAAAGGAAATAACCCAAGATTTATTAGTTATTTCCTTAAAACATTAGATTTTGGAAGCCAAAACGTTGCAGGGGCAGTTCCAGGAGTTAATAGAAATTCTCTACATCGGCTTCGTATTCGCAAACCACCGCTTCCCGTTCAGAAAAAGATTGCGGCGATACTTTCAGCTTACGATGACTTGATTGAAAACAATAATCGCCGTATTGCCATATTAGAAAAAATGGCAGAGGAAATCTACCGCGAGTGGTTTGTTCGTCTGCGCTTTCCGGGTCATGAACAGGTTAAGTTTAATAAAGGCATCCCGGAGAGTTGGGAGATAAAGCAGTTAGGTGAATTAGTGACTACACAGTATGGCTACACTGCCAGTGCAGAAGAAAAAGAAGTTGGGCCAAAGTTTCTTCGTATCACTGATATAGTACCCAATATTTTGGATTGGGATTATGTCCCTTATTGCACTATTAGTGATAAAGAAATCAAGAAATATTTATTACATGAGGGAGATATTGTTGTCGCACGTACAGGTGCAACTGTTGGATATGCCAAAAGAATTCATAAATATCATCCTAATTCAGTCTTTGCATCATATTTAGTGAGATTGAAGCCAAACAAATTGGAGAATAGTATTTTTTTGGGTATTGCAGTTGAAAGTAACAATTTTAAAAACTTCATTAGTATGTTTTTTACTGGTTCTGCACAACCACAAGCAAACGCACAGGTAATGTCATTATTTTCGTTGCTCTACCCAACAGAAGATTTAATAAGAAGGTTTAACAAAATTGTAAACCCAATTCTTGACCATAAAGAAATACTTTTTTTAAAAAATTCCAGCTTAAAAAAAACACGCGATCGCCTACTAACTCGTCTCATCTCAGGTAAGCTTTCCGTCGAAGACTTAGACATCCAATTCCCGCCCAGCATGACAGAATAATTAGAAGAAATCGGTTAAAATTCATATAGGAGGTAAGCTATATGTTAAAAACAATTCAAGGAATTTATAAAAACGGCAAAATTGAACTGGATGAAACACCGCAGGGCATTACTGAAAGCCTAGTTTTCGTCACCTTTCTAGAAGCTAAACCCACGAAATGGCCAGAAATGATCATGGAATATCAAAGTGTAAAAGAAAGTATCATCTTTGAATCATATCGAGATGAACTGCTACCACCTAACGAAATAGAACTTTTTACCCCCCTTAATCCCCCCTTGCAAAGGGGGGAGATCAGAAATCCAGTTCCCTCCCCTTAGCAAGGGGAGGGTTAGGGTGGGGTAATTTTTCCCTTAGCAAGGGGAGGGTTAGGGTGGGGTGATTTTTCCCTTCATAAGGGGAGGGTTAGGGTGGGGTGATTTTTCCCTTCATAAGGGGAGAGTTAGAGAGGGGTAATCTTCCGCAATTGACAGACTGTTTGTGCAATGATTGTAATCACACCTTCCAACTCTTGATAAACCTGTTGATTTGTAAATCTCAAAAAGCGAGTCCCCTTAGATTCAAGAAAAGATTGTCGTTCATAGTCATAAGCCTGCGCTCCATTTTGAAAATGACTATCCCCGTCAATTTCTATTGCAAGTTTGAGTTCAGGAGAATAAAAATCAACGACAAATACATCAATACTGTATTGTCTGCGAAATTTACAACCTTCGATTTGCTGCCTTCTCAACTTTTCCCAGACAATCTTCTCAGCAGGTGGCATATTGTTACGGAGAAATTGCCTTTTTTCTTTTTCTGAGGTTTTGTTATAAAGTTCTGTCATGAGATAAATATAATCAAGTCGAATTGTTCTTCATATCCTAAATTACCCCCCTTCATCCATCCTTGGAAAGGCTACGGTGTACACACAAGTTATCGAATCACTACCAGTCCTCGAATTACCCCTCCCTAACCCTCCCCTTGCTAAGGGGAGGGAACTAGAAGGGGATTAAGGGGGGTAAAGCCCGGATCTAGAAAGAAAATCCGATTTGTGTGTACACGGTAGCCTTGGAAAAGGGGGAAACTAGAAATTTGGTTGTTTTGCTGATTGTTTCCAATCACCCCCTTTAATCCCCCATTGCAAAGGGGGAAAACTAGAAATCCGGTTCCCTCCCCTTGCCAAGGTGAGGGTTAGGGTGGGGTGAATATATCGGCAAATTTAAACAGCAATCGGTTAAAATTTGTACATTAAAAGAGTATGAATATCAAAAACGGTCTATTACCGTGTAGTTTGCCTAAACCATGCCTAACTTTATCTCTGAAGATGACATCGAACAAGCGGTACTTGCCAAATTAAAGCAGCAAGGCTTTAAATTAATCAACTGCTTCACCTCCAACCGTGAGGATCTCAACGACAGATCCAACCGCACCGATAAACGGGATGTCATTTTTAGCGATCGCCTGAAATCAGCAGCAATTCGCCTCAACCCCAGCTTACCAGCAGATGCGATCGCCCAAGGTTTAGAAACTCTCACAAATAAACGCCAGTTGATGTCTCCCATCGCCGCAAATCGGGAAATAGACAGGCTAATTCGTGACGGTATCCCCATTGAGTATGAAAACGCCCAAGGTAGAACCGAACCGGGGAAAGTGCGCGTCATAGATTTTAATGACTTGAGTCATAACGGAAATAATGAATATTTAGCCGTTTCTCAACTTTGGATTAAAGGAGAAAGAAACTATCGCCGTCCTGATATCCTGCTATATATCAACGGTTTACCCCTGGTTTTCATCGAACTGAAAAACTCCAACATCAAACTGCAAACAGCCTTTGATGACAACCTCAGCGACTACAAAAAAGATATTCCCCAACTCTTTCTCACCAATGCCTTCTGCATTCTCTCCAACGCCCTAGAAACCAAAATCGGCAGTTTTACCGCAGAGTGGGAACACTTCTTTAACTGGCTGCGGGTGGAAGATGAAAAGGAAAAAATAGATCGTCAGCAGATTCAGGAATCTGGTACTAGCCTAGAACTAGTCATAGACGGGCTTTGTCACCCTCCTAAACTACTGGACTACATCGAAAACTTTATTCTTTACCACAAAGAGACTCAGAAAATCATCGCCCAAAACCACCAGTTCATCGGTGTGAATCGCGCTATTGATGCCTTCAACCACCGGGAAGTGAAACAGGGAAAATTAGGGGTCTTCTGGCATACACAAGGCTCTGGCAAAAGCTTTTCGATGATTTTTTATGCTCGGAAGATTTTCCGCAAGCTCACAGGCAATTTTACCTTTGTTATCATCACCGACCGTGACGATTTAGATGGGCAGATTTACCGCAATTTCTTAAACACCGAAACCGTCCAAAAGAAAGAAGCAGCCCAACCTAAAAACAGTAAACAGATGCGGGAGTTTCTCTCGCTGAACAAGCGGATTATCTTTACCCTGATTCAAAAATTCCGCTACGACAAGACTAAGAAGTATCCCATATTGAGCGATCGCAACGACATCATTGTAATTGTCGATGAAGCACACCGCACCCAGTATAAAACCTTAGCGGAAAATATGCGGGCAGGTTTACCCAATGCCAATTATCTCGCCTTCACAGGTACACCCCTATTAGGTAAACAGCGCAAGACTAACGAATGGTTTGGCGATTATGTCAGCGAGTATAACTTTTCTCAGTCTGTAGATGATGGTGCTACTGTCCCCCTGTTTTACCAGAAAAGAGTACCAGAGGTACTGATTCAAAACGAAGATTTAAGTGAAGAATTTTACCAAATTCTCGAAGATGAAAACCTTGATGACACCCAGCAAGCAAAGCTAGAGAGGAAATTTGCCCGCGAAACCGAGGTGATAAAACGCGATGATAGGTTAGAGACAATCGCTAAAGATATTGCTTACCACTTTCCTCGTCGTGGCTACCTTGGTAAAGGCTTGGTGGTTTCTCTTGATAAATTCACCGCGGTGAAAATGTACGACAAAGTACAGTATCACTGGAAAGCGGAAATTAAAAACCTGGTGGGAAGAATTAAAAAATCTGCTAATGACATTGAGAAACTTCGCCTCAAAAAGATTCTCGAATTTATGCGAGAAACAGAAATGGCTGTGGTGATTAGTCTGGAAGGAAGCGAAAGCGAAGTTGAAAAATTTGCTAAACAAGGACTTGATATTAAACCCCACCGAGAACGAATGAATACGGTTGATGCACAGGGACATGATATCGAGTATCAGTTTAAAGAAGCCGAAAATAAAGTGCGGTTGGTGTTTGTCTGCGCCATGTGGCTAACTGGTTTTGATGCGCCCACTCTCTCGACGCTTTACCTTGACAAGCCGATGAAAGACCACACGCTGATGCAAACTATCGCCCGTGCGAACCGCGTCACCTCATATCAGATTCACAACGTCACCAAAACCAACGGCGAGATTATTGATTATTACAACGTCTTCCGCAACATGAAGCAAGCCTTGGCTGATTACGCTTTGGGCGATGATGGAGAGCAGGAAGACTCACCTATTCAAGAAAAGTCTAACCTGTTTGAGTTACTGGATGATGCGATCGCCCAAGGACTAAATTTTTGTCGGGAACTGGGCATTGATTTAGAAAGCATCCTCAAAATTCAGGAAACTTTCCAAAAATTAGGTCAATTTAACCAGTTTGCTGACACCCTACTGCAAAAAGATGAATGGCGTAAAGCATTTTTTGTCTATCAAAATACCATTACCTCACTCTATGAAGCCTGTAAACCAGAGATAATCAAGCAACGACGTCCACTGGTTTTCATCTTCCAATATCTGCGCGGGGTAATTGATAGCATCATTGAACGCAAAGATATTGATAACGCCAGTTTAAAAATTGCTGAACTGCTGGATGAAAGCGTAATTGCTGATAATCAAGGGATTACCACTAAAGAATATAGTGCAGAATACAACATCATCCAGACAGGCCAAATTTGGGATTTAAGCCAAATTAACTTTGAGCAGCTTAAAGCCGAGTTTCACAGCAAAACTTATAAAAATATTGAAATTACCGACTTACGAAGTTTTATTGAAGACAAGCTGAACAAAATGATTCAGCAAAACACCACCCGTGCCGACTTCGCCCAAAGGCTACAAGCAATTATTGACAAATATAATGCTGGTGGTTCATCAACAGATAACTACTACGAAGCCCTGGTAAACTTTACCGAAAACTTGAAGGAAGAAGCCCAACGGCATATTCGGGAAGGGTTGACAGAAGACGAACTGGAACTATTTGATTTGCTCAAGAAAGACAAAATGACTGCTGATGAAACCCAAAAAGTCAAGTTAGCAGCACAGTCTCTCTTGCATCGATTGACAGCAGAACAGCCGAAAGTATTAGTCCAAGACTGGTATAAAGATATGCAAAGTCAGGGAAAGGTGAAGTCCGCACTTGAAGCAGTTTTAGATAAAAACCTGCCTGTAAGTTATGACCAAGTGTTGTTTAAGTCTAAATGTGACACCGTATTTGATTTAATTTATGACCATGCTAGTAAAGGTGTCAAATGGGCGGTATGAGACACTAAGTTAAGGCATTCGTCAACCATTAGGGTATTGTTTCACCAACCATAGATGCATCAATTGGTCATTTTCGGCTTTTGGGAGAGCATGGCTTTGTAGGGTGCGTCAGATGTCAAAAATCTGTTCATTATTGCCGAATTATTGGATCTGACGCACCCTACAAGAGACTTAACCAAGAACACATATTTGGTGTTTCCTGTCAATGCGTAAGTCCTAATGTCTATAAAAATGGTGGAATTAACTCCACATCAAGACAGTCTGCGACATTAATTTGCTACTACTACATTAAAACCCACGAAAGCGACGTTAATTTGCGAATAACGACACTAATTTGCGAAAGTACAGATATCTAATCGGGATGACTGGATTCGAACCAGCGGCCCCTTCGTCCCGAACGAAGTGCGCTACCAAGCTGCGCCACATCCCGCCATAAAAACGGCAATTTTAATCTAGTCTATCACAACCAATGCTAAAAAACAAAAATTTATCTATCATGAGATTTAGATAACTTGAGTGGTAAAAGTGGATTGTGACTGTAAAACCAGACTGGTTGCGGGTAAAAGCCCCTCAATGGGAGCGAGTTGGTAACGTTAAAGAAATTTTGCGGGATTTAGCCCTGAATACGGTTTGCGAAGAAGCATCTTGTCCAAATATTGGTGAGTGCTTCCAAGCTGGAACTGCCACATTTTTGATTATGGGCCCAGCTTGTACACGCGCTTGTCCTTACTGCGATATTGACTTTGAAAAAAAGCCCAAACCCTTAGACCCCACCGAACCAGCACGATTGGCGGAAGCAGTTCGCCGGATGCGACTCAATCATGTAGTAATCACTTCTGTAAATCGGGATGACTTACCCGACGGGGGTGCATCTCAGTTTGTCGAATGTATCGCCGCAGTCCGCAGGGTTTCGCCCCAGACCACAATTGAGGTGCTAATTCCTGACTTGTGTGGCAATTGGGATGCTTTAGAAATAATTCTTCAAGCTGCGCCAGAAGTACTCAACCACAACACAGAAACCGTTCCCCGCTTGTATCGCCGGGTGCGTCCCCAAGGGAATTACGATCGCACAATAGAATTATTATTGCTATCTCGCCAAATTGCCCCTAGTGTTTACACTAAATCCGGTATCATGGTCGGACTCGGTGAGACAGATGCCGAAATCCGTCAAGTTATGCAAGACCTACGCACAGTAGATTGTGATATTTTGACGATTGGGCAATACCTCCAACCCAGTCAGAAACACTTGCAAGTCAATGAATTTATCACCCCAGAGAAATTTGCTGACTGGAAAGCATACGGTGAAGAACTAGGCTTTTTGCAAATTGTTTCTTCACCCTTAACCAGAAGCTCATATCATGCTGAACAAGTTAGGGAATTAATGGAACTCTACCCCCGCAACCAATTTTAGATTTTAGATTTTAGATTTTAGATTGGTGTGGGAACAACTTGGGGAGATGGCAAGACTTTCGACTCTTGAATCATGACTAATCCAAAATCTGAAATCTATCTTGAAAAATTGGCTCCAACGGGAAACCCTCCTGACACGCCAGTTTGCACAACGGAGGAAAAATACCCAAGGGACTGGCTTAACTTTGGGCAAAATCCCAAATCCGTAGCAATTCTTGGTGCTGGTGCTTGGGGTACAGCCTTAGCAAATTTGGCAGCAGCCAACGGTCATCAAGTGCGCTTGTGGTCGCGTCAGGGGTCACAACCTCTAGACGAAGTCTTAAAAGATGCTGATATAATCCTGTCTGCTATCTCAATGAAAGGTGTAGGAGATGTAGCAAAGCAAATCAAATCTTTGCCCATTTCTCCCAAGGCAATTTTTGTCACAGCGACAAAGGGACTAGATCCTCAAACCACCTGCACACCCTCGCAAGTTTGGCAAACAGCCTTTCCTGATCATGCCGTTGTCGTCCTGTCTGGGCCAAATTTATCTCAAGAAATTGAACTAGAATTGCCAGCGGCAACGGTAGTAGCCAGTAATGTAACTGCTGCTGCTGAATTGGTGCAGATGGTATTTTCTTCCAATCGGTTTCGGGTATATACCAATCCTGACCCCTTGGGAGTAGAACTAGGAGGAACTCTCAAAAATGTAATTGCGATCGCATCTGGTGTATGTGATGGTCTACACTTAGGAACCAACGCCAAAGCGGCTTTAGTTACACGTGGACTCACAGAAATGGTTCGCATCGGCAATATTTGGGGTGCAAAGACAGGAACATTTTACGGTTTATCCGGTCTAGGTGATTTACTAGCAACCTGTAACAGTCCCTTAAGTCGCAATTACCAAGTTGGCTACCAGCTAGCCCAGGGACAGACACTCACACACATTCTCGCCAATTTACCAGGAACTGCTGAAGGAGTGAACACTTGCCAAGTATTGGTACAAATAGCCCAACAGAAAAATATCGCTATACCGATTACCACGCAAGTTTATCGGTTACTTCAGGGCGAGATCACAGCCCAACAAGCCCTAGATCAATTAATGTTACGCGACATTAAGCCAGAATATAACGATTAACTGTTGCTAATTGTTCAACGATCATTCACTCTTGCTAGCGCTTTCAGGGAAACTACTAACCTTTCATCAACAACTATTACCCGCGCTTATTACCCAATAATCCTTAGGAAAAAATTGCCAAATCGTCAGGAAATCACAAACCTACCCGTGTAGATATGACTATGTAGTTTATAATCATCATATTCACTGGAATATGTTTATACTCCGTTACAAAAGTAACAGATTGAAATGTTGATTAGGTAATTCTTAATTTAAAGCCTAGCTGTAGATTTGAATAGCTATTGGTTCAATCAAAATGCTACAGCGACCGATTAAATTCGGTAATAATGTATCAGAAAAAATCGGTACAAATTTCATTAAGAACTGTACTAGAATTCTCAACCGTGTTATTTAATCTAGAATCACGGGAACAATAGCAACAGTTGATTAGCTGACCGTTATTTTAGCTGACCGTAATCTATTGTTACCTGGAGCCATTGAGACGTTATGCCAGCAACTTCTTTTTATGCAGATGCCGCCTTCGGCACCCCAAAGTCCCGCCGGAACTTAGACCAAAATCTGGTGGTTGATGACAGTGAGTTGTCGGTAGATGATCTACAGGAACTGGAGATGGCTTCTGTTGACCCTGCTAACTTTTCTGCTAACACTAACCGTCGTAGTACAGACTTAGTACGTCTATATCTTCAGGAAATTGGCCGGGTTCGGTTGTTAGGCCGGGATGAAGAGGTTTCCGAAGCCCAAAAAGTTCAGCGCTACTTGCGGATGCGGACATTGCTCGCCAACGCCGCCAAGCAAGGTGATGAAGTAATTGTGCCCTATCTCCGGTTAATTGAAGTTCAGGAACGTTTATCCTCTGAACTCGGACATCGCCCTTCCTTGGAAAGGTGGGCCACCACTGCTGGTATACAATTACCGGATCTCAAGCCAACTTTAGCCAATGGTAAGCGTCGCTGGGCGGAAACTGCCCAACTGACGGTGGAAGAACTGGAGCAAGTCCAATCCCAAGGACTCCAGGCAAAAGAGCACATGATCAAGGCTAACCTTCGCCTAGTAGTTTCTGTAGCCAAGAAATATCAAAATCGTGGCTTGGAACTGTTGGATTTAGTTCAAGAAGGTACCCTAGGTTTAGAGCGAGCGGTGGAGAAATTTGACCCCACCAAAGGATATCGTTTTAGTACCTATGCCTATTGGTGGATTCGTCAGGGAATTACACGGGCGATCGCTACTTCGAGCCGCACGATCCGCCTACCTGTTCACATTACAGAAAAGCTGAACAAAATTAAAAAGGCTCAACGCAAAATTGCTCAAGAAAAAGGTCGGACTCCCACCTTAGAAGACCTGGCAATTGAGTTAGATATGACAGCTGCTCAAGTCCGGGAAGTTTTGTTAAGAGTACCTCGTTCTGTTTCTCTAGAAACTAAGGTAGGAAAAGATAAAGACACTGAGTTAGGGGAATTACTCGAAACTGACTGTGTCACACCAGAAGAGATGTTAATGCGAGAATCTTTACAAAGAGATTTGCACCATCTGTTGGAAGATTTAACCAGCCGTGAGCGGGATGTAATTCTCATGCGGTTTGGTTTGTCAGATGGCCATCCTTACTCCTTAGCAGAAATTGGACGCGCTCTAGACTTATCGCGGGAACGAGTTAGGCAAATTGAATCTAAAGCTTTGCAGAAGCTGCGCCAACCCAAGCGGCGTAACCTGATTCGTGACTATTTGGAGTCCTTAAGTTAGTCAACAAAGAAAGAGATTTTAGATTTTAGATTTCACTGATAAATCGAGGAGCAAAAAACAATAAAATTATTTGGTTAGTCTACCCACATTCCGCGGTATGAAACCGAATTTTTTAAATTCCTGGATCTTTCTAGCCATCCCAAATCTAAAATTGCCACGGTCAATATTCAATATTCAATGTTTAACAAAATCTAGATTATAGACTGTTGACCCGACTAACTTGATTTCCACCATCACAATTTATCTCTAGGTTATAGCAAAATATTGGCATTTAATGAGTATTGGAGTGCCCCTGTCGTTGTTGTCAGGATCGTTTGAGTGTGGGGATCATGTGTTAGGTGATTTCTCATCAACATTTGATGAATTTTTCTTGAGCATTTAGTAAATGTTCTCAATAAGCTACGATTGTTGCAAATTGGTGGAAACATTTGCTATATTCTCAACTAACAGGCTTTGTTGAGAAAATTTAGTATGACTGTCTATACAACTGGTTCACTCAAGGCAGAACTAAACGAACGAGGCTGGCGTTTGACTCCCCAGCGTGAAACAATTTTACACATTTTTCAAGAGTTGCCGCAAGGTGAACATCTAAGCGCAGAGGATCTCTATCATCGTTTAGAAACTGACGGTGAAGGCATCAGTCTGTCCACTATCTATCGGACTTTGAAGTTGATGGCTAGGATGGGGATTTTGCGGGAACTAGAACTGGGGGAGGGACATAAACATTATGAAATCAACCAGCCCTACCCCCATCACCACCATCACCTAATTTGTGTTAAGTGCAACAGTACGATTGAGTTTAAAAACGACTCAATTTTAAAAATTGGGGCGAAAACAGCCCAAAGGGAAGGTTTTCACCTGCTTGACTGTCAACTGACAATCCATGCAGTTTGTCCCAAGTGCCAAAGGGCGTTGATGCCGCTTTAGCACTTGAGTGGGATCATACCATTTTGGATTTTAGATTTTGGATTGTGAAAGAGCTAGTACCGCTTCTCTAGGAGACGCTACGCTGACGCGGAATTCAAAATTCAAAATTCAAAATTCAAAAAGCTGATGACCTAGGCTTTTGGTTTATTTTGAATGGGAGCTTTATTTCCGCTGTGATGTAGTGGCAATCGCTCTTGTGAGATCCAAATCTTGGTACAACCACTGCTATTCAGAGCATAGCAATCAGTTGGGGAATCAGACTGCGATGCCTAAGAGGATGTTAATAGCTGCCGCTTCTGATATCACCAAGACTGATGCCGTAGAATTCTTGGGCTTGCTTAATTGCTTTTTTGGTGTCATCTGCCATCATGCCGTTGAGGGGGCCTTTATAGAAACCCCGCTCTTGTAGTCGTCTTTGAATTTCTAGGGTATTAAACTCGCTCTTGGGAGTAGTTTTAACTAAGCTGTATAACTTCCCTCTAGTTGTTGGGCCAGCTATGCCATTTGTATCCAGGTAATTAGCTGCCTGAAAACGGTTTACAGCATCGGCGGTATAGGGGCCATAGTAGCCATTGGGCTGTCCCTCTAAATATCCTGCTTTGATTAAATGTTCTTGAAGAACTCTCACTGCTTCTCCGCGATCGCCAAGGCTGAGTTTATCTTGATCAACCGGCTTTTTAGGGGTATTTTCGCCATTACCTACCCCTAGTGGTGGTAATTTGTTTAATGTGGCTGGGCCAACCACACCATCAACATCTAATTTGTAAGCCGTTTGGAACCGCTTGACGGCTTCTTCAGTAATTGGCCCATATATGCCGGTGGCGTTCCCGTAATAAAAGCCGGCGATTCGCAAACGTTCTTGGAGAACTCTGACATTTTCACCTTCATCACCTTTAGTCAGAAACTGTGAATTGCGTCGGTTTCTGGTTGGTGAACTAGCAGTACTGATTTTGTTAGTTTGTGTAGTCGCAGTAGTGGTTTTTTTTGCTGGTGTACCCGCGGTACTGATTTTGTTAGTTTGTGTAGTCGCAGTAGTGGTTTTTTTTGCTGGTGTACTCTTAGGGGTAGTGCGCCAGCTTTCTAATTTTTGCAGGGTGGTTCCTTGGACAATGCCGTTAACTGGTAAGCCAGCAGCTTTTTGGAAGCGCCGGACAGCATCTTCTGTGGAAAAATCATATACTTGTGTTACAGGAGCTTGATAAAAGCCGGCACTTTTTAACTTTTGTTGCAAATTTCTGACAGAAGGTCCTTGATCGCCTCTTTCCAAGGCTAAAGCACTGCTCACAGCGCCGAGAACAGACAGAGTGAGCGCTAAGGGGAGCATATACTTCCAAGCTCTGCTAGACAGCCGTTTCCAGTCTGGGGCAGCTGCTTTGTTGAACAAAGCGCTCAGGGAAATTAATTCGCTAGATTCGCTGTCTTCATAAGCAAAAGCTAGGTGCAAATACGCAAGGTTTTCCATATTCGTTTCCTACACCACTTATTTTTCTTCGATAGCTGCTTCAGCTTGATGTACTAGGTTTCGCAAGTTTTCCAGTGTCTGTATACTTACATCCTGCCATAAATTGCGCTGATGTGCTTCGAGCAATCTTTCAGCAATATCACGCAACGCCCAGGGGTTTTTTTGCTGAATGAATTCTGAGACGACTGGATCTAGTAAATATGTTTGCACTATTCCCTGATACATATGGTCTTCTACACAGTTAGCTGTGGCATCGTAGGCAAATAGATAATCTACTGTGGCGGCGATTTCAAATGCACCCTTGTAACCGTGACGCATCACCCCAGCAATCCACTTGGGATTAACTACGCGAGAACGATACACCCTTGCAATTTCTTCTTTGAGTTGGCGAACTCGTGGTTGGGCGGGAATGGAGTTATCACCAAAATAGGTTTGGGGATTTTTTCCTTGGAGAGAACGCACTGCTGCTGTTAACCCACCTTGAAATTGGTAATAATCATCGGAATCGAGTAAGTCGTGTTCGCGGTTGTCTTGATTGTGCAATACAATTTGCATTTGTTCCAAACGTTGCCCAAATGCAGCGGGAGCAGAAATTCCGGCTAATTGCCCTGAAGCTTGAGAGTTGGCGCTAGTGTAGGCGTAACAACTCCAATTGATGTAGGCTTGGGCTAAGTCTTGGTCATCTTGCCAGTTTTGCGAGGCGATTAAGCCTTGAAGTCCAGCACCGTAAGCACCGGGTTGAGAACCAAAGACGCGGTATTGCGATCGCTCCACTGCATCTTCTAAGGTTAAACCCTCTGTAGTCCACAAATCGATCTCTTGGCGAACTGTAGCGGCTAAGGGGTTTTGTTCTGGTGGTTCATCTAAGGCTGCTACTGCTGCTACTGCTTGAGAGAATAAATCAATCAAGTTAGGAAAAGCATCCCGGAAAAATCCAGAAATTCGCAAAGTGACATCGACACGGGGACGCCCCAAAATCGCCAGGGGTAAAATTTCAAAATCCACTACTCGCCGTGCTGCACCATCCCAAATAGGTTGTGTACCGAGTAAAGCTAATGCCTCGGCGATATCATCACCGCCAGTCCGCATAGTGGCAGTGCCCCATAATGATAACCCTAGGGTTTTGGGATACTCACCATGTTCTTGGGTGTAAGTTTCAATTAGGGTTTCGGCGGCTTTTCTGCCGATATCCCAAGCGGTTTCTGTGGGAATGGCGCGAATATCCACAGAATAAAAGTTTCTACCTGTGGGTAAGACTTCTGGGCGTCCCCTTGTGGGTGCGCCGGCGGGGGCACTTGGGACATACCCGCCACTGAGTCCGTGTAACAGGTTGGTAATTTCTGCTTGGGTTTGTTGCAGTGCGGGGAGGAGTTTGGCGCTTATCCAGTCAAGGGTTGTGCTGAGTGGGCTGTGAGTGGTTTGGGGTACAAAATTGCTGTGGCTGGTGATGAGTTGTTCAACTAAGAAGGCGGCGTGTTCTTCCAGGACTTCGACGACATCGCCATTGGTGCGACAGTCTTGGCCATTGACAACGGACAATTGACCATTGACCATTGACAAATCGGCTGTGAGGGGGTCAAAATCCCAACCCCAATCTTGGGCGATGGCGCGGGTGATGCCGATGCAGTGGCGGTTGGGGATGCGGGCGATCGCTACTATTAAATCTCGTAGTTGTCGCCCTTGGGGACATTGTCCGAAGATGTGTAAACCATCACGGATTTGAGCTTCTTTTAATTCACAAAGATAACCATCGATGGAATTCAAAATTAAAGCTTCTAAATCCCCAATGTCTTTTTCATGATGAATTCCCAAATCCCGGTAAAGATTTTCTGTGATTACCAGTTCTCGGATGCGATCGCAAATTACAGGTAAACGCGAAGGATCTAAACTTTCAGCTTCGTAATACTCATCAATTAAATTTTCTAACTGCTGCAAAGAACCATAGAGTTCTGCGCGAGTCATCGGCGGCGTTAAGTGATCGATAATTACCGCTTGGGCGCGACGCTTGGCTTGTGAACCCTCACCAGGATCATTGACAATAAACGGGTACAGGTGGGGCATTGCTCCCAAAGCGACTTCAGGATAACAATTACTCGATAAAGCCACACTCTTACCGGGGAGCCATTCTAAATTTCCATGTTTCCCCACATGAACCACCGCATCAGTGCCAAAACATTCCCTAACCCAATAATAAAACCCTAAATAAGCATGAGTTGGTGGCAAATCCGGCGCATGATAATTCAAGCTAGGGTCAACATCATAGCCTCTTGCCGGCTGAATGCCCACAAACACATTACCCAGTTGAATGCCCGCAATGGGAAAAGACGCTTTCTCCTCTGTGCCCTCTGCGTCTCGGCGGTTCGTTTCTAAATCCAACCCCCAACGCTCACCAATCCCTTGCTGCACAGCTGCCGGCAAAGAAGCAAAATACTCCTGATACTCAGCCAGAGAAAGACTTTGCTGAACTGGACGCCAGTCCCTACCTTCAGGATCATTAGTAACACCAGCAGTCAGACGTTGAATCAACTCATCTGAGTCAGCGGGGATATTTTCCACAAAATACCCAGCCAACTGCAAAGCCTTGAGAATTTCGACACAACTAGCTGGCGTATCCAAGCCCACGCCATTAGCGAGGCGGCCGTTGCTGTTGGGGTAATTTGCCAAAATTAGGGATATGCGGCGTTCTTGGGGTGGTTTAGCCCGTAATCGTGCCCAATTTGCCCCTAGTTGGGCGACAAAATCGATGCGATCGCTCACAGGCTCATAAACTACCACATCTGTTTCTAAGTCGGGATTGCGAGTTTGCAACGTTTTAAAAGACACGGCGCGGCTAATAATTCGCCCATCAACTTCTGGGAGAGCCACATTCATCGCCATATCGCGGGGAGTCAGCCCTTGAAACTGAGACTCCCACTGCTCAACGGAACCGCCACTGAGGATTACCTGCAACACAGGCACATCCAAGTTTTCCCACAATTCAATTTGGGGGGATTCTGTTTCCAATCGCGCTAGAGAAAAACTTGTGGTATTCAGCAAAACGGCAATATGCTCAGAGTCTTTCGGCTGGAAAAACTCCCTCAAATCATCGCCGATATTCGGTTCCCGCAATGAAGAAACAAACACAGGCACCGGTTGTAAATTTCTTTTTGCTAAAGCTTGGCACAGAGCATCAATTACCTTTGTGTTTCCCGCCAGATAATGGGCACGATAAAAGAGGATGCCCACTTTAGGATATTGGTAATTAGTCAAAGTTATTTCCCCTACTCCTTCTGCCTCCTGCCTCCATTCATACAACCCAACACGAGGTACAGCTTGGGGTGGTGGGGGATTGTATGCAGTTAATAGGCAAGTGTCGGCGATAAATTGGAGGGCATTGACAAAGTTTTCCACCCCACCTTGGCTAAAGTACTGGCATACTTGGTTAACAATTCCTAAAGACACGGTAGAGTGAGAGATTAAGTCGGGATCAAGACCGTCGTCTCCTGGCATTACAATGAGGGTTGTACCATTACGTTGCACAATTTCTTGCACTACTTCTAAACCATAAGCCCAGTAAGAACGTCCTCCTAATAGGCGCAAAATAATTACCTGGGCGAGTTCTAGTACTTGCTCGCCGTAAGTATCTATACTTATTTGTTGCTGTAATTGCAGCAGGTTGGCGACTCTTAAGGCAGGAAATGTTGCAGGTAGTTGAGCAACTGTAGCTGCTAGGGTTTGAATGTCAGTATCAGCAGCCGTAATGAATACAAAAGGAGCTGGAGTTTGTTCTAAAAAGATTAACCCTGATGACTGATTCCATCCACCAGATGTAGCACTTATTCGATGCATAATTCTGTATTTCCGCCTTAAACTGTTGGTTAGTAAACAATCAAGAAAGACTTTTTAGTCTAGCATTCAGCCCTTCTTACCAGATTTTTGAAAATGCTTAGTTCTCCAGATTTGAGCTTTTCTCGAACCTTACCTTTAAGTGTATTTAATCAGCTTGGGGAATTGTTGCAGCAGATGGCTCAAGCAGTAGGAAGTACCACATTGGTACTGACAGAAGCTGTGCTGGCGCGAATTCGCATCCCTGTGCTCTGGCAGAGACAACGGTTTACATTGATGGTTTCTGAGCGGTTTAGTGCGCTGTTGGTGGGAAATGGGGAGGATGGGGAGCAAATTGACTCAACATTAAATGCTAGTTTGACATTTAATTCCGAGGCGATCGCATCTTTTGTCTCGAACTTGAGAGATTTGTTTGAGGATAATTCTTACATCTCCAAAAACCTCGAATGCTACCGTCAAATTATTGCTCCTAATGATGCCACTCTTCAAACTAAATTCACTCTGTTGTTATTAGAATATCTCCTCCCCCAGCTAAACCCAGATTTGACAGCAATTTCCATCTCCCCCAATCCTGACATTTATAGTTGTCAGCCGGTAGAAAATGCCCTGAAAAAACAGATTGCCCAAGAGCGGTTGTTGAATCAGGTGACAACGCAGACCCGCAAAAGCATGGATTTGCCAGTAATTATGGCAACAGCAATTACACAAGTGCGGGAGTTTTTGGAATTAGACAGATTAGTAATTTATAAATTTGAACCTGCTAAAGTCAAGACACAAGACAAAATACTCAACGGCCAATACTCACCCCCTGTGTCAGTGAACTCCCAAACACCAAAACAAGACTGGCAAAAGTCTGGGGGTTGTATTGTCCATGAAGCCCTTTCTACAGAGACTATTCCCTCAATGTTGAATTATCAGGAAAAAAATTGCCTGACGCGCAACTCTCAATGTTGGGACAAGTATCGCCAAGGTTTTATCTTAGCTGTAGAAGATGTGGAAAAAACTTATGTCCTGGAAGAGTGTTTGTTGAATTTTTTAAGAGAAAAGCAAGTCCGGGCAAAGTTGGCAGCACCAATTATATTTGAAGATAAACTGTGGGGACTTTTGATTGCTCATCAGTGTCAAGCACCTCATGAGTGGAGTGAGAGCGAAAAAAACTTGCTAACTTCCATTGGGGAACAATTAGCGATCGCCATTCATCAAACAGAGTTAATGCACTCTCTCACCCAAGAAAAACAAACCCTGGAACAACGAGTGATTGAGCGCACCACCGCCCTAGGAGATGCCCTACTCGCCGCCGAAGCTGCCAGCCGCCTCAGAAATGAATTTCTAGCTACTATCAGCCATGAATTACTCACGCCTTTGACTTACGTCATCGGGATGTCTTCCACATTGTTACGCTGGCCTCTGGGTGAATTGAGTCCCAGACAACGGGATTATTTGCAAACTATCCACGACAGTGGAGAACATTTATTACAGTTAATTAACAACATCCTCGATATATCCCAAATAGAAGCTGGCAAAACAGTTTTAAATATTTCCGAATTTTCCTTGGTGAAAATAGCAGAAAATACTATACAATCCTTAGTAGATAAAGCAGGGAGTCAGCAAATAACGGTCAAACTTGATTTGCAAATTGACCCAAAACGCGATCGCTTTACCGCCGATGCTAGAAGAGTAGAAAGAATTCTCTGGAATCTATTAACTAATGCCATCAAATTCACCCCAGAAGGTGGCAGTGTCACCTTGAGGTTTTGGATAGAAGACGACACCGCCATTTTTCAAATAGAAGACACAGGTATTGGCATACCTGAAGAACAAATACCACTGTTGTTTGAAAAATTTCAGCAACTTGATACACCCTATCGCCGCCGCTACGAAGGCACAGGACTCGGTTTAGCTTTAACTCAACAACTAGTAGGACTCCATCGGGGTCGAATTGAAGTAGAATCAACTGTAGGTATTGGCTCAATTTTTACTGTCTGGATTCCCGCCCAGCCAATGAGATTAATCACAAATGACTAATTTAATTCAAAACCTTAATCAAGGACTAATTGTATCTTGTCAAGCACCTGTAGATTCACCAATGTATGAACCTATAGTAATTGCCGCAATGGCAAAAGCATCTGTCAATAATGGTGCAGTTGGCGTCAGAATAGATACGCCAAATCACATCAAAGCCGTGCGCCAAAAAGTGCAAGTACCAATTATTGGGTTATGGAAACAAGTAATAGCCGGTTCTGATGTCTACATTACTCCCCAGTTTCACCATGCTGTCGCTGTATCTGTTGCAGGTGCAGATATTATTGCCATAGATGCAACTACGAGAAACCGCCCTGGTGAGGAAAAACTGGTAGATATTATTGCCCAAATTCATCAGGAATTAGGTAAACCAGTAATGGCAGATGTGGATACAATTGAATCAGCAAAAGTGGCTGTAGATGCTGGTGCAGATATTGTGGGAACAACTCTTTTTGGATACACTGCGGCAACTAAACATCTTACTCCCCCTGGTTGGGAACTCCTGAAACAGATAGTAGAAAATTTAGATGTTTTCGTAATTTGTGAAGGTGGTATTTCTTCACCTCAAATGGCGCGTCAAGCTTTAGATTTAGGCGCTGATGCTGTGGTAGTCGGAACTGCAATTACTGGGATAGATTTGCAGGTTAAAGCATATACAAAAATTTGCCCTTAAGTAAGTAGGCGAAAAGAAATCAAACTATGTTAAGCAAAGTAAAAACTATATAGTCTCTAAAATATCGGCTTCTGCAATTCTTATTTTCTCTCCTGCTAAAGTGTTTTGATGCGTCAGGGGACGCATCCTACCCGTAGCGTGCGTTCCCTAACGCACGGATTGATATTTTCAATGAATAAAACCAGCACTCATGTTTAGCGTTTTTTGTCAATGCATAAGTCCTAGATTTATGATTTAACTTGCAAATTCATCGACTCGCTACGTTTAAAAATCACCATTTTATTACCAACAACCGGGTTACGTGCTATCAGCTTATCTTGAGAATCGATAATTTCTAGATGAGTGAAATCTAGTTCTTTAGCGCGTTGTAATATATCCGCTGCTAGTTTATCTTGCTGGGATGTTTTGAGAGTGTACCAGTCATCACTAATGTTGATAGTTAAATTGCTGTTGCGGAAATTAGCTTGAATAGATTTTATCAAACTGGCAGGAGTGCCTTCACCCCCGGTGCGCTGTAAGCGGCTAATTTCCCCTAATTGGCTTTCGATAGCAGCAATCAAGCTTTCTTCCGGTGTCAATTCTACAATTGGCGCTGGTGTCGGTGTAGGTTCCGGTGTTGGTGTAGGTTCCGGTGTTGGTGTAGGTTCCGGTGTTGGTGGTATTTGTGTTTCTGGCTGCGGCGTAACTTCCTCCACTGGCTGAGGTGTCGGTGTTGCAGTAACCGTTGGTGTCGGTGCTGGAACCTCCTCAACAGGGGGAAGCGTTGCTACCTCAACAGGTTTACCAGTGAACACAGTCGATGTTGTCCAAATTATCACCACAGCAATTACGGCGACAATTCCCGCCAAAGTTGTATCAGACAAATTGTTTGATACACTTGAGGGCAAAAACAAGCGAACTGTCCTTAAAAACCGGCTCAAGGACGAATCTAGCCGCTGTAAAAAGCTGGTTTTTTTCTCCGTACTAGCTGGCGGCGCTGTCTCCAGCTTAACTACCGTTGTTTCTAAAACCCCAATTGTTCCTCTGAGAAATCGAATAATTGTCGCCTTCCAAATTGGCGTAACTGTCTGTTTGGGTTTTTGGGGAGGTTTACTTACCGGCTGATTCCCTTGCGGTTCAGGGGAAGCAGGTGGTTGTGAATTCTGATTGTCTTGTGACATGGAACTTTCACCCGGACTATTTCATTCTTTCAAAGCCTACAATAACTTTTAGGTATTTAGTCCCGCTCAAGGAGGACTTTGTTTGTATGTCCGTAAACTCGTGTCGCCACTTCTAATCCTTAGGCTAATTGTTGAATTTGGAGATTTATGAAGTTTAAACGCCGTCAATTTTTATTTTTAGGTAGCCTCAGCACAATTAGTGCAGGGTTTCTTGGTTGGGCATTATCTCGTCAAAATAGCCAAAATGCTGGTATTCTTCCTTTAGAAACAGCCATTGCTGCTAACCCAAACAAAAAAGATTTGTTGTTGCGTTTTGTGTCTGTTGCCGATACAGGGACAGGGGCTAAAGGACAGTATGCTGTAGCTGGAGCGATGAATTATTATCATCAGCAAAACCCCTACAATTTAGTTGTTTTAGCTGGCGATAATATTTATAATAACGGCGAAATAGAGAAAATTGGCGCTGTTTTTGAACGTCCATATAAACCTTTGCTCAAGCAAGGTGTGAAATTTCAAGCTTGTTTAGGTAATCACGATATTCGCACTGCTAACGGTGAAGCACAACTCCGTTATGCTGGATTTAATATGAATGGACGCCGATACTACACATTTCGTCGGGGTTCGGTGCAATTTTTTGCCTTAGATACTAATGGTAATGCAGATTGGAAAAATCAGTTACCTTGGTTAGAAAAAGAATTAAGTCAAAGTAAAGCTTCTTGGAAAATCGTATTTGGTCATCATCCGATTTATTCATCTGGTCAATATGGGAGTAATCCAGATTTTATTAAAACCTTAACTCCTTTGTTTAAGAAATATAACGTTCAAGCTTATATCAATGGTCATGAACATAATTATGAGCGTACTCGTGCTATTGATGGCACGACTTACTTAATTTGTGGCGCAGGTGCGGGTAATCGTCCTGTAGGTCGTTCTCTGTGGACGGAACACTCTACTAGTAATTTGAGTTTTATGGCTTATGAGGTGTATGCAGATAGAATTGAGTTGAGTGGAATTGGTACTAATAAACGCGTTTTTGATCAGGGTGTGATTAAGTTGAAGAGTGTTTAAACGCAGAGGTACGCGAAGGTTAGCGCAGAGGTACGCGGAGGGTTTTTCTTGGGTATTCGCTGCGCTATATGTAGATTTTTGGAATATTTTTTCTCACGCAGAGGCGCAAAGGCGCGGAGAGAAGGAGGAGTTTTGAGGGAGATCTAAAGGTTTGTAGTAAGGGCTTCAGCCCTACTTTGATGGACAAAGCCCTCATTACGAACTAATTTCAACATTTGTTATCTTACTTAAGATAGTTTGATTTCTTTTCGCCTACTTACTTATTTGGGTTACAGCTATGAGAGTTAAGCAGTTAAAAATGCAATCGTTTCGCGGAATCGCTGATTTGACGCTGGATTTTGATGAAAAAGAACCAACGGTGTTTGTTGGTATTAATGGTGTGGGTAAATCGAGTATTCTTGATTGTATTGCTATTCTTTTGTCAAACATTTTAAAAGAGATTGTCTATCCTACCTTAGATTCAAATTTAAATTCATTTTCATTTATATTTTCGTCACCAAAATCTCTAAAATTGGGAAAAGTTGATGAATATGAAAAAGCTACACCAGGACAGCCAGAAATTAAAGAACGCTTTTTCTCTGAGACTGATATTACAAATGGGTATAAAGAAACAAGTAATCATATTTCAATCTCAATAGATTCAGAGAAATTAGCATTTTGTAGTTCTAGCAGCAAAGAAGTCAGCGATTATAATAATAAAATTGTAAAGTTTTTTCAAAAAATACATCATCAATCGAAACAAAATCATAGCTTAAATATCCCATTGGGAGTTTTTTATTCAGTGAGCCGTGCTGTCATTGATATTGATTTACGAATTATTGATATTAGTCTACTTAAACAAATCGATGCCTATGATGAGGCATTAAATGGTATAAAAATAAGTTTTCACAGATTTTTTCAATGGTTTCGGTCTGTAGAGGATTTAGAAAACGAAATGTTGCGAGATAATCGTGACTATTACAATCCGCAGTTAGAAGCAGTAAAACAAGCTATTTCCTCACTAATTCCCGAATTTTCTAACTTGCGTGTGCGTCGTTCTCCTAATCTAAGAATGACTGTACAAAAACAAGGTGAAGAACTAATCATTAATCAATTATCTGATGGTGAAAAATGCTTGCTCGCAATGGTAGGAGATTTAGCCAGACGTTTAGCAATTGCTAACCCAGGTTTAGAAGAACCGCTGCAAGGTGCTGGTGTTGTTTTAATTGATGAAATTGAACTACATCTACACCCAAAATGGCAAAGGGAAATTATTCCAGCTTTGACAAGAACATTCCCCAATTGTCAATTTATTGTAACAACCCATTCACCCCAGGTAATTAGTGAAGTAAAACCTGAAGGAATTTATATTTTAGAAAAGACTGATACAGGTGTTGTCGCTAATCGTCCAGAAAGTTCTTATGGTAGAGATAGTAATCAAATTTTAGAAGACTTAATGGGTGTTCCTAAACGTCCACTAGAAATTAAGGATAGTTTACATGATTTATTTAAACTGATTGAAGAGGGAAATCTTGATGGTGCTAGGCAATTATCTCAACAAATTGCTGATATTATTGGAGAAAGTGAGCCAGAATTAGTAAAAGCGCGTGTATCTATTCGACGTAAAGAGATTTTGAAGCGGTGAAATATATCAAAAAACGTGAGGAACCAGAAAGCTTTACTGCTTGGAAGAAACTAGCAAATGAGGATTGGAGTCCAAGCTGGGATAACTTCAGCAAACCAGAGAAAACTGATGTGCATGATTCCTTGTTGCAAGAACAAGGTTATATCTGCTGTTACTGTGGAAGGCTGATTAGTAATAAAACTAGCCATATTGAACATTTAAAACCTAGAAAAACCTATCCTCATCTAACACTAGATTACACAAACATACTAGCTTCGTGTCAAAGAGAAAGAGAACCTAAAGAACCTCTGCACTGCGGAAGCAGTAAAGATGAATGGTACGATGACAATCTCATGGTTTCACCTCTAGATATTAACTGCGCTGAATTCTTTATATATACAGAAGACGGACAGATTTTATCAACAGAAATTATAGATAAAAAATCTGCTGCTAACATAACTATTAATAAGCTTGCTCTCAATATTGATAAGCTGCAAAAAATGCGTATTGGAGCAATAGAAGGTATCTTAGAAGGTTTAGAGGAACTTACAGATGATGAGAGAGAAATGCTACTGCAACGCTTTTGTCTACCTGACGAAAATGGACACAATGAAGAGTTTTCTGCTGCGATAACATATATTCTCAAGCAATATATTTAATCTAGAATCGTGTATGCAATAATTATTCATGAATGCTCTAAAAAAATATTTACTCAAAACAGATGATTCTTGAAGCAGTAATACTTCATATCAAACCTGGATTAGAGCAAGATTTTGAAGCCGCTTTCAAACAAGCCTCTAGCATTATTTCGTCCATGAATGGATACATATCTCATGAACTCCATAGATGTATAGAAGTCAAAGGCAAATATTTATTCCTTGTCAGATGGGAAACTTTAGAAGATCATACCGTGGGATTTCGAGGTTCTGCTGAGTATCAAGAGTGGAAAAAACTGCTTCATCATTTTTATGATCCGTTTCCCACCGTTGAACATTTTGACCAAGTTTAGACGCAACAGAATCACTAGGTTGTTGCCATTGTCCTAGTTGAGAAGATGATTTATACCTTTAGCTTGAATAAATTCAAACCCAAAAATATCTCAAAAAACTAAATAGACATCAGTGGTAGGATTGGTTGAGCAATTATTCTATAATCAGACAAACAATCATAGAGCTTTAGCTGCATTGATCTAGAAGCGGAAACAATCTTGCACCATTTCAGTCTTTGAGTGAAATAAACCAGCAACAAAAATTTAGGCTTTGAATCATCATAATGAACGTATTACTTATATATCCCCTCTTTCCAAAAAGTTTTTGGTCGTTTGAAAAAACACTGGCTTTGTTAGACCGTAAAGCGATGCTACCACCTTTAGGCTTGGTGACAGTTGCGGCGATTTTACCTCAAGAATGGGACTACAAGCTAGTAGATAGAAATGTTCGTCAAATCACGGAAGCAGAATGGGCTTGGGCTGATTTGGTGATTTTGTCGGCGATGATTGTGCAAAAAGAGGATTTGCTAGACCAAATTCGGGAAGCCAAGAGTCGAGGTAAGCGTGTTGCGGTGGGTGGCCCTTATCCGACAGCCTTACCCAACGAAGTGACAGATGTGGGTGCGGATTATTTGATTTTGGATGAGGGGGAAATTACCTTACCATTATTTATGGAGGCGATCGCACGCGGTGATTCTACAGGTGTCTTTCGCTCCGGCGGTGTAAAGCCAGATGTTACCAGCACTCCGATTCCTCGCTTTGACTTGCTGGAGTTTGATGCCTATGCGGAAATGTCAGTACAATTTTCCCGTGGATGTCCCTTCCAGTGCGAATTTTGCGACATTATTGTTCTTTACGGACGTAAACCCCGCACTAAAGCCCCAGCGCAACTGTTAGCAGAACTTGATTATCTCTACGAACTGGGTTGGCGGCGCAGTATTTTTATGGTCGATGATAACTTCATCGGTAATAAGCGTAATGTCAAATTATTTCTCAAAGAACTTCTGCCTTGGATGGTGTCACATCAATATCCCTTTTCCTTCGCGACAGAGGCTTCAGTTGATTTAGCCCAAGATCAAGAATTGATGGATTCGATGGTAGCGTGTAATTTTGGGGCGGTTTTTCTAGGTATTGAAACCCCCGACGAAGAAAGTCTCGCCTTCACTCAAAAATTCCAAAATACCAGAGATTCCCTCAGTGAAGCGGTGCTGAAAATTACCCGCTCAGGATTGCGAGTTATGGCAGGTTTCATCATTGGCTTTGATGGCGAAAAGCAAGGTGCTGGGGCACGAATTGTGAAGTTTGTTGAGCAAACTGCAATTCCCACTGCCTTATTTAGTATGTTGCAAGCGCTTCCTGACACAGCCCTCTGGCATCGATTGGTTAAGGAAGGACGACTCCGCAGCAAATCTGCCAACATCAACCAAACTACGTTGATGAACTTTGTCCCTACAAGACCATTAGAAGATATCGCCCAGGAATATGTGCAGGCGTTTTGGGATTTGTATGAACCATCACGGTTTTTAGACCGCGCATACCGTCACTACCGCCTTTTGGGCGAAGCAACCTATCCCAAAAAGGGCAAAGGTGCTAAGAAACCATTGAACTTGACGGTACTCCGGGCATTGTTGGTCATCTGCTGGCGTCAGGGTGTGGTACGTGATACCCGTTGGCAATTCTGGAGCAATCTGTGGAATATGTATCGGCATAATCCAGGTGGGGTGAGTAGCTATTTAGCCGTTTGTGCCCAAATTGAGCATTTCGTGGAGTATCGCCAAATTGTCCGCGAGCAAATTGAGGCTCAAGTTGCTGAGTTTCTGAAAGCGGAAGCAGCAGTACAGCTTGAGGCGGAAAAGTCCCAAGTCTTGGTTTAGGGACTTCCAAAAAAATACCCCAAATATTCCGTAGAACAGGCGTCTCGCCTGTTCGGGGGCAGGCAAAATGCATGAGTATCAACTTAAACGAAAACCCTTTTAAAATCTCGTTCCCAGCCTAAAGGCTGGGAATGCCTGCTTCAAGGCTCCGCCTTCCGTATAAGCGGCAGAGCCGCACTGATTGCATTCCCAGTCGGAGACTGGGAACGAGATCAAATGTGCCTATAGAAGCGCTGCTGAGTTCAGCAGATCGCTTAATTTGACATGGATTTTCAAAAATTACTTTACAGAGGCTTGACGGTTAGTTCTCATTATGAGAATATTATATGGAATAATCACAATAGATGGGAAAAAACAAATGGTTAAAATTCTATTTGGAATAAATTATGAAAATTATTGGTATCGAATACCTATCTGAATTTGGTCAAGTTCATCCTGATGCTGAGGTTCCTCTTGATGTATGGCATCAGATTGCTGAAAAGGCAGAGTGGAAACATATTATAGATGTAAGGGAAGTATACCCTCATGCAGATTTTGTAGAAGGATACACAGTCTTTAATATAGGAGGAAACAAGTATCGATTAATTGCCAAAATTACATATATAGCAAAGACGATTAAGATTGAATCTGTATTAACTCATAGTGACTATGATGAAGGAAAGTGGAAGAAATGAAGAAACTTATGAGTTTTTGTTGCTTCCATAGTTTGATAGGACTAGCTTGGTGAACATAACTATCTAGAGATACGGTAACACCGTGTCTCTAGAGAACTTGAGAGGATTATACCCCTAGGGGGTTTTATATGACTAGCACACTAAATAAAGAAGAATATTCTAAGCTACTTGCGGAAACTTTACCAAGAATTATCGACACGGAAACAGAGCATAAGCGTCTACTAAACGAAGTCGATAAACTCATGGATTTAGGTGAAAACCTGACGCCAGAACAAGTTGAAGTTTTACAACTGCTAGTAACACTAATTGAGCAGTATGAAGATAAACACTATCAACTTAAAGCCGCAACGCCCCTAGATATATTGCAGGAGTTAATGTTAGCCAGAGGACTCAAACAAAAAGACATAGTGGATGTTTTTGGTTCCAAAGGTATTACTTCAGAAGTGATAAATGGCAAAAGAAGTATTAGTAAAAATCAAGCCAAAGCACTAGGAACCTTTTTCCATGTATCACATACCCTGTTTTTGTAGACTAAATATCGGGGTGGATTTGCTGATAAATTCACCCCTGAAAATGAAAAATATTTAGTCCAGTTTTTGTAATTGCGCTACTCTGGGGTCAACAATTTTTTGCCCTAAACTAGAGAATTTAATCGCTACAGATAACTTGTTACCTGTGCCAAAAATATGGGTAATTTCTCCAATGCCAAAAGTTTTATGTAAAACTCTGTCGCCTACTTGCCAATTTTGTTTTGTATCTTGCTTGGTACTTGTCGAAGCAGCACCTTTAGTAAAACTGCGACTACTTTTATGTTGATTCGTTAATAACTCTTCTGGTAGTTCGTCGAGAAATTGCGATCGCATCGCGGGTTCACGAGAACCATATAAACGGCGTTCGCGGGCGTGTGATAAAAATAACCGTTCTTGGGCGCGAGTAATTCCCACATAACACAAACGGCGTTCTTCTTCCAATGATGCTGGATCATTGATGGAACGGTAGTTAGGAAATAGCCCCTGTTCTAACCCCACCAAAAAGACTACGGGGAATTCCAGCCCTTTGGAAGCGTGCAAAGTCATCAGCGAAACGGTTGCTTTCCCTTCTTTTAAGTTATCCAAATCGGAACTGAGGGCAGCACTTTGCAGGAATGCTTGCAAGCTAACCTCTTCGTTTTCTTCTTGAAATTGCAGGGCGGCGTTGTAAAGTTCCTGGACGTTTTGCACCCTATCGGTGGCTTCATCTGTGCCTTGATTCATCAAGTCTTGGACGTAACCAGAGTCTTCGATAATGCCATTTACCACCTCTGTAACGGGCATGGTGGCAATATTTCCTTGCCATTTTTGAATCATTTGGGCAAAGCCATTTACGGCTTTTGTTGCCCTTCCAGCTAAGGTATTAACTGATGTTTCATCGCTCAGTATTTCCCACAGGTTTGTCCCTAATTGCTGAGAAGCGTTGATCAAAGCTTCAATAGTGGTTCTGCCAATTCCTCGCCGGGGAGTATTGATAACTCGTAATAAACTAACTGTATCAGATGGGTTAGCGATCGCGCGTAGATAAGCGACTACATCTTTAATTTCTTTGCGATCGTAAAACCTCATTCCTCCCACAACGGTGTAAGGAATTTGATATTTAACTAATAAATCTTCAAAAGGACGAGATTGAGCGTTAGTGCGATAAAGTATAGCGAAACTACCCCAGTTTATATCTGGATTTTGGTATTCTAAAGTCCGAATTTGACCGATAACAAAATCGGCTTCCTCCATTTCATTATCTGCTTTATGAAAATAAATTTTCTCACCAGCCCCCCGCGTCGGTTTAAGGACTTTATCAATCCGTTGGGTATTATTTTCAATTAATTCATTAGCAGCTTCGAGAATGTTTTCACAAGAGCGATAATTTTCCTCAAGTTTCACCATTGTTCGGGTGTCATCATCCTCCAAGCCATCACCAAAATCTTGCTGAAATTCTAGCAAAATGGTGAAATCTGCCATTCTAAAGCTGTAAATTGACTGGTCAGCATCACCTACGACAAAAACCGAGCGATTTTGCCATTCCCAGGCACTCTTACTGTCTTCCCCATTTGTCACTAATAGGCGGATTAAGTCGTATTGAGTGCGGTTAGTATCCTGATATTCATCTACAAGAATATGGCAAAATTTACGATGCCAGTAACTTAATACTTGTTCATTTTGCTGAAATAATCTGGTAGGAGTTAGAATCAAATCATCAAAATCAAGGGCGTTATTTTCTGCTAGTCTATCCTGATAGGAATTATAGACTTGGGCAATTACTCTACCGCGATAATTTGGTTGTTCTAGCTCGAATTGCTGGGGTGATAAGCCTTGGTTTTTAGCATTACTAATAGCATAGCGAACAGAACGAGCATCAAATTTCTTATCGTCGAGGTTTAGCTGTTTAGTGACGATATCTTTAATCAAAGTTTGAACGTCAGATTCATCAAAGATGGAGAAATTACGATTCCAGCGACGTCCTTTTTCATCTTGATATTTTTCGATATCAAAACGGAGGATGCGAGAAAATAGGCTGTGGAACGTCCCACACCACATATTTTTGATGGTGTTTTTGTAAACTTGCGATCGCAACTGAGTTTGCTGGTATTCTGTCAACAAATCCAACCGCTGACCATGTTGTGACATCGCCAACTGTTCAGCAAATAACCGTTGAATCCGTTCTTTCATCTCCCTCGCGGCTTTGTTGGTGAAGGTAACCGCCAGGATATTTTCTGGATCTACCCGATTTTTGAGAATCAGGTTAGCAATACGATAAGTTAGCGCACGGGTTTTACCGGAACCTGCGCCAGCAACAACTAGCAACGGGCCGCAGTAGTGTTCGACGGCTTGACGTTGGCTAGGGTTAAGGTGGCTGAGAAAGTCAATGCTTGTGGTCATGGATAGCCAATGCGACTGGAAAAAGAATCGCTTCTCTTAAAATGATAACAATCAAGACATATCAGATGATTATCTCAAGTGCAACCTTTCCATGTCTTTCTATAGCTTTCTATAGGCTGTTCATAACTATCAACATAGCAATCCTAAATAGTGAATCATTATCTCAATTTTTTATTTTATCTACGGGCGAACTATTATTCGCCCCAGGTATATTAACCTACATCATCATGGGCAAAGCGATTAAACAAGAAATCTAAAGCATAGTTACGGAGTTGGTAATATTGAGGATCTTCCATAATTCTGGCGCGATCGCGTGGCCTTGCAAAGGGAATTTCCATCACTTCCCCAATTTTCGCATGAGGGCCATTGGTCATCATCACCAACTTATCAGCCAAAAATAGCGCCTCATCAATATCATGGGTAATCATCAGCACCGTACAACGATTATCACCCCAAATTTTCAGCAACTCTTCCTGTAATTCTTCCTTAGTGATAGCATCCAACGCCCCAAAAGGTTCATCTAAAATCAGCACTTTCGGACGAATAGCCAAAGCACGGGCGATAGAAACCCGCTGTCTCATCCCCCCAGACATTTGCATGGGTTTCTTTTCCATGGCGTCACCTAAACCCACCATGGCCAAATGATCCCGCACAATAGCCCGTTTTTCTGCTTCTGGTTTGGTGGGGTAAACAGCATTTACAGCCAAATAAATATTTTCAAAGGCAGTCCGCCAAGGTAATAAGGCATAATTTTGGAAAACCACCATTCTGTCAGGGCCTGGTTTGGTAATTGGTTCTCCTTCTAACAGCACTTGTCCGGTGGTGGGAAAGTTGAAACCAGAAACCATATTTAACAGCGTTGACTTTCCACAACCAGAGTGGCCGATAACGCAAAGAAATTCGCCTTTTTCAACGTTGAGGTTAACACCATCAAGGACGGTAAATGGCCCTTTCTTGGTGGGATAGACTTTGCAAACATCCTTAATTTCTAGGAAAGGCTGACGGCTGATTGTGCTTGTAGCCGTGTTGGTAGATTTAAAGTTGCGGTTTTGCATTTTTTTGAATTTTGAATTTTGAATTTTGTATCCCTTACGGGAGCCGGAGGCTCTATTTTTATCTCGTTCCCAGTCTCAGGCTGGGAATGCTATCAAGAGGCTCTGCCTCTGGTGACACCGAAGGCAGAACCTTCCATAATTCATTCCCATACAGAGTATGGGAACGAGAAATTTTGAGTTTTGAATTTTGAATTTTGAATTTTGAATTTTGAATTGATTAAGCTGCTGTTCTTCTGGGGGTATCTAGAACAACTTCGGCTATGGAGAAGTCGCGTTTGATTTCTAGGTCGTTAAGATAGCTAATGGGGTCATCGGCGTTGAAGGGTTTACCATCAAATAATTGAATTGGTTGACGGGTGTAACTAATATCTAATCCTAATTCTCTAGCAGCGGTACTGAAAACACGCACTCGACAAACTCTTTCCACAATTTCCACCCAATTTCTGGGGAAGGGAGTATCACCCCAACGGGCTAATTGAGTCATAATCCAAATTTGTTCAGTCCGACTGGGGCGATTAATCGCAGACTCAGAATAAAATTGGTGATGGGCATATTCCCTCATGGGATGGTCTAAGTCACAGGTAGCACCATTCGGGTCTTCAATTTGAATGTACTCAATATCTGTGCTGACATATTCCCGACTTGCTAAAATTTGGCGAACTTCTTGGGCGTTGGCAGGATTTGCACAATATTGGCAAGCTTCTAATAAGGCTTTGGTTAAAGCAATATGGGTATTAGGATAAGTTTCTGCCCAATCTTCTCGTACTCCCAAAACTTTACCGGGGTGTCCTAACCAAACTTCTAAATCAGTCGCAATGGTAAAGCCTGAACCTTCTACCGCAGCGCGATAATTCCAAGGTTCGCCGACAGAGTAGCCGTCAATGGTTCCGCCTTTTAAATCTACTACCATCTGGGCGGGGGGGATATTTTTCATAGCTACATCAACATCGGGATCAATTCCTCCTGCTGCTAACCAATAACGTAGCAATAAGTTGTGCATTGATGCAGGATGGACTACGCCCATTCTGTGTTGTTGTTCGCAGGTCTTGAGAAGGTAATTTTTGAAGTCGGATAAACTGCGGACGCCTTCGTCATAAAAGCGTTTTGCTAAGGTGATGGCGTTACCGTTGCGGGTCATGGTCAAGGCGGTGACAACGGGTAAGGGTTCGTTTTTATTCCCTCCCAAACTTAACCACATTGGCATCCCAGATGGCATTTGTGCCGCATCTAAATAACCGCCTGTCATCCCATCCACAATTCCCCGCCAACTGCTTTCCCGGACTAAATTGACTTCATCTAAACCATGTTTGATGAAAAAGCCTTTTTCTTTGGCTATGGCGAGAGGGGCGCAAGCGGTAAGGGGTAAGAAGCCAATCTCTAAATTAACTTTTTCTAAGCCATGACGAACAACCGCAGCAGTTTTTCTAGCGCGTAATTTCTTGATGCGTTTTTGTTGGTTGAGGAAATAAATCATTTCACTCCGCAAACTGTAGTAACTGGGATGTTCTACTACTTCCATGCGTTTGCGGGGTCTGGGAATATCAACTTCTAAAATGTCACCAATTTTCGATTCTGGCCCGTTGGTTAACATGACGATTCTGTCAGATAACAACACGGCTTCGTCTACGTCGTGTGTCACCATCACGGCGGTAACTTGATTTTCTTCGCAGATTTGCATTAATTGTTCTTGCAAGTTCCCGCGAGTCAGTGCGTCTAATGCCCCAAAGGGTTCATCTAATAGTAATAGTTTAGGACGAATTGCCAAAGCGCGGGCGATCGCTACCCGTTGTTTTTGTCCACCTGATAACATTCCCGGTTGTTTGTCTGCATGGGGACGCAAACCTACCATATCTATGTGTTTGTCGATTATGGCTTTACGTTCGGCTGCCGGCATCCCATTTAAGACTGAATCTACAGCTAAGGCAATATTTTCTCTAACTGTCCGCCAAGGTAAGAGAGAATAATTTTGAAACACCACCATTCTATCTGGCCCTGGTTTGCTGATTCTTTGTCCTTCCAAAGTCACCAAACCTTCTGTTGGTAAGTCCAAACCGGCAATCATGTTTAAAAGAGTGGATTTTCCGCAACCGGAGTGACCGATAAGAGAAACAAATTCGCCTTTTCTAATTTGTAGATCAATACCTTTGAGGGCAATATATTGTCCCCCACCGGTTAATTCAAAAACTTTATCAATTTGCTCAACGCCAACAAATATAGACATATTATTTGGTAATTGGTAATGGGTAATTGGTAATTGGTGATTGGTGATTGGTAATGGGTAATTGGTAATTGGGTATTAGGAATTTGGGATTTAGGATTTGAGATTCGGGATTTGAGATTTGGGGTTTGAGATTTGAGATTTGGGATTTGGGATTTGAGATTTGAAAAATCACCCATTACCCATTACCCATTACCCATTACCCATTATCCAATCTCTATTTTTGTTCAGTAGGTAAAATCCAGTTTTGCAGCGCAGCCATGAGTTTATCTAGGATTAGACCAACAATACCGATGTAAACTAAGGCTAAAATCACTTCACTGACGTTGTTATTTTGATAAGCATCCCAGATAAAAAAGCCAATTCCTACAATCCCAGACATGACGATTTCTGCTGCGATAATTGCCAACCAAGCTAAACCAATGGCAATTCTTAAACCAGTGAATATGTAAGGTAGTGCTGAGGGGATAAGAATGTTGATAAAGTATTCTTTGCGGTTTAATTGCAGAACTTTAGCAACGTTGTTGTAATCTTGGGGAATTTGAGTTACACCCACCGCAGTATTAATGAGAATCGGCCAAATTGCGGTGATAAAAATTACGAATAATGCTGCTGGTTCGTTTTGCCGCAAAGCTGCTAAAGAAATAGGAACCCAAGCCAAAGGGGGTACAGTTCTTAGTAACTGAAACAGGGGATCTAAAGCCTTTGACATGGTTTGATTTACACCAATCAAAACACCCAAGCCAATACCGACAATTGCCGCTAATGTATAGCTAATGGCAACTCGTTGCAGACTAGCTAATATTTGCCAAAAAAGACCTTTATCAGTTCCTCCTTTGTCATAGAAGGGATACAAAATCAAGATCCAAGTGTCTTGAATAACTTGGATTGGCCCTGGTAGTGTTGCACCTGGAGTCCAAGAAAATAGTTGCCAAATAGCTAAGAAGATTAAAATCGCAATAACTGGAGGAACAAGATTAGGAAATTGCTTTTGTAAACTTGATAAAAAGCTATTATCAAATTTAGGACTTGCGGCACGTTTTTGGGCTACTGTCATTGATGTAGTTCTCCTCAAATTTATTAATGACTAAACAGAGACTTTTTTTATTTTCAGACTCTTGAGATATTCTTCTGGCTTCTCAGGGTCGAATTTAATATCATCAAAAAATTCTTCTACTCCACGAGATGTACTGGTGGGAATGTCAGCGGCAGATACTCCTAATTCTTTAGCAGCTTCTTTCCAAATATCTTCACGGTTAACTTTTTTGATTAATTCTTTGGCTTTGGCTGCACCGTTGTCTAGATAATCTTTTGGCAAAAATCCCCAGCGTACGTTTTCTATGATGAACCACAAGTCATGACTTTGGTAAGGATAAGAAACACTGCCTTTTTCGTCTTTCCAGTAATAAGCAGCCATTTTTTTATCATCAATTTTGCGACCATCACCCATGTCATATTTACCTTGAAATGGGTCTGCAAGAATTTCTGGTGAAGATAAGCCAAAATACTTTTTAGCACCAAGAATTTCTGCTGCTTCTTTGCGGTTGTCAAAGTTATCTAACCATTGCTGGGCTTCCATGATGCCTTTTAATAAGGCTTTTGTGGCTTTGGGATTTTGATCAACCCAATCACCTCTCATGGCAAAATATTCTTCGGGGTGATTTTTCCAAATTTCGGCTGTTAATGCAGCCATGAAACCAATTTTGTCGTTAACGAGACGGAATGGCCAGGGGTCGCCGGTACTGAAAGCATCCATTGTGCCGGTTTTCATGTTAGCAACGGTTTGCGCCGCTGGTACTGTCAGCAATTTGACATCTGCATCTGGGTCAATTCCACTTGCTGCTAACCAGTAACGAATCCATAAGTCTTGGGTAACATGGGGGAAGGTAAAGGCAGCGGTGAAAGGTGTGGAGGATTTAAGTTGGGCTAATAAGGGTTTAGCGGTATCGAGTTTTAAGCTAATACCTTTTCCTAGATGTTTGTTGGCGATCGCAATTCCGTTACCATGTGTAATTAACTGCGCCAAGACATACATGGGAATTGGTTTATTCCCTTTGGTAATTAAACCTTCTGTAATTAAGTGTGGCATGGGCATTTGCCATTGACCACCATCAATACCACCACCACTAGAACCAATTTCTACGTTGTCTCTTGCTGAACCCCAAGAAGCTTGTTTAGAAAGTTCTACATCTGACATTCCATATTTAGCAAAAAATCCTTTTTCTTTAGCAATAATTAGAGGCGCAGATTCAACAATGGGGATATATCCAAGTTTGGCTTTTGTCGTTTCTGGTTTTTGTTCTGGGCTAATATTAGCTACTGGTTGAATGGAAGATGTTGTAGAATTGCCAGCATTACCACCAGGTTCAGGTGGATTTCCTAAACAGCCTTTGAGGAATACAGCACTTGTTGATGCGACCGCTGTGGCCATAAATTTACGGCGAGAAAATTGATTAAAAAATTCTGTCATAACATCTCCTTAACTCAAATTTTTATTTTTTAATCATGAAAATTTAGGCAAGAAAATAACGGGATTTCTCGCTCTTTAACTGAAATTATCCATCTATATCTAGGCATTAAAAATCAGCCATTTTTACGCAAAAAAGGCTTGCTTGTATACCTGAAAACTTGGTTTAATTTCTTGACTTGGTGTGACGAAGAGACATCACTCAGCTAATTGAGATTAGTTTACAGGTTTTTTTATGAAAATTGTCAACTCTGAACTTTATTTATTAAATAAATATTAGATTAGACCTATAAGTAAAAGCTTATATATTTGCCTAAATTCTCCCCGACTTCTCTATTCTATAGATTGGTACTTATGATGACTATTCTATTTAAACTATGATTAGGTCTTTTTTGACTTAATTAATTAGCACAAGCAAGAAAATTATAGATTTTATGCAATGGTAACTATCAGATATATATAACCATGGAAAAAACGATTGCCACCACCTGACCGAGGCAAGTGGAACCATCAAAGGGGAGGATGGGAGAAAATAGATTATGGAAAGTGCCACACCACATATTTTTAATGGTGTTTTTCTAACCTGGCGATCGCAACTACCTTTGAGTTAATTTGTACATGATCAAATCTTAAAACAACCCTTTTACCGGAGTGTCAATCTTGCACCGTCAGTGGTAGACGCACAGTAAAAGTAGAACCAATCCCAAGCTGACTTTTGACAATAATCTCACCGCCCATCATCTGGCAAAAGTGGTGACTAATTGCTAACCCTAAGCCAGTACCACCATATTTTTTGGTAGTTGAGTTATCCCCTTGTGTAAAGGGTTGAAATAGCTGCTGCTGTTGACTGGGAGACATCCCGATACCTGTGTCGGTGACGGTAAAAGTAATAATGCCAAAAGGTGAATCTCGCAGTAAATCTTCCTTTTCAGTCTTAACTGTGAGGGTCACCTTGCCATTGGTGGTGAACTTGCCAGCGTTACTGAGTAAATTTAACAATACCTGTCGCATCCTTGTTTGATCAGCGTACATCATGCCAAGTTGCCGATCGCAATTTACTTCCAAAACATTGCCATTTTTTTCGATAGCCGGCTTGACAGTGAGGACAACGTTATTAATCAATATCCCGATTTCAAACGTCTCCGGGTAAAGGGTAATTTTCCCCGCTTCAATTTTCGACAAGTCGAGGATGTCGTTAATCAGTTCCAAAAGATGCCTGCCAGCAGAGTTGATGGTTTCCAGGTCAGTGATAAAATCTCCTGATAACCCTAGATCGGTAGCATCATCTTGTAGCAGTTGGCTCAAACCAATTACAGCATTTAACGGTGTACGTAACTCATGGCTGACATTTGCCAAAAATCGGCTTTTTGCCTTGCTAGCAGCTTCCGCTAATTCTTTAGCTTGTTGTAGTTCTTTAGTTCGCTGAGATACCCGCTCAATTAGTCGGTTGAGAGATTTGGCTAATAAGCCAATTTCATCTTCGGTGGTGATGGGAGCTCGCAAATCAAAATTAGATTTTCTCGCCACCTGTTCAGCTACTTGAGTAACTGTGATTACGGGTTCGGCGATCGCTCGACTAGTTCGCCATGCGACAATAGCAGCGATCGCCACCGACAGCAGCATACTCATGATCACAATTAATCTCTCAACTATTTTAGCCTGCTCTACTTGTTTTTGCCTTTCCTGCTCTTGCTCTTGGGCTGTGCGGAGGATGTTGGTTAAATTTTCCGAAAGCCGATCTATCTGCATGGCAGTTTGACCACGCATAATTTTCAGCAACTGCTCTCGCGCTACCACAACCTGCGGTGGCTGCACCTTTTCAGCTTCTATTTGCTGTAAGACAGCTTCTATTTGATCAATGTAGGATTTTAAATTAGTGCCGTAATCCTGCAATAAACTCTGTAAAGTAGCGCTATTTGCAGCTAGTCGCTTAGGCTTACTGTCTATAAAGTCGGTAATTTTTTGCTCTAATTTCTTAGCTTTCTCAACACTCTGGAGAAATTTAGCTTTTGTCCTTAACAGCTGTGGTGGATCTTCCAATACAGCAACTAGGTTAGAGCTATGCAATTGTGCCCCTACCACCGCATCTTTATAATTAGTCAGTAGTTGCCCTTGCTCATTGGCTTGATTTAATTGCCTGATTTCTCGTCCCCGGTAGTAGTTGGCCAGCACCAAGCCAGTCAATGAACCGAAAAAGCCAATGCCAATTGCGACAAAATATCCATAGCCAATTTTTTGATGGATGCGCCAAGAACTAGCTTTGAGTTTCCCGCGCGAGGGGAATTCTATAGTCGGGAGTTCGTCTGTCGATGACTCTTCGGCTGGCACTTGTTTGCTTTCTGAACTACTGTCAACAGGGGTTGGCTTTTGAGTTGGCATTCCTCAAATATCCTTGCCCTCCCGCCAAAATTACCAAATCAGTCTAGCCTATACAATCACTGTAAATGTGATTAACATTTACATTATCTTGTTTGATAACAGAAACAAATAATTAACTACTAGATTATTTACATAATCTTATATTAGATTTGCAGATTTTTCCCTATTTCTTATAAGTTAATAGCGTGCGGCAGCTTAAGATAGCTTTAATATCAGATAGAATCGGCGTTTAAACTTGTATAAATGAGAGGTAGACTGATTTTCGCATGATTTGTACTTCGATGAGTACGATTATCAGCAACTGACATGGCAGAGGATCATCGCAACCTGAGGATTTCAGCTGATTCAAAAAACAGAACTCAGAAAGCTGACTTCAATACATCCTGTCGCCTTCTGACTTCTACCCTTCTACTGACTTTCTACCCTGTAGTTGATGCAGTAGAGGTGAGGGGGCAACTATGGTTAGAGGACACTAAAACCCTTTGCACCCTAAAACCAGTTGTGCTGATGCACTCGTGCATTGCCTACTCAACAGCCTTGTGGTTGTAATTGTCCGGATTAGAGAAACTCAACTGTCAAATTTATGGGAGTGAAAATGCAAGAACCAGAATTCACTGAAATCAAGTCAAAAGAGGCAACAGTGCCAGAAATCAATAGCCAAACAGGAACCATCACCAAACTCCAGCCTCCCGTACAGTCTCAAGAGCAATGGCTAAAATACGGTGAACAAGTTTCTGAATTTTTAGGCACATTGCCCGAATATCTGGGAAGCTTCTTTAATCAATACAAGCAGCCTCTAGTTACCCTTGGTTTAGTTCTGACATCAATTGTCACAGTTAAGGTACTCTTGGCGATATTGGATGCGTTGAATGATCTTCCTTTAGTAGCACCTACCTTTGAGTTGATTGGTATTGGCTACTCTGCCTGGTTTGTTTACCGCTATTTACTCAAAGCCTCTACTAGGCAAGAGTTGACTAGTGAAATCACAACCCTCAAATCACAAGTTGTCGGTAAAGAAACCCCTGAAGCTTAATATGTAATTTTTTTACCCCTGCGGAAAGCCTTCTGGCGGGCTGCTACGCTCCCCCGCAGGGTGTTATCCAGGTTATTCAGGCTAATTTCTCCGAAAATGAAGATTTTATCCCATTTTCCGGGAAATCCAACAATCAGACTACAGTACCCGTAATAAGCTGGGAATGCTTTCTATTGCTTCCAGGGTACTAATTTCTGCAAGGGCCAGCCTAAAATCCCCTTCCCTAACATCATGGGTAACAACTACAATTTCTGCTAGTTCTCCATGAACACCAGTTTGTACAACTGACTCTAAGCTAACGCCATGCTTACCAAAGCAAGTACCCAAGTTACCGATGACGCTGGGTTGGTCTTTAGTCAGGAAACGGGCATAAAATCGAGTTACAAGTTCTGCCATTGGGGCAATTTGACAGTAATCATCATGGCCACAACTTAACAAGGGGTTTGGGTTAGTTGTAGTGGTTTTTAGGATAGCAACAAGATTTAAGATATCTGATGATACAGCACTGGCAGTTGCTCCCGCACCAGCACCAGGTCCGAAAAACATTACTTGTCCGATGGGTTCCCCTTCCACGAGAATGGCATTATATACGCCGTTAACGCTAGCTAATGGGTGGGCTTTGGGTACTAAGGTGGGATGAACTCTGACTGAGAGTTTGGAGTTATCCTTAGTTTGGCGTTTGGCGATCGCTAATAATTTAATCACAAATCCCAATTTTTCGGCATAGGCAATATCTGTTTTGCTAACTTGCCGAATTCCTTCACAATACACATCTTCTAAGTGGATACGTCCACCAAAGGCTAAGGATGCGAGGATGGCAATTTTATCGCCTGCGTCTAAGCCATCTACATCAGCAGTGGGGTCAGCTTCAGCGTAACCTAATCTTTGGGCATCAGCTAAGACATCGTTGAAGTTGCTGCCTTCTGTTTGCATCCGTGTCAGGATGTAGTTAGTTGTGCCGTTAATGATGCCAGTCACGGCTTGAATGCGGTTAACACTTAAAGACTGTTTCAGGGGTTGAATCACAGGAATGCCACCACCAACGGCAGCTTCTAGCATCACATATACCCCGGCTTGATTGGCGTTTGTAAAGATTTCTGCGCCAAAACGGGCGATCACCGCTTTATTGGCGGTAACTACGTGCTTACCATTGCTGATCGCTTTGAGAATTAGCGATCGCGCCGGTTCGAGTCCACCCATCACCTCAACAACTATATCCACTGCTGGATCGTTGACAATCGCTTCTAAATCTGTAGTTAAAACACCCTCCGGCAGTTTTACTGCACGGGGTTGATCAAGCGATCGCACTCCCACACGATATATTTCAATCTCTTGCAACAATGGGTGACGCCCTTCCCTGTCTTGCAAAAGTTGTACTGTACCTGTCCCCACGGTACCGAATCCCAGTATTCCTAGTTTCACACCCACAAATTTTGCACCCAAGTTCACCAATAACAATTGTAGGCGGAGCATAAGCCCCACCTACAGATTATCATTTGTTAGTTATTAGTTGCCCTAACTCAATGACCAATGACTAACTTAGTAGGTTTCTACGTGCCAGCGGCCTGCTTTCTTGAGATCCTTCTGGTAATCACTCCAGGTTACTCCTTCCTTGGCAGCAGCAGTTGTCAAAGCTGCGTCGATGCCTTCTTCCATACCCCGTAGACCGCAGATGTAAGTGTGGGTTTTTTCTTCTTTAATCAATTTCCACAGTTCATCTGCGTGTTCTGCCACGCGGTCTTGGATATACATTCTGCCACCTTGGGGATTTTTTTGTTCCCGGCTGATCGCAGCAGTCAGGCGGAAGTTTTCTGGATACTTCTGTTGGATGGCTTCCAGTTCTTCCTTATATAGGAGGTTGGGAGTTGTAGGCACACCAAAGATCAGCCAAGAGAAGCCCTTGAACTGATATTCTGGGTTAGCTGCTCTTTCGGCATCATTAAACATCCGCCATAGGTAAGTCCGCATGGGAGCGATACCTGTTCCAGTGGCCAACATGATCACATTGGCATCAGGATCGCTGGGTAACAGCATTTCCTTACCTACAGGCCCGGTGATTTTTACATCTGATCCTGGTGGGAGGAAACACAGGTGCGTAGAGCAAACACCGTAGACTGTTTCGCCAGTTTCCGGGTGCTTGTACTCCAACTGGCGGACGCACAGTGAGATTGTCTTGTCATCTACGTCGTCACCATGACGGGTTGAGGCGATTGAATATAGTCTGAGTTTTTCTGGCTTGCCATTTTTGTCCAAACCTGGCGGAATAATGCCGATACTTTGACCTTCAAGATATTTCAAATTCCCGCCAGAAATATCAAACTTGATGTGCTGAACAATACCAATCCCGCCTTCTTTGACTAACGGTTCATTAGATATTACCTTACCAATATACGGAGCGTTGGGACGGTAAATATTAACAGGAACGTCAGCGTGGGCGTCTTTTTTAGCTTTCGCTTGAGTCATGGTGTTGCCTTTTTTATCCTTCTTCTTGAGCTGTTCTTCAGCTTGTGGTTTAGCGAAGCCTTTGACTTCACTATTAGCGTTCACAGGTGTGGCTTTACCATCCCCTTCACTGTTAGCAGTCTCACCAGATACGGCTAACTCCCTTACTTCGCTGTTAGCAGTCTCACCAGATACGGCTAACTCCCTTACTTCGCTGTTAGCAGTCTCACCAGATACGGCTAACTCGCTTACTTCGCTGTTAGCACTCACTGTTGAGGCTTTACCATTGACTTGCTGTAGAGCTGTTATGGGTTGAATACTAACAATTTTGCCGCCTAGGCGAGTGATACGTCGCATTTCTTGATTCATGCGGTTGTAAGGCACTCTGATGAACACACTGCCACTTTCACGAATTGGGTAGTTCGTTTGATCAGTTTCTTCGTTCTGACGCAGACCCACCACTTCGTAGACGAAGATGCGGCTACCTAATTCTGTGTTGGCAGCACCCTCAACAGCACCTTGATTGTACATTCGTTCTACCACTCCGATATTTACTTAACCGTTTATCAAAAAAAAACTATTCCCATCCCATGCCAGCTTTAGTTTACCGGATTTTCGTTTCACATAACTGACACTCAGGGAAAACGGCATCATACACATAATGCCCTGCTAAGTACAATCGCCCAAGACATGCAGGCATAGCAAAAAACACACCTGTTCACCTTCTAAGGTAGAAGATAAGTCTTTGAGAGAATGTTAATAATGAGTCAATTTAATCTTTATTTTCGTTAACTACCAATCCAGTTAGGGCGATCGCATTTTACTACTCAAAAGCAGTACGCAAGAGTAGATTCTGGAAGTGAACACTCCCCAGACTGAACAAATTTCGCTATGCTCATCTATTCAGCAAGGGCAGGGATTCTTGGTTCTACGAGGCTGCTTACCTTGGCAGGATGTATCCAACCAAATTCAAGACTTTTTCTCCCGTGACGCCAAGCCATGCCCAGAGGGCTATAGCTTCAATTCCCTAGTGTCTCTAGGAACTTGTCCCAATTAATGTTTTATGTTTTTTTAGTTTCTGGAAATTTTCCCTACTCGAGCTTTGCTTGAGGGTGGAAATTCCAATACCGTGACATAATCCTACACTGATGCCAGCATACAGTATAGGCTTCTCAACTAAGGAAAGCTATTGCTGTGCGTAGGCGTTGAGCTTTGTTTTAAGTCTACGGAATGCCCTACCGCAGACGTTGACCCAGTATTTCCATTGGGAAATATTTTTCGCCTTACTTACTGATTTTTGATAGCACCAACTATATTAACACCATTCCTGCCAGGATCAAGAAAAGCTGCTAGTAGAGCCAGACCAAAATATGCTGACTCCCAGTATCCCCCTGCATAGCTAAATATACAAGAAAAACGCAACATCTGAGAAAAAGCTCTTCCTCCCACGGGGAAGGTCAAAATTAAGGTCTCTGGAGACATCGATATGGGAGTGGGGAAACTCCTCCAAACAAGTCTAGAGGTGGAAAGAGAAAGCTCAAAGAGTGATTGTTGGAATTTTTTGCTAAATCGGTACTCTGATTATGGCAAAGGGGGGATGCCCATAGCTCATCCACTCAATCTCTAGATTCTAGCTGTGAATATCTTGATCCCCAAAGGGAAATACAGAAACGCCAAAATATTTACCAGGGGAAAAAATTATCTCTTATGGACTTGATTATATAGAGTCACACGGCTGGATCTGAGATGGCCACACTAAGTTATGGGCGGTGATGATGGGTATTTTAAAATTAACAACTAAATCATCAAGATTATTGGGGAACCACTCTTATCTTCCTGACAGCGAATCTTGTTATAGAATACCCCCTTCTGTTAAAATCTAATGTACCACTAGGATTAAATACTTACCAGCAGCTAATTCAGGCTAGTCTGACGAGATAACAACTATTTTTTTGTTGTGTATACGTCTGATGCGTAATAGGCTTGTTGGGTAGCAAGAACGCAGGATAAACCAAAGGGTTAAACTCCTGGCTTCAAAATCTGCTGTGTGAAAAAATATTGACACATCTTTTTTAGTATTTAGAGGAGATTTATGACTATTAAGCCGGAACGCGTGGTACTGATTGGAGTAGCTGGAGACTCTGGATGCGGTAAATCTACGTTTTTGCGTCGTTTGATAGATTTGTTTGGTGAAGATTTAATGACGGTTATCTGTTTGGATGACTATCATTGCCTAGATCGCAAACAGCGTAAAGAAACAGGGATAACGGCACTAGACCCTAGGGCGAACAATTTTGACCTGATGTATGAGCAAATTAAAGCGCTTAAAGAAGGTCGAGGAATTGATAAGCCGATTTACAACCACGAAACCGGCTTGCTCGATCCGCCAGAGCGGGTGGAGCCGAACCACATTATAGTGGTTGAAGGGCTGCATCCGTTATATGATGAGCGGGTGCGATCGCTAATTGATTTCAGCGTCTATTTTGACATTAGCGATGAAGTCAAAATTGCCTGGAAAATCCAGCGAGATATGGCTGAAAGGGGACATCGCTACGAAGATGTCTTAGCTCAAATCAATTCTCGTAAACCTGATTTTGAAAAATTTATTGAACCACAAAGAGAATTTGCCGATGTGGTTCTCCAAGTATTACCCACGAACTTGATCAAAAACGACACGGAGCGCAAAGTTTTACGGGTACGTATGCTTCAGCGGGAAGGTAAGGAAGGCTTTGATCCAACCTACCTCTTTGATGAAGGATCAACAATTCAGTGGACTCCCTGCGGACGTAAGCTCACCTGTTCCTATCCTGGTATGCAAGTGTATTACGGTTCAGATGTCTACTACGGCCGCTACGTCTCTGTATTAGAAGTAGATGGTCAATTTGACAATCTCGAAGAAGTAATTTACATCGAAACCCATCTCAGCAAGACATCCACCAAGTACCAGGGTGAGATGACTCACTTGTTACTCCAACACCGTGAGTATCCAGGTTCCAATAATGGTACCGGTTTGTTCCAAGTGCTGACAGGTTTAAAAATGCGTACTGCCTATGAGCAATTGACAGCTAAAGAAGCAAAACTGGCGGTTCAAGTTTAAAGCAGCAGTGTTTGTGTCAAAGCTTACGGGGACGCTTTTGGGTGTCCCCTCTTTTTTGCCTAAAAAATTCCCTTAGAGGATGTCTGAATATTATGTCTCTTAGAGATACTGGAGCTAGAGTTGGCAATTTTTTTCCAGATAAGAAGACACTAATTAATCTATGTGTAAATATTGTTATGATTTCTGAAATTAGTAGCTGAAACTAAATATCCATATTTAGCCAGTGAAAACACTATAAAAGGAGGAATGTCCTTTGTCACGTCGCTATCTATTCACCTCCGAGTCAGTTACCGAAGGTCATCCAGATAAAATCTGCGATCAGATTTCTGATACCATTCTCGATACCTTACTGACACAAGACCCTACTAGCCGTGTGGCTGCTGAAGTTGTGGTTAATACTGGTTTGGTGCTAATTACGGGTGAAATTACCACCAAAGCGAATGTAAACTACGTCCATCTCGCCCGTAAAAAAATTGCTGAAATTGGCTATACTGATGCTGATAACGGATTTTCTGCTAACAGCGCCAGCGTTTTGGTAGCTTTGGATGAACAATCCCCTGATATTGCCCAAGGGGTTAATACTGCCCAAGAAACCCGCGCTGAGGATAGTGAACAACTATTCGATAAAATCGGTGCAGGTGATCAAGGGATCATGTTTGGCTTTGCCTGCAACGAAACGCCAGAACTGATGCCTTTACCCATCAGTCTCGCTCATCGCATTGCTCGCCGACTAGCCGCAGTTCGCAAAACAGGTGATTTACCGTACTTGCGTCCCGATGGCAAAACCCAAGTCACCGTAGCTTATGAAGATGGACGCCCTGTAGGTATTGATACAATCTTGATTTCTACCCAGCATACAGCCAAGATTGGGGAAATCACGGATGAGGCGGCGGTGCAAGCCAAGATTAAACAAGACCTCTGGTCAGCAGTGGTCGAACCTGTTTTTGAAGACATTGACGTTAAGCCAAATCAAGAAACACGTTTTTTAGTGAATCCTACTGGCAAATTTGTCATTGGCGGGCCTCAGGGTGACTCTGGACTAACAGGACGGAAAATTATTGTGGATACCTACGGTGGCTATTCACGACATGGCGGCGGCGCTTTTTCTGGCAAAGACCCCACCAAGGTAGACCGTTCTGCTGCTTATGCTGCTCGCTATGTGGCGAAAAATATTATCGCCGCTGGGTTGGCAGAAAAAGTTGAAATCCAGCTATCCTATGCTATTGGTGTAGCGCGACCAACAAGCATCCTGGTAGATACCTTTGGTACTGGCAAAGTGGATGAAGAAATCTTGCTGGAATTAATCAAACAGAACTTTGAACTGCGTCCAGCGGGAATTATCCATGCCTTCGATTTACGCAACCTTCCAAGTGAAAGAGGCGGACGTTTTTATCAGGACATCGCAGCTTACGGTCATTTTGGCAGGACTGATTTAGATTTGCCTTGGGAGCGCACTGATAAAGCAGATGTGCTCAAACAAGCAGTCAACCAGACACTTTCGGCGGTGGCTGCTCAGGCGTTAAGTTAAAACCATCGGCTCTCTATCAGACGCTACAAGAAGGCGGAATGCAAAATTCAACAAGCTATGACATAGGCTTTTGGTCTATTTGAATGGTAGCTTTATTTCCGCCATGATGTACTAGCCTGTTGATTTTCAGGTTATGGGCGATTTCACAAGTTGCCCATAACCTGATTTCTACAGCTACTAGCAAAATAAAACTCTCTACCTTGAAAATAGGGAAACTACTATCAAGGGGAGAGGTTTAACTTTTATTAATACTTTTCTAGGGGTGGTTTCCTGGGGACTAAAACCCGCAATCACCTAGGGTGATTGGTTTTAAATAGCCTAATGAATTCAGCCTAATCCCAATCAGGAATTTCTCCATCTTCTCCACCAATACCGATGCCGGTGTTAAATATTCCAGCCTCAGTGAGGTTGAGATCATCCATTGATGCTTTATACACATTGGAATCGTGAATCGTGGCGCGGGTAAAATTTACCCCGTTGAGATTGGCTTTCTTCAAATTCACATTAGTTACATAAGCTGATGTTAAGTTAGCACCTGCTAAGTTTGCATCAGTTAAGTCAGCACCTTCGAGGTTAGCGTTTGTTAGGTTAGCTCCTTGGAGATTTGCACCTCGCAAATCAGCACCAATTAAATGAGCACCACTGAGGTTGACTCCTGATAGGTTGCACTGAGTACATTCCCCAGTTGACAACAACTTTTGCAAGTCCTGATTGTTCTCAGCTTTGACTGAGCCGATGATAAATAGGGGAGTTACTAAGGCTATAGCAGCTAATAGCTTGATTTTCATAATTTTCCCCTTTGGTAATCAATTAGCATCCGTTCTTTCCCTCACTATCCCATTATCTCACTAAATTGGTTGAAGATGGTGATTGACTACACTAGATGGTTATAATGTTTTTCAGCTTGGCTGATGATGCCCGAAATGCGGTTGATATCATGTCCGGCTGATTAGTTATGATTCCTGCTTCTGTGCAAAAATCTGAAAACTCTTTCTCCCCCTGCAAGAAAGCACCCTTGCGGTCTTAATGATAAGTCTTTAACCGGACACGATATGAGTCTAGTTTGGGGTCAAGTGCTGAATTAAAATAATTATCTAATCTTACTCATACTTACTCAAAGTATAAGCTATAATAGGTGTATGAGTAAGTTATCTATATCAGAAGCGGCGAAAATAAAGGGTGTAAGTGCCTCAACACTCAGAAGGTGGGAGTCTGAAGGTAAGTTAGTTCCTGAGCGTACTGCTAGCGGGCATAGGCGTTATGATTTATCACAACTCCTAGGCGTTAAATCTCAACTTTCTTATACAGTTGGATACTGTAGAGTATCTAGCCATGACCAAAAGCAAGATTTAGAAAGACAAAAAGAAGTAGTAGAACTATTTTGCTCTCAGAATGGTTGGCAATTTGAGATTATAGAAGATTTAGGTTCTGGTCTTAACTATAGTAAAAAAGGGTTGAAGCGATTAATTCGTTTAATTGTGGATAATAAAGTAGAAAGATTAGTTATAACTCATAAGGACAGATTACTCAGATTTGGGAGTGAACTAATTTTTAGTTTGTGCGAACATTTTGGTACCGAAGTAGTAATTATTAATAGGACAGAAGATAGTAGTTTTGAAGAAGAAGAAGAAGATTTAGCTCAAGATGTCTTAGAAATAATAACAATATTTTCAGCCAGGCTTTACGGTTCGAGAAATGATAAGAATAAAAAGATTGTAGAGGAGCTTAGAGCAGTTGCTACTAGGATTTAAAACCCAAATCAAGCTGAACAACAAACAGCGGACATAATTATTAAAACACTCTGGTGTAGCAAGCCATGCTTGGAACTGGGGTTTCATTAAAGTTATCTTTTCATTGGCGGTTCTTTATCCAAAATCTACTCGTTAGATGGGTAAACTCGGTGCTTTTTGGCGGCATCACCCAAGATATTGGGTGAAAACGAGATTGTAAAAGCCGCAAAAGATATGAAGCTAAATTAAGTAGAATAGAAATTCCCGCATATACTGTGTGACTAACTCAGGCTGTTCTTGCTGCACCCAATGACCAGAATTAGCAATATACTTGATTTGAAAGTCTCGGACATAGGTGGCGGTGCCGTAAGTGAGTTCTTTGCCGAGTGCAGTATCATTTTCTCCCCAAATCAATAGGGTGGGCACTTCTAGGACGCTCCAATTTTTCTTGGGTGTTTGCGGCTGAAAAATGTTGCGGTAATAGTTTAACATTGCTGTGAGAGCACCACGTTTGCCGGCGGCATCTTTGTAGGCTTCAATGTCTGCTGGGGTAAAGGCGTTTTTATTAAATGCTGTGCCTTGAATAGCATTGGCTATTGGGGCATAGTCAAAAGCTTGTAGAAGTAATTCTGGTAGTAAGGGTATTTGAAAAAGAAACATATAGCTGCTGCGTAGCAGTTGTTGGGTAGTGCGTAAGCCTTCGGCGAATTTGGCGGGATGGGGGAGGTTGAGGATAATTAATTTTTCTACCATGTCGGGGTGGGCGTAGGCAAAATTCCAGGCAATCAAACCGCCCCAATCATGTCCAACTAAAATACAGGTTTCGTATCCTAGCCCCTGAATTACTCCTTCAATATCTTTGATTAATTCATCCATTACATAGGCTGATTGTTCTTTCGGCTTATCACTATCGTTGTAGCCGCGTAAATCAAGGGCGACGACTTTAAAGTTTTTGGCAAATTCTGGTATTTGATGCCGCCAAGAGTACCAAAACTCAGGAAACCCATGCAACATCAGCATTAAGGGGCCATCCCCTTGGGTGACGTAATGTAGTTTTACGCCGTTGGTTGTTATATATGCGTGTGTCCAAGATGTTTCGATGACAGACATATCTTTGATTTTCTCCAGTGGATAATCTAACTGTTGTTAAGATAAATTATGGCTGGTTTTTCTGGTGACGGCATCTGTTAAAAGGTAGGCTAATAATGGCAATATCGTCCATTTATTTAAAAAAGCTATGGAATCTCAATTGCAGGTGGAACGGGTAATTAATATTCTCAAACAGGATTTACCGACTCTTTTTGAGCAAGATATTTCCTATGATATCTATTCAAAGGATATCTTTTTTCAAGACCCGGTGAATAAGTTTAAATATAAATTCAATTATCGCATTATATTTTGGACTTTGCGATTTCATGCCCGGCTGTTTTTTACGCAAATTTATTTTGATGTGCATGAGGTTTCTCAGTCAGGGGAAGATAGGATTTTAGCAAAATGGACTGTGCGGGGAGTTTTACGTGTTCCGTGGAAGGCACGGTTATTTTTCAATGGTTACTCGACATACAAACTCAATGCTGATTGTTTGATATATGAGCATATTGATACTTGGGACAGGAATCCAGGGGAGATTTTAGGGCAGTTTTGGCGAAAGGGGGAAGAGAGCTAGTATTGCTTTCTCGGAATGAAAAATTAACAATTAAAGCCTCGGCTCCGCTCGGCTTTAACACTGAGCGCAATCGAAGTGTTAAAAATTTAAAAAGTAGATTCCACAAGCTTTTGAGTTGAATCTCACTGGTTAGTTATTTTTGTCGCGTTGCACTAGTACCGCTTCTTTACGAGACGCTACCCTTGAGGGGGTTCATTTGCTCGATTTTGTGGAGATGATCGAAATGACCCATAGTAGACTTTTGGTATTATTTTATTCAGATGTCAATCAATTTTAATACGCCGTGCTTAAAGCTGGCAAAATGGCTATCAATAGTCGGAATAGGTGAAGATGGGTTAGAGGGATTAAGCGCGATCGCACTTTCTCTGATTCGGCAAGCTAATATTATCGTGGGAGGCGATCGCCATTTGGCTATGTTACCCCCCGATGACCAACGCCTAAAAATCCCCTGGACTTCCCCAATTAGCGCCGCAGTAGAGGAAATTATCCAGCGACGGGGTGAATTAATTTGTATATTAGCAAGTGGTGATCCTTTGTGTTACGGCATCGGTGTGACTCTCACGCGACGCATTCCCATAGAAGAAATCACAATTATCCCCGCACCTTCAGCCTTTAGCCTCGCCTGCGCTAGATTGGGATGGTCTTTAACGGAAGTGGAAACTCTGAGTTTATGCGCTCGTCCACCCGCTTTGCTGAAATCTTACATTTATCCTGGTGGGAAATTATTGATTTTGAGTGAGGGGAAGGAAACGCCGGGAATTGTGGCGGAGATATTGACAAAAAGCGGTTATGGTGATAGCAAAATCACTGTCTTGGAGCGGATGGGTGGAATTGAGGAACGGATTGTTGAAAGTTTTGCGGCATCTTGGAAGGAGACAGAAATCGCTGCTTTAAATGCGATCGCCATTGATTGTATCGCAGATGCTGGGGTTATGGCTTTATCGAGATTACCAGGACTGCAAGATTTCGCCTATCACCATGATGGACAGCTAACGAAGCGAGAAGTGAGGGCGATTACTTTATCAACCTTAGCTCCCTTACCAGGGGAGTTATTATGGGATGTGGGCGCCGGTTGTGGTTCAATTTCTGTTGAATGGATGCGGAGTCATCCTCGATGTCGGGCGATCGCCATTGAACAAAACTCATCTAGACTAAATTACATTAGCGATAATGCGGCATCTCTCGGTACACCAAATCTGCAAATCATCCCAGGTAAAGCCCCTGATGTCCTCAAAGACTTACCCAAACCAGATGCTATTTTTATTGGTGGTGGGGTGACAGCACCGGGACTTTTTGATATTTGCTGGGAAGCATTGCGTCCAGGTGGGCGAATAGTGGCGAATGTTGTCACTATTGAAGGTGAGCAAACCTTATTTCAATGGTATGAGAAAGTTGGCGGTAATTTCACCCGCATTGCGATTCAACGCGCTGAACCGATTGGTAAATTTTTAGGCTGGCGAGGAATGGCAACTGTGACACAATGGGTAGGGGTGAAGTAGAGATTTTAGAAGCAGAGATACAATGAAAATTTTTCTAGAAACAGAAAGATTGATTTTTCGCCAGTTTACTGAAAATGATCTTGATAACTTATTTGAATTAAACAACGATCCCGATGTTGTCCGCTTTGCTAATCTCACAGGCAAACCCACAGAATACGAAGATATTAAACAGCAAGTGCTACCCAGATTTCTTAAATACTACAATTTATATGATAGTTATGGTATTTGGGCAGCCATAGAGAAATCGAGTAAAAACTTCATCGGCTGGTTTCATTTTCGACCAAATTTAGAAAATACCGCCATAGATAATCCAGAAGAAATTGAGTTAGGTTATCGGTTGCGAAAATCTGCTTGGGGTAAAGGTTATGCAACTGAAGGTTCACGGGAGTTGATATTAAAAGGGTTTTCTGAGTTGAAAATTCAATGTGTTGTAGCCACAGCGTTGGTGGCTAATGTTGCATCTATTCGAGTCATGGAAAAAGCAGGTTTAAAATTTGAGCGGTATTTTCTGGAAACGCGGTTTATAGGTGGTAATCAAGAAGCGGTTAAATACTCTTTAGATCAAGCGCAGTTTCGGATTGAGGAATATCTTGCTACTTGAGTAAGTTATATTTTTGATAGCCGTTGGATAAATTCCCTATGTTCTGGTGAATTTAATCCAGCTTGCAACACAGCTAAAACTGTCACCATATCCCCCGCTAATAATTGGGGAACTGCTAACCATAAACCCGGCATTACTTGACTTTTGATAATACCATCAGCATCTGCTTGAAGAGATAGATACTCGCTTTCTATCAGTTGAAACCAATCTAATTTATTTTCTAAAATCTGCCAAGAAATATATTCTTGAATTCCATTGCGGCGATATGCCCTTTTTTTATCGTGCAAATCATAAGCTGCACTGCTGGCAGAAATTTCTGTAACTAATTCTGGTGCACCTTCGATGTAGTCATCTGCTGTTAAACGGGAATTTCCCCCCAATTTTTGATCAATTAATAAGACTCCATCGGGTTGCGGTTCATTATCTTGATCTAGCCTAATTGTTGGGTTAATTCCTAACTCCACTCCAGGAGTAGCAATTTTATAAATTCCTAACCAACCTATTAAGTTAGCGTGTGGTTCAGCATGATGACGAAAACCTACAGATGAGGCTATGTAAACAACTCCTTCGATTAATTCGGCTTTTTTCACATCGGGACTTGCTGTATAGCGACGTTCAAACTCATAACGCGATAAGCGATCGCCATTTTCCAATGGTAAAATCTGAGTATTAAAGTGTGGTTGCTTTGTCACCATCTGGCTTTCCTCCACTAAGTTCTTTCATTTTATCAACCAACCACAACACAGCACTTTCAACATCTGCGACTTGTTCCCCTCGCGGTATCGCTGGACGGTTGATCATTACAACTTTCACCCCAAGTTCCCGCGCTGCGATAATCTTGGGATAGGTGGCATCACCGCCGCTATTTTTGCTGACGATCGCATCTATATTGTATTGAGTCAAAATTTTTCTTTCATTATCCAAAGCAAAAGGGCCGCGATCGCACAACAACACTCCAGGGGGTACGATGGCATCAGGGCTAGGCTGATCAATCATTCGCATCAAAAACCAGATATCCTGTAAATGTGCAAAGGCAGAAAGTTCTTGTCTACCAACGGTTAAAAATACCCGCTGTGCTTGGCTTGCTAAGGCTGTAGCGGCATCTGTAACATTCTCAACCTCAACCCAGACATCCCCCTGCTTCTTCTCCCAAGGAGGACGATTTAACAGCAACCGAGGAATTCCCACCTCCGCCGCTGCATCTGCTGCATTAAACGACATCTGATTAGCGAAGGGATGGGTAGCATCAATCAAAACATCAATTTGCATAACTCGCAGATAATCAACCAAACCCGGTACACCACCGAACCCGCCTATGCGATAATTACCAACAGGGGTTGATGGTTCACGAGTCCGACCGGCTAAAGATGCGATCGCCTCAATTTCTGGGATAGTCGCCAACCTTGCAGCTAACTCCGCAGCATCACCCGTCCCACCCAGAATCAAAACGCGCATCATATCAACTTTAGATATATTCAGATTTAGCAAAATAGTAAAAAAATTACTCAAAAAACAAGAGAGCAATAATTTCATACTCTCCTGTTGCCCTTGGCAAAAACCTATTCAAGGAGAGGTTTACCAGAGGGGTAAATTACATCAGCGGTAAGGCGGGAATCCTTGCCAAAAGTCCCTTTTTCAGGGCTTCTGGTCTTTTTGCCCAAGGCAGTACACCATCTGGCTGAATGTAGTATTGACGGGCACATTCAAGCACCGCAGAGGCACAGCCATCAACAGTCAAATCTCCAAACAGATATGTTAATTTGCCCTTAGCAGTAAAGGCAACAACGCAGGAACGGTTACAAGCACTCATACATTCCACTTCTTCAATGGGGAATTGCTCTCGTAAATCCCAATCTTGGGCGAAGTGCTGAAGCTGTTGGAGTAGTTTTTCACCGCCGCTTTCACCAATGCGTTTTCCCTCTTGCCAAACACTGGCGCAGGTTTTACAAACGAATAAAGTATGATTCGAGCCACCAGGGGAACTGGTTGGATTTGTAGTAGCAGTCATCTGTACCTCGCAGATTTGTAGAACCCGATAGTATAATTCCTTGGGTAGCCTGACTTACCCAATTTTCGATTTTCAGCAATGTAGAGACGTTAGATTGTAACGTTCTTACTTAAGTATAAATTCTAAAATCGTTTCACAGTTGCGGGACAGCGCCGGATTTACATCCTGCTTTCCCCCTGACCTCTGGTGACCGAATGATTACTTCTAATTATAGTCGCGATCGCCTTTGACGCTTAAGATATCAGGTCAACGACGTTTAATTAATACCCGTTTTCCCAGTTCTATACTTGCAATCACACTAGCCAAGGCAATATCTGATGCTGGCTGGGGAATGTTTTGTACCATGCTCAAGTACAAAGCCGAAATGGTGGGCAAAGTCTATCTAGAAATAGGTCGATTCTTTGCTTCAACTCATCTTTGCTTCCATACCTTGAAGCCACTGCCAAAAATGGATTTGTCTGTGCGTGAATTTGATTGTCCGCACTGTAAAGAGCGACACGACAGAGACATTAATGCGGCGAAAAATCTCAAAAATGAAGGCTTGCGTGTATTGGCGTTGGGAACCAGCGTTATTGCTCCTGAAGGCTATGTAAGACCAAAACAGTATGGGCGTAAGTCTACTACTGTGGCGGCTGTGGTTGTTGAAAGGAGAAGCCCACACTCTACCCGCTTCGGGTGAGTGTGTGGTAGTTCACTAATTAAAATCTCAAACCTACACCACCTTGCAGAGATAAGGCTGTACCGGCGCCATTGCGGTAGGCATCAAAGGCAATAATAGCGTTACCAAAAATTACAGTGTTGCTATTTGGCACAATGTAATCAATTCCCGGTTGCAAGGCTAAACTAATTTTATTACCCACAGGGGAACGTGTAGCACCACCAGCTAATACTACCCCAAGTCCCAAGTATGCATCTGTTTGCCAATTGAGGGGGACGTCATAGGAAACTGTGGGCACAACTGCTGTACTTTCGCCAACTAAAGCTTGGGCACGGAAAGAAATTGGTCTTTCCAGTAGCTTGTACCGGAAAGCAAGCACCCCCCCAATCTGCCCACCTTCAGAAAGTCCAACTGTTGGGCCGATACCAACATAGCTACCATAAGCTACTTGAGCTTGTGCTGGTTGAGTGCTGATAGCCAGATTCAAAACCGAACCAGCAAAAAGAACTGAAACTAAATACGGAATATACTTCATAACCCTACTCCTGACACCAGTTTGAGTTTTTATCTCAAATCGTTGACAAAATCAATTTACTCGCTTCTTACTCCAAAAGTACTCGATATATAGCAATTATCTTCAAAGAAAAGGCGATGCGATCGCTCACTTCGCCTAGGGGAATACACACATAAGTCTTTGTATAACTGGGTTGGAGCTATTTCTTGATCAATTCCTGGAGCGATCGCCAATCATGATCCAAAATTTTTCCAGTATTCAACAGTTGATATCCGGCTAAAAATAAACTACCTGAGCCAATAAGTAGCAAAAGATTTATTGAAGCAAATCCCTGAGCAGTAAAAACAATCACCCCTATACCTAGGGCGAGCAAAAGCCAGCCTAAATTGTGATTTAACTTTCTTTGGAAGAGGATATAAACGCCAGCTGTGCATAGTATGACACCAGGAAGACGGATATAAATCCCCACTTGAATATTCGCAGTTAAAAGCACAATTCCGGCAACCATCAAAGCCAAGCCGAGCAATTTGCTAGTTTTATCTACTGAATTTTGTCTGCTATTACCAGCCATTTGTGGCTGAAGTGCTGTAGGATTTGTACTAGAAGCAACATTTAGTTGCTGATCTTGTTTAGATTGAAATATAAATGTTATTTTACCTCCTTGGCCAAGATCAATTCTATCTCCCAAGTTGAGCAGATAAGGAGTTCTCGGCTCCAGCTTAGTGTTATTGATAAATGTCCCGTTAGAGCTTCCCAAATCTTCAATAAAATAAATACTTCCGGTTACCTGAACCTGTGCATGAATGCGAGAAGCCACATCTGCATCTGGCAAATTGGAAACATCTATATCCGGCAGAATTTGATCATTCAGCTTACCGATGCGAATCACAGGCAGATTTGGGGGTAAATCAAAAGATGTATGACTCTGGAGATGAAATAGCTCTAAATTCAACTCAGTGGTGTTGAATGTATTTAAGTTTTGCATAGCTGATTCTTTTAATGAGCAATTTATGAATTTTGTTAGTAGGATAATTTTAACTTTTAGATGATTGAGACCATGGCCCAGAGTACCCGCTATCGAGCGATCGCTTCCATGTCATCTTGGGATACAACCTGGTTCTTTTGCTGATGCAAGGGAATCTCAATCCAAAACTCAGTTCCTTTCTTCAATTCTGACACACACCGCAAATTACCAGAGTGTCTCTGCACAACAATTTGGTAACTAATCGATAAGCCCAACCCTGTCCCCTCACCCACAGGTTTAGTAGTGAAAAATGGATCAAACAGCTTTTGCTTAACCTCTTGGGTCATCCCTGGCCCATTATCAGCAATTCGCACCAGCACTTTGTCATTACCAACAAGTTCAGTGCAAATCTTAATCTGACTGGGATGACTCTGAATGCCTGAACCAGAACACTGGGCATTGTCACGTTCAAAGGCATCGATCGCATTATTCAAAATGTTCATAAACACCTGATTTAACTGCCCTGCATAACACTCTACCAAAGGTAGCTGGCCATACTCCTTGATGACTTCAACCTTGGGATGCTTTGGATTAACTTTCAGCCGATTCTGCAAAATTAGCAGCGTACTCTCAATACCTTCATGAATATCAACCTCTTTCATATCCGCTTCATCCAGACGGGAGAAAGTGCGTAAAGACAAGACAAGCTCCCTAATGCGGTTAGCTCCTATTTTCATCGAACTGAGAACTTTGGGCAAATCATCCAGCAGAAATTTCAAGTCAATTTCCTCAACCTTTTCCTGAATTTTATCTCCGGGAATCGGGAATTCTTCTTGGTAGAGATGTATTAGCTCTAGTAGTTCATGAGCGTATTCCGTAGTGTGGGTGATATTGCCATAGATAAAGTTAACTGGATTATTGATTTCGTGTGCTATCCCAGCCACAAGCTGACCCAAGCTAGACATTTTCTCAGTTTGAATCAGTTGAGCTTGGGTATTTTGGAGTTTTAGTAAGGCTTTTTGGAGTTTTGACTCTGCTTGTTTGCGTTCAGATATTTCTAACTCTAAGCGTTGGTTTATTTGGGTTAATTCAGTGTTTTCCAGTAGTGTTTCACGGGATTGGGCTAGCTTCGCTCCCATGTAGTTAAATGCTTGAGCAAGGTCTTCTACTTCATCCCCTGTGCAGATATCTAAACGGTAATCGAAGTTGCCAGATGCAACTTCTGCTGTTCCCATCTGTAACTTTTGCAAAGACTGAATCACCGGACGCCAGATCAGCAAAAACTTACCAACAAATAGAATCAGAATCACCCCGATCACAGCAAAAGAGATATTTTTCTGCATTTGATGTAGGCTTTCCAATTGCGAATCCATCATGAAGCTTTGCTCATAAGCAAGGTCAATCACATCTTTTAAGAAAAACTCAATATCTCTGTTAAAGGAATTAATTGCTCGGAAATACTGCTGAGAATCAGCCAGATAGGTTTCACTGGCTTGCCGCTGAGTTAGCTGAATCCCCATATTGGCAATAAACTTGTGCCGGCGACGAATTACAGATATTTTTGTAGCGTCTGGTATTAATATCTCTAACTTATCGAGGGATTCCAAAAACTGGGCTTGAAACTGATTTAGTTCCGATTTTTTGGTATTAAATAAAACAATATCTTTAAGGGCAATAATTTCAGATTTTAAGGCATTTTCTGCTTCTAGAGATGCTTTGATAGTTTCAGTGCTTTGTTTGCTTTTGTCAATAACTATCTGTTTTATCTGCTGAAAAACTAAATTGTTACCAACAAGAATAGCTACTATGAGTCCAACAAATATAGCAGAACCGGTGAAAAACTTTGTAGATATCTTCATTTTGCCGGGATGGAAATTAAGTTGAGGTCTTTTCGGAGTTGCTGAACAGGAGCGTAGTCGGAAGGACTAACAAGGGTGTATCCAGCTGACTCATTTCCCGTAATATCCTCCATACCATCCGGGGTATTAATAAATGCTTGCTTCAATTGTTCGATCAACTCAAGGGACAGTCTTGTTGATACTACTATGGGTGGCTTGGGTATGGGGGCAGACTCCCAGATAATTCTGGAGTTTTTAGGTGTGAGTTTGCCGCTTTTTTGCCGCTTGAGGTAAGACGAAATATTAGCCGCAGCGGCATCAACAGTGCCATTTTCCAATGCTGCCATACTCTTGCTATGGTTTCCAGCAAAAAGAACTTGAGCAAAATCCCGCTCAGGATTAATCCCCAGTTTCTTGAGACTTACCAGTGGCATCAAATACCCAGAGGTTGATGATTTATCTACAAAGGCAACGCGCTGGCCTTTGAGGTCTTTTAAGGTTTTGATGGGACTGTCTGCTCTGACAATAATGCATGCCCGATACCAAGGTTGCCCTGTATGCATGTCGATGGGAGCAACTAATGGTTCTACTTTAGCACCCCGATCTAATGCTTTTAGATAGGTAGAAGGCCCTAAATAAGCAATATCAACCTTTTCTTGCACCAGCCAGTCAACAGCTTCATTGTAATTCTTGGCAATTTGGAAATCGACTTGTCGTCCCAGGGATTTTTCTAAGTAGGCATCGAAGACTTTCATCATCTGTTCTTGGTCTTGAGGGTTGCGTGCTGGTAGCACCCCAATTTTTAGGGTGAATAAGTTTTGTTTGCTACTGTCGGGAGCTTTATCCACAGCAGGTTTTGAACCACCGGATACTTTGCCACTACAGCCTGTACCCATCAGTGCCACGACTACAGCCAAAACAATAACTGCACTTTTGGTAACTAAGCGGTGTCTGGTGAACAGCCTCTGGTGGGCGTCTAAGTATCTTTCCATAGAGTTAAATTCCAAGATAGCTCATAAAGGACTGGACTATAGTTAGCTACCCAAAGGATTATTCTCTAAGTCTCAGCTATAGCAGAAGGCAATAGTCACTCTTGCAATAGGCAAAATAAAACCCTTGTCATCACTGAGTTTGAGCTTTTAAGAATGTCCTAATCGCCTGATCTACTGCTATAAATATAGCTTTCCCTAAAGAAATGTAAAGGTAACAGTTTCCAGTAAGAATGGCAGTAATTTCACAAACTACATGAAACATGAGTTACGATCTTTTGGTTTGCTCTAGCTTAATCTCAGCAAAATTCGTGACAAATTACAAGTCCTACTCAGTGGTTTATTACTAGTAATACTGCTTAAGTATAAGAAAAATAAGTTTAAAAAATACAAATAATTGGGATTTTACACGTAATATTTAGTTAATCACCTCTCGTAACATAAAAAGTCATATCCAAGGCTCGTTCATTACCTGATTCTCAGCACAATTACTCATTGACAAAGGCAACAGTATCTTAATCTGTAACCCATGGTTCAGGAAATAAAAACTATCATTTGCTAATGATTTAATTTTACTTAATTGGAATCTGAATCCAGAACTTTGTACCTTGTCCTGGTTCCGAAAAACACTCCAAAATTCCTCCATGTTTTTCGACGATAATTTGGTAGCTAATTGACAGCCCTAATCCTGTGCCCTTACCCACAGGTTTTGTGGTAAAAAATGGGTCAAATAGCTTTGTTCTGACTTCTTCTGTGATGCCGATTCCATTGTCAGCAATCTGGATAGAAATAAAGTCGTTTTCTAAAATTGCGGTGCTAATCGAAATCGTAGGTGGGGAAAATTTTTGATGCTTGTCTTCCCTAATATTTCCCTGGGCGGCTAATTCATCTAATGCATCGATGGCATTAGTTAAAATGTTCATAAATACCTGATTAAGTTGACCTGGGTAGCAATCAATTAAAGGTAAATTCCCATAATCTTTGATGATAGATATGCCAATTTCACTACCAATATTTTTCCAGCGATGATGCAAAATAAACAGTGTGTTATCAATTCCTTCATGAATATCAACTAACTTTTTCTCGGCTTCATCAAGGCGGGAGAAGTTTCGCAAACTCAGAACAATCTCACGGATGCGATTAGTACCTATTTTCATTGAAGATATGAGTTTTGACAGGTCACTAGTCAGAAATTCTAAGTCAATTTCTTCAGATAAATTGTTAATTTCTGGATGAGGATGGGGATAGTGCTGCTGATAAAGTTGTAATAGCTCTAGTAAGTCGTCAAAGTATTCGTTAGCATGGGTTAAGTTGCCATGAATAAAATTAACTGGGTTATTGATTTCATGGGCAACGCCTGCTACTAGCTGTCCCAAACTAGACATTTTTTCATGTTGAATCAGTTGCGCTTGCGTTTGCTGCAACTTATGCAAGGCTTCGGTGAGTTTTTCTGCTTGAGTTTGGGCGGCTAAAGTAGCAGCACGACTTTGGGCATAAATTTGTGCTTGATTGATGGCGATCGCTAATTGATCTGTCACAGCTTGCAGGAGTACAATTTCACTATTGTTCCAAATTCTTTCGCCACTACAATGACTGCAAACAATTGCGCCAAATTCCTCAGAATTACTTTTTATTGGTAGCAGCAGTTGAGAAGTGATATCAAACTCTCTTAGCAGTTCATCTGTATTATAATCGAGACTATGTTCGAGTAGGAAATTGCTGTGTATATCATCTATGCAAATTAACTCTTGGCGGAGAAGCATTTTTGCCAAATAAATACTTTTTTGTGGCGAAACTTTACCTAACATAGTGGGTAATTTAGAGTCCCGCGCTTCATGGGTGATAGTCAGATTTGGCGGGGAGGAATTTGGTAAATACCAAAGAAAATAGCAGCGGTCAATTTGTAATAAGCTGCGGATTTCGTTAACGGCAGTTTCTAGAATAGTATCGATATCGAGCGAACTGCGGATTTCGCTAGCAAGACGCAACAGCAGAGCTTCCCGACGGCTGAGGAGTTCTTCTCGCGCCCAGATGCGATCAACAGCTACCGCAATATTATTTGCAATCCAATTTAATAGGTTATGGGTTGGATCGGTAAATAATTGCTGGCTAAATAAAGCCATGATGCCAATTAATTGCTGCTCAATAATTAAGGGATAGGCACATAAGCGGAAAATGGAAAATGTAGAATCGAGAAATAGTTCCTGATTATTAATTAATACTTCTTCGTTTAAAATAGCTTGATGGTTTTGAGTAATTGAGCTAATAGCATCATTAGCTACAACCATGTGATTAGGATAATCGAGAAAATCGGTCAATATGTCACAGTTAGCATCTGTGCAATGAACGCCAGCTTGCAACTGTAGTTGGTTTGTCTCCTGTCCAAAAGTCCAGATGCCAATAAAGGCGACATCCAGGTATTGCGACATCGTATTTGAGCAGTTTTGCAGAATTTCTGGTAGGGTACCGCGTTGAGATAAGGCTAAACTGACTTCTGCACTCAAGAGTGACAAGCGCGATCTTTCTAACAGTGCTAACTCTGAAAGCTTACGGTCTGTAATATCTGAACGAATTGCTATATATTGGTGGGGTTTGCCATCGGGATTTAGTACTGGGACAATGAGAGTATCTACCCAATAAAATGTGCCATCCTTGGCTTTGTTTTTCATTTCCCCCTTCCATAACTTTCCTTGGGCAATTGTTCTCCACAAATCTTTAAAAAATTCTTTTGAATGATAACCAGATTTGATAATCCGGTGGTCTTGACCTATAAGTTCTTCTTTTGAGTATTTAGAAATTTTACAAAATTGCTCGTTAGCATAGGTAATGATCCCTTCTACATCAGTAACAGCTACCAGCGAATGAGCATCTAATGCAAACTTTAAAGCTTCTAATTCTTTGATGTTTTTTTGTAAGGCTATCTCATTTTCTTTCTGAGGCGTTATATCATGAGCAACTGCATAAATTAACTGCTCTTCGATGTATGCAGTTGCATTCCACGACAACCATTTATACGAACCATCTTGACAAAGATAGCGGTTTTCAAAATTAATTGAATCCATACCTTCTGTCAAGCTTTTAGTATGGAAAATAGTATTTTCACGGTCTTCAGGATGAACAAAATCAATAAAGGTGTTGGCAAGGAGTTTATGGGTTGACCAACCTAAAGTTTTTGTCCATGATGGGTTTACAGTCTTGAAATAACCATCAAAACCAGCGATACAAAGTAAATCTATGGAGAGCGAGAAGAATCGAGAGTAGTTTTCTTCTGCTAATTCATATTTAGATTTATTTTTTTTAATCATAGTTCAATCCTGTCCAAATGGTTGATTTGGAATTTTTTAAGATTCTTAAGTTGATTTAATTTTGGTTTTTTTAAGTAAAGCTAAGAAATGTAACAGAAATTTCTGAGGATAGGGTTTGGCTATTTCTAGTCCCCAAATAAAACTGATTATGCTAATATAAGCATTTCTAAATTTTCTTGGATATAGGAATAATACTGAAAAAGCCGTCACTAATAGTGCGGGTATGAAAGCTGATTTTAAGCAATACTCCCCCGCTTTCTGGCTTCTTTGTAGGAAGTTCCGACATTTTTGATGCCAGCTTTAATCATTTGTCGTTCCAAGAGGGCAAAGAATCTTGCTCGATCGCCGCCGCGTACCACTGCTTGATTATGTGCTTCTGCGATCGCCACAGGGTAGCCATATCCTTTTTGCACCTGTGCTAACATCAGTCCTAACGCTTGATCAAACATCGTAGTGTTTTCGGCTACCCAAGCAGGAAATTCAATCCGTGCAATCTCTGTACCGACGTGGACATAGCAGAAGTAAATGGTTTGGTTTTCGTATAGTTCAAGAATGCGGGCATTACTGCGCCACAAGGGTCCGCGTTGTCCGGGTTTGAGTTGGGTTGCCCAGAGGGCTGTATCTCGCAGAGGATCAAATTTTTTGCAAGGGACTGCTTCTAGCTGATTGGGGCAATAAGTTATACAGTCGGGTACTGGATGGGGACAAGCTGACAGGCGTAAAAAGTTCATAGCGTCGATGTTGCGAGAGGCGCTAAGATAGCCCATCAGGGGAATTTGAGCATCACGCATCTGTTTCCAAGCTTCGAGGATGGGGGGTAAAATGCGATCGCGTGCATCCATAGGCAACTGTTCCAAAAACCAGTAAATTAAGGAACCATCCACCATTGCTAAAATTGGTACTTCCCCTTTCATACTGCAAGCCACTTCTGCTAACACCGTTATTTCCGAAGCAGTACGGCAAAAACCCATCCATTCATCAGTTTTAATCCCCCATTGTCGAGACACATATAAATCTTCTGGGCGATAAAATACCTCCGGTAAACTATCTAGCAGCGGGTGGCGATTTTGACCATAATGTAAAACTACTCTACCGATATTTATCAGATAGCAGTAAGCAATTTCGTGGTGGTTGGGGGAAATTTGCGAACCATCAGTAGAGATGACAGTATGAATTTTAGGCGGAACAGGGATATCAATACAGGTTTCTAGTGGCTCAATTGGGGTAGCATTAGCAAAGATAATGCGATCGCGCCATTGTTCCTGACGCTTAACCAACTCTTCCTGAAACTCAAAAGCCTTTTTTAGATGTTGTTGTGCCAACTCTAAACGCTGACGACTCGCAGCAGCCTCTAAAGTCAGATGCTGACTCAAACCCTGCATTTGTCGCGCTAGTTTTGTTAGATCAAGCATAAATAATAAATGATGAGTAAGGATAAAAAATTGCATTTAAAAATTGTAAAACAGGCGTCTCGCCTATCATTGAGTAGCTCTCGTGACGCCTGCTCTACATATCATTCCTCAATTAATTAAAACCAACCAGAAAAATATAAAGCAAACTGAGAAAGTGATATTAGCTGAATTCGCGGATCATTTTCAGCAGCATCCCTTTCTGGTTGGGTATTATAACCCCAATCTGCCAAGAAAAGTTGCACATCACCAAGGTCTGATTGCTGTTGGACTAACTGCAAAGTTTTCAGTCTATCTTCCATAAACCATAAACTAACAGGCTTGACATCTGCCGTCTGAATTAATTCTCGCAGAATTTCATATTTAGGGCGCTTCACTTCCTTACCAAAAATTGCTGCGGTTGGTAAATCAACTCCTGCTTGTTGCAACAGCTGCTGGACAAAACGCCCTTCCTTAGTAGTGACAATGAATAACTTAACTTCACTAGTAATAGTCGCCTTAATTTTTTCCACCACCCCAGGATAAAATCTATGCAGACTTAGCCAGCCATCTAAATCTGTATTAATCCATTCATCTCGGAGATAGTCTAATTTTGCGCCAATATCTTTCGCCTGCAATTTGTCTGCTAACAAAATTTCTGGAGCAATACTTACCCATTCTTGCAGAATTTTAGCATCAGAAAATCCCTCAACCAAAGCCTTAATTAAAACAGGCATTTCCCAACCAGTTTCAATTACAGGTCGTAAGCGATAAAATCGAGAAGCTAAATCATCTGGTGGTGTATCCTTAGCAGGCGACCAAATTTTACAATAGGTACGCCATGCTACCTCAAAATATTCAATTAGCCCATCGCAAACTACTCCGTCAAAGTCCAGGGCTAAAATTGTGGGACTCTTTGCTGTCATTGTTTTGAGGATGAAAACTGCTGTAGTCAGCTTATCGTACTCTTTAGATATATAAAGTTCTCAATTTAAGCAATTACAGCAAAAGAACCTAACCCCCAACCCTGCTAGGGAAGGGGGCTACTTTTTTGTGATGGGTTTTTCTGTGGGTCAGTCAAAAAACAAAAGCTATTTCCCCTCACCTCCTAGGCTATTGGTAGGAGAAAGGTCTGCACATAGTCTATTCATTGGAAACAGGACTTACGCTTTCATCATGAAGGAACGTAGACCGAAGGGCGTGCCGTAGGCTACCGCAAATGACACGTATCGCCAGAGGCGAGGCTTCGCCAACGCGTAGCGTCTCGAAGAGAAGGAATAAGAGTTTCGCAGAGTTCTTGCGTAAGTCCTGGGAAAAATGCTGTGAGTCGAAGCGGAACTAGTAACCACGATAGCCGTGATGCACACGACCATAACCAGGACGGGGGAGATAGATTTTAATAGGGCGAATGCGATTGATATGTCGGTAATAGTAGCGATAGTGACTACGGCGTCGATGTATCCGTCTACGATGATTTATGCGGTGATAACTACCGCGGTTGTGTCTGCGATAATAGACATTGCCATAATGACCGTGATGACGAGTCTTGCGTGGTGCAGCCTCAGCGCTTTCAAACACCGATAGAACTGACACAGATGCCATCAAGCCCGCTAGAAGAATGGAGAGAAAGCGGCTCATAATTTAATTTCGAGTAGTTGGTATAATTTCTACAAGCGTAGGAAATTTACGAAGAGGAGATTCCACAAGGCTTTGAACTCATTTTACCAGCTTTTAAGACTGAAGGAATATCTGGGTAATCGATAGGTTTTTAGGGAGAGGTTAACCAAGTAAAGATACTGAACTAATGTAATACTTATAACTAAGCTTATTAATATGGTTAGGGGAATAGGCAATGGCTATCAAGCTTTGGAAGTTTTTGACAACCGACATTCGGGAATTGAACTTAGGACAAGGGGTGGAAGCAGTCAAAACAGGAGCCGACGCAGCCAAAGCCGTGCTTGATTTAGCAAAAGCGGTAAAAGAGCAAAAAAGCCTCAACCCATATATAGGGGAAATCGCGTCGCTTTTAGATATCCTCAATAGTCCATTAGGTCAAATTGCTGGAACAGTAATTCCCTTTGCACCCATTGCGCTTACCATTATTAAGCTAATTGCTGACCAAACGCAAAAAGAGTTAAGTTTGGTGCAGTGTGTAGCTTTGGTGAGTCAAGCCGCTTATCTAGAAAGCTTTCGGGCAATTATCACCGAAAAACCAGAACTATTACAGCTAATTGGCAAGACTCCTGCATCTGACGCTGTTGCACGACTCATAAAACGCATTCTCCCCAGATTCCGTATTTTTCCGGTTTATTTCAACACTCTTACTGAGGATAATCTGATACAAGTTTAGTACAAAGGTAAGCTTTTCAAGTGGAAAATAGACCCTTACTCGAGAAAAAGTATCTGCTGATTGACTTGGATGGAACTTTAACAGACACAGCAGATATTGCATTGAAACCCATGAAAGATGGGCAAGTGCAAACAGACGTGTCACAAATTCAAGTTTTCCAGGGAGCTACAGAATTTCTTGCAGAGGCAAAAAACCTGGGCTTCGAGTGCATAATTGTTTCTGACTCACATCCTAGATATGTAGATCCAATCGTAAGAGAACACTTCAGCGAGTATTGTACTGCTGTACTTTCTCTCGCAGATAAACCAAACACTTTGAAAACACTCAACTTTTTACAAGAGCAAAATATTGACATTTCAAGCAGCACTTGCTACGTGATTGGTGACTCTTGGCTAGATATTGAACTTGGTAGAGGTCTACAAGTTCCAACAGTGTTAACTGCATTCTATGAAGCAAGAAACTTAGAAATTAGAGATGGCATAGGTGATTATGTGAAGAATACTAAAAGTGGTTCTACATACTTTGCTCAAAATTATTCAAGTCTTTTAGATATTTTGAAAAATCCTTTACAAAACTTGCTCTGCTTAGAAGCTAAGTTTATGGGTACTGTCAGCTGTATAGCTAGAAAACCTCGCCCTGATGACGTCCCACAAGGGAGACTAACTGCTCACAGGATTTTAGCTAGGCAGTCCCAAGGTGAGTGTGATAAATATCATGCTACAGCAAAATACTTTGAATTTGGTCAGGTAGCTAGAACTCAAGAGCTACTATTTTTAATTCGGGACGCTGTAATGACTTATTTAGAGCTTGTTCTAGAAACTCAATCTTATTTATGGGATATATTTACCTATGTTCCAGATAAGCAGACAACGCAGCCAGCGAATAAGATGGGAGAGTTATTTGATCTCATTGTTAATCAAATTCGACAAAGTAGACCAGCGTTAAGTTGTATTAGTGTATTTGAGTGGAACAATGGGGTTGATTCTTCTACCCGTAAACAGTCTACAGCAGAAGATAGGCGAAGATTTATTGATAATAATATTAACCTTCTGGATGGATTGGATCTCAAGGGTAAGAGTATAATCATTCTTGATGATCAGTACACTACTGGAGCTACCGCTGATACTTTATTAGAAAAGCTACGTGCCAAAGGAGCCAAAAATATTTTGTTCATTGCCTTGTTTCAACTTATAAATTCGGTAGATAGTAATAGGGACTGTCCTAAATGTTTAGCTAATGGATTAAATAAACTACTACAACTAAAGATTAACAGGGAAACAGGTGTCAAATTTTACTCTTGCGTACCGCCTAAAGCTCAAGGTGATGGATGTGGATATAGCGACAGTGGTGTACTGTGTCCAAAATGTTCACAAGAGGGGATGAATAAATATATGAAAGAAAGGACTAATAGTCAAACTGGTAATAAATTTTATTCCTGTCCTAAGCCTCCATATGGTGATGGATGTGGTTATACGGAGAATATAGAATGAAAGAAACTTCAGAATTAAGCTTTACTGTTCTTGCACTTTCTCTTATTAAAGGAGTAGGAGCTACATTTGTCAAAAAAAACTTAGTTACTATAAAGCAAAGTTGTCGTTACGGTTCTGCAACAAGTGCTGATGAAATTATTACTCAGATTTTAGCAATAGTTGGCAAGAAATACTCCTCTTCGGAAATTAAAGAAGCTGTTTCTAAAGCTGAAAATATAGTATCTGAATGTGAACTGCATAAAATTAGTTTCACTTCTGTTGTAGATGCCAACTATCCCAAAAAACTTTTTGAATTAAAAGATCCTCCCCCTATCCTTTTCTTCCTTGGAAATTTTTCTTTATTATATAAGGATGCGATTACTATCATTGGCACAAGGAAGCCTAATAAAACCGGAAATATAATTGCCGAGCGTATTGGTAAATACTTTTCATCAAGAGGTTGGGTGATTTGTAACGGTTTAGCAGACGGTATTGATACTTTCTCAATTCGAGATCAAGAAGAATATTGTTTTGCAGAGGTTGTAGGGGTAGTAGGCAGTGGATTAGCTAAATCCTCCTTCCGCTCCTTACCAAAGCAGTCAGTCGCCAATATTGAATATATTTTGGCGAATGATGGACTTGTTATATCTGAAATGCCTCCTTTAAAGAAGCAGGATACTTTTTCTGTGGTGAAATCTTGTAGAATTCAGGCAGGACTTGGAGCCGGTTTGATTTTAATCCAAAGTTCTATTAAGGGAGGATCTCGTTTCACTGTTAAAGCTGCTGTTGAATCAAACAGACCTTTGGGAGTGATATATCCTGTAAAAACAGATATGGAACGTGATGATTATGGAGCAAATAGAAAAATTATTGAAGAAGGTGTTCAAGGGCTAAATGAGTTTGTAGATTTAAAGAACGGCAAAAGCTCTAACCCAAAAATTGTGGTTTTGTCTAGCAAAGAGTCATACCCAGCGTTTGAGTCAGCCCTAAAAACTAGCAACCCAGTTCTTTCTCTCAATATCTGAAATATGCCGTCACCCTAGAACCTGAAAATAAAAGTTATCAAGATAGTCGAGGACTAGCTAGGGCATTAGTAGACTTTCAGGCGGCAGTAGATAGCAATGCACTTGATGGTCACTCAGAAGATGTGAAACAGCGGCGGCTGCGCTGGATAGAAGCACTCAAGGCAGGAGTAAATCCCTTCACCCCAGAGGAACTGGAAGCACTGCGGCAGGCTGAGGGGTAATAAGCTGAAAATCCTATAATTTGCATATCATTATTGAGCATAACTCTTGTGGGGTGGGCCGAAAAGCCCGCCCTTGATGTGCAAATTAAAAGCGTAACAGCTTATCATGTCCCCATAGAAAAATTAGGACTTACGCACTGTGGCAATTCATCCTAATTTTGGGCTTTTTTAATGGTGTTTTGATGCGTCAGGGGACGCATCCTACTAAATATTGGTTTTTTTTAATGGTGTTCTGATACCTCAGGGGACGCATCCTGTAGTGTGCGTTCCCTAACGCACGAATTAAGATTTTCAATGAATAAAACCAGTTTACATATTTAGCTTTTTTTGTCAATGGGTAAGTCCTAAAAATATTCAATTAATTCTTGTAGGTCAGGCATCTAATAGCCATAGCAAAATGGCGGCGGAAAAACCCATCCCTGCTAAAAATAGGATAAAAGCTTTCCCACCGCCCACTGTTCACCCAAGGTATGTCAACTCAAATCTACAGACGACCAATGTTGGTTAGTCCTAAAACGACACCAATACCGATCACATGACCAAAAGCCATCGCCCCAATGAATGCGGGAACAGTGACTGGGAGTAAAGGCATACTAGGCCCAACTTTGGGAGCCTTAGATGCAAGAGTTAGCAAAAGAGCTACTAAGCTGCTGACGCTGATAATGATTCCTACTGTAGGACTCCACACTGGTGTTGCAGGAACAGATCCAGCGGCTGCAAGTAAAATAGATGAAATCAAGCTTTTTCTCCTAAATGGAAAAATTTATGTAATCCTACAAGATTTTGACACTCCCCGCACCTAAGATTTGCTTAGGCGACACAATGTGTCTATTACCTTGCTTGCTGATGAATTTAGTTTATCAAAATATAGGCAAAAATAGTTAGAATCAAAGCACTGGCTAAATACTGCTGCTAGCTTTCATCCCTTATGTTAAGCGCTGTTGCGGCTGACAAAGACAAGCCTCAACCTCAAGGGTTTTCAGCTTTTCCCTTGTAACTATTTTAAATTTGTCTTTCCTGGTATGCGGATTAAAATTTGCGGCATCACTCAACCAGAACAGTCAATTGCGATCGCATCCCTTGGCGCCACAGCAATCGGATTTATCTGTGTACCCACCTCTCCACGCTACGTTACCACAGCCCAAATACAGGCAGCGGTGGCATCATTACCAGCAAACATTGACAAAATTGGTGTTTTTGCCAACGCCAGCATCCCCGAAATCAGTCAAATAGTAGTTGAAGCAGGATTGACTGGCGTCCAACTACACGGAGATGAATTGCCAGCGTTTTGCTACCAATTGCGTCAATACCTCCCCCAGGTAGAAATTATTAAAGCGCTGAGAATTCGTTCACTTGGCGATTTAGACACAGCCCTTACTTACATAAATTCTATAGATACCTTACTACTCGATGCCTATCATCCCCAACAACTAGGTGGCACAGGTAAAACCTTAGATTGGGAAATGCTACAACAATTTAGCCCCAGTTGCCCTTGGTTTTTAGCCGGGGGACTCACACCAGATAATATTGTCGCAGCTCTGAGTCAGGTTAATCCTAGTGGCATTGATTTATCTAGTGGTGTTGAAAACGCACCAGGAGACAAGAATTTAGACAAAGTAGCGCTGCTATTTCACAGGTTAGATAATGAGGAAAAAGGTAATCGGTAATCGGGAAAAAGGTAATTGGTAAGAGTTTTTCCCAATCCCCAATCCCCAATCCCCAATCCCCAATTCCTAAAAGAACGCTCCTTGGTGACGAATCAAGTTAAAGAATTCTTCGCGGGTTTTTTGCTCCTCTTGGAACACACCAACCATTGCGCTGGTCACAGTCCAAGAACCTGGCTTCTGAACACCACGCATTGCCATGCACATATGGGTAGCTTCCATCACAACAGCTACGCCATGAGGTTCTAAAACGGTCTGAATCGCTTCGGCAATTTGGCGGGTTAGCCTCTCCTGTACTTGCAAGCGCCGGGAATACATCTCAACAATGCGGGCCAGCTTACTCAGTCCCACAACTTTTTGGTTAGGGATATAAGCAACGTGTGCTCTGCCCATAAATGGCAGCATATGATGTTCGCACAGGCTAAAGAAATTAATATCTCGAACTAGTACCATCTCATTATGTCCTTCATCAAAGATGGCACCATTAACGAGTTCTTCTAAGGATTGGTCGTAGCCACTGGTAAGAAACAGCAGGGCCTCAGCCATGCGCTTGGGTGTTTTGAGGAGTCCTTCACGTTCGGGGTCTTCGCCAACGCCTAATAGCAGTGTCCGCGCGGCTTCCATCATTTGCTCTTTATTTTCTTCTGTTGGCGAGAGCAAAACTGGTTCCCCTCCGTCGTGAGTATTACGGTCGGGTCTAGGGTTGATAACTTCTGCCAAGTCGGGATTCAGAGGAGATTGAGCGCGATTGGAACCGTTGGAACTAGCGATAGTCATGATGTAAGTTTTGGTTAGAGTTTAGTGATTGGTCATTAGTCAAGCTCCTGGGTGAAAATGCAAAATGCAAAGTTCAAAATGAAATAACCCCTTTTTGAATTTTGAATTTTGAATTTTGAATTGGAGCGTAGCGATGATCATTAGTCTTTTGCAAAAAACAAAGGACAAAGAACTAATTAGAGGACACCAGCATTGGACATAATGGTTAATTCCTCAATGACTGCCTGTTGTGGTAATAAAACAGTATGAAGAATTGACTGAGCAATAACTTCTGGGGTTAACATTTTGGAACGGTCAAAGTTAGACTGGACTGTTTCTGTGTCCCACAGTTCCGTCTTGACGGCACCAGGACAAATAGCAGTAACGCGAATGCCGTTGGCCCGCTCTTCTTGTGCCAAGGTTTGAGATAGGGCAACCAGACCTGCTTTGCTGACGTTATATGCTCCCCAACCGGGAAAGGGTTGCTTGGCAGCAATCGAGGCAACGTTGATAATTGTGCCGATACCCCGATGCCGCATGGTCGGCAAAATCCCGTTAATACACTGAAACACACTGGTGAGATTTAAGTTAATCAAATACTGCCAGTCTTCTAGGGGAGTTTCGCTTAAGGTGGCTGTGTATCCCATGCCAGCATTGTTTACCAGAATGTCTATATCGCCAAAATCAAGGGCGATCGCTTGTATCTGTGCTTGTACTTGGGAAACACAAGCTAGATCAACGGCGAAAGCTCTCGCTTCTACCCCAGTAAGCCTTGCTGCGGCTGCAACCGCCTCCAGCTTATCCACAGAACGGCTGACTAAGGCGACATCTATTCCCGCCTTGGCAAATGCTAAAGCCGTTGCTTTGCCAATTCCACTACTTGCCCCTGTGATCAGGGCGCGTCGTTTCTGCTCAACACTCATGGTATCTCCCAATTTTTTGGCAGTGCGGAAAGCTCCTTGCTACCCCATTGTGCCAATCTCTCGGATTGGATAGATTAAGAGAATCTAAAAACCCGATAATTGCTTTTTGACAACTGCTAAAATGCCTTGCCAATATGGGTACATAGCCTGTGATCTCTTTTCCTAGGAAAGACAACAAATCATCGCCTGGGAAAATAGGTCGTAAACTTAAAATTGATTACTGATTACTCTACAAACCACTCAATCAAATTGAGTTGATTGGCCAAACACACAAATGCCTATGGCTGATAAGATTGTTAAGAATCTTTAAGAACCATAGGCAATTATAGCACTGCCGTTGTACTAATCAAGCATCTCAAGTATTGTTAGTGGGCAACTTCAGTAAAAACACCAATTTTACGGAATTTTTCATAGCGCAGTTGACGGCGTTCTGGAGAGGTGAAACCGTTGAGGTCGTGCAAATTCTCCAACAGTGCTTGCTTGAGAGTTGTAGCAGCTTTCAGGGGGTCGGAATGAGCGCCACCAGTGGGTTCAGGCAATATCTGGTCAATAATTCCTAAGTTTTTCAGGTCATGGGAGATGATTTTCAAGGCGACGGCTGCTTGGGGGGCTTTGCTGGAATCTTTCCACAAAATAGCGGCGCAGGCTTCTGGGGTAGCAACGGTATAAACGGAGTGTTCAAACATCAACAGGCGATCGCCTACACCAATACCCAGTGCGCCGCCAGAACCGCCTTCACCAATGACTGTGCAAATAATCGGCACATCCAGGCAGAACATTTCTCGTAAATTATAGGCGATCGCTTCTCCCTGTCCTTGATGTTCTGCTTCTATACCCGCCCAAGCTCCTGGGGTATCGATAAAAGTTATAATTGGCATACTAAATTTGTTGGCATGATCCATTAACCGCATCGCCTTGCGGTAGCCACCAGGAGAAGCCATGCCAAAGTTACGGGCTACATTGTCTTTAGTGTCACGACCTTTTTGATGGCCCAACATCACCACGGGTTGTCCACCCAAACGACCAACGCCACCAACTAAAGCCGGATCATCACCACCACCGCGATCGCCATGTAATTCCATCCATTCATCACTAATTGCCTGAATGTAATCGAGAGTACTGGGACGCCGGGGATGACGGGCTACTTGCAGTCGCTGGGACGGCGATAAACTACCGAAAATTTCCTCACGCAGTTGCATGGCTCGTGCTTCTAGTTGTCTAATTTGACTAGAAACATCGACGCCGTTTTCTTCTGCAAGTTGCCGAATTTGCTCAATCCGGGTTGCCAGTTCTGCGAGCGGCTTTTCAAAATCCAACAGTAGCGGTTTACGCTCAGTAATTGCCATGGTTAGGGTAGTGGTAATTGGGGACTGGTAATGGGTAATGGGGAAAAAGGTAATTGGTAATTGGGAAAAAGGTAATTGGTAAAGAGCTAATTGGGGATTGGCGATTGATTTCCATTAGCCATTAGCCATTAGCCATTAGCCATTACCCATTAGCCATTACCTAAACTAGCAGTGGTCTAAATCCGTGTTTAATCGACACTCGACCAATTTGCTCCATTTTATCTACGGTAATCTGATTGCGCCCCCAAGAAAAGTTTGTATATAACTTCTCAAATTCCAAAAGCATTGATTCAGCAAAACAAGCAAATAACTGGCGTGCCGGCACATCCATATTGACGATTTTCATAATCTTCCAGTCAATATCTAGGGAATGCTCGACAATTCCACCATTTAACACATACACGCCAGGATACTGAATTTTTGTCCCTAAGTTTTTAGGATAGCCACCATCAATCAGCAGACAGGGTTGCTTCAAAACAGTGGGGTCAATATCTACGCCTTTAGGCATACTAGCAACCCAAACTACGATATCAGCTTGGGGTAGTGCTTCGCTCAAACCCATAATTTTTCCCCGCCCCAGTTCCGCTTGTAGTTCTGTGAGACGTTCTTGGTTACGGGCTATCAGCAGCAGTTCTTTAACATCTGTTTTTCGATCTAGCCAGCGTGTGACTGCACTCCCAATATCCCCAGTTGCCCCACAGACTGCAACAGTTGCTTTCGACAGCTCAATTCCTAGTTGTTTCGACGCTTCTTCCACCTGCCGACAAATAATGTAGGCAGTATGAGTATTCCCTGTGGTGAAGCGTTCAAACTCCAGTTTAATATTACGGACTTGGCTAAACTGCTCCAAATGAAAATTTTCAAAAATAATCGAAGAAAACCCACCTAAAGCGGTGATATCAATGCCATGCTTCTGAGCATGGGCCATGGCGTTGAGGATTTTGCGCGTTGCGGCTTTGATGCGGCGATTTGCTAACATTTCCGGCAAAAAACAAGATTCTACATACCGTCCTTCAATTTTTTGCCCAGTGACACTGGTAACGGTAATGCTATCAACAATTTGCGGCGGGGCGCTGCACCAAAAATCTAGCCCTTGATCGGCATATTCTGGGTATCCCAATTCTTGAGCTACCGCTTGAGCGTGTTCCAAACTAGTCAAATGTCCAATTAGACCAAACATGTAGTGATGTATTAGGCGTGTGCTGTCAAAAGCGTGGAATTAGTGGGGTTTCATTAAAGTTATCCTTTCATTGGCGGTTCCTGATCCAAAATCTACTCGTTAGATGCGTAAACTCCGAGGCTTGAGGGCGGCATCACCCAATATCTTGGGTGAAAACGAGATTTTAAAAGCCGCCGATAAAAGCGTTGGAACCGCCAATTTTGGACAGGTTTTTCCCAAGGGGAAGAGAAGATAACTAATTCTTAAAAGTACTACATAAAGGGTAATGTTACATTAGAGGCAACACAGTAGTTGCCCCTATCTACTTGTCTAAGCAGCGGTGAGTCCGTAGGCTGACAGGCGCATGATGTCGCGGGTTGTGAATCCTATATTACTCAGGGCTTCACCGTACTGAATCATGAAGTCTTCCACTAATGCTTCTTTTTCCATTGCTAAAATTTGGGCATCATCTGCCACTTGGTTAAGCATTTTCCAGACAATGGGAAGGTTATGGCGATTTGCCTCTTCTAGTTCAGCTTTAGCTTCGGCAAAGTTTTCTTGCAACCAAACTTCACCAAAGCTGAGATGGCTATACTCTTCTTTGACTACTCCCTCAGTAATTTTGCGGGCAAAATCATCAGCAACGGGGATGTAGATGTTGTATGCGGCGATCGCAAAACATTCGATAATCAAAGATTGAATCAGCAAGCAAGTAACAACTTTACCGGATGCCGCTGCTGTTTGAAAATTTTGGTGCAGTCCCAAGAAGAAATTCTGGGCAAATTCCATATCCGGCGTTACTTTCAAATTCCGCCCACAAGCTTCAAATCCTTTCTTGTGGCGACTTTCCATCTTCGATAGACGAATTAGTTCATCTTTCTTGGCTGGCAGCAATTCAGCTAGTTTGATGTAATTATCATGGGCTTCTTGTTCCCCTTCAATCACAATTGCATTAATGCGGCTATAGGCATCTTTGTATGTTTCACTTTGGAAATCAATTTTTTCAACTTGGTCTACAATTTGCTGCATAGTATGCTTACTCCTCTAGGAAGCCTGAATCATTTGATACCGAAATTTAATTTACCCTAGAAATTTTGGGTAATGAGCACTGTGGTTTAATTTAACTTAACAAGTCATCTATTGTTATAGATTAGCCTTTGCTCTTAGCGATGCTCTAGTACTAGAAAGACAAATTCCTTGAAGCTATAACCAACCCATGTCTAAAACAATCTGGAAACTGAAAAATGCTAATTTTCTGAGCCTAGGAGTACTACTGCTAGGAGCATTGATTGTTTTACTGCCTTTGTTTGTGGTTTTTCTTACCTCCTTTGCACCCACGGGGGTGACTCCTGGAGTTTTGCCAATAAATAACTGGACTTTAGCTAATTACCGCGATGCATGGCAACAAGGTAAATTTTTACTGGCATTTGCTAATTCTACCTTGGTGGCGATCGCCGTTACGGCTTTTCAGATTATCACTTCTGCATTGGCAGGTTACGCCCTCGCAAGGCTGAAATTTCGGGGACGCCAAGCTCTGCTTTTGGTGGTATTAGCTACCCTAGTCATACCCTTTCAGCTGTTGGTGATTCCCATCTTTTTGGTTTTGAAGTGGGGACACCTGATAAATACCTACGGGGCGTTAATCTTACCAACTGCTGTCAATGGCTTTGGAATTTTCTTGTTACGTCAGTATTTCCAAACAATTCCTGTAGAGTTGGAGGAAGCCGCCGCTATCGATGGGGCGAACCGACTGCAAATTTTATGGCGGGTAATGTTACCTCTAGCCCGTCCGGCTTTGGTAACGCTGTTTTTGTTCACCTTTATCGGCGAATGGAACGATTTATTTAAGCCTTTAGTTTTTACCACACGCCCAGAATTAAGAACGGTGCAGCTGGCATTGGCAGAGTTTCAGGAGCAATATACAAATAATTGGCCTTTGATGATGGCAGCGGTAACAATTGCCACTGTGCCGATAATGCTATTATTTCTCATCGGTCAGCGGCAATTTATTCGCGGTATCGCCACAACGGGGATTAAGAATTGAGGCAAGAGGCAAGAGGCAGGTTTTTTATCATTCAATTAAGTGAATAAAGTTAGTTATTTAGTGATATTTTCTGCCAATAGGATGCACTACTAAATAAAGTTGTTTACTTTCACCCATATACAACAATCATTTCTGCCAAAATAATATCAAGTTGACATATCTTCCACTAGCCATGTATCAAACCGACCCGCCGCGTCCTCCCAAGGAATTCCTACCTACAATGTATGACCTCCCCAGCGAAGATCCAGAGGAACCCGGTTTGCCTGACGAATTTCATGTTTTACAACCCCAGCTACTACGGGAAACCTTTTCCCCTCCTAACTATCCAGAAAATCAGATATTCGTCGCCACAGATTTAAATCTTTACTATGATGTGCGTCATCCCCTCTGGTATAAACGCCCTGATTGGTTTGCTGTTGTTGGTGTATCCAGGTTATATGAGCAACAGGAATTACGATTGAGTTATGTAGTTTGGCAAGAAGGGGTTGATCCTTTCGTAGTAGTAGAATTCCTTTCACCAGGGACAGAAAAAGAAGATTTGGGGCAAACTCTGCGCGATGCAAGTCTTCCCCCGACTAAGTGGTTGGTCTATGAACGAGTTTTAAGAGTGCCTTATTACATAGTTTTTGACCGCTACACTGACCAATTAAGAGCTTTTCAGTTGCAGGGTGGTAGTTATACAGAGTTAGAAGTCACTCAAGTGCGGGTGTGGATAAATGACATTCAGCTAGGTTTAGGACTCTGGGAAGGTCTCTATCAGGGCATTGAGCGGCAATGGCTGCGATGGTATGATGACCTCGGTAACTGGATTCTCACACCCCAAGAGCGGGAAAGAAAACAAGTAGAGCAAGAAAGACGACGGACGGAACGATTAGCGGAACAATTACGCGCCCTTGGTGTTGAGCCTGATTTTGGTGATGAATAAGATTAATTAATATTTTATTTGTGCGATCGCTAATATTACAAGTTTAAGTGTAAGTTAAGCCACTCCAGCCAACCATATAAAAACACTAAACTCAGATTCTGTCATAAACAGAAAATATGCAAAAGCTGGGTTTGGTTTTAATTATTCTCTCATTTTCACCTTGGCTGATAGTTCCCTTTGTTGTGCCATTCCTGCCGATTTCTATCACCCAAAAAGCCTTCTTAATACCTGTAATGTTAGTTGTTGCTGAACTGACGTTTTGGTTGGGACTGTTGCTGGTGGGTAAAGAAGTAGCACAGCGATATCGGCGTTATTTGCGTCGTCGTTATCTGGGGATGCGGTTAAAAAGATTATGGCGTCCCCGAAGGAAGCGGGGGCTTCATTAAAGTTATCCTTTCATTGGCGGTTCCTGAGCCAAAATCTACTCGTCAGATGCCTAAACTCGGTGCGCAGCGAGGCATCACCCAAGATATTGTCTGAAAACGAGATTGTAAAAACCGCCAAAAAGCGTTGGCTTACCAATTTTGTCCAGGTTTTTCCCAAGGCGAATAATCCCCAATTCCCCATGCCTAATTAGTTTCTTGGATTTGCAAGCGGACTGTGTGTTCAGTAGCACCGCTAAGTTGCAGTTCCATGATTTCACCGCCGAGGGGTTCTAGGCAACTCAGAAGCGATCGCAAATTGGGTGTACTCGCACCAGTATCAACGTACAATCGGTCTGCTAAATTGCCGATACGCTTCCAAGTCATGTATAACTTGGCAATTGTCTGTTCTATTTGCGAGGCTTGATTTACCAAGTCAGCGGCAATACTCAAACAACCCACTCGTTGCGCTTCTTCTAGGGCTGTTTCGATGTCCACCTCTGCTTGGGTGAGGGCTTGGACTTGGGCGGCAGATTTGAGATATTTTCCCAGGTTACGGGCTTCTGTGGTTGCTTGTTTTAAAGTATCAATATCAGGATTGGCGGAAATTTCCTTTTGTATGGACTTTTGGTGCAGTTCTGGTAGTTTTTCCATTTCTTTCACCAGAGGGGCAATGTAGCGCGGGGGCAGGGTATTATCTGCCGCTTTTGCCCTAACTGGTTCAGGTAGCAAATCTGAGGACATAGCTGTCCATTCGTCGCTGAGTTGTCGCACTTCTCGGCGCGTGATGCGATCGCCTTTTTGGGCAGCTTCACTCACCATCTGTTGTACTTCTGGGGAAGCTTTGGCGGTTTCGACAAAGGCACGTTTGCTAAAATTATTTACTGCATCAGGGTCAAGTTTGCCATCTTCAATCAAGGTATCAGCACTGTTTGCCAGTTGAATCCAGGCATAAGCTTGACTTTTACTGATTTCCCGTTCCTTCAGCCATCGCAGAAAGCCGGTACCGCGTCCGTCTCCGCCTTTTTTCTCTCTGTCACGGATAGCGCGTAAAATTCGCCCCCGCCAGATTTCGGTTTGTAAATCAAAGCGATCGCATACCTGCCAAGCTACATCCAGCTGCTGTTGAAAATCTGACTCCAGAATCAGTTCATCTTCGGGGTCGGGCAGTTCAAAGGTTAAATCGGCTGGCTGTTGCAGTGCAGCAGCAATGTCATTGATAGATTCGGTATCTTGCACGATGGATAGCTGGTTGGTGTGTGCGATCGGCTTATTATCACACAATCTGTATACTTAAATTGTTGACAGCATTTGCAGCAATAAGCAGGTGAATATTATAAATGAGAATTTTCTATCTGCTGCAATTTTCAGCAAATTTAATTTCACGTTACCTTAAAACAAAGTAGCTACAATTTAGACTCTGCATTTCCGGCTTGACAAAAACTGCATCTTCTAAGTCAAGACCATAAAAGAATTATAAAGCCATGAACCAGGTAGATTACCTCCGAATTAGTTTAATTGATCGCTGCAATTTTCGTTGTCAGTACTGTATGCCTGAGGGGGCAGAACTAGACTATATCCTCAAGCAACAATTGTTAACTGATGAGGAACTCTTAACCCTGTTGCAATACGTGTTTATCCCTCTTGGTTTTACCCGCTTTCGCTTGACGGGGGGGGAACCGCTGTTACGTCCCCGTGTACCGCAGTTGGTTCATGCGATCGCATCTCTCAGACAAACTCAAGATATCTCAATGACCACCAACGGGTTTTTACTAGCCCCAATGGCGCAAAATCTCTATGATGCAGGTTTGCGGCGGATTAATATTAGCCTAGATTCTCTCGATCCAGACACCTTTGAGCAAATTATTGGTAATCACGGACGTGGGCGTTGGCAACAAGTTTGGCAGGGAATTCAAGCCGCCTATCGTGTGGGATTTGACCCGTTGAAGCTGAATGTAGTGGTGATTCCCGGTGTCAATGACCACGAAGTGCTGGATTTAGCTGCCCTGACCATTGACAAGCAATGGCACGTCCGGTTTATTGAGTTTATGCCGATTGGCAATTCCCAGTTATTTGGCGATCGCGGTTGGGTATCTTCAGCCGATTTACGACAAAGCATCCGCGAGCGCTGGGGATTGACAGAATCACATATCTGTGGTAACGGGCCCGCTGATGTCTTTCAGATTCCCGGAGCCAAAGGGACATTGGGATTTATTAGCCAGATGTCAGAATGTTTTTGCGATCGCTGTAATCGGATGCGTCTTAGTGCCGATGGCTGGCTGCGTCCCTGTTTATTGAATGAAACTGGGCAAATTGACTTAAAAACTTCTTTGCGTGCCGGCATCAGTACCGCCGAATTGCGAGAGCAGGTGAGGCAAGTACTAACAATCAAGGCAGAAATTAACTTTAAACAACGCGACTCTGGTACTGTCGGCACATACACCCGTACCATGTCGCAAATTGGGGGTTAGTCATTGGTCATTAATCCTTAACTAATGACTAAGGACTAATGACTAAGGACTAATGACTAAGCCTGACGTGAGTAGTATTCCACCACGAGTAGTTCATTGACTTGTAGTGCTACCCATTCCCGCTCAATTAAGCTGTTGACTTTACCAACCAGCTTGGTTTTGTCAAACTCCAAATGATTGGGGATGTTGGCTAAACCGGGATATTGCAAGTTAGCTTCCACCAACTTCCGTGATCCTTCCTTATTCTTGACAGCAATTTCTTCACCAGCACGGCACTGATAGCTAGCAATATTCACTATTCGACCGTTCACAGTTATGTGACCGTGATTCACCAGTTGACGAGCTGCTGGAATGGTGGGAGCTATACCCATCCGGAAAACGGTATTATCCAGACGCATTTCTAGTAATTGCAGCAATACCTGTCCGGTAGAACCAGCCACACGTCTGGCTTTCCGTACATAGCGTAGCAGTTGCTTTTCAGTCAAACCGTAGTTGAAGCGGAGTTTTTGCTTTTCTTCTAGACGGATGGCATACTCAGAGCGCTTCTTGCGGTTCTGGCCATGCTGACCTGGTGGATAAGCGCGTCTGGGGCTTTTCCGAGATAATCCTGGTAATTCACCCAGGCGACGTACAATTCTGAGGCGTGGCCCTCTATATCGGGACATGAGTTTCCTTAATCTAATTCTAAAATTAACCAGATCGACAATTTCAAAATTCACCCAACTATTCGTTAGGCGATTTTTGGTTTATCTGCTTTTCAGACAAGGTAGGAGGCAGTAGACAGAAGAAAAGATTTTCATGAAGAATGTCTTTGTACCTTGTCCATTTGGGTTTAAGACCCCTACTAAATAGCAGATTCAGTAGTCTTCAATTGGTTGGAGTCTAAGACCCCAATTAATTGTTCTTTCTGCCTGAAGTTTTTTTTGCCACCAATTTACTATTATAGTCTATATCAACAAAAATTGACATATCTATTTGATCGCCTAGCCCAAAAATAATGCTAACGCTGAAATTTGCTTGATTAGAGCGGCGTTTTCGCAGATTTGAGTTAGCATTACCTTGGGTGTTTGGAGAATAGCTATGTTACGGAGCGAAAAAGAGATTAGCAGAGTTAGGAACAAACAAGGCAGAACTGCCTACGGGATTTTGACAGTACCAGTTGTGGCGATCGCTGGATTGTTAGCAAATGTCTTACCCAGTATGGCTGTTACTGATTCCTATTACAATGATTACCGTGTCTGTGCTGCTCAACTTCTGAGTGTAGGTGTAACCGCACAAGCGGCTTCTACTGGTTGTGCAACGGCATTGCGTCCACGGGACTTATCGAGTTGCGTGGCTACAATTAAGAAGGAGACACAAATTGACCCTGCGGAGGCGTTTTCTCCCTGTAGACAAGCCCGCCGTCCCAAAGAGTTAGCTTCCTGTGTTGTTGGTATCAGCAAAAATACGCAAAATCAAGTTAACCCAGACGTTTTAAGATACTGTGGTCGCAGTTTACTACCTGTGACTTTTGCTCAGTGTGTAGTTGGCTTGCGGAAAGAAATCGACTTAGCCCCCACTCAGGCGCTGGATACTTGTATTGATGCCAGTGAACGAGCCAGTGCGCTTGGGACTTCATCTACACCGCCATCTAGAGTGCCGACGGGATTTAGTCCCACTTTTGAAACTCAGCCAATTCCCGCAAATCCTGGCAATTAATCACCGCTATTAAAGGCATTTGCGCCTTTCACTAAGTAAAATTCAGGGGGTTTGGGCGCAAATACTTGGTAGAAATTTGTCTACTTTCACCCAAAAGTCAGAAGCAATCTTCTGACTTTTGATTTATCAGTCGTCTTTTTTACCGAAAACGGTCTGTAAAATCATGGGGATGCCACCGTCTTGGTGATATTTATCTGCCCAAGTGCGGATAATGTCATCTAACTCTTCCTTAGCCTGCTCCATGCGTTCGGCGGGGATATCCAGTTCTTCCAGCAAGCGCATAGCATTTGGTCGTCGCTCTGCCCAATCTTTCATGATGCGGAAATACCGAGCGGTATCTTCCACCATAATGTAAGTACGCTCTTGGTCATCTGCTGGGGCATAAAAAGGACGGGTAAGAGCGTAGAAGGGCATTCCCCAAGGAGAATCAATGCGTGTGACTGTTCCTGAGTATAGGAGACGGCGCTTGATATGCTCTGCTAAGGCTTCGCTCAAAGGCATCTGATGGTGAGATGGCAATTCCTCTTGCGATCGCTTGTGCAGAAACTCAATCAACTCCAGAAACTCAAATGAGGAGACTAACTGGGCATCAGGCAGATTATTTGGTAGCTTCTGCTCAATTTGTCTTTTTTCTTCACTTGTCAGACTTGTACCAGGAACGCGGCTGCGCCCCGGTTGCCAAGGATATTTTTCGATCCAGACATAAGGTAATTGAATCAGATAGCGAGGTTCTTGAGAACCCAGCATCTTCAGCAATTTGCCCTCAGTTAGGGCTAGTCTGACTTCCTCGACAATGATTTTTACTCGCTTCGGCTCAAGGTGGTGCAAATGCCCTGTCATTCGCAGGTTTTGTCCCTGTTCCAGATAGGTCATGTAAATTGCACATTTGGCTGCTGTTGCGGCGGCGTCTAAAAATGCCCCATGCCTGTGCCCACTAGTCCGCATGGCACTAAAAGCCAGATAAAGCATGATCTGATCCATCGCACTGGGGCTAAGACGCTTGATCAGATCTATGTCGTTAGTCATATTGCAGTCAGTTGAATAGCATGTTTACGATGTTGAGAGCCAAATTAAATTAAGCAGTATACACCCAATTCACGGCGATGTTCTTACTCCAAGTTATTCATTATGCATTAACTGGGGAATTTTTGGTTGGCAAAATTGTGAATTTCACGTATTTTCTGGCACATTGGCAGACTTTGTTTTGTGGCGAGAGTTGCCTTGACAGGTAATCCTCCGTAATTTTCTATGGTGCTAGGAGTTTTTGTCCTCCTCAATTGCCTTCTGGACAATCCGTTGACTCGTGGTGACATGGTTTTTTTTGTCTAGTGCTGAAATTTTATACAGTGTTCTTTCTTAAATACCTGAATTTCAGATATGAAAGTTTCCATATATTTAGCAGCATTTTGATCAGTTATGGTTTCCAAAAATATAAACATATATCTCCTGATTAAAGTTAGCAGGGTCTCACCCCGACGGGGTGTTAGCGCTTGCTCCACTCTCTGAGGCATAACAATGCCCCCTATCCCTAGGCTCAAAAATGGTGGCAACAGTTGGAGATCACAAAAGCTGATTCACTAGTGCACCATGGCGAAAATAACTATCCAGTTAAAAAGATTCATTTATCTGATCAAAACTTGCAATATCCCTGCTGCTGAATTGCTCTAGCTCTTGCACCATCCACAGTCTAGAATCCAAAATGGTATGAGGAGCGGGTGCATTCATTGAGCTAGAAAGTGCTATTGGTGGAAGTCACCATGTTTAGGCTGATTAATACTCGACATTTAATTAGGGGAACTAGAAGGTTTAACCTGATTCCGCATTTTTTCAAAGCTGAAAGCAGCCGCGCCAAAAGTGACTAGTAATACGCCCAAAACCTGGACAATATCCAAGGCTTCCTGAATCATCAATCCGGCAAAAATCACGGTTAAGACTGGGACGGAGGCACCAATGATGGCTGACCGCGATGCACCTAGTTGGCGAATGCCAAAATTATTGAATAAGTAGCCGCAGAGAGTCAGTACACCCAACATAAAAGCACTTAAAATCAGTTCCAGTAATCTAGAGGTGTCAATGTCTAAACTCCAACTACTGGGTAAAGGTATTAATAAACAGATAAAGCTACAGAGCAACATGGTAGCGAAGTTAATTAATGTAAAAGATACTGGGTGAAGTTTGTCAGAGCACAATCGCGTCAGAATCACATAGACAGCAAAGGCCATGCCAGAAAATATGGCGGTGGTACTTCCGACCGAGGTATTACCGATGTTGGGAGAACTGGCCAAAACTAGCAATTCACCGCAAAAAATCGAGGCGATCGCACCGAAGCCCCATAAATTAGGGCGTGAGCGAAACAGAAACCACGATAAGAGGGCGCTAATCAAAGGATAGATAAAGAAAAGTGCGATCGCCATCCCAGTCGCTACTTCACCAATGGCCATGTATATCAGCACCTGAGACAAAAACAAAAAGCAACCACTGACAATGGACAACAGCAAAACTCGTTGTATCGCTGCACGATCAGGATTAGCATTTCTGCGTTTTGAATCAAAGAGATTTTGCAAGTCTTCCCAAACTGGTGGATGTAGTATCGGAGCCAAAAGCAACATCAGCGGTACAACCACAAGTAATCGCAGCATCAAAACTAAGAGAATATTGCCTACAGTCGGTTCTAACCCTGCGAAAACATCAGAACCTGTTTGGAAAATTGCCTTAACAGCTACGTTGTAAAGTGACGACACCACCGTTGACAACACAACCAACAAAAAACCCACCTGAATCGGCGACCAGTTTGGGGAACTACGGGATGGTCGGCGTCGGGGGGTTGCACCATGCTTTGATGGTGATACAGCTGGAAGCTTTGATGTAGTTGACAAATCCGGTCTGAGGACAGAAATTGGCTCTGGGGTCTTTTCCCTTGCTAGGGGCTTGGGTATTGATACAGCAGGAGGTATTGATGTATCTGTACTCTCTGACAAGTCTGGGATGAGAACAGAAACTGGCTCCGGGGTTTTTTCCTGGGGTATTGATATAGTTTGGCTCTCTGACAAGTCTGGGATGAGAACAGAAACTGGCTCCGGGGTTTTTTCCTGGGGTATTGATATAGTTTGGCTCTCTGACAAGTCTGGGATGAGCGCAGAAAATGGCTCCGGGGTTTTTTCCTGGGGTATTGATATAGTTTGGCTCTCTGACAAGTCTGGGATGAGAACAGAAACTGGCTCCGGGGTTTTTTCCTGGGGTATTGATATAGTTTCGCTCTCTGACAAGTCTGGGATGAGAGAAATTGGCTCGGCGGTGTTTTCTTGGGGTGGCGCTAAACTAAGAGGAGGCTCGGATATAGTTTCGCCCTTTGGTAATTCCTTGGGGATGAGAGAAATTGGCTCAGTACCGTTTCTCGTTGTGGATGCCTCAAAGAAGCTTTTTTCTCGTGGGTCAATTAGTTGCAATACAGTTGGTGTTGTTGGAGCTTGTAAGGGTTTTGCTTCTGTGGTTTTTTCCAGTTCTCCATGTAGGCGATTGACAAACTCAGCCAATATTGCTTCCCCTTGCTGTTGTTGGTCATACATCCGGGACAGCTGTTGGGAAAGACTACTTTGATAGTTTTTTAGCTCCTGTTGCAATGAGTTAAAGGTGATGGTAACGGTATCATCGAGAGTGTCAAGCATTTGTCCGACATTCTCATTGATCTCGCCCTTGACATTGTTGTTTACTTCAGCGGACTTGAGAGCAGTTCGTCCGTAGGATTCACCCTCAATTGCTTGGGTTGCTAAAGTTGTTAGTGAGGATTGCAGTTGATTCGAGATGTGCTTGGCTAAAACTTCTGCTAGCTGACGAATTAACACTTGCTGTTCAGTAATTTGCCGCGTCTGCTGTAGCTTGTCTCTTTCCTCTAAAAGCCGTTGAATGTCATCAGCTAAACGGTTTTTGTCTATTTCTAACCGTTTTACGTCTTCCTGCAACGACCTCAGCACGTTTGAAGAGAGATTTTCCAAATCTTCAACTACAGCCCAGAGGGCATTTTCTGCTGCTCTGGATAGGTCGCCTCTGACTCGTGGGTTTTCTGGTCGCTTCTCAAATCGCCCCATCATTTTTTAACCTCTAACACCTTGACGATAAAGTTGCTTCCCATACAGTGGCTCGGCGCTCATACTAAATTTCCTGTATTTTGTCAGATAAAACAGAAATTTTAACAGGACTTACGCGTTTCAACGTAATTCTGGCCCGCTGAATACGGGGTTAACAAAGTGTAAAATTTACCTATTGTCTACTACGCTGGGTTGTCTCCAGCATCACAGACTAAAACTCTGTCGGTCTAGTTTCCCCTGAATATTCTCCAGTGCAACTTTTATTCTTCAAAAAAATTCCACCCAAAATTAATACATATTATTTTGGTGAGGATATTAATTGTCAAAGACTTGCAGATGGGTATGTTGCTACAAGCAAATTGTCTGAACTGTTAAGCTATCTGTAAATTTGTGCGGAATGTAACTTGCGTGACAGTTTACATCTCGGATAGGGATTTAAAGTATTTTTCTGTGGAAATTAAAACTATTACCATCCCCTGCACAACATTCTAAATGAATGAGCAGCGATTATGCAAAAGTCCGCTTTGTTTAGAAGCGTTCGTTGCATAGTTTTATGGTTTCAAGATTCATCTTAAAGAAACAAAATCCGGGCGATGGTAAAAATACCGGCACTGAGGAGGGCGCTGATGGGGACTGTAATTAACCAGGCGGCGGCGATTCCTTGGAGAGTTGAAAATTTAATTGATTTGATATTCTGCACCAATCCTATACCAACTACACCGCCAACAAGGGCGTGGGAGGTGGAGACGGGTAAACCTAAGCGAGAGGCTAGTAAAATGGTGGTGGCGGTGGCGATTTCGGCACAGAATCCACTACTAGGTTGCAAGGAGATGATGTTTTCGCCAATGGTGGCGATGACTTTTTTTCCCCAAACTGCTAAACCACCGACAATGCCGGCACCACCAAGGATGAGTATCCAGATGGGGATAGTAAGATTATCTGCGGGTACGCCACCAGTGTGATTGATGTAGACGATCACAGCTAAGGGTGCGATCGCATTTCCGACATCATTAGAACCATGAGCAAAGGCGACAAAGCAAGCACTCAACAGTTGAAAGCGCCCAAATAATCCTTCAACGGGATTTGGAATTTTGCTGTTTTCTAGTTGTCGCCAACTGATGAGGGTGAGTCCAATGGCTGCTGCTGCACCTGTAAAAAGTGGGATGTCGTGGGGGGGGATGTTGTACCCAAGTTGGTTAATTAAAAAGTTTGTCAGGGGTTGGGTGAGTGTGGGTAAAACAATTATGCCAAATACACTCAGTAAAATTGTGCTTAACCAGGGTATCCACTCCTGTAACTGGATTACTGGATTTGGTTGTTCTAAAATCCAACCCTTGATGGAACTGTAAAATAAAGCGGCGATCGCCCCACTCATTAGAGGTGTTAAAATCCAGCCAATGGTGATTAAGCCAAGTGATGACCAATCTATGGCACTTGCGCCCAAGGCTACCCAAGTAAATCCGGTGATCGCACCGACTACTGCATGAGATGAGGATACAGGTAAACCCCGTGAGGTGGCAATTTGCAGCCACACCCCACTAGACAGCAGTACCGTTAACATCCCCATAACTAATGTTTGCGGTGTAGTGGCGAATAAAGCAGGGTTGGCAATTTTCGTCCCTAGGGTTTCTGTGACTCCCTGCCCAAACAAGATAGCACCGCTAAACTCTAATACCCCAGCAATAATTAGTGCCTGTTTTAAGGTGACAGCTTTGGAACCCACGGAGGTTCCCATCGCATTAGCAACATCGTTGGCGCCGAGATTCCAGGCGACGTAGAAGGCTAATATGGCGACTATAACTAGGGTGTAGGGCATTTTTTTTGGACTGGTGAGTAATGGGTAATGGGTAATTTATACAACCCATAATCTAGGTTTTAGGGATAAATTAAGATTTTGTAGGTTTCTGGTGTGGGTGCGATCGCCATTTCGACAGCTGCTGATAAATTTTGTAATGGATAGCGATCGCTAATTAAGGCTGATACATCAATGCGACGATTAAAGACAATATCCGCCGATAAACTCTGAAGCCGATAGGATGAGCTATAACTGCCCATCAAGTCAATCTCCCGACGGTAGAGTGTATTTGGGTTGATGGGAATTGTCAACTCATCGGGAAATTCAGCGAAAAAGAGGATTTTTCCGCCTTTGCGGGTGCAGTCAAGGGCTTGAAAGAAGGCTTTATCACTGGGGACAGCTAACAAGGTGACATCCACACCCATCCCATCAGTAAGAGCATGAATTTTGGCGGCTAAATCAGGATCACGAGCGTCAAAAGCCGCTTCTGTACCCACTTCTAGAGCTTTTTCAATTCTGGATGGGAGTAAATCAGTGGCGATCGCTTTACCGCCGAAATACTTCACCAACATCATAAACATTAACCCAATCGGCCCCGCGCCAGTTACCAAAACCGTTTGTCCCGGTGCTATTTGCGCTTTTTTCACCGCCTTCAAACAGCAGTTAGTCGGTTCAACAAAACTCGCTTCTTCAAAACTAATATCATCAGGAATGGGAATTAAGCCCCCATTTTGGACAATATGACCTGGTACCTTCACATACTCAGCAAAACCGCCGCCACTGGCGTTAAAACCCGCTGTGGTGGAGATATTTTTGTACACATTGCACATGGAGAAATTATCATTTAGACAGTAGGCACAACGCATACAAGGAATATGGTGCATCACCGCCACCCGTTGTCCCTCTTGCCAACCTACAACCTGAGAACCAACAGCCGCAATGACTCCAGCGGTTTCATGTCCAAAAATGCGCGGCGGTTCATAAAGTGGATATCGAATTTTTTTAATATCTGACTGACACAACCCCACAACCCGCACCTGTACCAATACTTCATCCGGTTCCAGCGTCGGGACTGGGATCTCTTCGTAGGATAATTGATTAACGCCTCTAAATACCTGTGCTTTCACGCTGCTTTTTCTCCACTCAACGTTACTAGATGTAACATTTAGCGGTTCAGGTTAGCTTATAAAGTTTCAGATTTCTCTGTTTTAGCTTCTTATAATTGTTGCTTTAAGCTTTGTTCAAACATTTGGAATGCTTCAACATCCACTGAGGATAGATATCCCCCAATTAAGCCATTCTCAAGTCTGAGAATCTCACCACGGTTGTCTTTAGCCGTAATTGTTAAAATTTCGCCTTTTTGCCAGAGTCGATAACGTTCACCCTCAAAGCATCTTCCACCTTCTGGTGCTTTCTTTGCAAACTGACTCTTCAAAGCTTGTTTGGCGGTTCGCACAATTTCCTCAGCATAAAACTGGCAACGAATACTACGAGCAAATTTTGGTACTCTATTATTTTTTTCTAACTTGTCAAGGGACTCAGGAACAGTTGCTGGACGTTTAAGATCATTAGATTGCTGCCAAATAACTTTAATCATTGTTCCTAGATGTTGCTCATCAAGGTACATCAAAAAATCGTCTGGATGCCAAGCTTCAATATCATAAGGAGCTAAAGCTTCTAAAGGAAAGTCTTTGAGATTAGCAGTAACAATGAGTTCTGCTTTAGCAACTATAGCAGCAGCGACAACATGGCGATCGCCTGGATCATTCCTCATCGCTGCAACTAAATACTCTGGTACTTCTACCATCGCATCAGGAAAATTTGTCTTGATTTGTTCTTGAAAGTATGATTCCTGGGCATTTGTCATTCTCCCCTTTTTTACAAGGTTGCGAGTAGCGCCATCTAGAATTTCCTGTGAAAAATAGAGTTCGTATAACTCTGCCTCAGCAGCACGCATCAAAGTATCACACAAAGGCATAGGGTAGATGACACAGGAATCTAAAACAACCGAGAGTACCATTTTACTGATCTAATTCGCTACTCTCATCATCATAGAACCCCTCAGCTTCCAAGAACTGAGTGAATTGCTTAAGTCCTTCCCGACGCTTACTATCGCGCTGTTCCTTATATTTCATCAAATCGTCAAAACGAACACGTCGATGTGTTCCCACTCTAATGTAAGGAATTTCACCTTGGTCTAATAACTTAATCAGGTGAGGACGTGATACTTTGAGAACATCAGCTGCTTTTTGAGTCGTCAGTTCTTTATCCTGAATGACTACAGACACCAGTTTACCTGATGCCATTGCGTGGACAACATGACGCAACACCTGATAAACTGGGTCAGGAATGGTAATTTGTTCTCCGTTTGCTCCTATTAGTTGCGCTTGGGAGCCTTCAATCTGGAGGATACTTTCAAGGTGCTTAATAGATAATGAATCCTGTTCTTGAGCCATCACTGACTCTACAGGCAAGTTTTGCCCAGGTATGATGGTCTTCATGGTTATGGTTACTACAATTAATAGATGATTCTTGTTTTTGAGCCATCACTGGCTATGTAGGCAAATTCTGCCCAGGGATGATGGCCTTCATGGCTGTGGTTACTGCAATCAATATAGGGGGGGAGCATCCCAATGCAAGCAAAAACGCGGAATTAAGTATCCGACAACCCTCTGCTTTTTTCTTACCTTCGTGTTCTTTGCGTCCTTCGTGGTTCGTTCATTTCATAAAAATACACGGTAAGTGGGAAACTCAGCGGCTTTAGCCCTGAGAGGGAAACGGCACGAGCGGTTTTAACCGCTTTGAATATTTTTTCATTACCGCCTTGGAGTCAGAAAATTTGGGGTACTTTTGTGATGTACTTTCAACGGGACAATTACCGATTCAAATTTCCCAACTCTGTACGCATAATGTGTTGCTCCGAAGAGCCTCCCTTTCGGGGTAATGTTAGCTATCTCCCAAGGGGAGACGCTTCGCGAACGACCAGTTATCAGAGCTTGTTAGGCTTGCAACACTGTCCCAGTGACCTTAGAACTGTTTAATCACAAGCGACAGAGCAAGGAACTAGCTACGCATTCCAGGGTGTCGTGACTCAAATAACGGCTACCCTTTGACTAGGCTTAGGGTGGTCTGGTCAGTACGGCTTGCTTGATTACTCTTACAAGCCCAGTCCCTTTAGGGCTGGGTTACTGACGTCTTGTTTAAGTTAGAAGCTCAGAAAAAAATAAACTTACATATGTGGGATATACCCTAGTAGGGTATATGTTGATCTTGCCATACATCTCATATAAACGCAATATCCGAAACCATCCATTCGTTAATATAGTAGCTATCTCAAGAACAACTGGAATTATGGTTAATATACAGATTGCATTCAAATGGATAATGCATAACGCTTAAAAAAATATCTGCGCCCCTAGCTAGGGTTGGGGTTACACCAGCATAGAATGCTTGTACAGCAGGATAAAAAGAGGGGACGAGTTGAGAAACTTATCCCCTTGCTTGTTGCTGGTGAAAAACAATCATTACAAAAACACACAAAGCGCTATTTATGGTTAATCAGATATATACAGCCGATGTTTTGGTTGTTGGTGGGGGTACTGGCGGGACTGCTGCGGCTATCCAAGCGGCGCGTAGAGGCGCTAAAACTATCCTTGTGAGTCAGTTTCCTTGGTTGGGGGGAATGCTAACCTCGGCGGGGGTTTCTGCACCGGATGGGAATGAATTAGAAGCCTTTCAGACGGGGTTATGGGGTGCGTTTTTACAGGAATTGAGACGCCGACAACCGGGGGGATTAGATAATAGCTGGGTGAGCTTTTTTAGTTATGATCCGCGTATTGGGGCGGAGATTTTCGCCGATTGGGTGCGGGAATTGCCCAATTTACAGTGGATTTCGGGAAAAGTGCCGTTAGAGGTTTTGCGGACGGGAGACTGTATTACAGGTGTCCGCTTTGCAGATTTCACTGTCACCGCTAAGGTTATTCTCGACGGTACAGAGTTAGGAGATTTATTGGCTTTAGGAGAAATACCTTACCGTTGGGGCTGGGAATTGCGATCGCCTAGGTTGGGGCGAAGCCCATCGCAATGGGGAGAGCCGAGCGCACCAGACAAACCCAATTCTCTCACAGAAAAATATCCTGTGCAAGCGCCAACTTGGGTAGTCATCATGGAAGATTTTGGGGATGATATCGCACCAGTTATTCCCGCTGCTCCTAATTATGATCCATCTCAGTTTGCAGGTGCTTGGGATGACTATGGCGCTGAGAAATTTCTAAATTACGGACGCTTGCCAGATAATCGATTTATGATTAATTGGCCTATCTGTGGCAATGACTACGGCGTTGGGGTAGGGCGTTTGTTAGAGTCGGAGACATCAAGAGGTGAGTTTCTCCAAGAATGTCGCTGGCATAGCCAAAACTTTGCCCATTTTATCCAAACTCAGCTTGGTCGGCGCTATGGTTTAGCAGAAGGGATTTTTCCTTCTTCTGCTAATGCCTTTGCACTGCATCCCTATTACCGGGAAAGCCGCCGTTTAATCGGGCTGACTACGGTTTGTGAGCAGGATATTTTACCATTACCAGAGGGTAGAGTAGCATCTCTTTTTGATGATGCGATCGCAGTTGGTAACTACGCCAATGACCACCATTATCCTGGTGTTAAGTTCCCACTGCAACCAAAATCTATCCGCTGGGGGGGGCGTTGGACTGGGACTCCCTTTACAATTCCCTATAGAAGTTTAATTCCTGCCACTACAGATGGTTTGTTAGTTTGTGAGAAGAATATTTCTGTCTCCCATATCGCTAACGGGGCTACCAGACTGCAACCTGTAGTCTTGGCCATTGGTCAAGCAGCGGGTATGGCGGCGGCTTTGTGTGTGGAGTTAAACTGCCAGCCAAGGGATTTAGCGGTGAGGATGCTGCAAGAGGCTTTATTAAAATGCGATGGCGCAAAAGCCGCAATTATTCCTTTATTTAATTTATCGCCCAATCATCCAGAGTGGTTACACTGGCAATCTTATTATTTAGACAACCCAGCAGCTTATCCCCTCAGCGGTAATTACCCAGGCTCATCAATTGTTGAGTCTGATTACTCAATGGGCGAATTGGACTGTGTTACAGGGGTTTTTCACCGCTTGGATGGGCAAAATTACAAATTCCATATCACAACACCAACTAAATATCAATACCTCGATTGGCAGATTGTGACTAAGCGATCGCACATTGATGAGCAATTACAAGCCCTTGTCGATCAACAAATTATTACCGTCTGGGGACACCTGAACCTCTCTGGTAATTGGTTTCTAATCGAACATCTAGATAGAGAATAAAACTGTTTTTTGTTCAGTACAGCACAATACTTTTTAAAAAATTGTCCGGATGCCCATACAAAACCTAAGTATAAGTGAATTGGAGAGTTCTAAAATAGACATCTACTATGCGTGCTGCCATTTCACTTTTAGTATCGAGTCTGGTGTTCGGCTCCTTAGCTTTAAACTGCGAAGCGATGCTCGGCCAATTATCCCGTCTGCTGCTTGTCAGCCCTGGTTCACAGCTGTTAGTCTCTGCAAAACCTAAACCTAGACCTAACCAACCAGACAAGCCAGTTCCTCATCGGGGTAGCGGCCGCAGAGAGCTAATGGAATCTTTCGGAAACACTCATTCTGTTATTTAACAACCCTAGGGTAATGCGAATTCTAGAAGGGTTAGTTGTTTGGTAGCAAGGGAATCAAATTACCATACACAACTTCTCTTTCCAGAAATACAGACAGTTAACGCACGACAGAATTGATTAATTGTTGAGTATTTCATCCTCTTTAACAGAGATACAAACAGTTAACGCACGACAGAATTAATTAATTGTTGAGTATTTCATCCTCTTTAACAGAGATACAAACAGTTAACGCACGACAGAATTAATTAATTGTTGAGTATTTCATCCTCTTTAACAGAGATACAAACAGTTAACGCACGACAGAATTAATTAATTGTTGAGTATTTCATCCTCTTTAACAGAGATACAAACAGTTAACGCACGACAGAATTGATTAACCGTTGAGTAATTCATCAGTGAGCTTTTGTATAGGTAGTTAGCGTGAACCCTTGCTTTTGCCACGCGAACCAAACCAATTACCTATCTCGACAGCATCACCAACGCCTCAAACTACAAAACTCTGGTTCGTAATCCTGATAAGGTTTGGGTCTTAACCATCAACTGTTCTAGAAAACGAAATCCTCTTAGGTTATCTATCTCCTGTAACAAAAGGTTTTTCTCCTCAGGGCTTGCACCTAACGATAAATATCCTCCAAGGAGATGCCAGAGAAACCTAAGTCTTATTACCCTCCAAGACCAGATGCTCCCATTTCGCATCTGGTTTTTTTGGGCTTCATTAAAGTTATCCTTTCATTAGCGGTTCCTGATCCAAAATCTACTCGTTAGATGGGTAAACTCGGACGCTTTTTGGCAGCATCACCCAAAATATTGGGTGAAAACGAGATTGTCAAAGCCGCCAACTAGCATTGGAACCGCCAATTTTGTCCAGGTTTTTCCCAAGGGTTAATTTTTCTGGATGCCTTGAAGGAACATTGGCACAAACTTCTCGATAAACGCCTGTGGATCTTTCTGCCAAACCTTTTGTGCAACCTGAATCCTAGTAAACTGCAACTCAGGTGCTAACAAGGTATGGGGTAAGCGTTCCATCAGGTACTGGGGGCGTTGCCAAAGGGGCATTGTATTTGCCACTTCTACGAGCTTGGTAACCCGTCGCAGCTCTGCTCCTAGGGTGAAATCCATTCCAGCTTCAAATGCTGCTTGTTCAATTGCGGCATATTTCTGCTTGGCTTGCTCTACTTTTTGCCGATGTTCTGGGCTTTTATCGGCTAACTGTGCTAGCCAGCGGTTACCCCAGCGGACGTGTCCTGCTTCCTCTGGAAAAATTTTGGCGATCGCATCCCTGATTTTAATGTTTTCTTCGGTTTGCGGTGCTTGTTTGAGAGCGTAAATGTGGGCAGAAAAATACTCACAACCCCGTTTTTCAGTGACGTTGATCGCTGCGAGGGCAGAAATCAGATAATCATCCAGATCCTTAGCAGGATCATAGGCGTCTTTGTCGAGCAACCGATCAAATTCATCAATATACGATGTACCAGGAGGCTTGCCAATATCTGCCCCCAAATCCATCAATAAATCAGTCAGCCACATGGCATGACGGGCTTCATCGGCGATGTGGTGGGATAGATCCCTGATTAGTTCTCGTGGCTGTCCGTTTAATTGTTCAAGTACCTCAGTTAGGTCTTTACAACTGCGTTGCTCACTGTAGCGGTAGCGGTTGAGGGTAATTAGATGGATTGTGCGATCGCCGACTATATTTTTCAGCAGATCCCTTGCACCCAGAGAATTCCGAAATTTACGCGGATAAACAACTGTCATCGCTTTTATTGCGTTTTGTTAACGATATTTTTTCTGATAATAACTTAAGTTGCTGCCAGCACCTCCCGCTTCGTTTTGTCCAGGATTCCCCAAACCCACCAAAAAATCTTACCTTTACACCGCCAGACTCCAAACCCATCTGAGTCTATATTTCGGCAATTAATGGCTTTTTTAGCTGAATTTGTGAGATTTATACCAGATCAAGAACCTTCAAAATGTAAAGTTTTATTAAATTAATCAATTTCGTAGCTTATGATACAGAATCCCTGTTACTATAGTTAGTGAAAGGATAACTCGCCAATATCACTAAAAAATAAGAGAGGACTATATTATGTCTATTCAAGAAAAATCTCGTGCACTAATGGTGCTTGAACATCAGCAAGTTAAGAATCGTCAACAATCGATGCTGATGCGTTCTGCACAAGAACTCGGTCTGCATGAAGAACTATCCCACTACTGGAACCCAATCCAAGGCAAGATAGATCCGACAACGCAGATGATTTATGGACGCAGCCATGCTTCCATGAGCTAGGTGACGATACTATTTAAACTTTGTAGTTTGATTGGACTGACGCAGCAAGTAAGAAATTTTGGGGCAATTCAGGAATTACCACTACGGTAAATCAAGGCTTTCACCTCATTTTTGCGTAAGTTCTGCTTGAGTTTGAGTCTCGAAAAAACCTGAGTTTTTACGTCATTTGGAAAAACTAATGCAAAACCTAACCCCCTCGCTCCCCTCTCGGAGGCGCAGGGGTTAGATTTTATGGGAAGATTTACAGCGAGTAAAAATTTTAATAAAATAAGCTAAATTAAAAGATTCGCAGAACTATAAATGGACTGGATTACGCTACTGCGATCGCTACAGTCTGATTTTATTAAAAGATTCACTTCTGGTTGTCTGATTCATTGTGAAACAGAAGGTCAATATAGTGAATTAACTATCATCTCTGGAGAGAGGTTAAAGGCTCTACGGGAATTTTGCTGGCAGATGGCTGAAAAATATAAGCGTACTTCGCCAGTCCGGGGTGTTTTTATCAATAATCTCAAAGGCAAGTTAGGTGAGGAAGTTGTTAAAGAACGTTTAGGGAATGTTATTACTGAAGTCGATTATGAAAAAAGATTCGGCGGCGATGGCAAAATTGATTTTACCCTGACGTCTAACTCTTCAATTGGTGTTGAGGTGAAATCCCGTTACGGCAGTATTGATAAAGTTAGATGGTCAGTTAGTTCCGAAGAAGTAGAAAAAAATGCTGTTGTCGTCTGCATTTTGATTCAAGAAGAAGTGAATGAAGCACAACCTAAATATCACTTGTTATTGGCTGGCTTTCTCCCTACCCAAATGATTAAGTTGCGAACTGGTAAAATTTCCTTTGGCATAAATCAATTGTTGTATGGTGGTGGTTTATTGTCCTATTTAGAACAATTCCAAGCTGCTACAACTTCTCATGTTATTAGACAAAATCCCCCATTTTTTCAACATATACCCAAAGTAGACCTGCCTCCTCAAATACCTAAGAATCAGTTGAAAACTCATCAGGTCGGATTTGATTATATTTACCAATATGCAGATTTAAATCTACTTTATAGAAAACTAGGTGATGAATCTTTAGACCAAGGGGATTATGAAGCTGCAATTATTAACTACAATCAAGCTTTACAACTTAATATTAATGATTTTTATATTTATAACAAACGAGGTTTTTCTTATTATAAACTAGGAGATTATACAGCAGCCATTGCCGATTATAATCAGGCAATCAGAATTAATCCTCATGTTGCTATTGCTTATAAAAACCGTGCTAAATCGCGTTTTCACATAGGAGATCATCAGGGCGCAATTGAGGATTATACTGAAGCAATCAAAATTAATCCTCATGATGCTATTGCTGATAAAAATCGAGGAATTCCCGATTATTTATTCAGAGAAAAGCAGGAAGTTAAGCCAGGAATCAATATTGAGCCTGATTTAGATTATTATGAAGCAGCCATTGCCGATTACACTCAGGCTATACAGATTAATTCCCATGATGCTGATGCTTATTACAACCGTGGTAATGCTCATTTTGAATTGGGAGATAAGCAGGGAGCAATTGAGGATTTTCAGAAAGCAGCAGACCTTTATTGGCAAGAGGGCAAGCTAGAAAAACACAAAGATACGCGGTCAAAAATTGTAGATTTAGAAATAGAAGCATCATTAGACATTTTAAACTTCTAAATTACCCTTAAAAAAAATGCGGCAGATAAGTAAGTATGCAAACAGAAATCAAGCTATATTAAGTAAAGTAAAAAATGCTGAAATTAGCTCGTAGTGAGGGCTTTAGCCCTCTCTATCTCCTGTGGTCGACGCTACGCGGTAAGCGCAGCAATGCCCGGAGGGCTTTACAAAGTAGGGCTGAAGCCCTTACTACAAACCTTTAATTATTTACGTTGCTCTACTTACAAGCCCGGAAACACTATCAAATCAAGAATTTTGAATTTTGAATTGATATAACATCTCTCTCTATTCATCTGAAAATAGCTGGCAGTAAAATTTAGCATTAAATAGGTTTCAAAGCATGATTTTAGGCTTGAAAAATATCAGTTTTGTTGGTGCTTTACTTCTAATAGTAAGTTTTAGCGGCTTTGATAATTTAGCTATAGCAAATGCCGAAAATCAGCCCCAGCAGCACAGTAGCAATACAAAATCTCAATTACACCCAGTTTTTCGCTCGATTCTGCCTAAATTAAAGCAAAAGACTCAGATTCAGATTTTATTGCCCAAGTTTATTCCTGAATCGGATGAGAAAACCCCGATTTACGCGATTATCGAAACTGCTACAAAAAGTAAGTACGAAATTTTATTGGGTTTCAGCCCAAACTGTAATGGTGGGACTGCTTGTCGTCTGGGTATTGTGGCTGCTGAAGCCGTAACTAAAAAAATGCCCCGCCTCCGTGGAAAGTCAGTATCTTTAGCTAAGGGCATCACTGGCTATTTTGAAGATTTTAAATGTGGTGCTAATTGCTCAGATGCTACTTTAACTTGGAGGCAAAAGGGTGTGCAATACGCTATTGGGTTAAAAGCAGGAGATCGCACTTCTTTGGTAAAAATGGCTAATTCAGCAATTTTACCATAGCCTCACAATTGGACTTGCACAAACAATAATAGAAGTTGCAAAGTACACAACGTAATTATACGGAAGTCAGCAACCAAATAATTTATCAGTTCCAATTCCTGAAATATCTGAAATTTCCAGCTTTATCAGTAATATTAGGGGCTAATTTAGCAATCACCGTCATAGCACTTCCAGCTTTCTTTATGTCAGTAACAGTGTAACATTCACTTGTAATGACACTGAAGCCGGACTTCGTTGATAAAAATGGCTAATTCGGCAAATTCACCATAGCTTCAAAATTGGACTTGCACAATAATAAATAGAAGTTGCAAAGTACACAACGTAATTGTACGGAAATGAGCAACCAAATGATTTATCAGGCCCAATTCATGAAATATCTGAAATTTCCAGCTTTATCAGTAATACTAGGGGCTAATTTAGCAATCACCGCTATAGCACCTCCAGTCTTAGCCCAAGATACATTCATATCTGTCAAGAGCACTGTAACATTCACTTGTAATGACACTGAAGCGACAATCAAAGGCAAAAATGGCCCTAGGGTAACTGTTGGGACAACAAATATCTACGTTGGTTATCAGCAAGTATCATCTACTAACAAAAATCCTCGCATTATTCGTTTTGACAATGGTGTCAAGAAATGGTGTCGCACTGACTACGAAACAACAAGTGACGATAGTACAGGCTACGGTCTCCTTTGGAATGGTAGTGATGTTTTATACGGCGTCTTTTCCTCCACTGGCAGCCAAACTGGTGATGATTTTCGGCGCTTTACTACTGGCCGTTGGCTATCCAGTTATGGCACTGGTGGCGGGGCTAAAGTAGCCATTATAGCTAGAATTAATCCTAGCAATGGTGACGTTAACTACGCTACATTTCTCACTGCCAAAAAGTTGAGTGATGGTAAAACTAACTCTTTAGTAGTGACAGGATTATCATGGAATGGCAAAAGTTTGACTGTGGAGGCAGATTCCTGGTGGAGTCCCCGCCGTGCTGATAAAAATTCCATGATTTGCGTTGGTACATCACCTTTTAAATACACTGGTGTATTCGGTGGTGACTTAAAACAGGTTAGCTGGGCTGCTGCAACCGGCTGTTATTAAATCAGTTATCAGTTAGCTCATAACTGATAACTGTTGACGGGGTAGGTTTTAATATCCGCCTTCTTCTTCGTATTCTGGCTGTCTTTCTTTGAGTTTTTTGGGAATATTGACTGGTTTTGGCTCATCCTCCCAAGCATCGCCTTCTACGTCGTCGTAATCATCGTATTCTTCGACATAAGGCTTGTTATAGGGTTGGGGTTCGGATTTTGGCGGTTGTTGATACCTATCCCTACCTGTGGCTTCACTCCAGTTGTCTTCTTCGTCTTCTTCGTATTGAATAGATTCATACTGCCGCGCCTTCATTACTTGGCGCTGGGGTCTTTCTTCTTCAATATAATCTTCATTCCATTCTTCTTCCTCCCTTGCTACTGGTTCGGGGGCGCGAACTTTTGGTCTGGGTGGCTGTAATGGCACTCCACTTGGCAACTGATTTGGTGTGGCAATTGTCCGGGGAGGACTATAGCCATATTCTTCTTCAGCATCTCTTTCCCACGGTGGTTTCCCGATGCCCAAGCGTTCCAGGACACCGACTGTCAGCTGGTTCACCCGTTCTTCGGCTCCCTCAAATACAATCAATCTGTTGGGGCCAGTACTCACGATTTCGTCTACTGATAACTCGTAGGTACTCAAAAATTGATCGGGGATTTGGGGCAATCCCAAAGAAGCAATGACTATGGAGTAAATTTTGCCGTTTTCTCCATTAAACTTGAAGCCCCGCACTTTGCCTAATACTTCACCTGTCTCTGTAATCACTTCCCAGTTTACCAGGTTGCTGAGAGCTTCGACCTCAACATCTTCAATGACATCTTCGTTATCAACTAGGATGACATCACCAATCTGGTTAATGCTATTGAGGTACATATAACGGGGCAGACCAGAAATAGAGATCAGGCTGTCTCGCAAACTAAGAGCCACAACCTCTCGCTGATCAATATCAACCCAGACTTGACTGATGATACCTAGCCGCTTGCCGTTGTCGCGGGTGATCACCTGGGTGTTCAATATGTCGGAACGCCTAATTATCTGTTCAGAGGTCATTCTATACCGAGTCCTGATCTCGAATCCGGTTTATCTATACACTATTTTTAACAGAAACTCAAGCCGATGTATTGGATGATTGTAATTTTATACCCAAAACTTGAGTATAAGCTCCTCGCGCTTGAGTAACGCCAATTGTGCGTTCGGCTGATTCTATCATCGGACGACGCAAACTCACAACAATAAACTGTGCTTGTTGTGCCTGTTGTTTAATCATTCTAGCTAATCGTTCCACGTTTGCCCCGTCTAAAAACATATCAACTTCGTCAAATGCATAAAATGGGGACGGACGGTAGCGTTGGAGGGCAAAGATAAAACTGAGGGCGGTGAGGGATTTTTCACCCCCGGACATGGAAGCTAGACGTTGTACTGGTTTACCTTTGGGGTGAGCGACTAAGTTCAGTCCACTGTTAAAGGGATCTTCTGGATTATCGAGTTGTAGATAGCCGTCACCGTCAGAAAGGATGGCAAAAATTGATTGAAAGTTTTCGTTGACAGCATCAAATGCTTCTTTAAAGGCCCTTTGGCGTAGGGTAGTAAAGTTTTCAATTCGTAAAAGTAGTTCGGTGCGCTCTCCTTCTAATGTCTGCAATTTATCTGTAAGTTCTTGGAGGCGGTTTTGGGTGCGTTCGTATTCTTCCAAAGCCAGCATATTTACGGGTTCCATTGCCTGTAAGCGTTTGGCTAGCGATCGCAATTCTTTTTGCAATTCCTCTAAATCTACTTTATCGGGAACTTCTGGCAGGGGACTGGGTAATTCAGATCCTAAATCCCGCAATTGGGTTTGCAAAGCTGTTAAATCTTCCCGTCGCTTTGCCTGGGTTTCTTGGAGTTTTTCTAGTTCCCATTGTAATTGCTGCTGCCGCAACAGATGCGATCGCAATTCCTGCTCTGTAGCGTCCCGTTTTTGCTTCTCTTCCCCTAAATTCAGTTCCTTTTCCCGCAAAGATGCCTGAGTGGCGCTAATTTGATGATTGAGTTCTGCTAGTTGGCTGTTGACTGTTGCCTGTTGCCTGTTGCCTATTGCCTCTTCCTGTTGATATTCTGCAACCCGCGTTTGTCCTTCTTGAATTTTCTCTTGTAACCGCTGCTGCTGATTTTCTAGATTTTTTAATCTTTGCTCTGCTTCCCTTAACTTTGTTTCTTGTTGTTGCAATTGTTGCTCTTGATCTCTGATTGTCCCCTGGATTTGTTGCCATTCACTAGGGGTTTGAGAGGCTTCCAACTCTGCTAACGTGTGTCGTAATTGTTGCAATTGAGTTTCCTGTCCCGGTAATTCCCGCTCTAAAACTTCCAGGCGAGTTTGAGAAGTGGCGAATTTTTGGTTATTTTGGGCGAGTTGCGAGCGCGTCCCCTCTAATTGCCCTGTTAAACTCTTAATATCTTTCTGCAACTGCTCCAACTGTAACTGCTGTTCTCGCCGCCCTTGCCGGGTCTCTGCCAGTTCCTGTGTTAAGGTTTTGGTACGAGTTGATAAAGTGGCGATCGCCTCACTACAACGGTCTAAAACCCGCTCAATATCGGCCAAACGAGTTTTTAAAGCAATTGTTTCTTCAGATTCCGCCGCTTCCCCTGTGCCAAACCGCAACGCCGAACGCTGGGTATTGCTTCCCCCAGTCATGGCACCGCTAGTTTCCAGCAATTCCCCATCTAGGGTAACAATGCGATAGAGTCCGATATTTTTCCGTGCCTGTTCGAGATTGGTAAATACCACCGTGTTGCCGAAAACATAGCTAAAGACATCTTGAAAACGGCGATCGCACTCAACTAAATTCACCGCATAATTCACAAAACCGCTAGCGTAACGCAGGGTGGCATCTTGGGTAAATTTCGGCGCATGAATTTTCGTCAGCGGTAAAAAAGTTGCTCTCCCGGCGCGTTTTTGTTTCAGCAATTCAATTCCTGCGGCGGCGATGCTGTCATCTTCTACCACAATATGTCCCAAACGTCCACCAGCAGAAATTTCCAAAGCCAACTGATAGCGGGGTTCCACCTTCCCCAACTGCACAACCAACCCACAAAGCCCAGGCATACCCGATTGCAAAATCACCTTACTGGCTTGAGTACCTTGGACTTCTTGCTGTGCTTGGGACTGCGCCTCAATTTTATCTAAAGAGCGTTGTTTTTCGCGCTGTTCTTGCAACAGACGCTTTTGGGTTTCTTGCTGAATTTGCAACTCTTGTTCTGTAGCGGCGAGATTTCGAGCTAAAGCTTGAATCGGTTCGCTAGAGGCGTTAAAATCCCTTTCCACCCCACTGCAATCACCTTGCTTTTCCACTAATTGCGGTTCTAAAGTAGCAATTAACTGAGTTTGCTCTTGAATGAGTTGCTGTAATTGGTGATTGCGTTCCTGAAGCTGGGCTTGCTCAGTGCGTTGGGGTTCGAGAGTTTGCAACAAAGTTTCAATTTGGCGGTTTAATGCCGTTTGTTGCTGCACCCATGCTTCCGACGCCGAAGCAATTTCTGCCGCAGCAGCGCGAGAAACGAATAAAGCTTGCTGTGCCTCATGCCGCTGCTGTTGTAGAGAAGAAACATTTGCCGTCTCTACATTTTGTTGTTGTGCAGCTTGTGCCAAAGAAAGCTGATGTTGTTGAATTTCTTGTTGAGTTTGCGCCAGACGCCTTGCAGTTTCTTGCAAAGCCGTTTCTAACTCCTTTTGCTGACGCAGGAGCTGCTTACGTTCCGCCTCTTGCGTTGCTAGGGTAGACTGTACCGCCAAAAGTTCATCTTCTCCCAAGGCCTTAACATGGGCATTAAGTTGTTCAAGTTCAGCAGTTTTTTGAGTAATTTCTAAATTGAGAGTAGTGAGTTGAGTAGTAATTTCAGCAAAATTGCGATCGCCACTTTGAATTTGCGCCACCAACTTTTCTTGCTGTGCTTGCAGAGAACGCCAAGATAGAACCGCCTCCCAAGATTGCTTCTGCTGAAATTCCGTGCGGAGTTTTTGATATTTTTCCGCCTTCGCCCGGTCTTGAGCCAAGCGATCGCACTGTAGAGTTAATTCAGTTTCGATAATGCGACAACTATCTTCCCTCTCCTTCACCTCATCCAAAGTAGACTTAGCTTGGACAATTTTGCGATCGTAAGTCGCCACCCCCGCCAACTCATCAATAATTTCCCGCCGCTCCCGCGCATTCATCGAGATAATACTCGTGACATCCCCTTGCAACACCACATTATAGCCTTCAGGATAAACCCGCAGCGTCTCCAACTCCTCATGCAACTCCGTCAACGTGCAAGCAACACCATTGATATAGTAATTCGACGTATAACTCCCTTGATGAGTCACCCGCAACTTTCGAGTCACACTCCACTCAGCCGATTTTGGATTTTGGATTTTGGATTTTAAATCTTCCTCCTCCTCTGCTTCCTCTACCTCTTCCCTTTGCGCCTTTGCGCCTTTGCGTGAGACATCCGAAATATCAAACGTCACCGTGACACTAGCCTCAATAGAAGCCCGTCCCTTAGGCTTTTGAGCATTATTTACCAAATCTGGCAAACGATCAGCCCGCATCCCCTTAGAACTAGAGAGTCCGAGGCAAAACAGCAATGCATCGAGAATATTCGATTTACCGGAACCATTGGGCCCAGATATGACAGTACACCCCGGCAGCAAAGGGACTGAAGTAGTACCACCGAAGGATTTGAAGTTGGTAAGTTCCACGCGCTTGACATACACCATTATGCGCTGGTTAACTCGGCTAAAAGAACAAGTGTATCAATTATTTTAAGATAAGCAACCCTAAAGTTTATTACCCCTAGAAATATGACTAACCCCCGCCAATTAGCTTTTAACGCCCTGCGAGATGTTCACAAGGGGGCTTATGCTGATTTTGCTTTAGACCGAGTGCTACAAAAGATTGATTTGCCAGATCGCGATCGCCGTTTGGTCACAGAATTAGTTTATGGCAGCGTCAGAAGACAGCGCACCCTCGACGCCCTGATCGATCAACTGGCTACGAAAAAATCCCAGCAACAACCGCCAGACCTCCGCACTATCTTACATCTGGGTTTATACCAACTGCGCTATCAACAGCGAATTCCTTTTTCAGCTGCTGTCAACACCACCGTTGAACTAGCGAAAGAAAATGGGTTTCCTGGACTCACCGGTTTCGCAAATGGTCTGTTGCGCCAATATATCCGTTTGGCTGAAAAATCACCAGAACCGTTAGAATTACCAGAGGATCCAGTAGCACTCTTGGGTATTTTACACAGCTTTCCTGACTGGATGGTTCAAGTGTGGTTAGAACAACTGGGTTTTGACCAGACAGAGCAATTATGTGAATGGATGAATCAAACACCAACTATTGATTTGCGGGTAAACCTGCTTCGTAGTTCAATTGAGCAAGTTGAGTCAGCGTTTAAATCTGCTGGTGTTTTAGTGAAGCGCATTCCCCGGTTACCCCAAGCTTTACGATTGATTGGTAGCAGTGGCCCCATTCAAAATTTACCTGGTTTCCGTGAGGGTTGGTGGACTGTCCAAGATAGTAGCGCTCAATTGGTAGGTTATTTACTCGACCCCCAACCCGGTGAGGTGGTGATTGATGTTTGTGCCGCACCAGGGGGTAAAACGACCCACATTGCTGAGTTAATGGGGGATAATGGGAAAGTCTGGGCAAGCGATCGCACTCCCTCCCGTCTCCGCAAACTTCAACAAAATGCTCAACGGCTGAATTTGCAATCGATTGAAATTTGCACAGGTGACAGCCGCAATTTACCGCAATTTCAAAACACTGCTGACCGCGTATTAATGGATGCACCATGCTCTGGTTTAGGTACTATGCACCGCCATGCTGATGCCCGTTGGCGACAGACTCCAGAATCTGTGCGGGAACTCTCCCTACTCCAAACAGAATTATTAGCGCATACATCGACTTTTGTCAAAACAGGTGGTGTGCTGGTTTATGCCACTTGTACCCTGCATCCGGCAGAGAATGAAGAGGTTATTACCCAATTTTTAGCTGAATATCCTCATTGGCAAATTGAGACAGAAAGCCCTGATTCACCCTACTCTGCCTATAGTACACCGCCAGGTTGGCTAAAAGTCTGGCCCCATCAACAGGACATGGATGGCTTTTTTATGGTGCGCTTAAGAAAAACCAATAATTCCGAGTGAATACAGAAGAGCGATTGTACGATTTGATGGAGGCCCGAATCTACCAGAGGAGGCAGCAATGGCTACTCATTCTCATGTAAAAAAGTTAGTTAAAATCCTGATTGGAGCCGCTTGGATTGATGGCAGAATTCAGCCGGAAGAACGGCAATATCTGCGCGAAATAGCTCAAGCAAAGGGTTTGGCTCATGATCCAGAAATTAAACCTTGGCTGTATGAATTAGTCCCCGTACAGCCAGAAGAGTGCTACGAATGGGTAAAAGAATATTTAGGCGATCGCCCAAGTCTTGAAGATTGCGAAAATCTCATTGAAGCCATCAGTGGCTTAATTTACAGCGATGGTGAGGTAGCGGTCGAAGAGGCAAAACTCCTGACGAAATTACAGGAGTTAACCCAGTTAAATAAGTCAACCCAACCAGCTCATAATCTGCTGCTTAAACAAATTCAAAAGCTTTACCGTCGTTGGGTTGAGGTTCAAAATTAATATAACTTTGGTAATGGGTAATGGGTAATGGGTAATGGGTAATTGGTAATGGGTAATGGGTAATGGGTAATTGGTAATATAAACAACCAATTACCAGTTACCTTTTTGACCAAGTTACTACTTCGGGTCACCCAGACCTGGAGTTTCTTCTTTATCAACCTTCGGCACAAAGTTAGGACGCTCTTTGCTCTCCCAACCTGCGGGACGTTTCGAGTTGTACCAAGCAATTGAACCAATGGTGACAGCAGCGATAAAACCAACTACATATACCAAGGTAAAAGCCAAGGGAAAATGGGAGCCTGCTGCTGCTGGTGCTTCTATTTGGAGCAATAAATGCATGAGTATATTCTCCTAGTGTAGGTAATACTAATTAATAAAGAGTATAAGACGAGGGTATCATCTACATCCCCCCCTAGTTTGAATAACTTGCTATTTGGATATTACAAAGAGGAGAGGGAAGATAGGGAGATAGGGAGATGGGGAAATTCAGAATTAAGTTCTTTCTGTCTCTTCCCCTGGTACTTAGTTACTCTGAGGAGGATTGACCGGGTTTTAGTCTGTCCCGCCAAGAAGACTGTGACGATGAGGAACCGGAGGAACCTGAAGAACCTGAGGATCTATTACTAGGGGGAGATGAAGACCGCCGAGACTCTGGTTCTGCTTGTCGCGATCGCCGCCGTGGACGAGATGATTGGCTCTCTTCGCTGTTTTGAGAGCGACGCTGCCGTCTAGATGATGTATTGTCATCTAGCTGCTGGTAACGCCGTCTGCGTCTTGGGGTATCCTCTGATTGCTGCTCTGGTTGAGCAGAGCGACTACTGCGGCTTCTTCGTCTTCTAGTAGTAGATGAGTCAGAATTGCTATTCCTATCGCCATCTGATTTTTTATCATCAGTAGAAATAGGACGATTCACAATTCGTTTAGGCTTGAGAGGCTCTGCTTTAATGCTGCCTTTGCGATCCTCTAGTTTAGGTCTTGCCGGAAACTTTTCTACAGGCATTCCCTCTACTGCTTTTTTCATAAATTCATGCCAGGTATAAGCAGCACTACCACTGCTCCCCCAAGTGGGGCGGTTGTTATCGTTACCTAGCCAAACTCCTGCCACCACTTGGGGAATATAGCCAATAAACCACAAATCACGGGCTTCGTCAGAAGTGCCTGTTTTTCCAGCAACGGGTCTATTCTCTAATTGGGCAGCACTCCCAGTCCCCTGTACCACAACGTTGCGTAGCATCCAAGTCATGATAGCGGCACTATCAGCATCTAGGGCCCGCTTGGGCTGGTAATCAGCTGACCAAACTACCTCACCCCGACGATTGAGTATCCGGCGAATTCCATGAACTTCTGTATGCAATCCAAGGGTTGCAAAGCTGCCGTAAGCACTGGTTAATTCCAGAAGATTCACTTCATTGGAGCCGAGAGCTAAGGAATAGGTGGGCTTGAGTTCCGATTTAATCCCCATATCATGGGCCAGTTTAATCGTTGGCTCAAAACCTACGTCTATCAACACCTTGACTGCAACTATATTCACAGAACGGGTGAGGGCATCTCTGATGTTCACCCAGCCCCGAAAGTCGGAACTGTAGTTTTTCGGCTCGTAACCATCTACTACAAGGGGTGCATCTAGGTAACTGTCGTAGGGATTTTTGCCGCTAGCGATCGCAGTAGCATAGACAAACCCCTTAAATGTCGATCCTGGCTGTCGCTGTGCTTGAGTAACGCGATTAAACTGGTTTTTACCAAAGTCTTTTCCCCCAACCATCACTTGAATTTCACCATTGCGGGGGTCGATGGCTACTAAAGCCGCTTCCTTAAAGTTCTCCCAACGACCTTGATTTCTCAAGGTTTTGGCAACTGCTGCTTCTGCTGCTGCTTGCCAAGTTAGGTTCAAGGTGGTTTCCACCACTAAACCCCCTCCAGCCAGCACATCAGGGCCAACGTACTTTGGCAACTCTTTCTGAATGTAGGTAGTAAAGTAGGGAGATGCCACTTCCAATCGCTTGGGCAAACTGCTTTTGAGGGTTAGTTGTTCTTGAGTTGCTGCAAGCCTTTGATCTGCTGTAATAAATCCATCTTCCTGCATCCGCTGCAATACCAGATTCCGCCGCGTGATTGCCGCAGTTGGGTTTTGATCTGGGGCGTAAATACTGGGGGCGGGTGCTAGTCCGGCGATGGTTGCCATTTCTGGCAAGGTGAGTTGATCCACTGGTTTACTGAAGTACACCCAGGATGCATCTGCCACACCGTAAGCTCCAGCACCTAAATAAACCAAATTCAGATAACGTTCAAGAATCTGGTCTTTAGTTAATTCTTGCTCCATTGTCTGTGCCAGGCGGACTTCCTTAAGTTTGCGCCAGATTGTCCGCTCTTGTTTAAGAAAGAGAATTCGCGCTAGTTGTTGGGTGATCGTGCTACCACCTTCTACTACATTCTGCGATCGCAAATTATTCAAAACTGCTCTGACAATCCCCTGAGCATCAACCCCATTGTGTTGCTCAAATCTTCGATCTTCTGAGGCGATGAAAGCTTTTTTCAAGGTGTCTGGTATTTGCTCCAGCTTTAGCTGTTCTCTAGCCGTTTCTCCTTGCTGTTTTAAAATAGTACCATCAGCAGCTTTAATAGTCAGAGTTTGCTCTCGCACCACAGCTTTCAGTTCCGCTTTATCTGGCAAAGTCCGATCTATTGACTCAATGCCGTAGTTAAAGGCGATTATGCCGCCACCAACACCCAAGCCTGCCCAAAACCAAAGACGACGATAAAAGGGTTTATCGCTCCTGGCAATTCTGGCAAACATTCCAAATGAGACGTTCGTCATCTGGCTCAGTAACTGTTTTGCCTTCACCAGCATTGTCGGTGGTAAGTTCTCATGTGTGGACTCCTCATTTTCGTGATGATTACCAGGCGGCAATCACAGCTTTTTCCTTATCAGAGATACTTAAATTTAGTTGCCTGTTGTTCAAAGTTGTTGCCACCTAAACACCATAAGAAAAACTTGGTGTTAGCGCACCGCCTTTGTGTTAGTATAATATCCCATAAATAATTAACTAAATTCAGTACTAAATAATGTTCTTTGAGAATCCATCAATGAACCTAGCTTAGTATAAATTAATCCAAAACTTTGAATAATTTCGCGGGATATCAAGACTATTGAAAGCATCAGGAACAGGTGGGGTTAATTCCAGGCTAAGTAGCCCAGACAGTGGTTTACTCAAAGCAAGTGCAATTGCACTTGGCAGTAACATGGGTGATTCACAAGCCATCTTAGCAGCAGCTCTAGAGAATTTAGCCCAAACACCTGGTATTTTCCTAGAAGCAAAATCTAGTTGGTATAAAACTAAAGCGGTGGGGCCACCCCAACCTGATTACTGGAATGGTTGCGTTATATTGCAAGTAGAAATTTCGCCCCAAAGTTTGTTAGAAACTTTGTTAGAAATTGAACAAAAGTTTGGGCGTGTGCGTCAGGAACATTGGGGCCCAAGAACCCTTGATTTGGATTTATTGTTATATGATGACTTAATTGTGGATACACCAACTCTCCAAATTCCCCATCCCAGGATGCAGGAGCGAGCTTTTGTGTTGGTACCACTGGCAGAAATCGCCCCAAATTGGATAGAGCCAGTTTCTGGGCGTTTGATACAAGATTTGCTCAAAGAGGTAGACAGTTCTGATGTACACTTAGTGATGGGCAACTAAAATTACCATCGTTAAACGCAGAAAACCCCAGATTCTGCCATAAAACACCGTATATATTCTGTGTATTTACAGACAAAAAATTTTTACTATGCCATTAGGTAGAGAATTACCACAACTGCTAAAACAACGCTTACTCCATAAAGGGCGCAAGTTTAATTTTGAAGTTAATCGCTTGCGTTTACCGAATAAAGCGGAGGGAGAATGGGAGTGTATTCGTCACCCTGGTGGCGCTCTGGCCGTGCCCGTGACGGCCGAAGGTAAACTGATACTTGTGCGCCAATATCGTTTCGCAGTTCAGGGACGGGTATTAGAATTCCCCGCAGGTACTCTAGAACCCAACGAAGAACCCTTAGAGACGATAAAACGGGAAATTCAAGAAGAAATCGGCTACCGGGCTGACAAGTGGAACAAGCTAGGAGAGTTTTTCCTCGCCCCTGGCTATTCTGATGAAATTATCTATGCTTTTCTGGCTACAGATATCTCTAAGCTAGAGACACCACCAGAAAAAGATGCAGACGAAGACCTAGAAACTGTCTTGTTCACTCCTGAAGAACTGGAGAAAGCTATTTTGGAGGGAGAGCCGGTAGATGCTAAATCAATTGCTAGCTTTTTCCTGGCTCGTCCATTGTTAGTTTAATCACGAGAAAATTGCCGAACGGCACAGAAGCCACTTGCCTTGACTTCTGAGCCACTCCCTTGGGAAAAACCTGGACAAAATTGGCGGTTCCAACGCTTGTTGGCGGCTTTTACAATCTCGTTTTCACACAATATCTTGGGTGAAGCGGCCAAAAAGCACCGAGTTGACCCATCTAACGAGTAGATTTTGGACAAAGAACCGCCAATGAAAGGATAACTTTAATGAAACCCCCAACTTCAGCCCTACTCGGCAAGTTGGGGTAGTTCACATTTCGACTCTTCAGAAATCTCAGTCCTTTGAGGGCTGGGAAGCTTAAACCTTAGCCAACCAATCATTCTCTTCGGGGTCTTTGAATAGTGAGGTGCTGAGGTAGCGTTCACCGAAGCTAGGCTGTACCATCACAATTAACTTCCCGGCATTTTCTGGTCGCTGGGCTACTTGAAGTGCAACATATAAAGCGGCTCCTGTAGAAATGCCTGAGAGCAATCCTTCTTCTTTGGCTAAACGCCGACTGTAGATAATCGCATCCTCATCTGTTACTTGAATAATCTCATCAACTAATTCTGATCGGTAAATTGCGGGGACAAATCCGGGGCCGATTCCCTGAATCTTGTGTGGGCCTGGTTTTCCACCTGCTAACACCGGGCTGCTGGTGGGTTCAACGGCGATCGCCTGAAAACTTGGTTTCCGCTGTTTAATAACTTCAGCAACTCCCGTAATCGTCCCCCCAGTACCAACTCCCGCTATGAGAATATCCACCTTTCCATCAGTATCTTGCCAAATTTCTTCCGCTGTGGTGTTGGCATGAACTTTGGGATTTGCTGGGTTGCGAAACTGCTGCAACATAAAGGCATTGGGCGTTTGCGCTACAATTTCCTCCGCCCGTGCGATCGCCCCACGCATCCCTTCTACCCCCGGCGTTAACTCTAGTTGAGCGCCATAAGCCCTGAGCATCAGCCTTCGTTCCTGGCTCATAGTATCAGGCATCGTTAGAATAAGATGGTAGCCCTTAGCGGCTGCCACCATTGCCAATGCAATTCCCGTATTACCGGAGGTCGGCTCTACTAAAGTGGTTTTTCCGGGATAAATCAAGCCCGCTGCCTCTGCCGTTTCCACCATGCTGACGCCAATCCGGTCTTTGACAGAAGCTGCTGGATTCATGCTTTCTAGCTTCACTACAATCTGAGCAACTGCTCCCGACCTTTGGGGAATCTTATTTAATTGAACTAGAGGCGTCCTTCCGACTAACTCTGTAATATCTCTCGCTATCCGCACAATGGTACTCCTCCCTAACTAAATGTAATACATGGGACTCTGCTGGGCGCGAGCCTCTCTTTCCTGGCATAAATCTTGGAGTGTATAGCTACGCAATACCTCTATAGAGGCGGCGTTGGCTTGTTCCCAAATTTCATGAACCAGACTCCTTTCCAAAGTGGAAGCCGCAGAGCTTTCTTTCTCTTTACGCTCACCTTCCACTACAGTGACAATCTCCAATAAGGTAATTTGCCAAGGTTCACGAGCTAAAACAAAACCTCCTTTAGCGCCGCGTTGACTCTGCACCACACCAGCACGCCGCAGGTTGGTCAAAATTTGTTCTAGATAGCGTTCCGGTATGGGTTGTTTGGCAGTGATCTCGCTCAGATTTAGAGGTACCTTTTTATCGTGGTGGCTTGCCAGTTCTAATAGTGCCAGCAGTGCGTATTCCACTTTGGAAGAAAGATCCAGAAGAGCGTAGTTTTGGCTATTCAAGTCTGTACTCAATATACTACGGTTTGTCAAGGGAATTATCGTATTTGCTGTTAATTAATTTTCCCAAAGTGTCAGATGTGATAGCATCCCACTTAATCATTACAGTATTATCATAAATCTATCTGTTTACCGTAGATTATCCGATAAATTCCCACAAATAGCTTCATCTGTTGAGGGAATTATCTTGATGTTCCTTTTCTTAGCTTCGCCTACCAACGGCGATCTCAACCAAATATGCTACTAACTGATTTGCGAACGATTTTTGAGCGTGACCCCGCAGCCCGTAACTGGCTAGAGGTTTTGTTCTGTTATCCTGGACTCCAAGCTTTAATGTGTCACCGTCTGGCACACGGACTATATAAAATGGGGCTGCCGTTTATACCTCGGTTTATTTCTCATATTAGTCGGTTTTTAACCGGAATTGAAATTCACCCAGGGGCAGTTATTGGCCAGGGGGTATTTATTGACCACGGCATGGGAGTGGTGATTGGCGAGACAGCCATTGTGGGTGATTATGCCCTGATTTATCAGGGTGTTACCCTTGGCGGTACTGGAAAAGAAAGCGGTAAACGTCATCCCACTTTAGGCTCTCATGTGGTTGTAGGAGCAGGTGCGAAGGTTTTGGGTAATATTCAAATTGGCGATCGCGTCCGCATTGGCGCAGGTTCAGTAGTACTGCGAGATGCCCCCAGCAACACTACAGTCGTTGGCATTCCTGGGCGTGTCACTCGTCAGAACAACCTCAATGCCGATGCTCTAGCTCATGATAAAGTGCGCGACGTGGAAGCTGAAGTCATAGGTGCTCTATTTGAACGGGTCAAGACTCTAGAAAAGCAGGTTGAGCATTTGCAAAATACATCAAGTTTGAACTTAACCGAGTCCGAAACAGAACAAACTGCCAATACTCAGAGCGATTCTGATTCCATGATTGCAGCGTTTCTGGATGGTGCCGGAATTTAGGAATTGGGATCAAGATTCTCAGATTAAAGGATTAACATGATTGATTTGAGGATTATAAAGATTAAGGAGTGCTCATCCAAAAATCCTTAAATCCTGATTGGTGATTGGTAAAACTCTTACCCAGTAAAGAGTAAAGAGTCTGCTAGCTCAAAGCGTAAGCGGGAAAAACCTTGGCTTTTTTGGGTTTGATATAAACTTGCTGGTTTTCCTGGAGTTCGAGTTGCTGGAACTGTTCCCGGCTGAGGTGAACATTAATTCTTTGTCCCAACTCTAAAAGCAACTCGACCCGAATCTCCCAACCCAAGTGAATAATGTGGTTAACTTTGGCGGGTGCAACATCTTCGGCTGCATGAGTTTGAATGAGAACATCATGAGGGCGTAAAAAGACTTGATCGTCTGGAGTTACCAAGCCATTATTTGGTTGGATGCCAGAGTTAGCAGGTAAAACATTTACCGATCCAAGAAAGCTCATCACAAAAGCTGTTGCCGGTTGGTCATAAATCTCTGCTGGAGTACCAACTTGCTCTACCCGACCTTGATTCATTACCACAATCTCATCAGCAACTTCCATTGCTTCTTCCTGGTCGTGGGTAACAAATACGGTTGTGACCTTCACACCTTCATGGAGGTGTCTTAACCAACTTCGCAATTCTTTGCGGACTTTGGCATCTAATGCCCCAAAGGGTTCGTCAAGCAGTAATACTTGTGGCTGAACTGCCAAGGCCCGTGCCAGTGCTACCCGTTGCCGTTGACCGCCTGACATTTGAGAGGGATAGCGATCGCCTAATCCTTGCAATTGTACCAAATCTAAAAGTTCCTCAACTCGCTGCTTGATCCTGTTTTTTGGAGCCTTACGCAGTTCCAAGGCAAAAGCCACATTCTCCCGCACTGTCAGATGTTTAAACAGGGCGTAATGCTGAAACACAAACCCAATATGACGTTCCTGCACCGATTTGTAGGTGGCATTTTCACCAACTAGCCAAATTTCCCCAGCATCAGGCTTCTCTAAGCCTGCAATCATCCGCAGTAGGGTTGATTTTCCTGAGCCGGATGGGCCCAAAAGTGCCACTAAAGAGCCGATTTTAATCTCTAAACTAACTTGGTCAACAGCCCTAAAGGAGCCAAATTGTTTAGATACATTGTTAACTACAATACCCATAGCTTTTTGTCACCTAATATAGGTATACTACGGTTAGTATATCGGAAAAGGACTATATATACAATGACGTCAAGGACTTTATACACAAGTCTTACCAATTCATCCAGTAAAAATGCCCAGAATTTTTTTACACGGCGGTCATTTTTGCCAGAACAGAAAAATGCTCTGTGGAAAATTGAAAGGGGGTTTGTTCGGACTTTTACCTATTTAGAAGACGGTACAACAGTCGCTCTGGGGTTGTGGGGGACTGGAGATATTGTTGGTTTAGCTCTATCCAAGATCAAGCCTTATCAGATAGAGTGTCTGACGAAAGTAGAAGCGACTATCTTACCTCTAGATGATTACTCTGAACTGACAGAGACTTTGCTAATCCACATCCAACAGGCAGAAGAATTGATGGTGATTCGTAGCTATAAAAAAGTGGAAACTATGCTGATTAAGTTATTGGCCTGGTTATCCCAAAAATTTGGCTCTGAAGTGGAAAAGGGACGTTTAATAGATATGCGTCTAACTCATGAAGACTTGGCGGAACTCCTTGGTTCAACTCGTGTGACAATTACTCGTATCCTCGGACAATTTGAACAAGAAGGCTTGATTAATCGGCTATCTTTACATCGAATTGTGGTGCGAGAAGAAGAGATTTGGTACTATGAAATTTGAGCTAATTAACTATCGAATTTAAATTCCTGTGGCTTCAGTCTGGGGAGAGTTCAATATTAATTTATCAAGTTGGAATCATCATGAAGGAAAGACCCATCCAGCCAAATTGGTATTCCCAGTTTTTCTAGGTATCTCAAACTGGAGTGCAGTTGCTTGGTTCTCCCCCACAAATCCAGGTCAAACCAGCCATCATCTTGCAGATTGGGATTGAGTATTGCACTGGTAATGTTGACTGTGAGCTGATAGCGAGATACTAAAGAGGAAATTATTGGTTTTTCGTGATAGGCTTTGAGGATGCATAGTTGCAAGCGTAGTCGATTAGTTTCACCTGTAGAAATCCATTGCTGGAATTCTTCACCCCATTGAGTTTTGAGCAGTATTCCAGGTTTTCTCTGGGTCAGATTGCTGTCTATGTTGGGGAAAGACTGAGGGTTTTGGTTAGACTGGATGTGATTTGCGATCGCCAATTGCACTAAATCCACTCCCAATCCTTGCAAGTAAGAAAGGCTATTTGTCAATTCTTGGGGATTTCCCGAAATTTCTAAATCAAACCAGCCGTCACTGTCGCTACCTGATGCTAAGGATGCCGCTTTGATATTCACCTGTAAACCATAGCGCGAAACCAGCCGAGAAATCACAGGTTGCCTGTGATAACGCTGGGGTACAAGAATGCGGCTATTAACTGGGGTGAAGTTTACAAATTTATTGGTAGACATGGGACTAATTCCCGATAGTAATCAAGCAGTCTAGTATTTTAGGCTTTATTTAAACTACGATAAATCTATCAAAGTAGTGTATTTAATACTTATTCTAAAGTAAATTTCCAAAAAAGGCACAAAAAACAAAGTGCAAATTCCCTTTTTAACGTAACGCGGAAGTCCCCACCCTCAATGTAATCATAGGGTGGGGATAGGGAGCGGTTGATGACGATTGCATCTATTACCAAAATCAACCACGAGTTGATAAGGGAATGGATGCATGAGGAATCAACACTCTTTATTTTTCGGTTCGGACAAAGAATCTATTAATTCTTCTATCACTTGAGTTATTTTTTTATCCGAGACGAGCTAAAACATAATCACGGGTACGGGAGTCAAGAGGGTTGGTGAAAATTTTAGTTGTGGGCACAAATTCCAGCATTTGACCAATGCGATTTTCATTGCTGTGAAACAAAGCCGTAAAATCAGATAAGCGAGAGACTTGCTGCATATTGTGAGTGACAATCACAATTGCCAAATCAGAACGCAACCTCTGAATCAGTTCTTCAATTTTCAGGCTAGCGATATGATCAAGACCACAACAAGGCTCATCCATCAAGAGAACTTTCGGTTTAACTGCTAGCGCACGGGCAATGCATAATCGCTGCTGTTGTCCACCAGAGAGGTCTAAAGCCGATTTATGCAGCTTATTTTTCACTTCATCCCAGAGGGACGCAGCAATGATTGCTGATTCGACAATTCTATCTAATTCAGCTTTTGGATGCCACCCTACTAATTTCACCCCATAAGCTACATTATCGTAAACACTCATGGGGAAAAGATTGGGCTTGGGGAAAACCATACTAATTTGGCGACGTAGCCGATTTAAGTTGATCCGACGCTCATAAATATGCTGATCAAAAAATTCTACCCTCCCTTCAATTCGCACTTTTCCTTCTAATTCACTCATGCGATTGAGAGACTTCAGAAAGGTAGACTTGCCACAACCATTAGGCCCAATAATTGCTGTCACTTTGTTTTGCTGAATATCCATTGACACGCCTTCAAATATCTTTTGGGTGTCATAATAAAAACCGAAGTTTTTGACTCTGATGGCGGGAATTATTTTACTCATACTTGCAAAACGGGTGAAATCAATATTGATTAAGCAAAGCAGTCAAATCAGCGGTGCAGTTGCACTATCTTGCTTTTAAGAAAAAGGCTGTAAGAGATGAAAATAACTAAACAGCAGATATTTGGTCATTAATTAGATATTGCAGAATATTTGCTAGAAGTTAACCTTTACCTAACCAACAATTAATTTATATATTACCTTGCCGTGTGACTTTATATTATACACGCTTCATTTTTTCACTGTTTTTTAGCTTAATAGAACTATTGTTCCTTTCGAGTGATTCAGCGGAAATATCACGTGCAATAAACTAGGAGTCTTTTTGTGAACAGAATTAATCTTAAACCTAACAGCTTGAAAGCATTAGGTGTAATTTCATTAATGACAGCGACCTTGGGTGTATCAATGTCCGCAGTTCAGTCCCAAAGTGTCAGTACAATTAAGATTGATGGTTCCAGCACAGTTTTCCCCATTACTGAAGCAGTAGCAGAAGAATTCCAAAAGTCTCAAAGAGGTAAAGTTAGAGTTACCGTTGGGGTTTCTGGTACTGGTGGCGGCTTTAAAAAATTCTGCCGTGGTGAGACAGACATCTCCAATGCTTCCCGCCCCATCCTACAAAAAGAAGTTGATCAATGCAAAGCTGCTGGCATTCGTTACATCGAAATACCAGTAGCTTATGATGCCTTGACAGTGGTAGTTAATCCCCAAAACACTTGGGCAAAAAACCTGAGTGTAGCTGAACTCAAGAAAATTTGGGAACCAGGGGCGCAGGGTAAAATTAATAACTGGAATCAAGTCCGTGCAGGATTTCCCAATGCACCACTGAAGTTGTTTGGTGCTGGTACTAACTCTGGAACCTTCGACTACTTCACCGAAGCCATTGTTGGCAAATCTAAGTCTAGCCGGGGTGATTTTACCGCTAGTGAAGACGACAACGTACTTGTGCAGGGTGTTGCCCGTGACAAGAATGCCCTAGGCTACTTTGGTTTTGCCTACTATGCAGAAAATAAGAATAAACTGAAGTCAGTAGCCGTTAACGGTGTAGCGCCCTCAGAAGTGACAGTAAAAAATGGCACTTATAATCCATTATCTCGCCCTATATTTATCTATGTCAGTAACAAGGCTGCTAACAAACCAGAGGTTAAGCAGTTTGTGCAATTTTACTTGCAGAATGCACCTAAGTTGGTGAAAGAAGTAAAATATGTAGCCTTGCCAGGGTCAGCATACACTACTGCCCAGAGCCACTTCAACAAGAAAAGATTTGGCAGCGTGTTTGGTGGTAAAGAAGCAGTTGGGCTGAAGATTGAAGAACTGATACGCCGTGACGCTAAAGAATAAGTCTAGTTCTGAAGTTTGAACTTGCTGATAATTTACCAAAGGGAGGTATCACACCTCTCTTGATCCATTTAAATTAATCATACAAGAAGCGATCTGCACCAAACCAGTAGCGCTTATCCCCAACATGAGTAGTGTACAACAAACTCAATTTTCTCCAAAGCTAGTGCGCGATTTGCGGGAACGGGCAATTGAGTCTGTCTTGTTTCTAGCGGCACTTTCCTCTGTAGCAACTACGGTAGCAATTATTGGTGTGTTGTTTTACGAGTCGATAATATTTTTCCAGAAAGTATCTTTATGGGAATTTCTGACAGATACCCAGTGGACACCTTTATTTGACGATAAACACTACGGAATTTGGCCGCTGGTTTCAGGGACTTTAGTTACCACAACTGTTGCCTTATTAGTAGCAATACCGCTAGGTACAACTATTGCTATATACCTGAGTGAATTTGCTCCTCCCTTAGTCCGGGAAGTAGTCAAGCCAGCCTTAGAACTGCTAGCGGGTATTCCTACAGTAGTTTATGGTTATTTTGCGCTGTTATTTGTCACACCATTATTACAGGTACTTCTACCGAATTTGCCTGGTTTTAGTATGTTGAGTGCAGGGCTAGTCATCGGCATCATGATTATTCCTTATGTTAGTTCCTTCAGCGAAGATGCCATGCGTGCGGTACCCACCAATCTGCGTGAGGGTTCTTATGCAACCGGGGCTACCCGCTTACAAACAGCTTTGCGAGTCGTATTACCAGCATCAATTTCTGGCATATCAGCAGCTTATATTTTGGCGATTTCTCGTGCCGTTGGTGAAACAATGGTAGTTGCTATTGCTGCCGGTGGACAACCCAACCTGACTTTAAACCCGATGGAACCAGCAGCTACCATGACCGCCTATATTGTGTCAGTGAGCCTTGGTGACCTACCTCATGGCAGCCTAGAATACGAGACTATTTTTGCAGTGGGACTAACTCTAGTGCTGATAACTTTGGTTTTCAACATCATTGGTCATTTCCTCGCCAAACGCTACAGAGAAATTTATTAACATGACAACTCTCAATATTCGGGAAGTCCGCAAGACTATTACCCGCAATAAGCGAGCAGAATATATTTTCAGCACTATTGGTTTTTTGTCGATGCTGATTGGTATTGTCACACTGCTGGCACTGTTATTTGACTTGAGTAGTGATGGTTTGCCACGTCTTTCATGGCAATTTTTGACTTCATTTCCTAGTCGCAACGCAGAAGAAGCCGGCATCCTTTCAGCTTGGGTGGGAACCCTCTTAGTAATGTTGGTAACTTCATTAGTAGCAATCCCCATTGGCATAGCTTCAGGGATTTACTTAGAAGAATATGCCCGAAAAAACTGGTTGTCTGATTTAATTGAAATTAATGTCACCAACCTGGCAGGAGTGCCCTCGATTATTTATGGGCTTCTAGCTTTGGGAGTGTTTGTCTATGGGTTCAACCTTGGTCAAAGCATTATCACCGCTGGGTTGACCTTGGCCCTATTAGTTTTGCCAGTAGTGATAGTTAACACTCGTGAAGCTTTGCGTGCCATTCCTAATAGTATCCGCGAAGCTGCTTATGCGGTAGGAGCTACTAAGTGGCAAATGATTTGGGATCATGTTCTACCTTACTCAACAGGTACAATTCTTACTGGTATTATTGTTGCCTTAGCACGAGCCATTGGTGAAACTGCCCCTCTAATTACTGTTGGTGCTCTCACATTCATTGCCTTTTTACCAGAACCGCCAATTACAGAGCAGTTTCCCTATATTTCCTTTTCCTGGTTACTGGCTCCGTTCACAGTTTTGCCCATCCAAATGTTCGATTGGATATCCCGTCCCCAGGCTGACTTTCAAGTGAATGCAGCAACGGCAGGTATTGTCCTAATTGCCATTACTTTGGTTATGAACTCTATAGCAATGTATATTCGCTATCGTATACGCAAAAAAATCAAATGGTAGAAACAGCATCATCAACGCTGGGAAGACCAGTCAAAGCTTCGGTTAATTACCTCAATTTCTACTACGGAGGAACTGCCCACGCTCTGAAAGACATTAATATGCCAGTAGCTGAGAAGCAGGTAACTGCACTGATTGGCCCCTCTGGATGTGGCAAAACTACTTTGTTACGCTGTTTCAATCGAATGCACGACCTCTATCCCGGAAATCGCTATCAAGGAGAAATTGCCTTGGAGCCGGATGGGATTAATTTGCTCAGTAATAAGATTGACCCCATTGAGGTGCGGATGCGGATTAGCATGGTATTTCAAAGACCGAATCCTTTTCCTAAGTCAATTTATGAAAATGTGGCTTATGGTTTGAGGGTACGGGGTGAATCGAGGCGTGGAGTCATTGATGAGAAAGTAGAGAAAGCTTTGCAGGGTGCAGCTTTGTGGGGTGAAGTAAAGGATCGCTTGAATGACTTAGCTTTTAACCTTTCTGGCGGTCAACAGCAGCGGCTGTGCATCGCTCGTGCTTTGGCGACTAACCCTGAGATGATTCTATTTGATGAGCCGACATCAGCCCTAGACCCAATAGCTACTGCCAGCATTGAAGAGTTGATTGCTCAACTGAAAAAAACAGTGACAATTTTGATTGTTACCCACAATATGCAGCAGGCAACTCGTGTGTCTGACTATACGGGGTTTATGTATTTGGGCGACTTGGTGGAGTTTGATAAAACAGAAGTAATTTTTAATCAACCATCAAATAATAAGACCGCCGACTATGTGAATGGTCGTTTTGGATAGTTGGAAGCTTTAGCTGAAACAGTAGAAGCCCCACACCATATTTGTACTCAAATTGGTGTCGGGATGAATCCGAGTCAGTTGGGAGAAGGTAGTTTTAATATTTTTCTGCACAGCAGGAACAATTAAAACTACCATTGAGCAATGAACACAATATTTATTTGATTTCTGCCAGGGTATCAAATAATTCTTCTAGTACTTGTGTCATTGTTTTATCAGCCTGTGCTGCATATAACTGTAGCTTATTCAAAGGTCTCTCAGATATTCTTATTTTTAATGATTTATTTTTCATTATGTGCATCCAATGTTAATTAAACTCAATAACTGGCGATCGCCTCCGGGCTTCCTCACCCGGTGGAGGCGTTGATCAAAGCAGGCACAATTGATTGAATAAAAGTTATGGCGCTCATAGTTCAGAAATACGGTGGTACATCTGTTGGTTCAGTCGAAAGAATTCAAGCTGTTGCACAGCGCGTTTACAAAACTGTAAAAGCAGGAAACTCGCTGGTGGTAGTGGTTTCGGCGATGGGGAAAACCACTGATGGACTAGTCAAACTAGCCAATGCAATATCAACCAATCCTAACCGCCGGGAAATGGATATGCTGCTTTCCACTGGTGAGCAAGTAACCATTGCTTTAGTGAGTATGGCATTGCAGGAACTCGGACAGCCAGCAATTTCGATGACTGGCGCTCAGGTAGGAATTGTTACCGAAGCTGAACATACCCGCGCCCGCATTTTGCACATTGAAACCGATCGCCTGTTGCGGCATATCAATGCAGGCAAAGTAGTGATAGTAGCCGGGTTTCAAGGTATATCCAACGGTGGAGAAATGGAAATTACCACTTTGGGGCGTGGGGGTTCCGATACTTCAGCGGTGGCTATGGCAGCAGCCATTGGGGCAAATTATTGTGAAATTTATACAGATGTTCCAGGGATTTTAACTACAGACCCCCGCCTCGTGCCCGAAGCCCAACTAATGGGGGAAATCACCTGTGATGAAATGCTGGAATTAGCCAGCTTGGGGGCAAAGGTGCTCCATCCCCGCGCTGTGGAAATTGCCCGGAATTACGGTGTGCCTTTGGTTGTACGTTCTAGCTGGACGGATGAGCCGGGGACTTGGGTGACAACAGCTAAACCCCAAGGGCGATCGCTTGTGAATTTAGAAATTGCCCTGCCTGTAGATGATGTAGAGTTCGACACCGATCAAGCGAAGGTGGCTTTATTGCGCGTACCCGATAAACCAGGGGTAGCAGCGCGGCTATTTGGGGAGATTTGCCGCCAAAATGTAGATGTAGACTTGATTATTCAGTCAATTCACGAAAGTAATAGTAATGACATTGCTTTTACCGTAAGTACACCAATATTAAAACGGGCAGAAGCGGTGGCAGCTGCGATCGCCCCAGCACTGCGAAATCAACCTAACTCAGATGAAGCTGAGGTGATGATTGAGCAAAATATTGCCAAAGTTAGCATCGCCGGCGCCGGTATGATTGGGCGTCCTGGGGTAGCGGCGAAGATGTTTGCTACCTTAGCCGAAGTAGGGGTAAACATCCAGATGATTTCTACCAGTGAAGTGAAAGTGAGTTGTGTAGTCGCAGCTGCAGAATGCGATCGCGCGATCGTTGCACTCCGGGAAGCCTTTGATTTAGAAGAAGTAAAAAACAAAACTCAAAACACCCCATACAGGAACTCAGAAATCAACACTCCTCTCTCCTCACTCCCTGTCCGTGGTGTTGCGTTAGATATGAACCAAGCCCGTTTAGCTATTCGCCAAGTACCTGATCGTCCGGGGATGGCAGCCAGGTTATTTGGACTGTTAGCGCGACACAACATCAGCGTTGATATGATTATTCAATCCCAGCGCTGTCGGGTGGTTGATGGCATTGCCCGGCGGGATATAGCCTTTACTGTCGCCCAGATGGATGGGGAAAACGCCCAGCAAAGACTTTCGCAAATTGCCCCAGAATTAGGATGGGGTGAAGTAGTCTTAGATAGTGCGATCGCTAAAGTCAGTATTGTCGGTGCAGCCATGGTAGGACAACCAGGAATCGCCGCCAAGATGTTTGCAGCCCTAGCCGAAAACCAAATCAATATTCAAATGATTGCCACTTCAGAAATTAAAATTAGCTGCGTTGTAGCACAAGAGCAAGGTGTGCAAGCTTTGCAAGTCATTCACGCCGCCTTTGATTTAGCAGGTAGCGAAAAATTTGTAGTTCCAGCTTAAACAATTCAAAATGAAGGAAATATCAACCCTGGCCTTTCTCCTAATAGCAGCACTAGGAGAAATTTCTGGGTGCTACAGCTTTTGGGCATGGTTGAGATTAGGAAAGAGTATATTTTGGATTATTCCCGGAATTTTCGCCCTAATTTTCTTCGCCATTACTCTCACCAAAGTAGATGCCACCAATGCCGGCAGAGTATACGCTGCTTATGGTGGCATTTATATACTTTCATCTCTGGTTTGGTTATGGTTAGCTGAAGGCGTCAAACCAGATAGGTGGGATGTTCTCGGTGTGGCAATTTCCCTCATAGGAACCGTTGTAATTTTGTTTAGTCCCCATCGATAAATCGTGTTTTTTTTAGTCCTATACTTTTAGGGGGACGATATTATCATCCCCCTAAAAAATTTATTTAAGTAGCCAATTTCCAGCTTGCGGAATCGGTATCAGCCCCCTAGCGAGACAGATATGGGCCTACGCTGTTGATTTCAAGCTCACAAGCTTTAGAAACTGCTTCTGAGGGTAATTTATCAAAACTGACTAAGGGTAAATGAGAGGGGTTTGCTATCAGTTCTTTGGCTAATAAATAGCCAGTAATTGTCCAGGTTTGATATTTCCTCGCTTGTTTACCAATTAATCGGCCCTTCTTACCATCGTAATATTCTGGCCATTCATCTCCACCTAGGCGTGATTGGGCAATTTCAATCGCCTTTTCTGCTAAACTTACTCTCTTAGTCTTCACAGCAGCTGCCGCTAACATCCACATTAAGACAGGCCAGCTACCAGCATTATGATATGACCAAGGTATATTTTTTGGGTCACATCCTGTAACCACTCTGTATTCTTCATGTTCCAAAGCTGGGAAGCAAATTTTCATCGGCATATCTCCCACTAAATCTTCCCATCGTTTTTCAATGAGATTCATAATCGCTTGGGACTGCTGTTCGGTAGCCAAATCAGAAACTATCGCCATTAAGTTTCCCAGTGAAAAGAAGCGAGTATCTAGCTGTGATGGGCCCACATTGCCTGCTAAATAACCACCTTTTTTTGGTAGCCATTTATCTAGTTCATAATAAGGTAGGGAATCCGCATAGATGTTAAAAAGATTAACAGCCGCTTTGCCATATTCTTCACTCTTGAAGCGATAAATTGCATTCAGGCGATTAATATCTATCCAATAATGCTGACGAATATGACCACATAGCAGCGGTAATCGATTATCTATTGCTTCAACAATCTCTTCATTTCCTCGACAAACTAGTAACTCACGAGCTGCACGCAATGCTGTAAAAAATAGGACTTGAATTTCCAACGGATGACCATAAATACCCATCCGCCGATCAATCATGCAAGCGCCATCTGGAACTAACAGCGTTGGATACATATCAAAGCGATTAGCCAAGCAAATATCCATAATTAACCTGATACCAGTTTGGAATTCAGGTTGATAGGCTAGAGAATAATCATTTGTGGAAACTACATAAGCACGCAACAAAATCAGCCACCACAGGCAAGAATCAACCGGTGTGACTCTGGCGATCGCATGTTCACCAAAATCCGCTTCTAAAACTTCTTCTCCATCTGATAAGACAACTTTGAAGCTAGCTGGTATCAAACCACGACCAGGTTTATAGGCATCTAATGCCTTTTCTTTAGGCTGTAACTTTAATGTTTCTTCTAGAAAATTGCGAACAATATCTGTTCTACCTTTAATCAAAAAAATCAAGGCGGAAGAGACAAAATCTCGGATAAAGCACTGGTCATAATTAAGCGCCTCTACAGAGGGATCGTAGGCAGCTAAAGTACCTACAGGACGCCCTTTATAGTAGAGGATTGAATTTTCTAGCGCTTGCCACGCTTCAGTTTCTATATTTTCAGTTTTGCCCAATTCGTTTAGTTGCATCGCCAGAATAACTCCATTGAGAACGTGAATTTGTGGTAGATGCGTTTTTTCTCTTTATTTCTGCTATTTTCAGCATAACAAAAACAGATTTTAAAATAGCAAATATAGATAACTTTTGCTGGAATTAAATAATCAAACAATATAAGCTAAAGTTACTGATTATTATGCAGCTTAATTGACAGTTAATTTGCTGATAATCAATTATCATTTTAGTGAATTATAGTTAGCTTTAATCTACATCAAGCAATGAAATAATACCTAAAAACAGTTCCACAAGATATATTTTTAGCTTATTCATTTCTCCGTTCTTATGCCCGGAACTTTGCTTGACAAAACAAAAATATCTCTCTGGTACTGTTCAAGGTTTGTGTGAAGTTTAAACCCCTTGCAGTATATTCATTCATTTAGGATTACTTTTTGACACTACAAACCAAACTATTCCCCTATAACCTAACAATTTATAACCTTTTGTCTGAATAAGCAATATGAAAGGCAGAAGAATTTAGAATGTCAATCCTTCTGAAGGGCTATATCTCGAATAGACACCTATTGTAACCTATTGAACCTTGAAAATACGAGCTTCTAGCAGTAAAATCGAAAATGTCTAAGTACACTAGAGTAAAGTCATATCATAGCTTTTCTTCCAGCCCCAGAAAGAAACTAGCGGCTAGAAAATAGAAAATAAAGCAGTGTTTGAAACAATCACACAAGTTTAATAATTCGAGTTAAACAATCGTAACTATACTCCAAGAACAATAAGCAAAATTGCCTAATTATAAAATATCTTGAGTAAGATAGCAGCCTATGCTGATATTGTGCAATATACTCAGGTATTTAGCCCTTTTTTTGGTGTTTTTATCTAATAACTTCAATTTTTGAATGTAAATGATGGTAAATTGCTACACAATTTAGAAGCAATGTACCAGGATTTGTTGACTGAGTGATCGCTTACGTAACTGGCAATTAAAATTGTGTAACTTATTTATCATCCATCGATAGCGCCTGAAACTCCCGATAAGCTTGATTAACTGCTTGCATTGAAACTTTGGCAGTTACAGAATCGTTAATATCAGGATGATACAATCTGGCTAATCGCAAGTAAGCAAGCTTAACCTCTTTGGGGTGCGTATGCTGATCTACGCCCAAAACCTGCCACCATTCCCCTGATAAAATGCCCTTAGGTGTAAATTCGTCAAAACCTGGCATTTGCTGCCAAATCTTGATACTGCCGTTATTACCGCCACTTAAAAGCGTTTTACCATCAGGATGGAAAGCAACAGGACAGCACCCAGAAAGAGTTTTTAGTAATTTCCCAGTTTGGATATGCCAAAGTTTAATTATGCCATCTCTGCTGCTACTGGCGAGGGTTTGTCCATCGGGACTAATAGCAAGGGACAGAACCGCCGTGGAATGTCCAGTTAGGTTGTAGAGTAATTCTCCGGCGTGAAAATTCCACAGCTTAATTGTGGTGTCATTACTTCCACTAATCAGAGTTTGATTATCTGGACTCAGAATAACTGTATTTACTGCTGAATGTTGAGTCAAAATACAGCGCTGTTGATAATTTTGTAAATCCCAAATTCTGATAGTTTTGTCAGCACCGCCACTAACAAGAGTTTTGCCGTCGGGACTAATAGCAATAGTCAAAACTGCATCTGAATGTCCGTTTAAAGCCAGTTTGAAACTTCCCGTGTATCTTCCCCAAAGTCTAATAGTTTTATCATTACTAGCACTAGCAATAATGTTCCCGTCAGGACTGTAAGCAAGCGCGTGAACAAAGCCATTATGACTGTAGGGAGAAGTTAAATAAAAGAATGTGCGGTTAAATTTTTTTGTATCTAGCTGCCAACTGCTGATTTTGCGATCTATGCTACCACTAACAATCTGTTTACCATCGGGACTAATAGCAACAGATAAAACTGCTTCAGCTTGTCCAGAAAAAGTATAAAGCCATTTTCCTGTTTTTGAGTTCCACAGATGAACTTGTCGGTCGTTACTGCCGCTGATAAAGGTGTTACCATCGGGATGAAATGCGATGGCATTGACAGCGGCTGTGTGTCCCTTGAGAGTCTGTACGCATCTCCAAGTTTCCGGCGTCTGGCTTGTGAGAGTTCCTATTTCTGGTTCAATCTTGGGGGTAGAAGATTCACGCTGCTTTAATTTAGCTTTCAGCGCTTGTAACTCATCGTCAATTTCCAAAGCTGCAAATTTTGAGTTGATATCCTCACCGGATAAAAATAAATCTAACTCAATCACAGCAGCGTTGTAATAATCCATCTGTGAAACTTTTTCTTCCATGCGTTCAAAAACTTGCATGGGAGTTTCTTTAAATTGAGATTCGTCTAACAGTTTGGCGACACCATAGGCGGCGACTCCTACCACCGCACCAACTCCCGCCATTGGTATTGTACCAACGCCAAATGCTAAACCAATTTTTGGTGCAACAATTCCCATCCCACCAACAACACTGGAAAAACCTGCACCACCAAAAGCGCCAATTCCCATCGCACCAAAAGCTGCTGCATCTCCTGTTGCGATCGCTTTAAAAGCTCCATAAACAGCCGCACCAGCAACAGCACCAGCAGCAGTTACAGGAGTTGTGCCAATTCCCACAGCACCAAATCCGCCTGCTAATCCCATTCCGCCGACTGTTGAGGAGATTCCCGCACCTGCTAGGGTTCCGCCGGCGATGAATGCTGCACCTGTTTTGGATGTTTGTGTCACTGGTTTGTGTTTGGAGGAATTGAAGAGGAACGAACCGCAGAGGCGCAGAGGACGCAGAGAAAGACGGAAGAGGTGCTATTTTGCCTATTTTGGAAAATAGCGGTAAATTTCTTTGCGGTGTAAAACTCTCTCGAAGATTACTGTTTCACCATCAAAGATTATGCCAATACGATAATCACCTACACGAATTCGATAAGCATTATCATATCCCTGAAGCTTTTTGATATTGGCGATTTCTTGAAAGGTTGATATTTGGCGTATTTCTTCAAAAGCAAATTTCTTAATAGACTCGTAAGAAGGTGTACTTTTGAGTACTTTTAAGTCTTTGACAAAGCTAGGTAAATACTGGGTATTCACTCTTTTTCTAATTCTGCTAGTGCTTCATCAAGGTTTAGTGGCGTTTCATTTTCTACTTTTTTCATTGCTAGGATCAGTCCTTCGTCCTCAATTGCTTCTAGCAAGCGTAGATAGTCAGGGAAATTAATCACTACTTTTTTGATGTTACCTTCAATATCAGTAATCAGTTCTTGAGCAAAGGGATATTTATCAGCTTGCATCTGGTTTTGGTATTGGTAGTCTTAACCATGACTTTATCGTAGCTTACCGTAGGTATCGCTTTTCTTAGTTTCCCCAGTGCTTAATAGTGAAGAGGCAAGAGGAATGAACCATGAAGGACACAAAGAACACGTTCCCGAAGCGTCTTGAAGAGAAGGAAGAGGGGAGAAGGTGCGATACTAAAGTTCATCTAGTTGTTTTCGCAGTTCTTCAAGTTCATTATTAACCATGCTTGAGCTAGAAGTACTTGTTTGTTGAGTATCGGGTATTGAGTCTTGATGTTGTGCTATACCCAATTTTTCCCTGAGTTTTTCTAGAAGTATCAGGTTTTGTATAAGTAGATTTATCGTAGTTTCCTGCTGCTGAAGCTGAGTTTGAATAGTAAGCGCAATTTCGTTTTTAATTTTTTTATTCGCTACAGCTTTAAGGGCTAAATCATCATCATTATTTTTCAAGGCTGTCTGAGCTTTTTCGTTCCAGTATTTAGCTTCTATCTGCGCTTTTTTAAAATCTTTTTGAATATTGTCTTGATTAGCAACAGCGTCTGTTACAACTTGTTCTATCTCGTTAATAGCCTCTGATAAAAGTAGTTTAGCATCTTTTTTATCTTGAGTTTGCTCTTGAAAATCAGGTGTTACAAATAATACTTGTTTAAGCAATTGTAATTCATCATCAGCCAATATATCAATATCTTCATTCTGTGCTTCAGAAACCTTTGTCTCCCAAGATGTTAAATTACTTTTAATTGCATCTACTTGTGGTTGTTGATCCTCTACAAGGATTTTTAGCCTGCTAGCAATTGCTTGGTATCGTTCTTTTTGGAATTTTGCTTTACTAATTAAATCCTGATTATCTGCTTTTAGAGCAAGTTGATATCGTTGTTCCCATTTATCAGCTTCCGCTTGAGCTTTCGCATAATCTCGTTGAGCAATTTTTTGGGCTGCTCTGGAGTGGCTTGCTCCTTCGCGTAACTTTTGTAACTCATCCTGTGCTGATTGGTTTTGGTCGTAGAGTCCCATGAATTGCTTGAGTAACTTTACTAACCAAGTTTAGACTAATTAATACTTTGACGCCTATAGAAAAATTACGGAAGCATTGATTTTTGATTTTAGTGGTAAATCAGATTAGCCAAAAACCGCCCATCCTCTTCTTGTTCAATCTCTATCGTTAACTGTATGGCCTGTAAAGGTATTGTTATAAAAGCGCCGTCTGCATAAAACGAATTATTATGACTTCCATAGACTCCAACAAACATAAAAAAGCTAGAGCCTTAAAACCCACAAGCCGCCGTCCAGCCAAAGAACTCTGTAGCGAGTGCGGACTGTGCGATACATATTATATCCATTATGTCAAAGTAGCTTGCGCCTTTATAAATCAGCAAATCGGCGAACTAGAAACCCAAACCCACAACCGCCCCCGCAACCTTGAAGACGAAAATGAAGTATACTTTGGTGTTCATCAAGACATGATAGCGGCGCGGAAACAAGAACCCATCGAAGGCGCACAATGGACAGGAATCGTTAGCAGCATCGCCATTGAAATGCTGAATCGTGGCTTAGTTGAAGGCGTCGTTTGCGTGCAAAACACCAAAGAAGACCGCTTTCAACCCATGCCAATTATCGCCCGCACCCCCGAAGAAATACTAGCAGCGCGAGTAAATAAACCCACCCTTTCTCCCAACCTTTCCGTATTAGAACAGATAGAAAAATCGGGAATGAAGCGGTTATTAGTCATTGGTGTAGGTTGCCAAATCCAAGCATTACGAGCCGTTGAAAAACAACTGGGTTTAGAAAAACTGTATGTTTTAGGTACACCATGCGTAGATAACGTTACCCGCGCCGGACTGCAAAAATTCTTAGAAACCACCAGCCGATCGCCTCATACAGTAGTAAGTTATGAGTTCATGCAAGACTACCGGGTGCATTTCAAGCATGAAGACGGTTCAACAGAAACAGTACCCTTCTTCGGCTTAAAAACCAACCAACTCAAAGATGTTTTCGCCCCCTCCTGCATGAGTTGCTTTGATTACGTCAACTCCTTAGCAGATTTAGTTGTTGGCTACATGGGCGCACCCTTCCGCTGGCAATGGATTGTAGTCAGAAATGATACAGGCAAAGAAATGTTAAATTTGGTGCAAGACCAATTAGACACCCAGCCGGTGATGTCCCAAGGCAACCGCAAAGAAGCCGTACAACAAAGTATTCCTGCTTATGATCAAGGTGTTACCTTGCCAATGTGGGCGGCAAAACTCATGGGTGTAGTGATTGAGAGAATCGGCCCCAAAGGTTTAGAATATGCGCGGTTTTCTATTGATTCCCACTTCACACGAAATTATTTGTATGTGAAGCGGAATCATCCAGAGAAGTTGGAGGCGCACGTTCCGGAGTTTGCGAAGCAGATCGTTGGGCAGTATAAATTACCGGAATAAAGGCTCACGCAAAGGCGCAAAGGCGCAAAGAAAGATGGATGAAAATGAGATTGCCAAGGAGATTGTTGATGCAGCTTACAAGGTTCACAAAACTTTGGGGCCAGGCTTGCTGGAGTCTGTGTATCAGAAGGTTCTGGAATATGAGTTGCACAAGCGAGGATTGCGGGTTGAAGCAGAACAACCGATACCCGTCGTTTACGAACGTGTACATTTAGAGGTGGGCTTTCGAGCAGACCTGATAGTTGAAGACAAGGTAATTATCGAACTCAAATCAGTAGAAACAATTCATCCAGTACACAAAAAACAACTACTAACCTACCTTTGCCTTGCTAACAAACGCCTTGGCTTACTCATCAACTTTGGCTCCTTCCTCATCAAAGACGGTATCTCGCGAGTTGTAAATCGTTTATAGAAACTCACATCAAAGACGCAAAGATGCACTTAAAACTCCTTCCTTTGCGCCTTTGCGCCTTTGCGTGAGCCTTTCTTAAGCCGGGCCTATGGCCTCAATCGCCGCCTGAAGTGCGATCGCCACATGAGTCCAATGAGTCCCCCCCTGGCAATACACCACATAAGGCGATCGCATTGGCCCATCCGCTGACAATTCCAAAGTACTACCCTCAATAAATGTCCCTCCAGCCATCACTACCTGGCTCTCATACCCCGGCATATCATCAGGAATGGGGTCGAGGTAAGAACCAATAGGCGAATGCTGTTGAATCGCTTTACAGAAGGCAATCAGCTTTTTAGCAGAACCAAGTTTAATAGCTTGAATCACATCCCCACGAGGCGCAAGGGGTGCAGGATTCACAGGATAACCGAGTTTGTCAAATACGTACCCAGTCAGGTAAGTTCCTTTCATCGCCTCCCCAACCATCTGCGGCGCCAGAAATAAGCCTTGAAATAACAGGCGATTTTGGTCAAAAGTGGCACCGCCATAACTACCAATACCAGGAGCAGTCAAGCGACAAGCAGATGCTTCGACTAAATCAGCACGTCCAGCAACATAACCGCCTGCGCTCACAATAGTCCCACCAGGATTTTTAATCAATGAACCCGCCATTAAATCAGCACCAACATTTGTCGGTTCCTGGGTTTCAATAAATTCGCCGTAGCAGTTGTCTACAAAGCAAATGGTGTTAGGGTTTTGCTGTTTGACTAAATGGACGATTTTTTCAATGTCGGCAATTGATAAGCTGGGACGCCAAGAATAGCCACAAGAGCGTTGAATTAATACTAAACGAGTGTTATCAGCAATACTGTTGCTTAAAGCTTGCCAATCTATTGTTCCTTCAGGAATTAGCTCCAATTGGCGGTAATTTATGCCAAACTCGATTAAGGAGCCTTGTCCTTGCCCCCGTAAACCAATTACTTCTTCGAGCGTATCGTAGGGAGAACCAACTACTGCTAACATTTCATCTCCAGGACGGAGTACACCAAATAAAGCACAAGCGATCGCATGCGTTCCTGAAACAAACTGCACTCGCACCGCCGCAGCTTCGGCACCCATCACTTCAGCAAAAACTTTATCTAAAGTTTCTCGCCCTAAATCATCGTGACCATAACCACTTACACCAGCAAAATGGTGTGTACCTACACGGTGATTACGAAAAGCATCTAGCACTCGTTTAAGATTATGCTTGACCTGTATGTCAATTACAGAAAAAATTTCTAACAGTGCCTGTTCTGCTTGCTGCATCTGTTCCAAGCTGTTCATTACTTCCCCTTTCAAAAAAAATTTAGATATGCGGATTTTAAGATCGCGCACCCTTAGGCTGAACAATTCCTATTCAGGTTAATGCATGACAATTGCTACCTCAACAAAACCTCAACTTAACTGGGTTAATACCCTATTTTTCGCTGCACTACACATTGGGGCTTTGTTTGCCCTTCTCCCTAGTAACTTTAGCTGGAATGCAGTTGGTGTAGCTTTATTGCTTTACTGGGTAACTGGCGGTTTAGGAATTACCCTAGGATTTCACCGCCTTGTCACCCATCGCAGTTTTCAAACGCCCAAGTGGCTAGAGTATCTCTTGGTTCTTTTCGGGACACTTTCCTGTCAAGGTGGGCCAATCGAGTGGGTAGGTATACATCGCCTTCATCATTTACATTCAGATACTGATACCGACCCCCATGATTCCAATAAAGGCTTCTGGTGGAGCCACATGGGTTGGCTGGTCTATCACTCACCGGCTCAAGCAGATGTTCCTCGTTTCACCAAAGATATTTCCGAAGACCCAGTCTATCAGTTTTTACAAAAGTATTTCATTCTCATCCAAGTAGCTTTGGGTATCGGACTATTGCTCTTGGGTGGCTGGTCTTTTGTTGTTTGGGGAATTTTTGCCCGCATCGTCTGGGTTTATCATTGCACCTGGTTAGTGAACAGCGCTACTCACAAATTCGGCTATCGCACCCATGATTCAGGTGATCATTCAACTAACTGCTGGTGGGTAGCCGTACTCGTTTTTGGCGAAGGCTGGCACAATAACCACCATGCTTTTCAATACTCAGCTCGTCATGGGCTGGAATGGTGGGAAATCGATTTAACTTGGATGACAATTCAAGTGCTGCAACTCCTCGGTCTAGCTACGAATGTCAAGCTAGCAGAGAGAAAGCAGTAACTCCAGAGTCAATATTCATATAGTCAATAGTCATATAGTCAATAAATCATTGACTGTGGGCTATTGACTCTTTGCTTGTGAATCTTGACCCTTGATTAATTTTCTCCAGTAACTAAAATATCTATTCGCCAATTCGGAAACAGTTGACAAAAAATATTTTCATGTGCGCTGTGGTAGCTTAGGTTGATATAATCCGAAACATTAATGTTACAAAACTTTGCGGCAAGCCACTTTCCTGAGTGACTTGACGAAACATTTTGCTGTTTTTCAGGTATTCATGACTACTACATCAATTAAAAACGAAACATTTGGTAGAGACGAAATTAATCGTACCTCTACAGACCTTGGTAATTCCGACCTGAGGCTAAAAGATATTGTCAAAAGCCTACCAAAGGAATGTTTTCAGCAGAATAAACGCAAAGCCTGGACAAGAGCGCTAACTAGCGTCTTTATGGTAGCCTTATCCTACTTTTTCTTGGCGATCGCACCTTGGTATCTCTTACCCCTAGCTTGGATTTTCACAGGGACTGCTTTAACAGGTTTTTTTGTAATTGGTCATGATTGTGGTCATCGTTCATTTGCCAAACGTCGCTGGGTAAACGATTTGGTCGGACACTTGTTCATGATGCCGTTGATTTACCCCTTTCACAGTTGGCGCATTAAACATAATTATCACCATAAACACACCAACAAACTGGAAGAGGATAACGCTTGGCATCCTATTAGACCAGAAGTTTTTGCAGATTGGGATAAAAGCAGACAGTCTGTGTTTGAAGGCTTCATGCGTTACCGTCTCTGGTGGGTAGGTTCAGTTGGACATTGGGCAGTTGTGCATTTTGATTGGCGGAATTTTAAAACAAAAGACCAATCTAGCATCAAGCTTTCTGTGGCTGTAGTTGTGCTATTTGCAGCGGTTGTTTTCCCAACTCTCATTGCTACAACTGGTATCTGGGGATTTATCAAATTTTGGGTTATACCCTGGCTGGGTTACCATTTTTGGATGAGTACTTTTACGATTGTTCACCATACTGCTGCCGATGTTCCTTTTCCAGCAGCCGACAAGTGGAACGAGTTCATAGCACAGCTATCTGGTACAATTCATTGCGATTACCCTGCTTGGGTAGAATTTCTTTGCCACGATATCAATGTCCACGTCCCTCACCACATATCTACTGCCATTCCTTCTTATAATTTGCGGTTAGCTTACCGTAGTATCAAAGAAAATTGGGGTGATTATCTGCATGATGAATGTCAGTTCTCTTGGTCTTTAATGAAGCAAATTACAGACCAGTGTCAACTATATACAACTGATGTTGGCTATAAGTCTTTTGACGAATATTACGCAGAGCGATAAATCAGCATGAAGCATGAAGTATGAATGTATGTCACCATTATTTATCCTTCAGCTTTCATCCTTTATCCTGAATATCTGGCAATTCTCCATATTAATTAAATTGCTAGATATTATCTATGTACAATTTGGAAAGTTCTCAGAAATAACCCAAGCTGTGCATCACTTCAAATGTGACTACCTTGTTATATCCAACAAAAGAATCTAGTGCAATCAAATACAATCAATCTCAACCAGCCTGATAGCTCTGAATCATCTGAGGCTACAAATAAACTCCCCTTTACCCTTCAGGATTTAAAAGCTGCAATTCCCGCTGAATGTTTTCAGCCCAATGTAGGGAAATCCCTATTTTACTGCTTTCGTGACATCCTGATTGTCGGTCTGCTGTATGCAGTTGCTAATTACCTAGATTCTTGGTACTTCTGGCCAGTTTTCTGGCTAATGCAAGGCACAATGTTTTGGGCTTTGTTTGTAGTTGGTCACGACTGCGGACACCAATCTTTTTCTAAGCATAAATGGCTCAATGATTTAGTTGGACATCTTACCCACACACCGATACTTGTTCCCTATCACGGTTGGCGCATTAGCCACAGAACCCACCACAAAAACACTGGCAGTTTAGAGAATGATGAAAGCTGGTATCCTATCTCTGAATCAGAGTACAAGGAGATGCCAACTTTACAAAAGATAGGCCGATTTTATGTTTTTCTATTGGCTTATCCAGTGTATTTGTTTAAGCGTTCTCCGGGTAAAGAAGGCTCCCACTTTTCACCCAGTAGTCCGCTGTTTAAACCATCTGAAAAATGGGATGTTCTCACTAGTACTGCACTTTTGATTTGCATGGTAGGTTTGTTGGGTTTCCTCACCTATCAATGGGGTTTCTTATGGTTTATCAAAAACTATGCTGTACCCTACATTGTGTTTATCATTTGGCTAGATTTGGTGACGTTTTTGCACCACACAGAACCAGAAATTGCCTGGTATCGTGGCGAAGAATGGACTTTCCTTAAAGGTGCTATTTCAAGCATTGACAGAGACTACGGTTTGATCAATCATATCCATCACGATATCGGTACTCACGTTGCTCACCACATCTTCCTTAATATCCCTCACTACAATTTGCTGAAAGCAACTGAGGCGATTAAACCGATTATGGGTGACTACTTCCATAAATCTGAAGAACCTGTTTGGAAGTCTTTATGGCGTTCTGCTCTCAACTGTCATTTTGTTCCAGATACAGGGAGCAAGGTTTATTACACCTCGAATAATCAGATTGTGAAGTAAACTTTCAATGCTGTACATAAACAAAGTCCGCAAAAGCGGGCTTTTTTTTATTTCTCTCGTCTAATATAGGACTTACTTACCTTGACAAATTTACCCTTTTTTCAGACTTTTTTGATGCGTCTCTTTACGCATCGTATCCGTTGTGTGCTGCCGAGCACAGGGTAACTTTAATGAAACCCCGTCAGTCTGAATATATAGCCAAGGGTGATAATTGGGTTAATAGCCAACTCAGGCTACTCAACCAGTAACTTACAACTACGGTTGCAGACAAAAACGCCATCTAGCAATATTCAACGAATGCTTGCGTTATCCTCTGATATAAGCTGATTTTAGTTATTTTTCTTTTGTTTGCTAATGCTTATTGACTAATACATGATTTTGAAAAATAAATTTCTTTAAATAATTTATCTCAATAAAATTGTTATGATAACTAGTTTAGTTTGGCGGATTTGCGATAGTTAGTAGCCAGCCAAATTTAATAGGTTTTTTCTGGTTGACCTGACAAGGATTGATGATCTATGTGCCATAATGTCACGAGCTAGGAGCAGCTAAACTTATTGTCATATCTCAACACTTCAAGTGCTGAAGGTAATAGTGTTTGCTAAGAAAAAATACAACGCTACTAGTTAGAACTGACCAATAAATGATGGTGTAAAAACTCATGCTGGTGAATATGGCGACCCAATATTTGGGTCTAAATTTAACCTATAGCAGGGGTTGATTAAGTTATGGATAGGGAGGAAATTTGATGAGATTGTTGGATTTAAAAAATCGTGAATTAAAATTACCCTCTAAACTTGATAGTAATTTTTTAGCCTCCAAAGCAGCAGCACACCCTCGACCATTGTTAAAACGCGCACAGTGGCAAACTTTAAATGGGCTGTGGAAATTCGCATTTGATGATGAGGGAAAATGTGTCCAACCCAGTAATTTTAGCCAATGGCCTCACTATATAGAAGTTCCCTTTGCTCCTGAATCTACCAAAAGTGGGATTGGCGATCGCGGTTTCCACACAAACTGCTGGTACGAGCGGGAATTTGAAACGCCGATTGGGGAAGGTAGGTTACTTTTACATTTTGGCGCTGTGGACTATCGCGCTCGTGTGTGGGTAAACGATCAATATATAGCCGAGCATGAAGGCGGACATACACCTTTCAGCCTCGACATTACTCATGCCTTAAACGACAGTGGTACAACGAAAGTCACAGTCTGGGCACAAGATGATCCTCACGACCTCGCCAAACCGCGTGGTAAACAGGATTGGCAGTTGAAACCGCACAGTATTTGGTATCCTCGCACCAGTGGTATTTGGCAGACAGTGTGGCTAGAGCGCGTGGGTGTGACTTATCTCGGTCATCTGCGTTGGCTTCCTGATTGCGAACGGTGGGAAATTGGGTTTGAAGCTGGGCTGGCAGGTGATGTACCTGCTTCGGGTGTACAAATTAAAGTTAAACTGAGCGTTGACGGTCTGGTGTTAGCGAGCGATACATACGAGGTATTCAGTGGGGAGATTAGCCGCCGTATTGCTCTTGGTGATCCGGGTATTGACGACTGTCGCAATGAATTACTGTGGAGTCCAGAAAGGCCCACACTGATAGATGCTGAAATTCAGTTATGGTACAAAGACCAGCTGCTAGATGAAGTGGAATCTTATACAGCGATGCGAACTGTCAGTATTCAGCGCGATCGCTTTATGCTCAATGGTCGTCCCTACTATCTGCGGCTGGTTCTCGACCAAGGTTACTGGACTGATACATTAATGACCCCACCCAGTAACCAAGCATTGCGGCATGATGTAGAACTCGTCAAAGCAATGGGCTTTAACGGAGTACGCAAACACCAAAAAATTGAAGACCCCCGCTTTTTATATTGGGCAGATGTTTTAGGGTTGTTAGTATGGGAGGAGATGCCCAGCGCCTACCGCTTTACGCCAAAAGCAGTGGAACGCATGACCCATGAGTGGACGGAAATCATCAAGCGAGATGTTAGCCATCCATGTATTGTGGCATGGGTGCCGTTTAACGAATCCTGGGGAGTGCCAAATTTAGTTGAAACGGCGGCTCACCGCAACTACGTATTGGCAATGTATCATCTAACAAAAACTCTCGATCCGACTCGCCCAGTAATTGGTAATGATGGTTGGGAAAGTACAGATACCGATATTCTCGCTATCCACGACTATGAACGCCAGCCTGAGCGATTAGCCCATCGCTACAGAGGGGATATTCAGATATCGGATCTGTTTGAGCGTAGCCGCCCTGGAGGACGCATCCTCACCTTGGATAACTATCCCCATCAGGGACAACCAGTGATGTTGACCGAGTTTGGTGGGATCGCTTATGTCCCTGCTGATGAACCTGATGCAGATCAAGCTTGGGGATATGAAAACTGCTCGAATATCTCCGAACTAGAAATGAAATACGCTGCTCTGCTCGAAACAGTGAATAACCTTGAGCTATTCAGCGGATTCTGTTACACGCAATTCACAGATACCTTTCAAGAAGCTAACGGTTTGTTGTACAGCGATCGCACACCGAAATTTCCCATTGAAGCAATCCGTGCTGCAACCCTCTCAGGACAAGGATTATGTACTTCCACAAGCTGTTAAAGCCAGACGGACGCAAACTCAAGTTATACAGTCGCTACCCAATTCCTAGCCAGCTACAAGCCACTAGTCCTAGTAATGAGCCAGTACAAGCAAATCCGCATTTGCGCTGGCATCCCCTGCGTGGGGAATGGGTAGCTTATGCCAGTCACCGTCAAGGGCGGACATTTATGCCGCCCCCAGAATATAACCCCCTCGCTCCTACCATCGACCCCAAGTTTCCCACAGAAATGCCTCAAGGTAAGTATGACGTGGCAGTGTTCGATAATCGCTTTCCCTCGATGATTCCCACAGCGAACAATCCACCTGATAGCATCGTGGCCACCTTACCAGCTAATGGAGCCTGTGAGGTAGTGGTTTTTACTCAAGATGCCCACGCCTCCCTGAGTTCCTTAGAGTTGGAACATCTAGATTTGCTGTTGGAAGTGTGGGGCGATCGCACAAGGGAACTGGGAGCTAATCCGCAAATTCAGTACGTGCTGCCCTTTGAAAACAAGGGTGTAGAAGTAGGTGTAACTTTGCACCACCCCCACGGGCAAATTTACGCCTATCCTTTTATCCCACCTGTTCCTGCACGGATGTTGTCAATGCAGCAGCAGTATTATCAAGAACATCAGCGGGGGTTACTGCAAGATTTAATTGAGAAGGAGATTGCTGAAAATCAGCGGATTATTTATCAGGATGAGGAGGCGATCGCCTTTGTCCCAGTATGCGCTCGTTACCCCTACGAAGTTTGGGTAGCACCAATTCAGCCAGTTAGCAGTTTTACAGAACTTACCCCAAAACAACGGTTGGGACTTGCCAAAGCCTTAAAAACCATCACTCTCAAATATGATGGCTTGTGGAATCGCCCTTTCCCTTATTTAATGGCTTGGTTTCAAGCACCCACGGATGGTTTACCACATCCTGAAGCGCATTTACACGCCGAGTTTTATCCCCCATACCGCACCAGTGACAAACTGAAGTATTTAGCAGGAACTGAACTCGCAGCCGGGATGTTTGCCAATGATGCTTTACCAGAGGAAAAAGCTAAAGAGTTACAAGCAGTGAATGTCAATCTCCGAATGCCAATTTCCGCATAAAGGCAAAACAAAACAGCCCTCTTAAAAAAGGCGCATTTCATCAAGGATGCGCCTCATTTCCTTTATCTCGTTAAGCAAATATGCTATAATGTCAAATTGCTGTCATCACAATCAAAAGGGAAAATAAACATGAAAATTAAAGGTATAAAACGCGGTCAAAATATTGAGATATTAGAACAACTTAATAATATTCCCGATGGAACAGAAATAATTCTAGACTTAGAATTTATTCAAAAGCAAATACCCGACCCAAAACTAAATTTAACAGAAGAGAAGAGATTAGCTAAATTAAATAAATTATTTGGAGTGTGGAAAAATCAACCAGATTTAACAGAAATATTTGCAGAGATTGACCAACAACGCCATACTTACCAAGGTAGAACCCTAAACTCAATTGATGATCAGAATAACGGCTAATCTACCTGTTAGACACTAATATTTGCATTGCACTACTCAAAGAGAATTCCCAAGCAGTGGAGAAATTTAATCGCTATTTTAGCCAATGTTATCTATCTACAATTATAGTTGCGGAACTTTATAAAGGCGTTTACTATTCTCAACAGGTAGCCAAGAACCTGGAAACTTTGCAGCAGTTTATCGACTTATTACTAATAGAAACATTTGACTTAGAGGCAGCTATTGAATTTGGCAATATTCAAAGCGAACTCAAAAAAATTGGTAAACCAACTGGGGAATTAGATGCATTAATTGCTGCTGTTGCTCGTTCTCGCCATGATATTCTCGTAACTAATAACATCAAAGACTTTACTAATATCCCTAACTTACAATTAGAGAACTGGTTAGAAAATTAGATATAGATTAATACAGTAGTTATACCGTGTTCGGATGAAGACTTATAATAAAATCTATTTGTGTAGATTGGGTTGAGCAACGCATAACCCAACGCTGGAAAAATATTGGGTAACGCATTGCCTCAACCCAACCTACTTTAACGTAACGCGAAAGTCCCCACCCCTCAACGAAGTAGGGTGGGGATGAATAGCGGTTGATGACGATTGCATCTATGACCAATATCAACTGCTAGGTTGATGAGGAAATGGATGTATGAGGAATCAACAATCTTTATTTTTTGGCTCAGGCAACGAATCTATCCACTCATCAACAAGACTTGTAATAGTTCTATCCATTTCGGCAGACAATAATACTAGCTTGTAATACCTACGGTCGGTAAGAAGACAATTCAATCTTTTTTTCTTCATGATGTACGCCTAACCTGCTCATATTCATGTTAGTGTAGTTATAACAACACCAGAAAATTCAAACAAGGGGGTGATTAGACTGTGGCTACTAGAAGAATGACCTTTCGGTTATATCCAAATACTCAAATAGAAAAAAAAATGCGGTATCATCGGAAGCTTCACAAGGACTTATTCAATGCCGCAGTCAACAACAGATTTACTCAATATCAAAAATTTAACCACAAGGTTGATTACTTTGAGCAACAAAATTGTTTACCAGCTTTCAAAGAGGTTTGGACTGAGTATAAGGAAATCAACTCTCAAGCTTTACAGGCAACTTTGAAGCGTGTTGATTTTGCTTTTGAGCGTTGGTTCAAAGGGCTTGGTAAGGGTCCAAGATTCAAATCAATTTGCCATTATTCAGGGTGGACATACCCCGCTAAAAGCGGTTATTCTGTCGAGTCAAACGGCGAAAATGGGTATCTCAATTTATCTAAAATTGGGCGTATTCAGATGCGTGGACAAGCTAAGTATTGGGGTAAGCCTACTACTTGTACTATTGTTTATCGTAATGGTAAGTGGTACGCCTCAATCACGGTTGATGTTTTAGACCAAGTTCTCAGACCTGAAATTCTACCAACGGGTGCGATTGGTATTGATTTGGGTTGCGATTCAGCGTTATCAATTACTGATGGAGAGAATCATCAACAAATCAAGGCTCCTAAATTTTTAAGAAAAGCTGAACATCAAATCAAAAAAGCATCTTTTGAGAAGAGACGCAAACGCGCACCAAATAGAAACAAAAAAATCAAGTCTTCTAGAAGATACAAAAAAGCCCAAGCAAAGGTTAGTAAACTAACTCGAAAAGTTGCTAACAAACGTCAAGATTGGGTACATCAAGTTGCAGCAGAAATCCTGAGCAGTAATAGCTTCGTTGCAACGGAAAAGCTAGAAGTCAAAAACATGACCAGTAAGGCTAAGAAAGCGACGCAGTGTGGTCTTGGGGGTTTCCCCCATGAACAACTGCGTCAAGAAGGCAAGCGAAAGAAACAAAAAGCAGGTCTGAATAAATCCATTCTTGATGTAGGTTTTGGTCTGCTACGTAGCACCATCAAGTACAAAGTTGAGCAGATTGGAGGTCTATTTGTAGAAGTTCCAACACGACAGGTGAAACCTTCTCAAACCTGCCCCCAGTGTGGACACCAACATAAAAAGACACTCGATATCAGGACTCACAAGTGTGATACCTGTGGATATGTTCAAGACCGTGATATCGCTGCTGCTGAAGTAATGCTTTACTGGGCTAAAGGAACACTGCCGGGGTTAGGAACTAGCCTCGTAGACGCAGAGCCGTCTAGCTCTACTTCATCCACCAAGGCGCGTAAGCAAGCTGGAAGCATGAAGCAACTAGGGGCAATGAAGCGTCAGAAATCCCAAAGCAACTTCGTCACTAATGACTTGGGGGATGTAGAAACCCCAATCTCAGGCGAAGCCAGATTGGGGTAGTTCATTCAAAACTAAAAAGTATCTGCACCAGGAACCCTCAGTTCAAAACCTCAGACAGACGCAGACAGACCCAGATGAACTGGATAATTATCTGTATCTATCTGAGTTTTTCCTATGAACGAAGAAGTCTCCACCAAGTTAGAGTTAATCAGGGAAACCCTCTCCCAAACTGAGGTACAGGGTGTGCGTCTACGTGGTACAGATTGGTTTGCTTGGGCTACTGCTGGCGCTTCTAACACCGTACTGCTGACTGCTGAAACTGGCGTAGCAGAATTGTTAGTCACAGGCCAAGATGCATGGATATTGACGGATGAAATTGAAGCCCAGCGGCTACAAGATGAAGAACTACCAACTAATTTTAAGCTACACATCAACCCTTGGGCTGATCCTGCTGCCCGTGAGACTTTTGTCCGTGATGCTACAGATGGTGGGAAAATTATTAGCGAACGCCCTCTTTCTCATTTAGAGCAACCAATACCCCACTCTCTACAACAATATAAGCGGGTATTATTGCCATCTGAGCTAGAAAGATATCGCCAAATAGGACAAAAAGCCAGCGCAGCCATGACAGAAGTGCTACAAGCGGCTCAACCTACTTGGACAGAATATCAGTTAGCAGGTGCCGGTGCAGAAGCCTTGTGGACGAGAGGTTTACATCCAGCCGTGACATTAGTGGCTGGTGAAAGGCGTTTACCTTTATATCGTCATGCTACACCCACGGCAGAAAAGATTGGACAACAAGCAATGCTGGTATTTTGCGCTAGAGGGTACGGATTGTATGCCAACCTCACAAGATTTGTCAGTTTTGGCAAACTTGCAGATGAATCCGCCCAATTACATCGTCATGTCCGCGAAATAGAAGCTGAAGTACTTTCCTTGTGTCAAAGCGGAACGACTCTCGACACAATTTATTATCGTCTAGCTCAAGCTTATGAACAGCATGGTTTTGCTCATGCTATCCGCGAACATCACCAGGGAGGAACTACAGGTTATTTAGCCAGAGAAATTGTAGCAACTCCACTTACAAAGGACTTTTTGACCGAAAACATGGCTATTGCGTGGAATCCCAGTATAAGAGGCGCGAAGGTTGAAGATACTTTTGTCATTCTCAAGGATGGAAACTTAGAAAATCTGACTTTTGATCCAAACTTTCCTAGTGTTGAGGTAGCAGGAAGATTACGCGCTGTACCGTTAGAAAAATAATTTGGCAAACCAAGAGCAATTATGGCATTTTCACAAATATTTAATAAACCACCTGAAGCTCAAGCCAGCGCCCCTGGAAGGGTGAATTTACTTGGTGAACATACCGACTACAACGATGGTTTTGTTCTGCCGACAGCGATTCCTCAACAAACAACGGTACAGCTAAGTTTGAGTGATGATGGACAACACCACTTTTATTCAGAAAATATTCAAGAACGTGTGACTATTTTAGACATTAATCATACGCCTTCTGGATTTGCAAGCTATATTTATGGCTGTATTGAAGTTTTGAAAAAAGCAGAATACACCATTCCTTCGCTGAATGTGTACGTCCAATCATCAGTTCCTATGGGTGCAGGTTTATCTAGCAGTGCAGCTTTGGAAGTAGCAACAATCCGCGCAATTCGCCAACTTTTGAAGCTCCCAATTGATGACGTAGAAGTTGCCCAACTTGCCCAACAAGCAGAAATTCACTATGCGGGCGTACAATGCGGCATCATGGATCAAATGGCTTCCAGCCTTGCTGATACTCAACATATTTTGTTTTTAGATACTCGAACTCTAGAACGTCGTGTACTACCTTTTCCCAGCAAAACAACGATTTTAGTTATAGATAGCGGTGTACCCCGCACCCTAGCTACTAGCGGGTATAACCAACGTCGTGCTGAGTGTCAGGAGGCGGCGCAATTATTGGCAGTCAAGGCACTACGAGATATCACTAATGCTAAGGAGACAGAAGCATTACCAGAACCATTAAACCGTCGCGCTCGTCATGTGGTGACAGAAAATAACGGTGTCTTAGAAGTTTTGCAGGGAGTAACACCTGAGCGTTTTGGTGAGTTGATGAACGCATCCCATACTAGTTTGCGGGATGATTATGAAGTTTCTGTACCAGCATTGGATACATTGGTAGAAATTTTGCAGAAAACCCCAGGCGTATTTGGTGCAAGGCTAACTGGTGCAGGTTTTGGTGGGGCTTGTGTGGCGTTAGTGGCATTAGGTGAAGAAAAAGCCGCAACTCAAGTTCTTGAACAATTTAACTATGCAGGTTATGCGGGGCGAATTTTAGTACCTTCCTTCGAGGTAAGTGATGCAGCCTAAAGTTATTTTTGGGAATGCTGTGAGCGAAGGTGCAAATCGCTGGGGTTGGTTTATGGGGTACTTCATCACCCCAGATGACGATCCTCGCTCAACTACAGCATTAGAGGTAAAGTGGGGTGTTCATCAAGCAGGAGACTGTAGAACTGAGTGGGCAATAAATAATCAAGCCGCTACTCTTTCCATCTTGATCAATGGAGAATTTTGCCTTCAGTTTGAGGATAGGGAGATTACTTTATCTCGTGAGGGTGATTATGTGCTGTGGTGTGCGGGTGTGCCACATTGTTGGGTTGCTCAGTCGGACTGTACTATTCTGACGGTGAGATGGCCTTCCACACCAGGTGACAGTGTAGCAGTGCGAACAAACCATTAAAACACCGCTTTCCTGGCTCCCAGCCTCCAATGACTAATTTGCTTCATGGGGGGCTATTATTGGCTATTTATCTGCAAAATTATGGGTATTAATATTATTTTCTTTTGCCGAATAGCTTAGGCAACTTGTTTCTAAAATTTTGAAATTGCTAACAGTAATTGTTATTAAAATTAACAAAATAAATATCAAAGTAATGCGCTATTATCTACAAGCAATTACAAAAAATTGCTGTGAGAGTCTGATTTCCATCCGACTCGAAAGTTGTCCATGAACGAGGTGAAGAGAAATGGTTCAAAGTTTAGGCGGTATGGCGAAATATTCAGCTACCGACCTAGATCGATTAGCTCAAGAACTGAATCGAGACGGAATTTGTGTGATTCCTGGTCTTTTTGAGCAAAAATTGATTGACGAGTGGTTAGAAGCTTTTGAAAAATTATTTCACGAACGTCAAAATCAACCAGGTGGGTTGGCTCCCCGTGAAATTTCCCGCTATTATCTAACCTTGCCTTGGATTGACCCATTTGCTAATGAATTAGTTTTTGCCAACTCAGTAGTTATGGGTGTCCTAGAGCGCGTGTTTTACCAAGAATACGTGATGGTTCAGTTAGGGGTTGATATCCCGTTTCAGGGTTCAGATTATCAGGAAACTCATAGGGATTTTCGCCCGTTGTTTTGTGATCCCATAGTTACACCTCTTTACGCCCTAGCAGTCAACTTCCCTCTTGTAGAAGTAACCCCAGACAACGGCCCGTTTCAAATGGCGCGGGGAACCCATCTGCTACCACGAGAAGAGGGATTACAAAAGGTTGCTAGCGGTGAAATTCCTTTGGAATCTTTTTATATGCAGCCTGGTGATGTGATGGTGCGATCGCCTTTGGCACTACACCGGGGTTCCCCAAATCGGACAAACCAGCCACGACCTATGATAGTTATGGGCTACGTTATGCATTGGCTGCACACACCAAAGGTAGATTTGACTCTCCCACAAGACTATTATGAAAGCCTCCCAGTGGAGTTACGGCAGATGCTGCGGTGTCAGGTGGTAGAAAGCTTACCTCAAAACAAAGCCGAAACTTACGTGAATTTCAAATACTAGCCAATTTAGTCATACTCTTCTTTGTGCCTTGTGCTGAAAAAGTGATTTTATTCATCAGAAAGGCACGAAGACACAAAGCAAAATCTATAGCAATCCTAAATCATTTGTGAAACTTGCAACCTCTCTGATTATTCTCTTTCCCTTGGCGTTCTACAGCCCTATGCCTAACGGCAGGCTTACGCCAACGGGCATCGCTGCGCGCGGGCGTCTTGGCGGTTCGTTTAAAAAAAACTGTTCACAAATCAAATAGGATTGCTATATGTCTAGTGCTGAGTTTTAAATTATTTTCTTTTTTTGCTATTGCTTAGAAAATTGAGATGCAAACATATACTAATCCAGTTTACAAAGGTTATTTTGCCGATCCCTTCCTTTGGCAGCACCAGGGCGTATATTATGCGATCGGCACTGGTGCAGCAGAAGCAGAAGGAACGGTAGACGAAGTAAGCTCGACTAAGAAATCCCGTGTCTTTCCTTTGTTACGTTCCTTTGATTTTTTGAATTGGGATTTTGTTGATAACGCACTGTTGCGACCAGATCCAGCCCTTGGGGATAATTTTTGGGCCCCCGAAGTTGCTTACTGCGATCGCTTCCAGCGGGGCGAAGCCCATCGCCAATTTTACCTCTACTACTCTGTAGGGCATGGAGACAAAAATCATCAGCTGCGTGTGGCTACAAGCGATACTCCGCTGGGGCCTTATCAAGATATTGGTGAACCGCTTATAGATCCAAATTCCTGTTCCTTCGCCATTGACCCCCACCCATTTCGTGATGACGATGGACAGTGGTATTTGTTTTACGCCCGTGACTTTCTAGATACTTCCGATGGAGTGCGTGCCGGTACAGCGTTGTTTGTAGACCGACTCCAAACAATGACCAAGCTTGCTGGTGAGGGGAAAGTCGTTTTGCGTGCGCGATCTGATTGGCAACGGTTTTTAGCCAACCGTTTGATGTACGGTAAAACCTATGATTGGCATACTTTAGAAGGCCCCTGTGTTCGTCAGCATGAAGGTAAATACTACTGTTTTTATAGTGGTGGACGCTGGGAAACCGAAAATTACGGTGTAGATTATGGCGTTGCTAACAACGTAATGGGCCCTTACTCTGATGCAGGCAACGAAACCGGGCCACGGGTGCTAAAGTCTGTCCCTGATTTTGTTAGAGGGCCAGGACATAATTCTATCGTTCTTGGGCCAGATGGTAACACTGAGTATGTTGTCTACCATGCTTGGACGAATAACATGGATAAGAGGCAAATCTGTTTAGATAAACTCATTTGGACACCAGAAGGGCCACTGTGCCAAGGCCCTACCTGGACACCGCAGAGGATTACTAGCTTATTGCTTACTAGTAACTAACTCTCTCATCGAAGTAGCGGGAAATGGCACTGTCAAGACAAGGCATTAATTCGCCGCGATCGCTACCGAGTACACTATAAATCGGACGGCGAGCAATTAAACCCAGTTCTTGTGTAGGAAGGGCAATTAAACTGCTGACACTGACACCGACTTGTTTTGCAGCTACCCTTGCTAAGTCAGCCCAGGTGATACCTTCGGACGCACTTGTATTTGCCAAGTGCCACAAACCGCTTTCACCATCAATTAATAAATCGAGGCTTGCATGAACAAGATCCGGTATGTATGTAGGTGAAACAACGGCATCCTCAGCAGCGACAAAAGTATTTCCAGCACTGAGTTGACGTAGGGCGATAGTAACGAAGTTGTACTCATCCCACGGGCCGAAAAATGCACTGGTGCGAATCACTAGCGATGTCGGATAAGCCTGTAATACTAACTTTTCTGCCAAAACTTTGCTGCACCCATATACATTGAGAGGATCAACGATATCAGTTTCTACATAAGGCTTAGTCACAGCACCATTGAAGACTAAATCTGAAGAAAACATTAACAGTGCTGCGTTATGTTGAGCGCAAGCAGTAGCTAAGATTTCTGCACCTTCAGTGTTGATTTTTAGGCAAATATGGGGTTCTCGCTCCGCATCGTCTACTCGCACATATCCAGCAGCGTTAACAACTGCCCAGGGCTGCAACTCCGCCAGCACTGCATTAACAGAAGTAGGATTGGTAATATCCATCTGTTGACGTGACAGTAAGCGATATGTGATGCCTCGCGCTTGACACAACCGAGCAAAAGCTTTTCCTAATGTTCCTCTAGCGCCGACGATCGCTAGGGGACGAGGGGAAGCAAGGGATATCTTGTGCTGGTTGCTGATGTGAGCAGAGGGGACTGTAGAAGCAAATTCTGCTCTGCTGTTGTCACAACTAACAGCTGGGAATAACAAACGCTCTGGTCGATGCCACCATCCTGGTGTATCAAGTAATGGATGATTGGGTTGATGGCCAGCAGCTAAATTACGAATTAGTTTGGCGATCGCAGTTGGTCTGGGACGTGGTGAACGTAAATCAAACACACCTGATTCGTAGTAGCCGACTGAGCGAGTTACTAAACTATTCCAATCATAACTGCCTAAAAGCGCCCAAGCTGTGATAGCACGAACATCTACACCTTCATTTTGTAATTTCTGTGCAGCATTCCACACCTCATAAAACCAGCGTAGCTGCTCTTCACGGGTACAGCTAAGGTGAACTTCAGTGACAGCCAGGGGCAGTCTGTAGCGTTCCCATGCTTCTAGTAGTAATGTATACGGACCTGCCACACCCTCAGCACAAACTCTCACCGCCTCAACATCTGCATACTTGTCCCAGCCATTACCACCATGGGTCAAAGCTGGATAGTTTTCTGTATGCTCATCCAAAAAGCGATCGCTCGTCAGGTAATGGTTAATGCCAATAATATCCGGTGGACAATAACTATCAAGGCAAGCTTTTTCTAGTTCACCCTCGCTGATGCCACAGTAGCGTAAATAACCCCACATGGGATGCATCGGGGTAATGTAACCACACAATAAATCAAAGCTCAACCAACGCCGTTGGTTTTCTAGTCCTGATTGATAAACTAGCCTCAATGTACTGTAAATTTTACCCAAATCCTCGGTTTGTACAAGTTGGGCATTGCGGTTAATTTCTCGGATTACCTTCATTGACAGCGCGATCGCTCGGCATTGACCTAATAAAGCACGGGCAAAAGTTAAATTATCCCGACCGTGAGGATACCAGTGACCATACATCCCACTGAATCTTGCTGTTGTCAGTGGTTCATTTATAGGGGTGTAATGTTTTACCCAAGGATATCGCTCTGCAACCCCATGGGCAAACTCGGCTAATTTCTGGGGAAATTCTGGATCTACTAAGCTGGTGTCACGGGGGCCGCTACCATGATGTACTAATCCCACAATCGGAGTAATACCGAGTTCTTGCAACCTTCCAAGCCGCTCATCTGCCCACGACCAGTCAGCATTTTCTAACCCATTGGGTGCTACTTTTTCCCACAGCACCGGGTAGCGGATTTTCACTATACCCAGTTGAGCAAACAACTCTAGGTCATCCAAACGCCTAGCATGGCCATTGCTCTCTAACTGGTCGAAATACTCTTCACCCACACGATTAACCGTACACTCCACACCACCCCAAATTTCCAGGGGATATTTTGGATTCAAGGCAAAAGCCATAAATTATACTAATTCGTAATTATTTGGGAATTGGGGATTGAGGATGGGGCATAGGTTAATTTTTCTATGCCCAACCTCAACAAATAATCTTGCTAGATAAGTTTTGCTTAAGCCTTAACAGCGACTTGCTTGTAAACAGACAAAGCCTGAGCTACACATTGATCCATGTTGTAATACTTGTAGGTTGCCAGCCGTCCCACAAAATGTATTGCGGGTGTGGTGTCTACTAGTTGCTTATATTGTTTGTAAATCTCCTGATTCTCAGGACGTGGTACGGGATAATAGGGGTCGCCAACTGATGAGGGAAATTCATAAACGACGCTAGTTTTAGAATGTTCCTGTCCGGTCAGGTATTTAAATTCAGTGACACGGGTATAAAGGTGTTCGTTCGGGTAGTTGATGACTGGCGCTTTTTGAAATACTTCGGTGTTATGTGTTTCGTGCTGGAAATTTAGTGAGCGATAGGGTAATTGACCATAGCGATAATCAAAAAACTCGTCAACTGGCCCGGTGTAAATCATCTCCCGGCAAGGTATCGCTTTCTCAATTTCTCGATAATCGGTGTTAAGCATCACCTTGATGTTGGGGTGATTTAACATATTCTCAAACAACCGGGTGAAGCCATGTAGTGGCATTGCTTGGTAAGTATCGGTGAAATAGCGATCGTCACGATTAGTGCGGGTGGGAATTCTGGCAATGACGGATTTATCAAGTTCTGATGGATCTAGTCCCCATTGCTTTTTGGTGTAACCCCGGAAAAATTTTTCATACAAAACTCGACCAACTTTGCTGACTACTACATCTTCTGAGGTGTAGATATATTCTTTAGGTTCAGCAAGTGATTTAAAGAACTCTTCTGCCTCAAATGAATTGAGGTTCATGCCATAGAGTTTGTTAATAGTGTCCAGATTGATCGGAATGGGAACCAGTTGTCCATCTACACTGGCAAGAACGCGATGTTCGTAAGCACGCCATTGGGTGAAGCGCGAAAGGTACTCAAAGACTTCGCGGGAGTTGGTGTGAAAGATATGCGGCCCATATTTATGGACGAGAATCCCATTTTCGTTGTAATGATCGTAGGCGTTACCGCCGATGTGGTTACGCTTATCTACAACCAGTACTTTTTTACCGGAGTGAGTTGCTAAACGTTCAGCAATGACACTACCAGAAAATCCTGCACCGACAATCAGGTAATCAAAGACAAAATCTCTGGTAATAATATTGGGTGTTTGTTTACCACGTTGAGCTTCCGGTGGGGAGTAAGCGATGGGCTGCGCCCCGCTAAAAGCGATCGCACCATTAGCACCATTAGATTTAATTTTATCTTCTTTGTTGGGGGTCGCAATCGCACTCCGCACCCTAGAGGAGTCAATGGCCGAGTCTATTAGCTTGATCATTGATGCCAAAGTCCGATCCCAAGAAATCCTCTCTAAAAAGGCATCTACTCGATTCAGCCACTCTGATGTTTTTGTATCTTCTTGCATTGCCTGTTCTGCTGCGGCCACGAATTCAGCAACTGTGTCTGCAATTCGCACCAGTTTTGATTCCCCATAGGGACGTACAACATCTCGAATCGAAGTAGAAACCACGGGTTTAGCTGCGGCTAAATACTCTGGAGTTTTAGTAGGACTAATAAAGCGGGTTGCTTCATTTCGCGCAAATGGCAACATCGCTAAATCCCATCCTGCCAAATATGCAGGTAGCTGTTTATAGTCTTTACAACCGAGATAATGAATATTTTCACGCTGCGGCACAATTGCCGGCTCAATTTTCACAACTGGCCCAATCATCACTAAATGCCAGTCAGGACGTGCCTCAGCAATCCCCTGCAACAGTTGGAGATCCATCCTCTCATCAATTACACCAAAAAAACCGAGACGCGGATGAGGAATATTCGCTTGATCTGCCGGTTCTTCAAGATTTCTCGCTTGAGCAAAGTGCGCTACATCTACACTGCTGGGAAAGGCATAAACATTTGGGTGCTGGTTGACTTTACTTTCGTAAAGGCTTTGCCCTCCTGTAAATACTAAGTCTGCACGGCGAAATAATTCGGCTTCGTAGTCCTTTAATTTGGGTGATGCTCCTTTGAAGGCAGATAATTCATCCATACAATCGTAGATGATCGCTTGGGGTTGTAAGTGAGTTGTAAATGCGATCGCCATTGGTGTGTAGTACCAACAAATATAGTCGCTGATGTTTTGTTCAGCCAACAATCCATCGATCAACACCCGTAAATCTGCGTTTACTCCTTCTTCGCTCAAACCTTGTGGTAAATGTGGTACAACAACCACTACCCCGCTATCATCTTGACTGATATCTAGCCGCCCTAAACAATCTTCGCTAAAAATTGGCTCTTCGATCAAATATACTCGTCTTCCTTGAGCAAAACGACTCAGAAGATGTTGTGGTCTTTGATAGACAAAATTCCACCGTAAATGAGATAGGCAAACTATATCAGGTGCATCTGTCAAAGATTTGACTTTTTGGCGTTTTTTTTTCCCTGTAGAATAATCCGGCGATGATACACCTGAAGCTTGCCGTTCGGTTAATTCCGATAACTTTGTTTCACTCACTTGCGGTGATTTTATCTGGTTAAATCTGTTACCTTGGATGTCAGACTCTTTTTGTGTCATATTTTAACTAACTAGATATATTTTGTGAATTAAAGTAAAAATTTGTCGCACTACTGACGTGTAAAAAAATGTTGTACTATTTTCATTATTAGCTTGATTGCTAGATTGGTTAAATAACCTAGGATAGATTTTGCTAACGTCTATAAGCTAGAGCTAATTACTACCAATAATGGCTGTTGTTTAATCTACTTCTACTAGAGAATAAGATTTTTATATACCAAAAGAAGTATTTATATTTTTTATATCACTCAAATCAAAATTCATGATCAGGATTTTGAGGATTTAAGGATTAACAGGATAATTTCGTTAATCTCCTTAATCTCGTTCCCAGTCTCTGACTGGGAATGCCTTCAAAGGAGGTTCTACCTCCTGTATTATAGAGGCAGAGCCTCTAAATATGCATTCCCACGCAGAGCATGGGAACGAGAGATGAAAACTCAAGATCAGGATTTTGAGGATTTAAGAATTAACAGGATAATTTCCTTAATCTCGTTCCCAGGCTCTGACTCTTAATGCCCTCAAAGGAGGTTCTACCTCCTGTATTATAGAGGCAGAGCCTCTAGATATGCATTCCCACGCAGAGCATGGGAACGAGGGAAATAAGGGTAGAAATATTAATTAATCCAGATAAATTAACTGTGAGTATATATCGTCCCAATGGTGATGTAGAAGTGTTAATGGGTGACGATAAATTAACTATTTCTGAGTTATTATCTCAATGGTAAGTAGTGATTCTGGAGTTATGGAAACCTGTGTTTGAGGTATTAAACTTACTAAAAACTGCGAGGACGTTCGGGTATATTTAAATCATATAAAAATAAATGTAGAATTTCCAGCGGTGACATCGGGGAAGCATGAATCATCAAATCATCATTACCCGGATGCAGATGAAATCGTTTTCCTTTATCCTCATTATTATGTTCTGGTAAATTCAGATCAAAACGTATAAATTTTGTTGGGTTGCCTTCTAAAAATCTTATTTCAAAGTCAAAGCCAATAATTTGAGCAGGTGTAATTTTTTCGTCAACTAAAATTGCAAAATCAAACCAGCAACCATCAACCCGTTCAAAATGGGGAATTTCTTTAAGCCGCTTAAAGTTTCGCTGTCCCTCCGGTAATTTCAATAATTCCTTTAGTTGGTTTGGTTATTTTGAGTAATTTATAAATTTCGTCAAGTCTTGCATTTAAAAGACCATCATTAGATGCTGTAGTCAAACACTGCAAAATCTCACTCCGCAAGACTTTAGCACTTTTGACAGTTAGGAGAGTCGTTTTTATTAAGCGTTCTTGTACATCATCACAAATTTGCTCCCAGTTACTTTTACTGCTCAATTAAATCTCCCCTTTCCAGCAGGACAAGCCACTCAGCAAACTCAGGTTCAGGTGGTAAAGTTCGCGCTTCAGCCATTTCAATTACTTGAGAGTCAGTCAAACCTGACCATTCTCGAAGTGTCGCTAGTCTTTCCTCAATTTCTTCAGTGCTGAGTAATTCTGTGTCTTTTAAAAAAGAATATACCCTAGAACCGAGCCAACTTACAATATTTGGAGCATAAGAAAACATAGTTTTTGCTGATTCTGGTGATAAAATCAGAACTACACCACGCTTTTTTATTAGCGCACTTCTCATACAATCAAATTGATACCAATTATTCTTATCCCATTTTTCAAAGTTCCAAAGAATTAAATAATCTTCGGTATTTTGGATTTTATCAGTTAGAATATTTGCTCCATCTTCAGCAGATAAGCAGCCTATTTCACACTCTGCAAAAATGCTAAGTGTTTCTTTTAAATCATCTACTAAATCTTGAGAATCTAAACTTGAAGTAATAAGTGCTGACCAAGTATTTCCTTCTGCTGGCTGTGAGCCAATTCGCTGTAAAAATTCATCTATAGAAACTGGCATATTTATTAAAATAATCATGTAAAAAATTATTAAAAATTTAAACTTGCATCTGTTTCAATTATTGCTTCAATTACTGGCTTAATAGCTGGATGAACTGCATAGCGTATTTTGGGATCTCTATACTCAAGAATTAGTCGTCTTACCAGTAATCTTAAATCTTCGTCAGTTCTAGGAATAAATTCAGTTTTAGGAATAAGTTTTTCTGTATTGATAATTTGCTTAAGAATATTCAACTCTTTATCTGAAATACCAAGCAATTGACTTCTACTAAAAGAATCAACAGCCTTTAACACTTGCTTTTGTTGTACCTGATATTCACCTGATAGATATGTTTCCTCAATTGCTGCTTGTGTCAAACTAATGAAGTCTCGTAAAACTCCACCAGAAAAATTAATAAGTGTTTTAATTGCTTGCTCTTCTATAAAATTTTTAATTGAGCGAGTTTGAATAATTTTATCAAAAAAATTATACGCTTCTAAATCATTTTCAACATCAAAAAACGGCTGATAGTAGAAGTAATCTAAACTTTTATCCAATGTATCACGATAGTCACTATAAATAGCAATTAGAGGGGCTACTAATACCAGACCAATACCCGTAAATGATATAGCTTTTGCATCTGAAGACAAAATCTGTGTAAAGGTTTGAGCATTATCCAGCCGATCTAATCCATCAAATAAAAAAACGATATAGCCATACTTCGTTAAAGCTTCTTTAGATAAGTTGCTAACCGCTTGCACTAACTCTGCTTTTACACCATATGTTTTTGATTGACCAGTAATAATACCTTCACGTTCAACTTTCCAATATATTGACGACTTAGTAAAGGCAGATGCCAATTTATTAATATCGATGTCTTCTGTATACCCAAATGCAATTTTATTAATGTGATTGATATATTTTTTTACATTTCCATCTTCACTATCTCTCATCAGATTTGCAAGTTCTAACCCGACAATTGCAGTTAGAACACCACTCGTTATTTTAGAAATATCTGTATAGAGGCTAACATCTACATATATTGCGTGAGTATCTTCTATTTCATTAATTTGCTTACAAGCAACTAACAATTGAGTTGTTTTACCAGATCCAATCCCTCCTAAAAGTAGATGTGAAGAAAATGGACGCAGAGCTATTCTATTCGAGATAGTATCTACCAGTAATTTTCCTGGTGCGTGAACATAGTAGCCGCTTTCAATTGCTTCTGATGGATTTGCTGCTCCCTCAAAAGCTGCCATCCTTTCTCTAAAAAGCTTTAGCCGATTAGACATATCACTTACGCTCTATATTTAAGGGATTGTGCCTGTTGTCAGCAGTAGCTGAATATCTTTAATGATAATTGTAAACGGTCTGCTAGTTTTAACCCCTCACTGCTAAAACCGTCCATTTCCTTGGACAATGTGCTTAACAGTCGTCAAACTTTCCAAGCTAATAAATCCGCGACGATGGCCTTTTTGATTTGACATGCCCAAAAATGCCGAATCTCCCCGCGAGGGGTTGCGGTAAAAACGGGGGGAAGCGTTGATGTAGGTGGATGCGGTGTTGACTCCTAGGGCAAATTGACGACTTTCTTGGTAGGATTCTGTAACGATGCTGTCGGCATGACCGCTACTATATTGATTAATCCAGGCGATCGCACTTTCTAAGCTATCCACCAATTTAAAAGCCACTGTCTTGGTTAAATACGGGTTTCCCCATTCACCTTCTTTCGCTAGCTGCAACTGAGGAAAGGCTTCTACTAGTTCCTCATCCCCTTTGATTTCAAAGCCTTTTTCCTTCAAGCTGTTCCACAGCACAGATAAGGAAGATGGTAAGGATTGACGATGAATTAAAACTTTTTCAATGGCGTTTACCGGATCTGGTTCGCTCTCATGGCTATCGAGAATCATCCAGCGCACCATCTCCAAGCTACCATTTAGCGACCAGTAGAGGTAACAGTTGCCCATGGCTGACTTTAACACAGGACATGTTGACTGGCGTACTACCTGTTGGATTAAGCTAGAACGTCCGTAGGGAATTACTAAATTCACGTACTGATCTTGGGTGACTAAATCCCGAATGGAAGCACCATGTTCTGCTGTGATTAATTCCACACAACCTACTGGTAGTCCAACTTCACTGATAGCAGTTTGCAGCACTTCTGCGATCGCCGCATTCGAGTGACTCGCTTCTGTACTGCCTTTGAGAATCAGGCTATTACCAGTTTTAATACAAAAACCTGCGGCGATCGCTCCTAAATCGGGGAACGCCTCATAAATAAATCCAATCACTCCCAAGGGCATTAACTGAGAATAACTCTGAGAATCTTCTTGTTGATAGTCAGTGTTTCTCACCCGTCGCAGTGGATCTGATAATTCCCCCAATCTTTGGAGAATCTCTACTGTGGCTTCTAGCCTGGAGGGAGTCAGCTTCAGCCAATCTAAAATCAACTCAGGCACAGCCATTTCCCTACTGGCTTCTAGATCCAAAGTATTGGCTTCTAGAATGTCGTCAAATGAACGATCAAGGGCCTGCGCCATTGCCAATACAGCGCGACTCCGATCTACTCCCTTTGTGATCCCCAGCTTCAGAGAAGCTTGATAAGCGCGTTTAGCACTATTTATTGGTTCGGGGTAATCATCTAATGCTTCAACGGTCATTGAGTTAAGGTCTGTAGGTAAGCCAGACCATTAGCGCCGGCAGGATAGCTAATAGCACCGCCACCATTGCCCAAGCAATAATGCTGGAACCATTTGCTAATCGTAGCGCTAATGGTAGCCATATAATGACTAACACGAAAATAATGCCTAGGGCTATCGGCAGATAGCTTTCTGCCAATCGAGGATGGACAATACGCCAACTCTTACCCGTCCAACGCCAAGCTCGTTTGTAGGGATAGGTGGTAGAAAGTTGCTCTAGGACATAACCATTATCTTCTACAACGAATATTTGCTGACAGCGATCGCAACCAAATGCTTCTGTTAGCGTAATCGGAATTAACTGCCCCCGGCGCCGGCAAGGACAGGTGTAATCCGTATTTAAGTCTATTTTTTCGGGTTTTTGAGATTGCACAAGCGATCTAAATAACTTGAGCGTGTTTTTCTAAACTGCCAAAATACCATTCTGTTAATTAGCCTCATATTTTTCCAGTGATTCAGGTTCAGTCCGGATTTCTCCGTTCTTCATCCTTGGAGGTCATCTGGTAAATATTTCTACTCATTTTTTCTCGCTGATCACAGGCATCTGCTGAGATTGGAGATAGTCAGAACATCAGCCCATTTCCATAATTATTCCCCTTATTTTGGCTAATTTGACTGCCAAAAGAAGTATTGCACCCGACAATCTTACTATTTCCACAGCCACCTTTAGACTTGTATAGCAAAGGACACATATAACTAGTCGGCTGCATCTAAAAACTGTCCAATTAAGCCAGTTTAGATTTATCATAGCTTGAGACCGACGGTTAAATCTTTTTGAAAGCGGGTAACGCGATTCGAACGCGCGACATTCACCTTGGCAAGGTGACGCTCTACCACTGAGCTATACCCGCAATTTCTGTATGAATCCTATCTTCTCAAATAAACTCTTATTTGTCAACCCCTAATTTAGATGAGTCCTGAATTTTGTATTTGTTGACTCAGGAGAACCAGCATTCAGGACTCAGCACTTGCCTCAGCCCAGTTCTTCTGATTCTGGAGCAAAGTTACCGACTAAGGACGCTGGTAAGGGTTGGGCATTACGAGTATATGGTTCTGCCAGGTTAGAGCGCAATTGCCGCATGAGGCTAGCCATTTCTAAGGCATTCATCGCGTAGTCCCAGCCATGATTGCTTTTAATCCCTGCCCGTTCTAAGGCTTGCTGCATGGTGTCTACTGTCAAAATGCCAAAAATCACGGGTACGCCTGTTTGAAAGCCAGTGGCGGCAATTCCCTTGGCAACTTCCGAGGATACGTAATCAAAATGAGGCGTTTGCCCCTTAATCACCGCGCCCAAGCAGATTATGGCATCATATCGATGGGAAAGTGCCAGTTGGCGAGCGACGAGGGGCACTTCAAAGCTTCCAGGTACCCAAACGTAGTCTACCTGTTTGCCGTGGGGATTGGTATCGATGCCGTGACGTTTCAAGCAGTCTTGACACCCTTCTAGCAGCTTAACTGTCACTAGATCATTGAAGCGACCAATAACCAGGGCAAAGCGTAAAGGATCTGTTTGAGTATGGGTAAAACTTCCCTCAAAAACTGCCATAACTGTCTCAACTCACTATAAGTGCTTAATCAATATACATTTCTTCTCTCAATGCAGAGGAGCAGGAAAGCACAATCAGGAAAAAAGAACAAAGAAAAAGGAAAAAATTTCTCCTTTTGTCTTTTGAGCTTTTACTTTGGCTTTTCTGCTCCTCTATTCTTTATATTATGTGGCTGTACCTGGGCAAAGCCGTCGCCTAGACCACAAAAAAGTTTAATACGCCAACTAAAAGCACCAAAGCAATCCAAACTCCAGAACCAACCCAGAGCAGTTTTTTAGATTCAACCCAATTTTGGGGAGTGGCGTAGACAACAGGGACGCCAACAACTAGAACAAAAGATATCAGAACTAAAGATATTAAAGAAATTTGGAATACTACGGTCATTTTTGCTTCTCCCAAGATAGCGAAATATTGACACTCCCAAGGCTACCGCATGGCGGACACTGCGGGCAACGAGCGTGAAGGGTGACACTGATAGTTTTCCCCTATTTTTAAGCTATCAGAAATTGCGTCACTATAGACATTAGTTGGTGGTTAGTGGTCAGTAGTTTATTTTTACCACTGCCAACTGACCGAAAAGGGGACTCTTGACTGGTGATGGGGTAAGAGTTTTACCAATTACCTTTTTAAGGCATAAAGTACATTGACCATTGACAACAGACTATTGATCAATATGGACTTAATTCTTTGCCACACAACAGCTGATTTTGACGCTTTAGGGGCGGCGGTGGGGCTAACGCGCTTGCTACCAGGAAGCAAGATTGTACTTACTGGTGGAGCTCACCCACCTGTAAGGGATTTTTTGGCATTACATCGGGATGAATATCCGCTGATTGAACGGCGTTCGGTCAATCCAGAAAAAATTCGTTCCCTAACTGTAGTAGATACGCAAAAGCGCGATCGCCTGGGTAAAGCTGTCGAGTGGTTAGATTTACCCCAGATCAAAGAAATCATAGTTTATGACCATCACTTAGGACAAGTACTAGATATTCCCGCTACGCAATTGTATGTTTCCCCTGTGGGAGCTACCACTACTTTAATGGTGGAACAGTTGCAACAACGGCAAATTTGCCTCACGACCTCCGAGGCAACTGTGATGGCTTTGGGCATCCATGTTGACACTGGCTCCTTGACCTTTGACCAAGCTACACCCAGAGATGCTTTAGCTTTGGCTTGGTTGATGCAACAAGGGGCCAGCTTGTCGGTAATTTCTACTTACCGCGATCCCGGTTTGTCTCCCCAATTGCAGCAGCTATTAACTGAGGGGTTAGAAAATTTAGAATATCTCTGTTTACGGGGATATACCATCGCTTGGATAACTCTAAAAACTGAGGGGTTTGTACCGGGGTTATCTAGTCTTGCTTCGGAACTCGTCGAGTTAACTGAAATTGACGCCATATTGTTGGCGAATGTATATCCCTTGGGGGAAGGTGATTGGCGACTCACAATAATTGGGCGATCGCAAATTCCCGGCACAAATCTTAACCTCTTATTTCAATTCTTCGGTGGTGGTGGTCATTCCCAAGCAGCATCGCTAAACCTCCGGACAAATGACTCACAAGCAATTTTAACCCAACTCTTAGACGCGCTAAAAGGGCAAATTCCCCATCCCCCCACAGCTGGAGATTTGATGTCCTCCCCAGTCCGCACCATCCGCCCCGAAACCACCATCGCGGAAGCGCAGCGGATTTTGTTGCGCTACGGACACTCTGGTTTATCTGTAGTCAATGCCGAAGGACGATTAGTCGGGATTATTTCCCGGCGCGATTTAGATATCGCCTTGCACCACGGTTTTAGCCATGCACCAGTTAAAGGCTACATGACAACAAATCTGAAGACAATCACACCAGATACCACACTGCCACAAATTGAGGCGCTGATGGTAACTTATGATATCGGGCGCTTACCCGTATTGGAAAAAGGGCAGTTAGTCGGTATTGTTACTCGTACCGATGTCTTGCGGGAATTGCATCAAACAAGCAGTGAATTAAGCATTCTGAGTTCCCAGTCTCCATCATTATCACTCAACAGCGAATTGCACGCTCGCCTTGCACCCCAATTATGGCAATTACTCACCACAGCATCCCAAGAAGCAGAAAAACGCGGTTGGCATCTTTATCTTGTTGGCGGTGCAGTGCGGGACTTGCTATTAGCAGAAGCAGCAGCCGGCACCTTAATGATTAAAGATATTGACTTAGTAGTTGATGGTTTTCACAAAGCCGCAGATGTCGGTGCAGGTGTAGAACTAGCAAAAGCACTCCAGCAACTTTATCCTCATGCCCGGTTAGAAATTCATGGCGCTTTTCAAACTGCGGCGTTGCTGTGGCACAAAGACCCAGAATTTGATTCATTATGGATGGATATTGCCACTTCTAGAACAGAATTCTATCCTTACCCAGCAGCCAATCCTGAAGTTGAAGCGAGTTCCATTCAGCAAGACTTATACCGCCGAGATTTTACCATCAACGCCATGGCACTGCGCCTTACCTCCCCCCGTGCTGGGGAATTACTCGATTTTTTTGGCGGGTTACTAGATTTACAAGCCAAGGCAATTCGGATTTTACACCCTAACAGCTTTATTGAAGATCCTACCCGCATTTATCGCGGCGTGCGTTTTGCTGTGCGCTTTGGATTTGAAATAGAACCGCGAACAGAAGAGTATATCCGCTATGCTATCAACAGCGGCGTTTACGATCGCACCTCCCAAGAGAATAGCAAAACTCCCGCCCTGCAAACTCGTCTAAAAACAGAATTAAAACACATTCTCGAAGCCCCTTACTGGAAATCTGCTTTGCAGTTACTCGATAACTTGGGGGCGTTACAGTGCATCCATCCTACCTTAAAACTAGATGTTGAACTTCTGCGCCAATTACGTTTATTAGAACGTTGTTTACTCCGATTTGACTCGCAACAAACCTTAATTCACTGGCAAATTCGCCTAGAAGCATTAATTGCCCACCTAGCACCAGAATATCGGGCAAAGGTGGCAAAAAATCTCCAATTAGCCGATGACAGCTTCGCCAGATTGAAGAATTTAGCCCAAACTCAAACTAAAATAATGGCATCATTGCCCACTTGTCAGCGTCCTAGTCAGGTGGTGCAATTACTGCGACACTACGACTTGCACACACTAGTTTTAATTGCTGTGCAAAGTCCGCGAGCAATCAGGCATGAGATTTGGCAATATTTCACTCTGTGGGCAAATCTACAACCGCTGTTAAATGGCAATGATTTAAAACAACTAGGTTACAAACCCGGCCCGCAGTTTAGGCAAATGCTGGATGAATTATTGGCTTATACCTTGGACGGAGTAATTAAAGATAGAGGAGAAGCAGAGGAATTTTTAAGCAGGAATTATCCCCGGTAATTGATATTATCCAAATGAGGTTTTTGCACAAATTTATCACTCAAATTACAGCGATTTTCAGTTAAATGAGCCACAAGTTGGAAAATTAAAAACCCTGTAGAGACATTGTATACAACGTTTCTAAACTGTGGTCTAAATAAATGAAAACTACTGTAATCGAGATTTATGAAAGAGTAAAATTCGAGATTTCTAAAACTATTAGGTAGTGGGCGAAAGTCTTCATTCCCAAGTTGACACCAATCGCAACATATCAGGAATTTCACCTTGAGATAGAGGAAACTCCAATATAGTTTCTCGATAACCCAAATACCCAGATTCAGAAAACGACAACAGCATCCGCGCCAGCGCTAACCAAACCTCATATTCATATTCCCAATCACGATAACGCCCAGCATGACCAGCAATTGAACGTAGCGCCCAAAAATAAGAATTCCTGACCACAGAACCGCCCTTCTTAAACTCTGGTAAATCTTCGTGGTGAATAAAAAGTAATTTATTTTCAATTCTGGCTCTCATATTAGCCATTATAATTAATTTGAAATATATAACCCAGATTCCGAACTTCATTTTGTAGCATAAACAGAGGAATTTTAAATAATTTTGCCTAAGTAGAGCAACGTAAATAATTAAAGGTTTGTAGTAAGGGCTTCAGCCCTACTTTGTTCGCGTAGCGTCTCGTATCGCCAAAGGCAAGGCTGCGCCAACGCCTAGGGTCGACCACAGGAGATAGTGAGGGCTAAGAGCCGCTCACTACGAGCTAATTTCAGAATTTGTTACTTTACTTAATATAACTTGATTTTTTTTGCCTACTTACTTAAATACACTTTTAACGTATATACTACTACTGAAATCAGTTTGGAAGAGCATTATGTCTAAACTTTTTGCCGTTGTCGTAGCAACCATTCCAGAATATTACGATTATAAATTGGCTCACCCAGAACATGACCAAAATCAACTGACTTGGTTTCGTGAGCAACATGAACAAGGAACACTACTCTGCTGCGGCCCGTTTTTTCCCCATGATGGAACCGGGCTTTGGGTGATTCAAGCAGAGAATGCTGAAGCGGCTCAAGCCATTGTCAACAGTAGTCCCCGTGTGCGGGATGGGATGCTAGCGGACTCTGCTAGAGTTGTGGAGTGGCAAGTTCACATTGGACGCGACGTTTTTGGGAGTGTAAATAGCTAGAGGCGATTTTCCAGACTACCTTGCCCACTTGCTGTGCCTTACTGTCAAGCGCAAAAAAAAGGACGGCAGTTTTAGTTTATGTAGTCAGAAAATACATTAAACCTTCAATTTTTTACGCCGACCTAGTTAGCAATCCTAAATTATCAAATCTCTACACCCAATAGCTAAAAGTTTGAGCTTAAACCCACACGGAAAGTAAAGCCAGGACTGTAGATGCGATTAACTCGTTCATATTGCTCATCGAGCAAATTTTCTAAATAAATAATCACACCCAAATTGCTAGTTACAGGAATCCGTCCACTCAAATCTAAATTGACAAAAGATGGGACAAAATCTGTATTTTTGTCACCAGTTCTTACAAAGGTAGACCGACGAGAGCCACTATTGTAAGTCAGATATAAATTAGCTTGCCATCCAGCATTTTGATAACCAATACCACTTTGAAGCGAAGAGTAGGGAATCTGACCTAATTGTAACCCTTTTTCCGTTCCGGTTTTAATTTGGGCATCTGTATAAGTATAGTTGAGAAAAGTTGACCAGCCAGAAGCAATTTTTAATTGTAATGCTGCCTCTAAACCACTGGTATCTACTAAGCCAATATTTGCCCATTTCCCATTTATCACTCCCAATCGATTATCTAAACTACTGCCGAAATAAGTAAACTGTCCCAATAAATTCTCAGACAACTTGACATCCACCCCCGCAGTCCAAGATGAGCCAGTTTCTGGCTTTAAATCGGGGTTTGGTTCCCAACCATGAACCGTATCATAAACATATAACTGATCTAAGCCAGGATTGCGCTGTCCCCCAGCCCAACTTCCTCGCACAGCAACTGCTGGTGTGAGGGCATAACGTAACCCCGCACTGGGGTTGAAATAATTGCCAAATTGCCCATCAAAGCTTTGTCTTAGCCCTAAATCTACCTGAAAAATATCGCTAACCTTCCAAGTATTAACAGCAAATAATGCTGTATTCAATACACTCCGATTTTCAGTTTCATTATTGGCAATTCTACTAGGGTTATTACTCAACACATCACCGTTTAAGTCAGTGTTTTTTAAATCTAATCCCCAGCGTAATTGATTATTAGGCGTAAGTTTCCACTCATGGTCTACCCTAGCTGTGATTTGTTGTGTATCTAAAACCCCTGTACGGTTATATTCTGTGCCGCTAACAACTGTAGGGCCATAAGTGCTGAAGTAATCTTGGTTATAACCGATTGTGGTTGTGAGCTTAGAATTTTCCCCATTACCAAGTCGAGTTTTCCAAGATAAGCCAACATTCAAATTATCATGGTCTAAGCGGTCTCTTTGCAGAGGGAAACCGAAATAAATTAAACCTCGACGACTGCTGAGTGTAGTAACATCCAGATTCAAAGAATTTTTCTGATTCAAATCTATACCGATGCTACCAAAATAGGTGCTTGTAGCTGTATCTGCATTAAATAAAAATCCCTGAGCATCACGATTTGCTGCACCCACAGGAACGCGGTAACGGTTATCTATAAAATACCTTTCAAAGCTGAAGTTGTACTTGACAGCCCCAGATGAACCACCATAACTTACCTGTTGATTATTTAAACTCAATGAGCCAAATTCTACACTTCCAGTTAATTTAGGCTGACCATAACCCTCTTTGGTGATGATATTCACAACTCCCCCAAAGGCTGATGAACCATATAAACTGGAGGCAGTACCGCTATATAATTCTACTCGGTCAATGGACTCTACGGGAATGCTATTTAAATCAGTCCCACCATGATAAGTATTAATATTCGTATTAATTGGTCTGCCATTAATCAGAAATACAGATTGATTAATTGAGGCTCCCCGGTAGTATGTACCTGTGTGAATATCTGCACCATGACCGACATCATTGATGGCAAAACCAGGCATTTTTTTTAAAATATCAGCTACACTTGTCGCACCTTGCTTTTGAATTTCTTCTTGTTCAATAACATAAGTTGGAGTGGACTCAGGGATAGTATCTTTTTCCCCAATCGCTTCTATAGAAATGTCTGCATCATCTGTGGAAGTTGGCTCAGTATTTTGCTGTGGGATTGGCTGACTTTCTTGCCTAACTTCACTTTGTTGAGTTAGTAATTCAGCATTAGTAGCGGGTAATTCAATTTCACTCAAACTAGGAATGTCGGAAATTGCTTCGGGTAATTTATCAGCAGCAACAGCAGGAAAGGCTATCAATAAACTCTGTACAGCAACTGGAAGCAAAAAAAAACACTTATTCATGTTGATGTCTCACACTCGGTAATATCACTTACTAAGCGAATTGTCGCTGTTACTAGAAAGGGTGTCAAAAGACAAGCTGTCATAGTATGTCTAAACACTGACAGAGGTTAGCTTTACTCCAATTGAAAATGCCAAGTTTGCAGTTAAAAAAATATTTGTAATTTTGTACATAATATGATATAGTTCACTTTATTTGACATTAAAAATGATTGGTTACTTAGAAAGTCTAGTTTAATTATTTATCTGCTTTATTTAGTTATTCTGTAAATAAATCTGAACTATTGGCTTATTGCTTTTGATATATAACCAACTACTTTTAAAATATCCAATTAGAGACTAGCAATTTCCAATTCAGATGATATTTGTTGTTGCAGAGTTTTGAGTAAATCTAAAGTTTTTTCGTAGGCTAACTTTTGCCCTTGGTGTCCAAAGTATTCAGATGCCTGTTGTAAATCAGCGATCGCACTTTGATGGTATCCTAAGTTATATCGCGCTACTGCTCGATTAATATAAGCTAGTCCATTACTGGGATTCAGCCTAATGACTTGAGAAAAGTCACGGGCTGCACCAAAATGATCCCCGTTTCTGCCACAAGCGCAACCCCGGTTAAAGTAGGCTCTGTCATCCTTAGCATTGAGACGAATTGCCAGATTAAAGTCACCTATAGCTGCTTCTGAGTTTTGCAACTCTATTTGGGCTAAACCTCGGTCATTGTAGATATCTGCCAGGGATAGACTGATTGTCTGAGGAATTTGAGTTAATGCACGGTTGTAATCAACAATCGCCTCTGAGTAGTTTCTTTCCCCTGCAAGAGCTATCCCTCTGTTGTAGTAAGCTTGGAAATTATAGGGTTTCAGGGTAATTGCTTGACTTTGGTCAGCAATCGCATCTGGATAATTCCCTTGTCTGTAGTGTGCTAGTCCCCGGTGCAGATAAGCTTCAAAGTTATCGGGTGCGAAATTTATCGCCTGGGTACAATCTGCAATGGCTTGATGGTAATCTTGTAGTTGAAGGTAGGCTAAACAGCGATCGCTATAAGCTGCGGTAAAATCTTTTTGCTTTTGAATCGCTAGATTCAGATTTTCGATAGCTTGCAGATAATTACCGCGCTGCATATTCTCTACACCCAATTGGAAGAAATCACCAGCTGTAATTTGGGTGTTCGCTAGCGGTGATGAATTTGCACTTGGCGTGAAAAAATTTAGAGCCAAAAAAATCATCACACTGATAATTAATCGCCAGAAATGAGTCATAAGCATCTTCAAAAAGACAACTTCGGCATAAAGAAAATTGGCGGGACAAAAGCCCCGCTAATTGTTAATTAATAGCTAACACTAGATGTTGATTTACTTCTTCCAGCTTTTATCGGCTTGTGCCAACACGTAGGCGGCTACATCTTCAATCTGGTTCGCTTTTAAACGTGCCCCAAAGGCAGGCATAGCGCCCTTACCCTTGGTAACTTGGGCAATAATTGCCTCTGCTGAGTACAAACCGTACTTTTCTAAATCTGCCTTCTTTAGGGTTTTGGCTGCATTAACTAAATTTTTACCACCTGCATGACACTGGGCACAATTAGCGGTAAATACTTTAGCTCCACTGGTAATATCTCCTGCCAAAGCTGGGCTACTGAAGGCAATGGTGAAGATAGCTATGCCTAACAGTAATACTGAAACAATCTTTTTCATTTCGTGTTCCCTCTGCAAAAAACGGCTAATTTGCTGCAATATTCTCTATGATTTTCATTTGGTGCAGTTACCCGCGTCAAAAGACAGGCTGTCAAACTTCGCTCTGATGATGGGAAATTTTAGCTTTAGGGGTTGTTCAATTGATCGGTTTTAGCACAAAATCATTGTCTTGGATGGAAATGCTGGCTTTATGTAAATTTACATATTTGATCACCAAAAAAAAATGAGGAATGATCAAGAATCAAAAATCCAGGACACAAGACCCAAATTTTGCCACTTCATCCTTTATCTGCTAGCTGTGTCAGCGCCGCTTCAGTGACGCGACAAATTCGCCAATCATCTAAAATAGATGCTCCCATGCTGCGGTAGAATGCTTGGGCCGACATATTCCAATCCAACACACTCCACTCTAACCGTCCATAATTGCGCTCTAGAGCTATCTGGGCTAATTTTGTCAAAAGAGCCTTACCAATGCCTTGGCGGCGATATTCTGGCAAGACAAACAAATCTTCCAGATAAATTCCTGGCTTGGTCAGAAAGGTTGAATAATTAGGAAAAAATAGGGCAAAACCTACAGCTTGTCCAGCAGATTCTGCTAAGATTGCCTCTATATATTTTGGCGAGCCAAATAGATGCTCTTTGAGTGTGAGAGCATTGCCCGTGACAGCATGAGATAATTTTTCGTACTCTGCCAGTCGCTGAATTAATTCAAACAGTACAATGTAGTCACTTGGTTGGGCAAAACGTAAAATCAAATTGCTACGGGAAGTCATTAGTCCATAGTTTATAGTCGATAGTCCATAGTCTATAGTCAACCGTGCAATATTTTTGACTAATGACTAATGACTAATGACTAATGACTATTTAGATTAACCAGCCCTTTAAACGTTTTGCTATGTGGGGACGCCGCAGCTTTCGCATGGCTTTGCTTTGAATTTGTCGCACTCGCTCACGGGAAAGATTGAACATATTGCCGACTTCTTCCAAGGTGCAGGGTTCGCTGGTTGTGAGTCCATAGCGCAGTGAAATCACGTCTTTCTCCCGTGGGGTGAGTACGTCGCCTAAGACTTCCCAAATCTCCTGACGCATCATGTTTTCGTTCATTTTTGCTTCGGGAGATTGGTTATCTTCATCCTCTAGCAAGTCCATTAATTCCGTGTCTTCTTCTTTACCGACGCGGTGGTTGAGGGAAAGTGCTTGACGCCGTAGTTGTTGTAGTTGGCGTAGTTGTTGCACGGTAATTTCCAAAGCTTCTGCCATTTCAGCTTCGGAGGGATTGCGAGAAAGTTTTTGCTTGAGTTCCCGTTGGGCTTTTTTGAGTTTGTTAAGTTTTTCAACAATATGGATCGGTAAGCGGATTGTCCGCGCATCATTAGCGATCGCTCTAGTAATCGCTTGTCTAATCCACCAATAGGCGTAAGTAGAGAACTTATAACCTTTATCTGGGTCAAACTTCTCTGTAGCGCGATTTAAACCCATTGCTCCTTCCTGAATTAAATCCAGAAAAGGTACTCCCCGATTCAGATAGCGCTTGGCGATTGAGACTACCAACCGCAAATTCGAGCGAATCATTTTGCGTTTTGCTACCCGACCTTGATACAAGCGACTTTCTAGTTGTTTTTCTGTCATTTCTAGCTGTTTCGCCACTTGTAGCTTGGTCGCTGGCTGTCCCAGTTCTGTGCTCAAGGATTCTTGTAACTCCTTGATTTCTTCTAGAAACCTGACTCGCCGCGCTAACTCTACCTCTTCATCTGGTTTAAGCAGCGGATAACGGGCCATTTCTTTAAAAAATGCACCTACAGCATCATCATGCTCGGTTTTATTGTATCCAGAGGGACGGGCCGCCGCCATTTCATCGCCGTCTCGTTCATCTGATTCCAAATTCTCTACAATTGGAGAGTCTTCATATACCACTGGATCTAAACTATCTAGTGATGGTTCTTCATGATCAGTAGCATTCTCCAGTATTTCCATTGTTCCCAATTCAGCAATATTCATAGTTTCCTTTAGGGATCGTTGCTTTGTTTGGTACATAATTTAGTGATAGCTGCTCCTTTGAGGCTTGGTAGTTTTCCCTAAGGGACAAATACACCCGTTTATCTAGCAAAACACAAGCTTTTACTAATTTCTTTTGAGGAAGGAAAATCAGCGCCTGCCTGTAGTTTTCGGGTTACGGTTGAATACAATCCATAACGAATAGTGTGTTTTGTACCCAACAAAACTATTTTCGCAGACTACCAGCGGATATATTCCTCATTTTTTTTCGGAATCACCAAATATGTCAAACCCCTCAAACATTCTCAACCTTAACAAATATAAAAAATTCCGGGAAGGAACCCAACATCTTAAATTTTCATATATTTTTCTAAAGTTTTTTAATGCTTAGATGCCGGGAGTCACTGAAGAAATCAAAATCTTGGTGGTGGGGTTATGCATCCCTGATCAAGTTTCCCAATTAATACAAATTACCAAAATGGTAACTTAAAATCCGGATGATATTGATTGTATCAAAGCATCTCATATAGCAAAAGGGTTGAATATCTATCAATAGGTGGAAAAACGCTATTCCCCCTAACAGTAGATAGAGAAAGGGTTTCTGAAATAGCCTATACTGCCTTTATTTGTATAGTTAGCATCAAATATTTATTGCACGTATAGCAGACATTAAATTGTCTAGTAGATTACATAAAAGGAAACATAGCAAGTATTATGGGTAATAAAAGTGTAGCGAAATACAGTTTACGTGTAGTCAAAGAAAAAGTTAGCATTTAGTTAGTTAGGTTAATTTGAGGTAGGTGTGACAAATATCTATCTATAAAGTTAGAAACCATGTATATTAATGCCGTAAATTTATCTTCTTTAGTTGTGGCCGAACCTGGGGGGGCTTACCAATCCCAGACCACTCTTGATCAGTGGATTGAAGTACTTGTAGACTCTCCAGATTTTGCCACAGCAGCAGAAATAGGGGAAAAACTGTATACGTATCGATTGCCAGATGGGTTAGAAGTAAAACCTGGTGATATTGTGAGTGTGCCATTTGGCGCCAAACAATTGGGAGGGATAGCCATTCGGTTGCTATTACAACTCCCCGCAGGTTTACCACCAGAAAAAATTCGAGATGTGGAAGCTGTAATCCAGGGGAATTTTTTCAGCGATCGCTACTGTAAGCTGCTGGAACGCGTATCACACTACTATTACACAAAACTGATTCAGGTGATACGTACTGCTCTACCGCCAGGACTGCTGAAGCGTTCCCAGAATCGTATTCGCCTTAAGCCTGAAAATATTCCTCATGGTGCAGATCAATTCCTGGGTTCAGCAGCCCGTCAAATACTAACAATACTCCAGTCTCAAGCTGATGGGGATTATAGCTTCAAATACCTCAAGCCCAAGGTGAAAGGAGATTTCTATTCAGGAAAGAAGCAATTACTGCAACGTGGCTGGGTAGAAACCTATGTGGAACTACCTAGGAACTCTCGACCCCAGACGAAACTAGCGGTTACACTCGTTGACGATGGACTTTACATTAACCTTAACAAACGCCAACGGGAAATTTTAAAAGTGCTACGGGATCGTGGTGGTGAGTTATGGGTAAATGAGTTCCTTGATCTGTGTAAAACAACTACCATCACCCTGAAAGGGCTAGAAAAGAAGGGTTGTATTGTAATTCAGGAACAGGAAGTATTACGAAGAGAACAGGGGCCTGTAATCGATCAAGATTGCCCTAAATCCTTAACATCTGCCCAAGGTAGCGCTTTAGAGATCATCCAGTCCTTAAATGGATTTGCCCAAGTTTTGTTGCATGGGGTGACAGGTTCGGGCAAAACAGAGGTTTACTTGCAAGCGATCGCACCTTTACTCCACCAAGGTAAATCTGCCCTCGTTTTAGTGCCAGAAATTGGACTCACGCCCCAGCTAACAGATCGTTTCCGCGCCCGATTTGGTACTAAAGTCAGCGTCTATCACAGCGCCCTCTCAGAGGGTGAACGGTACGACACTTGGCGACAAATGCTCACGGGGGAACCCCAAGTTGTGATTGGCACCCGCAGCGCTGTTTTCGCCCCATTGCCCAAATTGGGTTTAATCATCCTAGACGAAGAACACGACAGCAGCTTTAAGCAAGATGCCCCAATCCCCACCTACCACGCCCGCACCGTCGCCCAGTGGCGTGCAGAATTAGAAAATTGCCCCTTGGTTTTGGGTTCTGCTACTCCTTCTTTGGAAAGTTGGATTAGTGTGGGTAATCCTGGAACCTCACCCTCTACCCCCCCAAGGGAAGAGAAGGGAGAAGATAGGACTCATTACCTATCATTACCTGAGCGAATATATTCCCGCCCTTTACCGCCAGTTGAAATAGTGGATATGCGGCAAGAGTTGCAACAGGGAAATCGTTCTATATTTAGTAGGTCGCTACAGTCAGCGCTACAAGAGCTAAAAGAAAAGCAACAACAGGGAATTTTATTTATCCATCGCCGGGGACATAGTACTTTTGTATCTTGTCGCAGTTGTGGATATGTGATCGATTGTCCCAACTGTGATGTGTCATTGGCGTATCACCAAACAACCGAGGTCGCACCGCAAATATTACGTTGCCATTACTGTAACTTTGTGCGATCGCATCCTCCAAGCTGCCCCGATTGCAGTTCTCCTTACTTGAAATTCTTTGGTAGCGGCACTCAGAGAGTAGCCCAGGAATTAAACCGCCAATTTCCAGATTTGAAATTAATTCGTTTTGATAGCGATACCACCCGCAACAAAGGCGCACACCGCACCCTACTCACCCAGTTTGCTAACAAAGAAGCAGATTTATTAGTGGGTACGCAAATGCTCACCAAAGGGTTGGATTTGCCCCAGGTGACACTTGTGGGTGTTGTCGCTGCGGATGGATTGCTGCATTTATCAGATTATCGCGCCAGTGAACGAGCATTTCAAACCTTGACTCAGGTTGCTGGCCGGGCGGGTAGAGGGGATGATCCAGGGAGGGTAATTGTGCAAACTTACACCCCAGAACATCAGGTAATTGAGGCGGTGCGACACCATGATTATCAGTCTTTCTCTGATGCCGAATTAGAACAACGGCAAGCACTCAATTACCCCCCTTATGGGCGCTTGATTTTGTTGCGTTTAAGCAGTCTTGATCCGATTCAAGTGCAAAACACAGCGCAAATCATCGCCACAGCTTTGAGTGATAGGGAGGGATTTGAGATATTGGGCCCAGCACCAGCAAGTATTTTGCGGGTGGCTAATCGTTATCGCTGGCAGATATTAATCAAGTTTGCCCCCGATGAATTACCAAATTTACCAGATTGGGAATTCGTGCGATCGCTTTGTCCCCTGTCTGTCAGCTTAACGATTGATGTAGACCCAATAAATATTATGTAATTACAGGATACGATCACCACCCCATAGCGATCGCACCAGTTTATCTGTCAATTCTGCCCCAAACAGCCTCACAGCGATTTGGTTGTCTGGGTCGCGTTCTGCGATCGCCCGGCGTACAATCAAGTCACGCTCAAACAAGGCAGCACGCTCATCATCTGGCACAGACTCAGCCTCATCTACCCAAATCAGCCAACGATCCATCATCTCATGAGCCACGGTGCCAACCACAGCAATTGTCTCTTCTGTAACTGGGCTGGTGTAACACAGACTGGTATGGGATTGAGCCTGACGGATATACAGCGTTTTGCTGATATATTGCTGGAAACGGGAATCCCCAAGAAATTTCAGGTATGTCTGATTCACAGGTTCATAATAGCGATCCAAATAGTCCAAGTTAGTAAATAGATCGCTGCGAGGTATGTAATCCATGTAGAAGAATAGTTTCGGCACTGTGGCAAAAGCAAAAGCCAAATGGGGAACACGGATATGCGGTTTTAGCCAATTAGTCAGGTGCATATTGCAAAAGCCTGATTGGGGATCACGCAACCATGAATGTACTAGCCAATCAATTTCTTCACCAGAGAAAGTATTCAGCGATCCCTGCGCTTCTCCAGTCAAAGCCGAGTAGCTTTGTAAGTTCTTAGTCGATGGATCTGCATGTACCTCAAAACGAGCGTCTAATTTCTGACGGAGTTCATTTGTCATCCCCCATAGCTGCTCAAATAAGGCGGTATTGTCTTTTTCTAGTTCGTGTTTAACCATTGTTTACATTAACTTGTATAGACTAAAGTTGGCTGAGATCCCCGACTTCTTGAAGAAGTCGGGGATCTTTTTTTGTTCGGAAGCCATTTAGAATTGCTATAGAGTTGATGGGAATCAAACTCAAGACTTAATCGCTTCACTCAGGAACTGCTTCAAAATGGCATTAACAACTTCTGGCTGATCCACATTACTGATATGTCCAGCATGGGGAATAATTTCTAATTTAGCATTTTTGAGATGGTTGGCCATTTCAATAGATTCATGCAGTGGTCGGACTTGGTCATTTTCTCCAACCATAATTAGGCAAGGACAAGTGATGTACTTTAATCGATTTAGCAGCGAATTACGATTAACAATCTCACTGCCTACGGCAAACATAGCGCTTACTTTTTCGGCGTTAAGAGATAGTAATTTTTGTTGCCATGTATTCACAAAATCTGGTTTTGTCTCCATAGTTAAAGGAGAAAAAAACAGCGGCGTCAATTGTTCTATAAGCAGTGGAGAAATTAGTCCTGCCTGCTCAACTGCTGCCATCATTTGAAAGTAATAAGTGCGGCTTTCTTTGGATTCAGAACCAACATAAGTATCCATAAGAACTAATCCAGCCACAGACTCTGGATGATTTAGTGCCAGGTGAGTACCCCACATTCCCCCAGCCGAAAGCCCAATTATAACAAAACACTCAAGTTCTAGAACTCCCAAAAAGCTCATCATATCTTCGGCAATTTTTTCCATTGGATAGGGGCTGTAATCTGGTAAGTCTGAAAGTCCATGTGCCCACAAATCTGGAACAATACAACGGTAATTAGCGGACAAAGCCTCAATGGTAGGTTGCCACATAGTTGTATCCCAGAGAAAGCTATGTCCAAACACGAGAGGAAAACCCTGTCCCTGCTCGTAGTAATACATTTGTTTTTTATTGATGCTGATAGTAGGCATCTGGTAGTTTCTTGAAATCTCTCTTAGAGTATTCCACAAAGAGTTTCTTAAAATCTCTCTCTCTGAGGATGGATGTAGGGAATTTTCTGGACTTAATTTAAACTTATCCGCTGAATATCTTTCTAGTATTCATCACATTTTTATCATAAATCAAAGGGTTTAAGACCCCTACCTCTACAGGTAGCATCATTTTCAGTCGGGGATTTAAAACCCGACTGAAAATGTCTTTAATTTTGAATTTTGAATTTTGAATTTTGAATTGTTATCCGCTGGTTTTTAGATGACAAATTTATGACTAGAGATGGCAACAACAAAAGTAGAATCATCAGCTTTTAGCCAGTTAGTAATAATTGGCGATTTGCTAATTAATCAACAATTCTGGGGCTACCAATCCTTTTTGAAGAGCTAAAATAGCGGCTTGAGTGCGATCGCGTACTTCTAACTTTTGTAAAATGGCATGGACATGAACCCGCACCGTACCGGGGGCAATGTAGAGAATTTCGGCAATTTCTTGATTACTCTTGCCCCCAGCCACCAGGGCCAAAATTTCTTGCTCCCGCTTGGTTAAGGGATTTTCTAGGGGTGCGGCAGTTTGTGTAGGTAAATCTGCTTTTGGTTTGCCCTCAAAAGCTGCCCTAATTTCTACTGTTGCTGTTTGATCCCACCAAGAAGCACCCGCTGCTACTGATCGTACTGCCAAGATTAGCGACTCGACGGGAATTCCTTTGAGGCAATAACCTTGGGCCCCTGCGGCAATTAATCGCGAAATCAGGGCTTTTTCGGAACGAGAGGTTAAAACCAGAATTGGTAAGTTTGGCTGCTGCTGCTTAATTTGGCGACAGGCTTCAATCCCACCAATTCCCGGCAAACCTATATCTAGCAACACCAAGTCTAGAGGATAGCGATTTGCCAATTCTACAGCTTGTTCTCCATCCTCTGCTTCTGCGACAATTTCCAAACCCGTTTCCTGTTGCAACCGCATCCGCAGACCCAGACGAAATAATTCATCGTCTTCAACAAGTAAGATTTTTAGTGCAGCCGCAGGTTTAGTCATTGGTCAGTCCCTTGGCTCAGATTAAAAATTTAAAATATGCCTGCGGTACGCTACGCGCATCAAATTCAAAGCGCAGAATTCAATTTTGGCATTTTGAATCTTGAGAATCAATTCCCTGGAAGTAGAGACCCAGGTATTTGAAAAGCAAACATTGCTCCCTTTGGTAAGCGATTTTCTGTCCAAATTGTACCCCCATGTGCTTCAATAATCTGTCTGGTTAAATAAAGCCCCATTCCCGATTCTGGTATCAGGCGATCGCCTTTTCCTTGATAAAACCGCTCAAAAATCTGGGGTAGCTCTTCTTCGGTCATCCCAGAACCACTATCAAGCACTTTGACAACTTGATCCCCAGAATAATTTTCCAGTACTACTTCCACTTTACCGCCACGGGGCGTATGATTAATGGCATTGATCAGCAGATTGCTGAAAACTCGCCTCAGTTGCAAAGCATCACCATTTACCCAAAAAAAGCTACCAAAATCCGATTTGTCATGGTCAAGGGAAACAGACACCTGACCTGTTCTCGCTAGTTCCGTCAGGGTGGCAATTGCATCGGATGCTACAGTCAGCAAGTTAACAGGTGATAGCTGAAGTTTTAGCCCCTCGGCATCGTTGCGGTAAATATCTAAAAGAGTTTCTACCAGTTGCAACGTGTGGTGATGACTACGAGCCATTGTTTCTAGTACTTTTTCCTGAATTGATGTAACTTCCCCAAATTGCCCATTTTCAAAAGATTTCAAGATTTCCATGGCTCCTAAAAGGGGTGTTTTTAGGTCATGGGTCAGGGTAGAGACAAAATCTTCCCGCATTCCTGCCAGTTGTTTTTGAGAGCGTAATTGAGCTTGGGTATAGGCGATCGCTTCTTCATTGCGGCGGTTACGATGGCTTAACCACCCCGTCACCACCAACGCCAGTACAGTAATTAACCGATTGGCGATCGCTGACGGATCAGTAGCTTCTAATCCTGGGACAAACAAATTCAACAGCGTTAATCCTACCGCCCCTAGGGTGACCCCAAGGACTGCGGCGCGGTTTAATCGGGAGTTGGCTAACAAAATCGTCCCTGTGTAGAGATAGCCAAATACATACTGTGGTGGTGTCAAGTATTCCAGCCCAATCACCACTGCAAAAGCGATCGCTATTAGCCAGTAGGTTACCCAACTGTGATCAACAGTTAAAACACCAATTTTCCTAGTTAATAATCGAGGTAACATCGCCATGATTCTCTAAATAGTTATAACCATTTAATTAAGCTAACTATTTAATTAAGCTACAATTCTAATTCACCTAATAGCTATATCTGCAAATATCTTCTTGATGATGTATAAATTTAAAATTTAGACTATGATTGCTGAATACTTCATTTGCTTCATTAGCCATATCTGATAGGTAATTGAATTAACCAAGGGACTCCTGTATACAATTTTTATAAAAATCTCATAAAAAACTATAGATGCTAAAGCTGTCAGGTTTTTTTCAGTTAATTTAAAAAATTGATTTCACCAATGCCATGAGATTGCTATCACCTCAGTGCTGGTGATAATTATGCCCCAAAAAAGTGTAAAGTTATACTAAAACCGCGGTACAATGTAATAAAATTATCACTAATTTTAGAACTTAGTAAGTAGAAAACTTTGACAATTTATTGTATAACTAGATAATCTTAACTAGCAAAATAAATAAATAAGAGTAAAATTTAAGAATTTTTAGCAGGAACTTCAAGCAGCATCTGGAAAAGATTAAAAGCTGCTGAAAATAGTAAATCCAGATTAGTGATTTGCAGTGATATGAGATATAGTCAAGCGCTAACCATCAAAATTTTGCTGCAATTCATCTGTTATTCCCTAATAATTGCCTGGCCAGTACTTAAATTTAATTGAGCGCGAAATAAATGGGACAAGGTTTATTACAAATTGGTTTAACGCTGTGTATTGTCATAGCAATCACTCCCCTGTTAGGAAAATACATAGCCCGTGTCTTCTTGGAAGAAAGAACACTGCTTGATCCGATCATCAACCCGATAGAGCGGAGTATTTACGTACTAGTAGGTGTCCGTAGAAAAGAAGATATGACAGGTTGGCAGTATATCCGGGCAGTACTATACAGCAACCTAATCATGGGCATTTTGGTATACTCGCTGATATATTTTCAGCGAATATTGCCCTGGAATCCCAATGGCTTTGGTGCGCCTACCTGGGATATATTGCTACACACCACCATTTCTTTTCTGACGAACACCGACCAGCAGCACTACAGTGGCGAAACCACATTAAGCTATTTTAGCCAAGTAGCGGCTTTAGGGTTTTTGATGTTTACCTCAGCAGCCACTGGATTAGCGGTAGGAATTGCCTTTATTCGCGGGTTGACAGGTAGACGACTAGGGAACTTTTACGTCGATCTCACCCGTGGAATCATGCGAATATTGCTACCCATCTCAATTGTTGGGGCGATCGCCTTACTTTTGTTAGGTGTACCGCAAACATTATATGGGACTTTGACTGTAGAAACCTTAGAAGGCGGGACGCAATATATCGCCAGAGGACCCGTAGCATCCTTTGAGATGATCAAAATGTTGGGTGAAAACGGCGGGGGCTTTTTTGGCGTTAACTCCGCCCATCCCTTTGAAAATCCTAATGCTGCATCGAACTTAATAGAAACCATCGCCATGATTTCTATCCCCGCAGCCTTGATTTACACCTACGGTATATTCGCTAACAACATCAAACAGGCTTGGTTACTGTTCTGGATGGTGTTTATCATTTTTGTCGTTCTAGTTTGGGTGACAGCAATCGGCGAACTGCAAGGTAATCCCATCATCAATAATAACTTGGGATTAGAACAGCCCAACTTAGAAGGCAAAGAAGTGAGATTTGGCTGGGCGCAAACAGCCTTGTGGGCAGTCACAACTACCGCTACCATGTGCGGTGCAGTCAACGGAATGCACGACTCCCTCATGCCCCAAGGAACATTTTCCACCTTATTCAACTTATTTCTGCAAATTATTTGGGGAGGACAGGGGACTGGCACAGCTTACCTATTCATTTACCTAATTCTCACCGTCTTCCTGACTGGGCTAATGGTAGGACGCACCCCAGAATTTTTCGGGCGCAAAATTGAAAAAAGGGAAATTGTCCTTGCTAGCGTAGTCCTGTTGATTCATCCCATCGTGGTTTTGATTCCCAGTGCGATCGCCTTAGCTTACCCCATATCCTTGTCGGGAATTAGCAACCCTGGCTTTCACGGACTCTCTCAAGTGGTTTATGAATACGCCTCAGCAGCAGCAAACAACGGTTCTGGCTTGGAGGGTTTAAAGGATAACAGCCTGTGGTGGAACCTGAGTACTCTCATTAGCATATTAGCAGGGCGCTATATCCCGATTATTGCCATCTTACTGTTAGCTGACAGCATGTCTGGCAAACCAAAAGTACCAGAAACACCTGGTACCCTGAGAACCGATTCCTTAATGTTTACTAGTGTCACTGCTGGAGTCACCTTAGTTTTGGGAATACTGACTTTCTTTCCCGTTCTAGCTTTAGGCCCCATAGCCGAAGGATTTAGACTAGCCGCTGGCAACTAAACAATTCAAAATTTTCAATGAATTTGTAGCACCAATCCCTAATCAATCTGGATAGTCTGTAATCCAATGTATTGATTATATCATATTCACGGCGGTTAAAATCGCCAATCACTTAGATCCATAAGTCTAAAGCCCTTGACTTAATCTCGTTTTTTGGTAAAAGGCAAAAAACAAAGATGCTTCAAAACGTAGATAGCTATTCCTACTCACAACCCAACTTTACCATAGACTGACTGCGGTTAAAACCGCTTGAGCGATGCACTGGCAAGGGTGGAAGTGTCGCTTCCCTCTCTTTGTCTAAAGCCACGCTCGTTTCCCCCATCCCACAAGGTTTTATGAAAGTTGCACCTACCTCCAAAAGTAAATCCTCACGTTCTCGTTCTGGCGATCGCCGCCAAGGACGGAAAAAGGGGCGGTTAAGTACAAAATGGCTCTACTTTAGAGCCATCAGAGATGCTTTTGTCAAGCTTCATCCCAAACACGCCATCAAAAATCCCGTGATGTTTTTGGTTTGGGTGGGGACAATCATCACCCTGTTAGTCACAATTGATCCTCAACTGTTTGGTTCAACCCCCCAGAATAATCCCCGACTTTTTAATGGACTGTTGACGGCGATTTTATTCTTCACCGTTTGGTTTGCCAATTTTGCAGAAGCAGTGGCAGAAGGGCGAGGTAAAGCCCAAGCTGACGCCTTACGATCAACAAAATCAGAAACAATCGCCAAAAAACTCTCACCAGACGGCGCAATTAGTCAAGTCCCTTCTACCAGTCTCAGACAGGGTGATAACATCTACGTGGTTGCTGGTGATATCATTCCCGCCGATGGGGAAGTAATTATGGGAGTCGCCTCCGTAGATGAATCAGCAATTACTGGAGAATCAGCACCAGTCCTCAAAGAATCAGGTTCAGACGTGGCCAGTTCTGTGACCGGTGGTACCCGGATTATTTCCGACGAACTAATTATCCGCATTACAGCTGACCCAGGTAAAGGGTTTATTGACCGGATGATTGCCTTAGTCGAAGGGGCAGAACGCAGCAAAACGCCCAATGAAATTGCCTTAACAGTATTGCTAGCAGTTCTCAGCTTAGTGTTTTTGTTTGTAGTGGCAACTCTACCCGCCCTCGCCTACTATGTTAAAAGTCCAGTCAGCGTACCTGTTTTAATTGCCCTGTTAGTAGCGTTAATCCCTACAACCATTGGCGGGTTACTCAGTGCCATCGGCATTGCCGGCATGGATCGAGTTGCCCAATTTAACGTTATTGCTACCTCAGGACGCGCAGTCGAAGCTTGCGGTGATATCAACACCCTAATTCTAGACAAGACAGGTACAATTACCCTCGGCAACCGCTTGGCAGAAGAATTTATCCCCATCAACGGCCATTCAATATCGGAAATTGCTAGTGTCGCTTGGGCAGCAAGCGTGTTTGATGATACCCCTGAGGGGAAATCGATTGTGCGATTGGCAGAAAAGTTAGGCGCAAAATTTGATTTTGACCGCAACCAGGCCCAAGGACTGGAATTTTCTGCCAGAACGCGCATGAGTGGCACTAACTTACCTGGTGGACGAGAGGTGAGGAAGGGATCAGTGGGAGCAATTAAAGGATTTGTCCGTTCCCGCAACGGACGGGAAACACCAGAACTCGATGCTGCCTACGAACGAGTATCCCAACTAGGAGGTACACCCTTAGCCGTTTGCTTTGATAACGAAATTTACGGCGTTGTCTATCTCAAAGATATAGTCAAACCTGGTATCCGCGAGCGTTTTGACCAACTGCGGCGGATGGGAGTGCGGACTGTAATGTTGACTGGGGATAACCGCATTACCGCATCTGTCATTGCTAAGGAAGCTGGGGTGGATGACTTCATTGCTGAAGCCACACCAGAAGATAAAATTAGCGTCATTCAACGGGAACAGGCAGAAGGTAAACTGGTGGCGATGACTGGGGACGGGACTAATGATGCTCCGGCCTTGGCACAAGCTAATGTAGGTGTCGCCATGAATACAGGCACCCAAGCAGCCAAAGAAGCAGCAAATATGGTGGATTTAGACTCAGATCCCACAAAATTAATTGATATCGTCAGCATTGGTAAACAATTGCTGATTACTCGTGGGGCATTGACCACTTTTTCCCTCGCTAACGATATTGCTAAATATTTTGCAATTATCCCGGTGATCTTTGCCGCTGCCAACCTGGAAAGCTTAAATATTATGAAGCTAACCAGCACTAATTCTGCCATATTATCAGCACTAATTTACAATGCTTTGATAATTCCCGCTTTGATTCCCTTGGCATTGAAGGGTGTGCAGTTTCGACCCCTGACAGCTAATCAGCTACTACAACGCAATATCTTAATTTATGGGTTAGGTGGGGTGATTGCGCCGTTTATCGCCATTAAGCTGATAGATATGCTGATTACAGTTGTGGGATTAGCTTAAACAATTCAAAATCAAAAAATTAACTCATTAGATGCTTTCCGGGCGGCTTCAGAAAGGGGAGAAGAAAATAATCAGCCGAGTTAATTTACTAGAAAATTTTTGCCGATGGATATCATGCAGTCTGTGTCTTTTATTTGGTCGCGATGCCGCAAACAACAAATGCCTATCATGATTTTTATCATGCTGTGCTTGAATTTGGTAATTGCCCCAGTTGTTTACGCGTCCGCTGGTGGCATTTTAGAACGACGTTCAGCTTGGGCAATTGGCATCTTAGGGTTGGTGGCGGTAGGATTAGTAATTTACTTGTTTGTCGTCATTTTTCAGCCGGAGCGCTTTTAGAAATGCAAAATTCTCTCATTCAAAATTAAATTCTGGGAGCAGGTAGAAACTTTTTTATGGCTATTATTCGAGAAACTCTCAGAGCAATTCGGATGACTCTGGTGCTTTGGTTGTTGACAGCAATCATCTACCCTTTGGCCATTGTGGTAGTGGGTCAAGTTTTTTTCCCGTTTTCAGCTAATGGCAGCATCATATTAAGTACCATAGATGCCAAACCAATTGGTTCAGCTTTGATTGGCCAGGTGTTTACATCAGACCGATATTTTCATGGACGTCCCAGTGCTGTGAGATATAGCCAAGGGAAAAAAGCTAATCCCACAGGCATCTCTGGGGCTAGTAATCTCGCTCCTAGCAATCCAGAATTAACGAACCGGGTTATTGAGGAGGGGAGTAAATACCGTGATGAGAGTTTGCAACCGGTCGCTGATTTGATTTACACTTCTGCTTCTGGCTTAGATCCACATATTTCCATGAAAGCAGCGCGACAGCAGTTAGAAAGGGTGGCGCGTATACGTGAAGTACGAGAAGATGAAATATTACCTTTAATCAATAAATATACTGATGATAGATTTCTCTGGATTTTTGGTGAGCCTAGTGTTAATGTTCTCCGATTGAATTATGCTCTTGATCTACAAGAAATTAACCGTAATCAAAATCAATAAATGGTCAACTCCTTGCCTTCGGGATGCCAAAGGGGAAGGGGAAATTCAAAATTAATGCCATGTATTTGGAGCGACGGGGTAAACACAAAATTTTTATTGGTATGGCTCCTGGTGTAGGCAAAACTTACAGGATGCTAGAAGAAGGACACGCGCTCAAACTGGAAGGAATTGATGTCGTCATTGGGCTTTTGGAAACCCACGGACGCAAGGAGACAGCATCTAAGGCAGAGGGGCTGGAGATTATACCCTGTCGGCAAGTTCCTCACGGTGAGTTGATGCTCACGGAAATGGACACGGAGGCAATTTTAAAGCGATCGCCTCAATTGGTATTAATCGATGAACTGGCACATACAAATGTTCCCGGTTCCCCCAGGAAAAAACGCTATGAAGATGTAGAAATAATTTTGGCAGCCGGCATTGATGTCTACTCGACAATCAATATTCAGCATTTGGAAAGTCTTAATGACTTAGTAGCACGAATTACAGGTGTAGTAGTGCGTGAGCGGATTCCTGATCGCATTTTGGAAGCAGCAGATGAAGTCCTAGTAGTCGATGTGACGCCCGAAACCCTGGAAGAACGGTTACTAGAAGGCAAAATTTATGCACAGCCAAAAATCCAGCAAGCCCTCGATAATTTTTTCCAACGCCGGAATTTGATTGCTTTGCGGGAATTGGCTTTACGGGAAGTAGCTAACAATGTCGAAGAAGAGGCGATCGCTTCTACCCTCAAGGGGGAATTTTATAATATTCAAGAGCGGGTTTTGGTGTGCGTATCCACCTATCCCAACTCAGTGCAGCTGTTACGCCGGGGTGCTAGGTTGGCTAGTTATATGAATGCCCCTCTTTATACTTTATTTGTCGCCGACCCTAACCGCTTCCTCACCAAGGAAGAAAGCTTACACGTTGACACTTGCCAGAAGCTCTGTCAAGAATTTGCCGGCACTTTTATTCAGGTTAAGAGCAATAATGTTGCCAAGGCGATTGCCGAAGAAGCACAGCAACATCACATCACCCAAATTGTCATCGGTGCAAGTCAGCGATCGCGCTGGCAACTGTTTCTTAAAGGTTCGTTAATTCAAGAATTGGTGCATTTGCTCAAAAACGTCGATTTGCACATCATCGCCAGCGAAAAAAAATCTTCATCCAAGAACTAGGAGGGAGACAATTCAAAATTCAAAATTCAAAATGCCCAATTTGCCTCTATTAGATCATAAACTTCTTAATGTACCAGAATATGCATCTACTTGTTACAAAGTTTTGATAGCTAGCTTTTTTGACATCGGCAGCAGCATCAATTAAACTACCGCTGACAATCTAAAAAAATCCCTCTCCATGCATCCGACTGAAAAAGCTGCTATCTCAGCCCGCGTTATCGGTTTAATCAGCGGTACTTCCGTTGATGGCATAGATGCCGCCTTAGTAGATATTTCCGGTACAGATTTGGATCTAAAAATTGAACTGCTAGCAGGGGAAACATATTCCTACCCTGCCGAACTTAGAGAACGCATTTTAGCTGTTGGGGCAGGTCTTGCTGTTTCAATGGCAGAATTAGCAGAAATAGATGATGCGATCGCCTTAGTCTTTGCTCAAGCTGCCCAAAATATTCAAATGGGTTATCAGCCAGCCACCTTAATTGGCTCCCACGGTCAAACAGTTTACCATCGACCACCAGGGGATTCGGGACTGGGCTACAGTCTGCAACTAGGTCGTGGTGCATTGATTGCCCATTTGACGGGGATAACAACAGTGAGTAACTTCCGTGTCGCTGATATGGCCATTGGTGGACACGGTGCGCCTTTAGTGCCCAGAGTTGATGCTTATTTGCTTAGTCATCCCCAAGAGGGAAGGTGTATTCAAAATATTGGCGGCATTGGCAATCTTGCTTATATTCCCCCCCGTCGTGATAACTGGCTAGAAAAAATTTGCGCCTGGGATACTGGCCCAGGAAATAGCCTGTTGGATTTGGCAGTGGTGAATTTAACCGCTGGGGCTAAAACCTATGATGAAAACGGCAATTGGGCAGCAAGTGGGACTCCCTGCTATCCCTTGGTAGAACAATGGCTCAGTCAAGACTACTTTCATTTGCCTCCACCTAAATCTACTGGCCGCGAGTTATTTGGTGTGGCTTACCTCCATCAGTGTTTACAAGACGCCCAACCATACCAACTCAGTCCAGCGGACGTGCTGGCAACTCTCACAGAACTGACAGCAGCTTCCATTGTTCACAGTTACCGCACATTTTTGCAGCAAATGCCACAGCAGGTACTATTATGCGGCGGTGGTAGTCGCAATCTTTATTTGAAACAGCGGTTAGAGTCGTTACTGACATCAGTGCCAGTTATCACTACTGACGAAGTCGGCTTGAGTGCAGATTTTAAAGAAGCGATCGCCTTCGCTGTATTAGCCTATTGGCGAGAGAGAGGCATTCCTGGCAACCTACCCGTCGCAACTGGGGCACCTAAAGAAGTGCTGCTGGGAGAATTGTACCAAAGTCATTGTGTCTAAATTCTCACCTATATGTTACAATGGTAGTATAAATTCCTGCCTAGCTGGCTAAAAGATACACTGCTACGTAGCTTGCTGCTAGCTGAGTAAACACAGAGCTAAAACTGGTAGAGATTGGGGGAAATACGGCTTACTCAATGCCACCAAATAGCATAAAAGTTACCGATGCTATACAGGAATTATCAACATCGGTGACTTGGCAATTTATTGATCGTGTGTAAAACCCCATTCCCTCGTAGGTGGGTATGTAAGCACGGTTAAATTAGGGGTTCGATGCCCCTCATTTAACACTACCCCCGTGCTTCTAGAAATGTCCGCGATGATTATATTATCTCCTCTACCCAAGGGACGGAGGAGCAGGGGTCAGTCAATACCCCATGGGTAGAGGAGAGATTCTGTCTCCTAGTTACAAGCCCCATCCGCAAGGTCGGTGGGGCAGTTGACCTCTACTCTTGCGGTACTGGATCAAGACAAGGAATGTAGAAGGTGGCTCAAACTTTTTTATTAGAACCAGGACGCTGGATAATCCAAGGTAATTGGCTAGAACGTAATGGTATGCCAATCAGTGTTAAGGGTATGACCTTAGTGGTTTGGAATCGAGATAACTGGTTTTCTATGGCAACAAAGCTGACATTTCCAGGTAGCGATCGCTCAGAAATCTCTTTGCGATATAGGGGACGCTTGGATGATGGAGAACGCCAATATACTTACTTACTTGAGCATAATCTTTTAGGGAAAATTGAAGGCGAGGGATGGATTTGTCCAGATACCATTGTGCAGCGTTACTGGGTACTAGGCGATCGCGAACGTCGTAGTGGCTTTGAAACCCTACACCGAATTTCCGATGATACCTACTACCTAACTAGTGGCATCCTCACTGGTCATTTTTTAACCAGTACAATGGAAGCAAGCCTAGAGCGTCAACAAAAATAGCTGTACAATTCATTCTAAAATTGGCAAATACCCCTAAGTGCTGATTGCAAAGCGCTAGTTAAAAAAATTGCTCTTTCACACAAGCTAAACTTAATGCCACGGCAAGCAATGCGCTTTCATCCGCACCCTATAGCTAATGCCAATTGGTGCGGAACAGCAGATAGGAATTGGGCTGTAATTATCCCCCGATTGTTGAACCTTAGAGTTGAATTTTTCTATGTCAGACCCCAACCTTGGTCGCTTACTCAGCAAACGCTACCAGCTTCAGGAGTTAATTGGTACTGGAGCAATGGGTCGGGTTTATCGTGCCAAGGATATTTTGTTGGGAGGCGTACCGGTTGCAGTTAAGTTTCTCGCCTTGTCAATCCAAAATGAAAAAATGCGCTTGCAAGAACGCTTTGAGCGAGAAGCAAAAACCTGTGCCCTACTAGGACAAAAAAGCATTCATATTGTCCGAGTGATGGATTATGGCGTAGACGAAAATAACACCCCGTATTACGTCATGGAATACCTACAGGGGCAAGGACTAAACACTCTGGTTCGCAAGCAACACCTGGCTTTAGCAAGATTCCTCAGTATGGCGCGTCAAATCTGCCTGGGGTTACAGTGCGCTCATAATGGCATTTTGGTTGATGGCATCATCTGCCCAATTATCCACCGCGATATTAAGCCTAGCAATATGCTGGTGATTCAAGATCCCAGTTTTGGCGAGTTGGTCAAGGTTCTAGACTTTGGTATTGCTAAGTTACTACTATCAGATGGCGATCATACTAAATTCTATTTAGGTACACTAGCTTACTCTTCTCCTGAACAGATGGAGGGTAAGGAACTAGACAACCGCTCCGATATTTATAGTATGGGCGTGATGATGTTTGAGATGCTCACAGGCAAAATGCCCCTAGTGCCCTCAAGCCACTCCTTTGGAGCCTGGTATAAAGTACATCAGTACCAACTACCACGAACTTTTGCTGAAGTTGCTCCCACATTGCAAATCCCAAAAGAGGTGGAAGATTTGGTGATGAGTTGTCTAGCTAAAGCAGCAAGCTCGCGCCCCCAAAGTATCAGTGACATTTTGGAGGTTTTAGCAGCCGCAGAACAGCAGGACAACACACCCAAAATTGCCCAAGATACTCCCCCACAGTCTAAGGCCGTTATAGTTCATACAGAGCCAGAACCGAAGACCAAAACCCATCTGCGGGTAACTCCGTCAAATAATGATATTTTTCAGTTCCTTTCCTGGCCTCAAAATAAACCGATTGCTGATATTGTTTTTCCCCAGCCCATCCATATCAAGGGGGAGACTTTACTAGCTCTGTGGATCATGCTACCCCAAGAAGAAATTCAGAAGCGCTTAGTCTCTACCCGCTACAATCAATTTCTTTTCATCTCTATTCCCCACCCGATGCTGCTGTGGATTACTGTCATCTACAACCGCAAGCATGGGCCTAAATGGTTACCTTACTACCTTGATCTCAAAACCATTTTTGGCCAAGAAATTATCCGCTTACTGCGACATACAGGTTATTATCGCCTGTTGTTTTTTGCCAGAGAATCTCCCAGTCGCTGCGCTCATGTCCTACTTTCCAGTGTCGCCCCCGGCCAATGCGAACGACTGAAACAGTGGGTGCAAACGGGTGACATTATGGCATCATCTGCCGATCCCCAACTAAGTAAAAGTTTGCTCAAAACTGAGTATGAAAAGATTAAGCCCCAAATTCTGGCGAAGTTGGAAACGATGGATACAGATTCGCCATTCGACCTTTCGGGCTAAGTTAAATCCTCTTGTATTACAGGTAATATGTATTCTACAAAAAATTCCTCGGAAAATGTAAACTTTTATAAACAAAGTATGTTGATAGTTGTCAGTTCTAGTTATATAAAGTGTGAAGCCTAAAAATTCTAGCTTTAAAAGCTGGTTTAACTTGCTTGTTAAACGCCTAAAAATATTCCTCTGCAAGTAGTTGAGGGGAAATTAATTTTATAGACGTGTCAAATGCTTAACCTAGCCAAGTCAGGCAAGGGTTTGCTTAACTAACACAAAGAGCAAAATTAACCTAAAAGCTACGGCAACTTAGGACTGCATTATGATGTGCAGCTAAAAATATTACTCAGTCTGCCATTAGATTGTGGATTTAATTTTTCTGCTTTGTTCGCCGATGCTAAGTAAGGAGAATGGCTGATCGGAGTTGACGCCCCGGCATCCCCAGCTCTTTTCCTCCTTGGAACTGAGCAAGAGAAGGAGGTCGCCCACTGCGACACAAGAAGATATACTCTATGCCATAGTGGAACCTGAATCTAAGCCCCACTGGTGCTTGAGAAGTTCTTTATAAGTAGCCTCCCGCACGACCATTTGCTCATAAAGCTTGACCAAAAAGTCTTTAGCTTGTTCTGGGCTCATTTGTTGCACCTGAGTAGAAAATGAGCGGATGTTAAATTGCTGTTCTAGGGAAAGTTCAATTGGTTGGTTCATAGTTAACTCCGGAAAAATAACAAGGCGAAAAGGTGATATTGGTTACAGAAATCCCCAAGGTATAATACTTGGACTTTTGTCTGTCATACATTTGTTCCTCCGTATTAAGAAAGATAACAAGTGTTTGACTAAATTGCCCATACTCTTATGGGTAGTTTTTTAGATTAGATATCTTGCACCTAACCTTACTGATATATGACCCAAGTCCCCTAAGGTATATTCTGGGTAAATAGACCCTTGTTGAACTGTAGGTGTGCTTTCCCTGCTTCAGCTTTGCATACCTCTGATTTGATGAGAGGATCAGCTATTGCTATGTCAGTAGGGACTTGAGGATGTGGGAGGATAAAAAGCTAACAAGCGTGAATTATGGCTGTACCTGATTAGGTGCCAGATGTGAATTTACGAGATTATGTAAATTTGCCTCTGAAAGTAAGTTTGGAGGTTAAAATATTTGTATCAAGTTGTAAATAGGAAAAATGCTCAGGCTGAACAAATTACTGAGTATAGTTACTTTTTCTGTTAGTAGTCAGTAGTCAGTGGTCAGTTGATGATTGTTTAACAGCTGACTAGTAACTACTGACTACTGACCAAATTAAGAATTGTCCTCAAGAGTGACAATGACAACAGTGATGTTATCGTGTCCACCTTGGTCTTTTGCCGCCTCAACTAGAGAGATAGCCGCTTCGTCAAGCAAGGGACTTTTGTGGAGGTAGTGGGCTATTTTCTGATCAGCGAGTTCTTCTGTCAGACCATCGCTGCACAACAGCAAGCGATCGCCAATATTTAGACTTAGCGGTTGTACATCTACCTGATGGAGGTCTTCACGTCCCAAACAGCGTGATAATACGTGGCGAAAGGGATGAACCCTGGCTTCATCTGGTGTGATGTCACCAATTTTGATTGCCCTTGCTACCCAAGTATGGTCTTCTGTTATTTGCTGTAATTGCGATTCTTGTAAACGGTACAGTCGTGAGTCGCCAACGTGGGCACACCAAGGCTGCTCTGAGTCGCGAAAAATCACCACTACAGCCGTTGTACCCATGTCAGCACGTTCAGGATGGTTTTGCTGATCCTGCAAAATTGCTTTGTTGGCTGCCAACAAAGCTTGCTCTAGTAATTGTTGAGAAGACTTGGGGGATTGCCAATTGGCTATCAAATGCGCTTGAATTTCTTCTGTAGCAATGCGACTTGCTTGCTCACCCCCCGCATGACCACCCATTCCATCAGCAACTATGAAAAATCGCCCTTCTGGGTCGATATAGTAAGCATCCTGATTATTAGAACGAATAAGTCCCGGATCGCTAAGACCGGTGAAGTTGAGTTTCATAAATTCTTGGGAATTAATACATACGATCGTAACGGTCGAGGCGGAGAAGCGTGCGGATCAGTATCACTGAAACTGCTGCGGCAATTAAACCAGCCAGTAATGCTAACCATACATAATGATTAACTAATAAAATTGTGGCTGAAAGAAGAAACCCGCTAATGATAACAGCGTAGCTCATTCCTAGCTGAATGTTGCTCTGCCGTCGCAACAGGCGTTCTGTTTCTATAGAGCGGACTCGCACGCGTATATCCCCGCGCTCTAGTTTCTCTAGTGTATCTTCTAATCTGCGTGGCAATCCTAACGCAGTGCTACTTACTTGAACTGCTTGACGACTTAATTCATTCAAGAAGCTATTCCCCTCTGAACCATCCATATTGGTCATAAGCTGCATTGCATAAGGTTGTGCAACTTCCATAAAGTTAAATTCGGGATCTAAGCCTTTGCCTACCCCCTCAAGTGTAGAAAAGGCGCGCATCACAAAAGTAAAAGTGGCAGGAAATCTAAACGGTTGATTATAAGCTAATTCGTAAAGGTCTTCACTGATAGCGGCGACTGATTGGTTTTCAAATGGCTTATCCATAAAATTGTCCAGCATATACTGGACAGAACGCCGCACTGGCCCCATATCATCGGTTGGGGCGATCGCACCCAAATCGATCAGAGATTGAACCACGCGATCGCCATTTTTTTGAGCAATGCCAAACAGGGTTTCCATCAGTCCTTCCCGCACATTAGCTTTAATTCGCCCCATCATGCCGAAATCGTAGAAAATTAAAGCTCCATCGGGACTGACAGCTAGATTACCAGGGTGAGGATCGGCGTGGAAGAAGCCATTATTCAGCAGTTGATGCAAATAGGCTTGAGCGCCATAACGAGCGATCGCCTTACGATCCACACCCGCTGCCTCTAAAGCTTCGTATTGGCTAATTTTAATACCAGGGACATACTCTAAAGTCAACACTCTAGGGGAAGTGTAACGCCAGTAAATACGTGGCACCTTCACCCAGTCGTAAACGCGAAAATTCCGACGAAAAGTATCAGCGTTCCGACCTTCATTCAGATAATCAATTTCTTCCCACAGAATGCGGCAACACTCTTCATAAATCCCCACCCAATCTCTTCCCCGTCCCCATTTGGGATGGTTTTGAAAATAGCGGGTAATCCCCTTGAGAATTTGTAAATCAATTTCAAATAGCTGCTTTAGTCCAGGACGTTGCACCTTGACAACAACAGATTCTCCACTATGTAAAACAGCTTTGTGTACTTGCCCCAAGCTAGCAGCAGCCAGGGGAATGGGTTCAAAAGTTTGGAAAAGTTCAGGCAGCTTTTTGCCTAATTCTTGCTCAATAATCCCTTCTACTTGCTCATAGCTAAAAGCTGGGACTTTGTCTTGTAATTTAGCTAATTCTTCTACATATTCGCCGGGAAAAATATCAGCACGGGTAGAAAAAAGTTGCCCAATTTTGATAAAAGTTGGCCCTAACTCCAGCAAGGTCGTGCGGATCCAGACAGCTTGATCCTTACGCCTTGCAGTTTGCTTGGACTCAGTTACACCGCCAGGGTAACTCCAAGATTTGTTATAGCGCCAAAGCTTAAACATTAAGGTCAAGACAAAAGACCAAATATCAACAAAGCGCCGTCTGCTAGAGTAGTTTTCACGATTCCAACGGTATGCCTTATCTGAATAACCTTGTTCCATATTTTTGTGCGTACCGTTGGTTTTTAACCGAATTACCAGAAATAAAAGACACTCTAATTCGCGACATACTCCCACACCTACCGCAAGAGCTAAGTGTGGGCTTCTCAGACAATCCGGCTATTGCTTGGGAGGCTCTGAGCTTTGTTTTAAGTCCACGGAATGCCCTACCGCAGACTATAGATTTCTTACCTTGTATCCTACAAGTTTTACTGTCCTGGATGAGATGCTGGCTGATTTGCACTATCGGACAAACCCATTGGCAACTTGTATTAATCAAGATGTGCCGACTTACTTTCATGCTGTGCAACGGAGTCGCTTACCAATGATCGTAATGCCAGTGGACAGAGGCTGATTAGACACCAATGTGGGTGAAGCAAACCATATATAACTGTAACAAAAAACGCAGAAATAAAAGTTTACAGAAATATAGAGTTTGAGGATTTCCGAGCCTACTTTGGTTTGATGCTGCCGACTAAGCACAGGATAAACACCGGAAAACCTCGCTCTCAAATCTCAAGATCCAAATGCCCTGATATTGAATTTTTGTCCTGGGTTTATACAGGATGGCTGCGATAACGTTGCAATTCGGTACGCAATAGGGCAATTTCTGCACGTAATTCATCAATGTCAGCTTGCAAGTCAACAGACTCAGTACCGGGTTGTCCGCTACTTGTAGTTGTACCAGATCCAGCGGCTTCCGCTGCCCGATTTGCCCGCTCTATGACTTCTGCTGTGAACTGGCGCAGCTGTTCTCTAGCTTCAGCATCAAATTTTCCCAAATCACTCAAAGCGTCTGTTAAGGCGACTTCTAAGCGTTCGTTAATGACTTCAGCTACTGCTCTGCCTACGAAAAAGGCTTGCACAAGGGGGTTGCTCATAAATTTTTGTTACGTTGCTCCGCAAGAGAATTATAACTTGCCCGTATGATTTGCGGCTTCTATCTTGATTGCTTTCTGTTGCCGGATACATAGTCCACGCTTTGGCGGATTTTTGGCAATTTCAGATATCAGCCAAGCTTGGGGATAAGTTTCTAAGAAATTGGTTCAAAGACCATTTGGGGAATTAAAACACCGCCAAGTGATTGTGCAATTCCTAAAAAGCGGGTTTCTGCTTCGTAAATTCGCACTATTCCCAAAATATCTGAAGTTACAGGAATGTGCTGACCTTGGCACCATTTTTTGGCAGATGCTGCTGGTAAACTCACAGATTTTAAATGCTGTAAAGCTGCGTCTGGGGGGATGGGTTGAAATATTCCTGCTGAGAGTTGCGCTTCTAAGTCGGTTAGGGTGAGACTATTTGTCAAGGGGAAACTGGAGCTTTCTGTGCGGATTAAAGCGGCGAGGGTACCACCAGTTTGTAACGCTACACCTAAATCACGAGCGATCGCCCGAATATATGTTCCTGCACTACAGGCGATCGCCATATCTAATTCGGGAAAATCCCCATGGCGCCAGTCTAAAACCTCCAGCCGCAAAATTTCCACTGTCCGCGTTGGTGCTTGGAATATTTCGCCTTTCCGCGCCAAATCATACAGGCGTTTACCATCCACCTGAATAGCGCTGTAACTTGGGGGAATTTGCTCGATTTTGCCCTCAAATTGTCCAAGTGCAGTTTTTATTTCTGCCAAATCTAACCCAGAACAAGGAACAGAAGAGATAATTTCCCCTTCTAAATCATCGGTAGTGGTACGCACACCCAGACGGATGGTGGCTTTATAGGCTTTTTCTCCTGGCAGATATTGTAATAATCTTGTGGCTTTTCCCAGGGCGATGGGTAACACTCCAGTAGCCTTTGGATCTAAGGTTCCCGCGTGTCCTACCCGTTTGAGGCGCAGGAGTCTCCGCACCCGTGCCACGCAGTCATGGGAAGTCCAGTCTAATGGTTTGTTTAAGTTAAGAAAACCTTGCACAGTCAACCCCTTTGGGGAATTAAAAATTACAAATTACAAATTAGAAATTGATTTCTGTAAGCCGCACACTCGTGACTTCAAGTCATGAGTTAGGCGTTCCATATTTCTATATTTAGAATAGCAGATAGTTGCGTATTATGGTAAGATTATCACAGCGAAACATCTGTTAGAGAAATGCAAAAAGCGTTTAAAGTTACACTAATTCCTAATCGCAATCAAGAAGTCTTAATTAATAAGACTATTGGTTGTGCTAGGTTTGTATATAACCGCTTTCTGGCATTGAGAAAAGAGCTATATGATACTGAGCAAAAAACCTTAAACTACAATGGTTGTAGTCAGCAGTTAACTTTACTCAAAAAAGAGATTAAATGGCTCAAGGAGGTAGACAAGTTTGCCTTACAGAACTCGCTCAAGAGTTTAGAGACAGCATACAAAAACTTCTTCTCTGACCTGAAAAAAGTTTACCCTGAGCGAAGCCGAAGGGTCAAAGGCAAGAAAGGTGTCGGATTCCCTAAATTCAAAAAGAAGTATGGATGCAAACAGTCCTACAAAACCAACCTGACTAACGGCAATATTCAGATAATAGAGAATCGTTTAAAACTTCCGAAGTTAGGATGGCTGAAGTTTCATAAATCTCAGGAAATTACTGGAAAGCTTGTAAACGTTACTGTAACTCGTAGTTCATCAGGTAAATATATTGCTAGTATTCTGTGTGAAACAGAGATAGAAAAACACCCTCAAGTCTCTCAAAATATTGGTTTAGACTTG
>NZ_JACJRJ010000029.1 GCF_014697195.1 Cylindrospermum sp. FACHB-282 | reverse complement strand
GGAAGAATATTTTGCACAAATAACCCATACATACAAGCCACGAATCTTCCAAAATTGATGTTATCAATTCACTTTTAAGCCCAAATATGGGGGAAATATACAGCAGTAGTGAGCTCATGAAATTGGGAAACCTTGCGGTCAATTCTATGAAAAAACACGTGCTACTGCTGCTACTTCCATCTTTGGCTTTTGACCAAAGGCGAATCAAGTTGTACTGACCCAATCCGCGACACCGCCAAGGGGCAGTGTTTCGGCTACGTGGGTTAAGTAGCCATCATCAGGCGGTTACGTGAAACTTAAAATCTCCCGTAGTGTAATTAATGTAAGCAGTTCCGTCTTTACCCAATGCTTTAGCTTGGAAATAACCATCAACAGCTTTTTGAATTTGTTCTGGGGTTAATTCATCAAGTTGTGCCATTGCTTGCTGTGCGATGTAACTAGATAATTCATCCCTTGAACCACCAGTTACACCCTGTAACATTTGCACCGCAACACCAAAGGATAAAATACTCAAAACATAATCTTCTTTCTGTATCAGAAATGTCTCAACATTAGTTGTCATGATTTCTTTTTCGCCTCTTGATATTGTTGAATAGCTGCATCAACTTGTTCTGGAGTTAAAAGATGCAGTGGAGTAATTGCGTGTGTGTCTAAATAGGTCATCCAATGTTCAAGTGGTTTTCCAGAAAGCTCGGACAATTGTTGAACAGCCAATCCTAATGCACACAATTTAGCTAAATACTCATGCTTATCAATGAGAATCTTATTGAACCATCTTGAACCGTCACTCATGTTATCACCTAATTAATAAAGTTCATCTTCATGAGTTTGAATCATCAGGTCGGAACTACAAGTTTCTAAATCCGGCAATTCTTCATCAGATGTTATTGCTTCCCCGTAAACCTCCTCAAGGTCAATAATTAAAGTTGGGGCATCATCAATTGATTCACCCTTTGATTCAGCCTTGTCAAGAAGACTAAAGATATCAGTAAACACCTGTTTCTGTTCATTAATTAATGCCTTGCATTCTTTTAGTTGCTCTTCACACTGACTAATTTCATCACGAAGCGCTCTTTTTTCTGCTCTTAAATCGCTGATTTCCTTCTGAACACGATTAGTTACATCTTCATAAATTGCCCGCTCAATCTTTAATTGAAGATTTAAACGCTCTTGTTCTGGGTCTTCCCCTTCATTTAATTGAATTGTTTCTTCAAGAGTTTTGTTAGAGTAATCCCCCAGATTTTGGTGGCGGCGAACTGTAATAGTTTTAGTTACTGGCATTGTTTACTTCCTCTGATTGGTGAGTGTATTTATTACTGGCCTCTTGCCAAGAACTGATAATAGCCTTAGCATCTTCTCCTGTAAAAACTTGCTTAAACCCATTTGACCAAGTAACACAAACGGTTACAGATTGGGTTTTATTGCAGACACGCAGTTGTCTAACTTGTGCGAGGTTCAGCCAACCACAATGAGGAGTTTTACAACTCCAGATAGTCGGTATTGAAATAATGTGCATATCAGCGTACCAATTGTTTAACTTGCCATTTCTGAGAACGCGAACATTTTCGTAATTGTTGCAGGTGCATCATGGCAGTACCCTGGTCATGGTAGCGAGCAACAATTGAACCATCTTGAGCGGTAACAGCCCAGTTGCGGGTGTCTGGCATCAATCAAATCTCCTTAATTACAAAGCGATTTACTAATGTTTCCGGTTGAATTGGTGAGAGAATTACATGATTTAAGTCAGTAATAATCACCGACCGAGTACGACGACCGCAAGTTGCATCTATTAGTTATCCTCTATCTCGTGCATCGTTAATAATCCGCTTAATTGGATTAGAACCTGAACCAACAATCGCAAATACTCGGTTAAGAGGCACAGTGTTGTAAAAACCAATGTTGATTAACTGGTTATTCTGCACTAGGTATTTCTCGTAAGTAAATAGCTAATGGCTCTAAAAGTGCTTCCCGGTCATTTTTAGGCAAGGTGTCAATCTCTCGCCCATAACTATACACAATTTTCCTCCTTCTTAAAGTTGCGACCTCTGATAATAATCCTTCGCTAATTGACAAAATCAAGTAAAGCTTTTCTTGTCCGGTTAATTCCTCCAAATAGTTACCAAAGTCGTTTTGCATCCGTTGTACTAATTCATGATTAGAGTAATAACCTAAAGGCTTAATCAACAGGTTTTACCTCCCATAACCTGCGATTAAATAAACTTTCAATTTTGGCTAGGTGAAGTTGAGCATTGTACTTTTGTTTGAACTTAATTAACAATTCACCAGTTTTGCAATACACGCCCCAATATTGTTGTTTTTTGGTAGATGTCATGGTAAGTAATGCACTAGCACAAAACTAGCGCAAGGATGGGAATTTAAAATTTCAGAAATTTTGAAGTAATGCCCCAGAAAAGGCGCTGGGGCGTTCACTGTGTTTCTGGAACTTCCTTGTTTTAGTCGGGTATGGCGTCTCCTTTTTCTATTGGGTTTAAAGAATAGAAATTAACTATTCTTCGGTCGTCTGGTAAACTTCGTCACTGTCGTCATCAGCAGCAACGCTATTTTCAATGACAAGATTCACATCGCCATTAACATCGCTGAGTGTGACTTCTTTGATTGCATAAGAAAAGCCGTTGCTAGTAGCAACCACTAACTCTTGACCTTCAAATGGTTCAAGTTGTTTTCTTAACTCTTCAACTGTTGTTACTGCCAAGTTATTTTTCTCCTTTGTTTGTTGGTACATACTCATGCCGACAACTAAGGCACACCCAAAAGAACAAGCTAAGAGGCTTGCTCATCACAGAGGTTGAGCCACACTTAGGGCACTGGTTTTTCATGGTCATTTAGCATCAGGTCAGGTCTACACCGCAGCGCAGGACAAATTTAGCCGGGTAACTCTTCATCAGTTCCGTTGGCTGGTGGCTACAAAGTGCCTTTTTTCCTGGTGTGGGTAATCTAAGTAATTAATCACGTGTTAAAAACGTGTTGCTTTAATTATAATCACGTGTGACAATTATAGTCAACCCTTTTATTCTTGTTTTTTCACGTGTAATAATTTGGATGTACACATGACTGAAAATTCCCATGAAAAAGAGAGGCAGACCCAAATCGGATCAGCCGCGCAATCTAGTGAATGCGACCATTCCAATAGAGGAGGAGGACTGGAAGCTATTGGAGGAGAAAGCTCAACAGTTGGGGACAACTCGCTCCAAGCTGATAGCGCACTTAGCCAGAACATCACTGAAAGAACTGGACAGACTCCGCTCTCAGGAACTACTGGGAAAATGTTAAGCCAGTTGAGGAATATTCGGGCTGCTCATCTGGCTTATGTTAAAGCACATGAAGAAAGACTTAGAGCCCGACTTGATGAAAATTTAACTCATCAAGAAAAGGTGTTTACAGAAATAGATAACCTTGAGAAGGAAATATTAAGGTTATTTGAAGAGGAAAATTAATTTTATAAACCGTTCTACCTCCAGGTTAGAGCGGTTTTTTTGCTTAGGTACTTTCCGCCGCACCTGGGGGCTACCCAACACCAGCCAGCAATGTTCCATCACTTGAACTTTCACCAGCAGCAACTCCCACCAGGAGAAACTACCACAGCTTCACCAGTGACAAATTAGCGATCGCACCGGGGTGGTTCACCCGCTGGCAATGTTCCATCACTTTAAACTTTCCTGCCATTGATGCAACTGGTGCAAATTACCAAAATTGCGATCGCCCTGGGAGGTGGGATGCGATCGCTAATCACCGGTTACCAATTACCCTCAAAACTTATGAATGACCAAACCAAAGCATTAGACACAACCGTGTTGTATCCCTTGATGGAAGAATACCTGCTAGTCCTAATTGCAGCAATCGCTGACACCACTTGTCCGTCAGACTACAACAGAACGGACAAAAAAAAATTTGATTTACCTGAACAAGTTTGGATTGAGATTGAGAATATGAGTTACGCCGACAGACTCGCTGCCATACAAAGTGCGGCAAGCTGGTTGGCGTGGTCTAGTGAAACACGGGAAACTATCACAATTTCGCCACCAGAAGCAACAGTTCCCGCATCTGCTCCATAACTCAAGTCCACACCCATCAACCACCAATAATCAACATGAGTAAAACGCCTAACACAGCACAACAAGCCAACCGCCGCAAAAAACGTGGCTTGAAACCTATACCCGCCGCAGCGAATTTATCACCATTTCTTCTCGTGCAGTCAAACCTCACCACCAGGCGCAAAGCTGGCAATGGTGCAAGTTACCAAAGTGCAATCACCAACTTCACCACCAGAAGCAACAGCTTCCCGCATCCGCTCCCTAACTCAAGTCCAAACCTATCAACCACCAATAATCAACATGGGTAAAACTCCTAATCTGGCCCAACGAGCCAACCGCCGCAAAAAACGTGGCTTAAAACCTCCATCCGCCACGGCGAATTTATCACCATTTATCTTGGTGCAGTCAAACCTCACTACCAAGCGCAAAGCTGCCAATTCTTAATTTAACCAGGGAAAGCAACATTTTCTCGCATCTCCCTAAATTCACTTTTAACCCTAAACCCATGTCTACCGAAACACACACCCGCCTCTTAAACTTTTTGCTAGGAATCGGAATCGGACATCTAACTACTGCTACAGCATCAATTGCCTTTGGTGTAACAACGATGATCACTCATTATCAACAAGATAAACTCCAAACACCCATTCACCAAGAAAACTGCGACCAGGAGCAGCACACTAACGTTACTCCCTTTTAAAATGACCAAACTTTCAAGTAAACAGTTAGAGTTATTCGACCTGTCTACCGTTGAATCTACAAAGCAGCCCATCACCCGTGACCCCTATTGGAATAAAATTAGTGTTCTGGAAGACGCAATAATCAGCATTGCAGCGCTTCCAGAACACACAGAACACAACAAAAAGTGGCAGTGGATCGAAGAATATACCGTAGTTCGCAGCCAGAAAAAGCACTACTATTTTCGCTATTGCTGGTATGAGCGCACTACCAGAAAAATTCACCACACTCATATTCCCGGCGGCAATGTTAAAAGTGCGATCGCTCAACAGAAAAAGCAGGTGGTGGAGAATGCGATCGCACTTGGTAAATCTCCAGCAGAAATTGAAAAAATAATTGACCAGTCACGCACATAACCGGTGCCTCATCATCAGCCAGCGCTGCCAGCTGGCGAGTTGGGTTTTCAAGGATTGGAAGATCATAAAGTAGCGATCGCACAAAAAACATCGTGCAACAATATTCACCATTGGCTCAAAAGCGAGTGCAGTAACAACGGTACTGATATTTAAACACTAAACGTATAGTGATTGTTTTTACTAGACAATCAGCTTTTTTAATAATGCCTAGAATACTTACAGAAAAAGCATTGCTTTTTTTATTTGTCAATCGAACCCTGTATTACCAGACAGGGTTCTAACCTCACTGAGAAACGTTTTACACGTAAAGTCCATTTTATGGATAGCAAAAACCCCTAGCCACCCAGAGGGGCCCGGCTAGGGGATAGATTGCGTATCTCTATAAAATTGGTGATTTAGATGTATAAATTCTTACTTAACCAGACACTCCTCCTAAGCTTAGACACTAATAAAGGGGGGGTTAAAGTGACATCAAAAAAAATTTGCTACTCTAAATTGCAAGAATCTTTTCTGTAAAAATGCTAGGAACCATAAATTTCTCCCCCTTGACACTATCCGAGTCCTTTGAATTAGTCCAGTATCTAATAGATTCAAGTTATACCATTTTCGCTACTGTTTACATAATATTGTGGGCATTCGCTATACTTCAAAAATTGTTCTCTACGCTTTAATTTGTTTGTTGATTTTGTTGATATGGACAGCGCCTTGTTTGGCAGCTACAAAATGCAACAACCTCTATTTTTCTCCATCTTTAGATGATGAAATTGGCGCTACTTATATAAATGCTCTAACTAAGAATATCAACTCAAATTCTGATACTACTGGATTTAAAATTGTTTCAACAACAACAACGCCTGACTCAATAAATTACTGCTGGTCTAGTGAAACGGCTGATTCTACTGACTTAACTAAATCATATCTCTCACTGTTTTTTGTACTTTTCCAATGGGTAGCTTTTAATTTCGTTATGCTGGCAATGACCAAAATATTCTATATGGGACTATGACTAAATCAGGATTTATAATTGCCCCAATCGTATTTGCAATCACAGTAATACTCTGGATTATTTTACAGTTTATAGAGCGAAGGAACAATTCAAAACCTAAACGACCTAAAAATACAATCATAGTCAAAAAAAAATGAAACATCAGTTTTATATTGCTCAATATCCCAACGCCACAACCCAAGATGGTAACGGCGCGGTTATCGGATTAAAACCCGCGGGAGAATTCATGAATGAAACCATCGCTTTTATCTGGCCAACTATTATGATCTGGATTACTAGCATAGTTGGATGGAGAGCTATAAACGCATTTTTAGAATCAATGAAAGGCAAATAAAATGATAAATGAACCAGTAATAGTAGCAAAATTTGACGTTAGCACCACCAACGAATGGCTTAAATCTAAATTACAGCCAGCTAGCGAATGGGGCGTTTCAGTAGGAATAAGCGTATTCGGTCTTTCTCTATTAGTTACACTTTTCGTAGTTTTCATTAGAGCGAAATACTAGCAGTGTATATCCCCTTGGGTCGCGCACCCCCCTGCAACAAACACCACTTTAGCAATGAACATTTTAACTTAGTGCCATGAAAATTAAACATCAACTGTTAATACTTGGTGGAATCGCTCTATCAGTCCTTAGCCTTGCCCAACCTGCTAGAGCAGATTTAACCACTGCAAAAACGACCGTAGACCAAGGCATGGAAATGCTAACGGGCATCGCTGATACTGGTGTAGCCATCGTAATTGTACCGTTTAGTATCAGCTTTGCACTCATGATCGCTGGATCAATTTTGAGACACGCCTAAATTTATTGGGTTGGGGTATGTCCCAACCCATCAACCTACTATGAAAAAAATTACTCTTAAACAATCTATTGAAATTTTTATTTTCTCAGGCTTGACATTTTTTTTACTTTCTTTACCATCTCAAGCACAGGATATCCCGGCTCCATCATTTGAATCCCCACCAGATGGAGCAATACCCGAAAAACAATATGAATCAACCAATATCATGCAATGCGCCTCTGAAGCCTTAATTGATAAATTCCCTTTTGATATTCTAGGGACAACCAACTCTAGCCCTGCAACAGACAATTGCCCAAGAATCACTTTTTTTGAAAATACGCCCGCTGGCATTGAATTTGAAGCCTGCTTTTTACTTTCTATAATTTCCGTATTAAAATACCCTGTAATTATGTCTTTTATTATCTCTGCAATACTAACTCTTTAAAATGCAACAAATAATCAATGCACTTATATGGATTGGGAATGTAGTTCGCAACTTCTGGTTGCCAATATCCATAATACTTGGATTTATTACTGACCCAGGAGGGACTGTTTCTTTTTTTACTTGCAAAATCCTAACATTTGTCTTTGTCTTTTTCCCATCAACGCCAGAACCACTAAGGCTAGGAAATCTTTTTAATAATATGCTCACATCACTTGATAATACTTTTCCCTTAATTGGAGGAGGAGTAATCAATGAAATTTTCACAACAATTATCTCTATTCTCTTAATAATTGTATCTATTAAAGTATACAAATTAATACCGTTTATATGACCATTACAGGAATACTCGGTGAAATCGGCAGTGGTAAATCACTAGAACTTCTAGCATATTCGTGCGAATTAGCAAACAACAAACAGAAACGCCTAGTTTTCAATTTCACAGTAAATTTAAAAGCCTTACGGAAATATGCATCCATGATGAACTATGGCTGGCTTGGATTCCTGATTGATACAAATCAGGTAGTATGCCTACAGCTGTCAGACCACAAACAACTCCTACAAATATTCTCCAGAAAATCCACAGTTGTAGCTGTGGACGAAGCACAAATATTTTTCAATTCGCGTAACTTCAGAAACACTCCATCAAATGTTCTAGCAGACTTGTGTTTATCTAGACACGACGGTGTAGACGTCATCTGGTGCGCCCAGGTAGACACGCACGTAGATGTTCAATTTAGACAACTAACACAATTTTTTATCCATGCAAACGGAATGTCCAAATACGATAAAACCCTAAGAAATGAACGACTTTTGTTAAAAATGTATTTCTATTTTAGAGGTAGTACTTATGAACTATGGTTGAACGACTTAAAAGCGCGCCGCCTAAATATCATGGGTTTCATCAAAACTTGGTTTAATTACGCCAAAAAAATACGCATTGCTCCCATAGGCGAGAAAGATATTCAATTGTTTAAGGCATTTAGCAGCTTTAACAGATTAGATAAAATTACTTCTGAAATACAAACACCAATTTACAAGTTTACATTTCAACAAGTAAGCTTTAACGGGATATTGAATGATGGTACAGACAGTTTCAATAATTCATCATTGCTTGTTATCAAAGAACTGCACGACAGTATAGCTACTGATGCTCACATAAACAAAAACTCTAATAATTTTTACCAAAGCCCGAATACAATCGAGAATATTCCCTATTTTAAATTATGAAATCACAAATCGCCGCTTTTTTAGTCACTAGTTCAGCATCTGCTGCAATTACAAGCGTTGGGTCTCCCTCAGTTCCTCTTATCCCTTCAGTACCAAATGTCACTCCTAATATTCAAAACCAGCAAATTTACCACCTACTAAAAATGGATGTTTCCTGCGGCAGATGGGCAGAAGCAATCAGAAAAGTTGAATCTTTCCCTAGTAAGAGCTTTGTATCACGAACACAGTATGCAAACTTTATTAGCCAACTACAAACCAATATTCAGCACCAATATCAAGTTCCTGTCATTACTGGTTGCAATCGCCAACCAATTTATCGTTCTATTCCTCAAAATCCTAATAATTCCACTTCTTGGTATGAATATTTTAATAAAAAATAGATTCTTTATTAATAAATTACAAAATGCCTTACTTGTAATATCAATTGGTTTTTCCTCTTTAATCTCACATTCAACAGCTTTTGCTGGGTGGGTTTGTGATGATGGCGATCTCTCTAATTGCTGGTATGAAGAAGAAGTTGTAATACCTCCAACTACCCCCACTCGTAAAAATATTGGTAGTTATTACCTATATTATTGTGTTAAACATGTTTCCACCGGAGAACCACTTTACTCTAAAGACAATTCTAATGTCTTTCTTATATGGCTTTTTGACATTAATAATGCCCGTGATCCGGTTACTGGCAAAGCTGTAATTCATGAATTTTCTCTTTCAAACAGAACTATTCGTTCTGGCGTATATTATTATGCAGCTACTTATTTAGGCTATTTCTACGAAGGCTATACTAATGGAATCTATGGCAAAGAGGGTCAGCACCGTTCTCAATTAAGTCATTCCTGTCCTCCTTTTTATTTATTAGAATCAGAAAAAGAAGAATGTACTAACATTGACTTCACAAACCCAAATGATATGCTCTGTGAGCATAATGCCAGCGGCGGCAATATGACTATTAACGGTAAACGGCGTGAATATTAATTATGTTAATGCCTTAAACGCAATTAATCGCCAGTTTGCACCTTTAGTGCTGCTTTCAACAGCAGCATTTAACTGATATTTTTGACCAACTAGAAGCTGTGTTACGTCACACCCAGGCTCCACAATTTTATCAAAAACTGATACATTGGGTTGCGTTAATTGCTCGGATTTTAACTCCATACCTTTATAAATCTCGTCACATCTAAACTGTAAAGCACTCCAGGAATTCCCTGTTTTAGCTATACCAGTTTTAATCCCCATATAATAGCCAATCATCGCACATCTAATAGCTGTCATACTTCTATGTCATCTAGAATTTATTAGATTATAAAACTTAATTAAATCAAATCCCTCAAGTTTGGCTTTCTTAACAATTGCTTTATGTCTATCTTCTAAACGAGATTGTCCATTGGCAATCATTTCTGTACAAAAAATCATAACATTCTCTAAACCACAAACCTCATAAAGTATCGCTAAAGTGGTCTCCCACTGCTTGGCAGCCCATTCTACAGAATTTTCCAAAATCACTTCTTTCTTAGGAACAGGATATTTAACAGACCCAATCTCGTCTAGTAATTCCTGCCAAAAATCAAGTATTTCTAACCTACTTAAATGCTTATCCTCATCTGTTCTATCCACAAAACAGATTGCGCCTGCTACAATTTGTCCTAAATGTAAGTAGAATACTTTTTTATCATTCAAGCAAGTTAATAATTCATCAAATATTTTGTGGCTATTTTCGTCTCTAAATCTAACTTCCATTCTGGTGCAGTCTTTTTCGCCGTCGGATTGTGCGGTCTTGTCATAACAGTGCCAACTTTTATTAGATGTTCTTGAACCAAAATCCACATTTAGTGCTTCTGTACTATTGCCATCAGAGTTAGTGTACAGAGATGAATAAAGCGAGTAACTAGGACTTCGCCACCGCTGTTCACGTTCATCAAAAACTGGTTTGTTCCTAAATCCTGAAAAGTTACTTCTTAATGCTTCTTGATAAACAATTCGTGGAGTAATTTTTTTCATCAAGTCATCTAAAGCGCAATCTATCCTGGTACACTTCCAATTTTTCAGCCCAGACAAAGTTTCAAATATTACTTTAATAGAATCAAACTCAATTGCATCAAAAACACCACCAGGTATAGATAACCAGCCATAACCTTGTGCATGCAAAATTGGATAATTCACAGCAAGTATAATTTTCCTGGTACTACGGAAACTGCAACTAAATTTCACGCCTCTTTTAATTGACCCTTCTTCGGCAAATTCATCCTGACAAGAGCTTGCTAAAACCTTAATCAAATTCTGAGCTTCTAGCTTAGAATCAAAATTAAACGTGCCTTGTAACCAATGAACTGTACTAGAAAACCGAGTCATAAAGAAAGAGCCACGCGAAACATCTTGGTGAAGAAGGGGATTTGGGAACCGCTACGCTTTTAGCCGCCGGACAACTCCTGCCACCGAACAAACTCTTTGCTGTTGCACCCTAATTAATCGCGGTGGCAGAAGTCGCCGCGTCTAAATTCCCAAATCCCCCAAAGGTTAATAGTACAAACGTATTCCTTCTGGAGATTCTTAGAACATGGTCAGTACACAGAGAAATAGGGCTTCAGTCCACTCAACGACTGCGCCGTAAGTATCTCCTGTATGTCCACCTAGTTTGTGATTAAACCAGGCGGCAGTTAGAGTGGCGATCGCACTTCCAGCAAATATCATCCCCACAGCCAAAAATAAACCCTTGGGATATAGCAACAAAATTAAACCACTCAAACCGATCAACAAAAACAGTCCTGGTAACAAATCCTGGAGTGAAGTAATGGCTTCTTGATGCAAGGCACCTTTACCAGTGGGTTTCAAGTAAGGATATCGAGCGATCGCCACTTGTTGTCCCCAACGTCCCCACCCACAAGCCGCCATTAGCACTAAAGAGCGATTTTCTGACAAATCTATCAAAGCAGTTGTTTTTAGCAGCACTAATGCGATCGCCGCCATCGCCCCAAAAGCACCTGTGGCACTATCAGCCATCACCACCAGCCGCCGTTCTGGATCACCCACAGCCAAACCATCGGCAGTATCCATTGCCCCATCTAAATGCAGCCCTCCCGTAATCGCTATCCAAACACCTACGACCAAACCACTACGAGTAAATACGGGCATCCCCAGAAAATTCATCACCCCATCCAATAACCCTAAAATTCCCCCAATCATCAGCCCGACTCCAGGAGCAAGACGCGCCACCCCCCCGAAGTCTAATCCGTTTATATAGGGTAGGGGAATCGCCGTATAAAAAATAATCGCCGCCGCCATCTTTAACCATAGATATTTCCACCACTGCAACAGGTTAGTCATAATGAGTTACATACATTTTAAATATGCGAGGGAATGACGCTCTTAATTCCGGCACAACAAACAGTAGTAGATTTTAAAGCTTTAGATAAGATTTACCTGTATCAGAGATTCACAGGAAAAATTTTGTTATGCTATTTTCAGTGTTTCAAAAAACTTTTCGGTATTAATTGGAACGAGACTATAATTGACTGAAAAAGTCACAACTTCTTCAGGGATCGTTTTGTTTTTTATTCTGTAACTAATAACTTACTCTATGTTATTAGTCGGTCGCCCTACAAAATTGGTATTTTTTTTAATGTAGGGAGTCAACAAGCTTTTCAATAAAATGTTTAGCTGTGTTGTCACTCACCTTCCCTCAATCGCTATTTTCCTATGAGTCACCATCTACCCGACACCAGGATACCAGCACCGTGTATTATTAACACGGGCATCATTGTGAATAAGCTCGATATGCGGCGATTACTGACTGATTTAGGTCGAGTTCGCTATACATATACCCAGAAAGACCAGCTACTGAGCGAGGGAGAAGGGGATGTAATGGAAGTGTTTTCTAATCCGCAAAGATCTACCCTAGTTGCTAACAATGCCCTGTATCTGAATGTTCATAGTTTTGATTACCTGGAACTCAAACAGTCCCCGCAGCAAGAAACCTACTTGGATCTGATGCAAGAAGGGATGTGTTTACGGCTAATTCCCCTCTCGACCCCCCTGCAAGAGCGACGGGAGCGCAACTTCAACACCAGCGCTATAGAAGCGATGATGGAGCAAGTGCTCTCGGCTAAATGGGATGCAGAAATTGACGACGACAGCGGCGATTCCTTCTAATAAAGCAAATCATAAACCATCTTGGGAACTAGGCATTGCGGGGTTGAACCCCGTTGTCACAACTGCCTTTAATCCCCAGCAACAGCCGTAGTTAGTCCGGGAAGAATGTCAATTCGGTCTATAATTTAGCCAAATAGTATTATTTTTACTTTGAGCGCTAATTTTTCTTTTGAATGTCTGGCCTGCTGTAGCCAGACAAAAGCTAGGGCGGGTGTGTTTTATACTCCTCACGGCCCTGTAGAAACCCCAAGATTTATGCCTGTGGGGACACTGGCAAATGTCAAAACTATTACTCCAGCCCAACTCAGGGACACTGGAGCACAAATGGTTTTATCCAATACCTATCATCTCCACTTACAACCAGGAGAGGCAATTGTCGCTGGTGGTGGTGGGTTACATAAGTTTATGGGTTGGGACGGGCCGATGCTCACAGATTCCGGTGGGTTTCAGGTCTTTAGTTTGAGTGAAATGCGGAAAATTACAGAAGAGGGTGTAACTTTTCGCTCCACTCATGATGGCAAAATTATTAACTTAACGCCAGAACGCTCGATTGAAATTCAGAGTATTTTGGGGGCGGATGTAATTATGGCATTTGATGAGTGTCCGCCCTACCCAGCTACGCGCCAAGAGGTAGAAGCGGCTACTGAGCGCACTTACCGCTGGTTAGAACGCTGTATGGCAGCTCATCAACGCAGTGATCAGGCCTTGTTTGCCATTGTCCAAGGGGGCGTGTATTTGGATCTGCGCAGTCAGGCAGCAACAGCTTTAGCTAAGTTAGATTTGCCAGGATTTGCCATTGGTGGTGTGAGTGTGGGAGAACCACCAGAATTGATGGCACAGATTGTGCAAACAACAGCACCACTGTTACCACCTGATAAGCCGCGTTATTTGATGGGTGTGGGTACTTATCGAGAAATGGCGATCGCCATCGCCGCTGGTGTGGATTTATTTGACTGCGTGATTCCCACAAGATGGGCCAGACATGGTACAGCTATCGTCTCAGGTGAACGCTGGAATTTGAAAAATGCGAAATTTCGAGATGATTTTACGCCCTTAGACGAAACTTGCCCTTGTTACGCTTGTCAAAACTTCAGCCGCGCCTACATATCGCATTTAGTGCGATCGCAAGAAATTTTAGCCTATACCTTGTTGAGCATTCACAACATCACCGAACTAATTCGCTTTACCCAAAAGATCCGAGATGCAATATTAGGCGATCGCTTCGCCACAGAATTTGGTCACTGGCTCAATTCCCCTGAATTAGCAGCAGATGATGAGTTAATAACCAATAACTAATGACCACTGACCAGTCACCAAACCATGTTAAGATATTTCTCAATTATGAAAGCTGTGTTGGATAGGTGGATTTAAACGAACATGGAAGCAGCACTTTTATTAGCAAAACTGCCGGAAGCTTACCAAATCTTCGACCCCTTGGTAGACGTTCTCCCAGTTATTCCCGTCTTCTTCTTGTTGCTTGCTTTTGTTTGGCAAGCAGCCGTGGGGTTTAGGTAAGTTAATCTCTTACAAAATTCCCAGGACAGGTAATATACCTGTCCTATTTTTTTGCATGACCATTTTTGCTAAACTTCTTATCTCTTAATATTTTGCAACATATTCATATAATATAAGTGAAATATCATATCAAGCCTAGCCAAGACAAAGCTACAAGCCACACCTACCACTCAGAAAGGGATTAGTTATGGGCAACATCAAATTTGTAAAAGAAAATAAAGAAATAGTGGCGGCAGATGGTGCTAATCTCCGACTCAAAGCTGTAGAAAATGGCATTGATATATATACCTTTTTGAGCAAGATGACTAATTGCGGTGGCAGCGGACAGTGCTGCACTTGTGTTGTCGAGATAGTCGAAGGACTCGAAAATCTTTCCCCCCGAACAGATGTAGAAAACAAGAAATTTAAGAAAAAGCCCGAAAATTACCGCCTCGCCTGTCAAACCTTAGTCAATGGCCCAGTCAGTGTAGTCACAAAACCTTAATTTTTTAGGTTTAAACCCACTTAGCATTGGCGGCAGCAGAAAATTTGAGCTAACTCTGTCATCGATGATGCTATTCTAAAGTTGTTGACCGGAAATCACAGAGAGGCTTTCTTGCCATGCAAGTTAATGAGCTAGGGTTCGTAGCGAGCATTTTGTTCGTACTAGTTCCCACCGTGTTTTTACTAATTCTTTACATCCAAACTGCCAGCCGCGAAGGCGGAAAAGATAGTTAATACTGTTTTTGCCAAAAAAATCACCCCTACACCACTGGTGCAGGGGTTTTTATTTAACCAATACTGACTCTATTTTGATCTTAGGCCGCAGTCCGCGCCAACAACACTGGACAAGTGGCATTGACTCGAACGTAGTCAGACAAAGAAGCACCCAGGAGTCGGTCTATATCAACAAAACTCTTAGCAATAGATGGACGACGATCTGGAGAACCGAGCAGCAATAAGTCTATATTCAATTCCTTTGCCAAGCGACAAATTTCTTCACCAGGTTTGCCAGTACTGCGAACACAACGAGTTGACACACCTTGTCTCTCGGCTGCTGCAACTGCGGCGGACAAAGGGGAATTTTTATCTGGCTTAATCTCCGTAATTTCCGTTTTTTTGCCGCCTAACTCCTGAGTTACATTACCCAAAACTAACTGACCTTCCGGAACACCCCGCAGCATAAACAAAGCCAAATCCAAGCACTTCTTGGCAGCTTCTGAATTGTCTATTGCCACCATAACGCGCTTAATTCTTTTGACATAAATGTCATCTTTAACTAGCAACATGGGGCGAGAAGACAATTGGAAAACATACTGACTAACTGAGTTCGCTAAAATCGATTGCAGCCGCTTCAGTCCCCGTGAACCCATAATAATCAAGTCAGCTTCCATTTCGTCAGCTACTTGACAAACTACATCTTTGGGGTCGCCTTGCCGTAAAATTGAAGAAACCTGGCTAGGGTCTAAATTCAAAGACACAATAGCATTAGCCAGAATCTTGCCACCTTCTTCCCATTTAGCCGTCATCGCTTCAGTGGTACTTTGGCTAGGCACAACATGCAAAACTGTAACCTTTGCAGATTGGATTGATGGCAAATCTTTCAACGTTTTGAGCATTTCTTCCGCATGTCCCAATCCAGAGACAGCCAGCAAAATTTTGTCTATCATTTTACGTAATTGTTGTTAAGGTTTCTTGGGCTTTTGCTGCTAGTTCTGAGCTTCAGAATAGATATTCTCCACCTTGCTTAACAACCTAGTCAGTAAACCAGCACAAATAAACTTTAGTTTTAGTCATTAGCACTCAAACCAAACTTAGGAGCAAAATACTAATGAATGTTTAAGTTTGTTTGCGCCTTGTTACTTTAAGTTTCAACTAGGCTTTCGATAAATTAAGCATACTTCTAATTTTGCCTGATAAACTTCACGAAATATGATGTTATTTATCATTTTTAATCTATATTTAATTTTTTTATTTAATTAGAACTTAGTTAAGTATTGCAAAAAAAGTTTCTGAAAAAATTCAGTAAAACAGATGATTCATCCAAAAAGTACATAAATTTTAAAGAAAATTATTATTATATAGCAATCTTAAATAATTCCTGAGAAAATATCATCTTCATACCGAGGGATATCAACAAATTACAGATCGGGAAAATCCCGACCTGCTTTGTCAAAACTAGCTATTTGTAGGTTAATCGTCCTTCAATATAGCTGTTAAGATTTTGATTTGAGCTACAGTATTCTTCAAGTACATTCTGAGCAGATGTGGTGACTACTTTCGCGCTGCCTAATTTTGTCAATTCTTCAGTTGCTATGTTTAGAGTTAGAACAGAATTTTTGTAATGATATTCCTGGAGACAGATGGTATATTGGTTATCTGCTTGCACAGGGTTTCCATTAATGCTTAAAGATTCCAGCTTTCCCTCAGCATCACTATAAACTGCCTTAACTCCTTGGTTTACCTGAAAACAATTACCTTCACCGGGTATTCTATTCTCTGCACTCATGATATATGAGAATATCTTAGTGAACTGTTCACCAGTAATTTTAAATTTGTAGAGCGCCCCATCATAAGGGTAAACTTTTTTCAGATCACTTAATGTTACTAAAGGCCCTAACTCTGTTCCCCGGATTGAACCACTACCGATAAGAACTACATCAGACATAGCTGAAGAGGCCAAGATATCAGTAATTAAGTTACCCAAGTCAGTTTCTACTTCACGCTTGGGATGTGTTAATTTACGTGCTAATCGACAAATGAGTCGATTATACTTGCGATCTACCTCTTCTTTAAAGGTATCGATAAACTTTTCGAGTTCAGCATCTGGCTCTGCAAGATTCTTATCCACAGGGATAAGTTGCCATTTCCATTCGACAATACTGTTAGTATTGTCATCCACTGTAATATCAAAACGTCCAATTTGGTCTGTGCCAACCCCAGCTTGTGCAATTAGAATGTTATTGACTTGCGCTGGTTGTTCTAAAAGTGTATGAGAGTGACCACCAATTATTATATCCACACCCCATTCTGGGTCTAGTAGTGCAGCTAGTTTTTTATCTTCTTCAAACCCGATGTGCGTCAAGAGAATTGTTAGGTCAATGTCCTCACTTTTATAGGTATCGCAAATTTTACCTACTTCCGCAGCAGCATCTTCTAGCCCAACAAATGTGCTAATACTCGTGTCAAGTTTTAAGGCATTAAGAACTTCTTCAGTTACAATTCCGATAAACATAATATCAAATCCATCTACATTGAGGATCAGATAAGGATTCATCAGTCGTTTATTGTATTTTTTAATATATAAGTTGGCATTCACGATGGGAAAGTTTGCCATCTTTTCTAGGAAAAGTAAGTGAGGAAACCCATAATCTAACTCGTGGTTCCCTAGAGTCACTACATCAGGAGCAAGGTAATTCATAATTTCTATGGTTGAAATACCTTTGTATTCAGTATCAATCATTGACCCCTGAACCATATCGCCAGAAATTACGAAGAGCGTATTTTTTTCTTCTTGGCGCACTTTGTTGAGGTATCCAGAAAGTAGCGACAGTCCGCCAATAAGATTACCATCAGCACCTTTAGCTTCTGCTAGAAAGTCTCCATGCATATCATTTGAATGCAGAATAGTAAAATTTTTCAATCTCTCTGTAGTCGCCATTATTTTTTATTCCCAATAATTAGTTTTCTTTTTGAAGACTATACTATTTTTTTGAGAAAATTACAAGAAAAGATTAAGACAAATTCAACTAAACAACAGACAGATAAGACAGTTAATCTTCAAAGCAAATCCCCCTCTTCTACCACTTTGGGATAATGCAATAGCTGAAAGGTTTACGGGACTTTAGTTTTCACTTTTTGGCTATGAATTTTCTTTTCTCACAAAAAAATAAAGCTCCAAACCTTGATTAAATTAGAGTTGCAAAATCTGCCTTCGATTATTGTTTTCCGAGAGTCACACAAGAGGGGGACTTTCGCACCAATCAACATATATAGCAATCCTAAATAATTCATCAATTGTTTAAGATTTTTCTTACTTCGTGCCTTCGTGGTTCACAATCTTTTTTAACCACGAAGACCCAAAGAGCTACTAAACTTTAAACCGCAGCTAGCAAACCATTGTGCTTAAGTAAAGCCCCTGTACTCGGTTCCCGTCCCCGAAAGGCTTGAAATACCTCCATTGGATGCTTACTACCCCCCAAGGCCAACACCGTATCACGGTAGCGTTTACCGGTAGCTTGTAAGGCTGCTTCATCTTCTAACCCTGCTTCTTCAAAAGCGGCAAAAGCGTCAGCACTCAGGACTTCAGCCCACTTATAACTGTAGTAACCGGCTGCATAACTACCTTCAAAAATGTGTCCAAAGGCGCATAAAAAAGCATCTTCAGGCAATGGTGGCAAAACAGAAGTAGTTTTGGCAATGCGATGGCGGACATCTGCGGGGGTTTCATCACTACCAGGGTGATAGCGGTGGTGTAGTTCCAAATCAACCCGGCTCAAGTGGATTTGCCGCAACATGGCAGAACCGCTCATATAATTACGTGCTGCTAGCAGCTTTTGATAATAATGCTCTGGTAGGGGTTCACCAGTTTCGTAATGTCTAGCCATACCAAACAAAGTTGGTCTGTCATAGCACCAGTTTTCCATAAACTGACTGGGCAGTTCCACTGCATCCCACTCTACATTATTGATGCCTGCGGCGGCGGTGTAGTTAACTTTGGTGAGCATGTGATGCAAGCCATGTCCAAACTCGTGAAACAAAGTTTCCACTTCATAGAAAGTCATCAAGCTAGGCTGGCCATCTACTGGGGGCGTTTGGTTACATATCAAATAAGCTACAGGTAAGCGGATGGCAGTCACACCATTTTCTGTAGTTTTGCCCCGATTGATGCATACATCCATCCAAGCACCACCGCGTTTTTCTGCGGGACGGCTGTAGGAATCTAGGTAAAAGTAGGCGATGGGTGTACCGTTTTCATCAGCAATTTGGAAATAACGCACATCTTCATGCCAGACTGGAGCTAGACCATCAGCAGGGGTGACGGTGACGCCAAACAGGCGCTTTACTAGCCCAAATAACCCATCTAACACTTGGGGAAGGGGGAAGTAGGGACGTAATTCTTCAACGGTAAAGGCAAATTTTTCTTCCCGTTGGCGTTCTGCCCAAAAGCTGATATCCCAGTGTTTTAAATCCGCAGCTTCTGCTGCTCCCTTAGATAAAGCAAAGGCTTTGAGTGCTTCCAAGTCCTGGACAGCAGCATCATAACTAGCTTGTCGTAGTTCTTCTAAAAGCTTTTCTACTGCTTGAACTTTTTGGGCCATTTTACTGGCTAGGCTGAGTGAGGCAAAATTATTAAAGCCGATTAAATTTGCCAGTTTTTGCCGTAAGTCTAAAATGCGTTCAATTAAAGGGTTGTTATCCAATTCTCCAGAGGAAGCACGAGTGATGTGTGCTTTGTAGAGCTTTTCGCGCAGATCCCGACGGGTGCTATGCTGCATGAAAGGTCCGTAACTGGGGAAGTCCAAGGTGATGCGCCAGGGGCCATTTTCTGCTGTGGCGTTTTCTTCACCAGCCTCACGGGCAGCTTGGGCAGCTAGACTAAGTAAGCTGTTGGGTAAGCCTTCAATTTCTTCTTTGGTTGTTAGGGTTAAGCTAAAGGCTTTGGTGGCATCGAGGAGATGGTTAGAGAATTTGGTGGAAAGTTCTGCTAACTCCATCTGAATGGCGTTATAGCGATCGCGTGCTTCTCCTGTTAACCCAACACCGGAAAATTCTGCATCGCGGATGGCTGCTTCGACAATGCGCTGCTGGGCTGGTTCTAATGTTTCCCAGGCTTTGCTGGCGCGGAGTGTCTTAAAAGCATTGTAGATGGCTTGGCTTTGACCGAGGGTGTTGATAAATTGTACTACCTGTGGTTGTACCGTTTCATAAGTGTCCCGGAGTTTTGGGCTATTTTTCACACCCATTAAATGGTTGAGTATGCCCCAACTCCAGTACAGCCGTTCTGTCAACTTTTCTAGAGGTTCTACTAACCCGCTCCAGGTAGGCTGTACATTGGCCTCTAAGATGGTCAATTGTTTGTTAAGTTCTGCTAACAGCTGGCTAAAGGCTGGTTCTACTTGCTCTGGTTTAATTTCTGTGAAGGGAGGTAAACCAAGGCCTTGGAGTAATGGATTCTGAGAAATAGTAGCAATTGCACTCATGATTTTGTGTCGGTAGCCGATAAATAGACGGGAACGATGATTTTTATTTATATATCTTTTTAATGTGGCTTTACCAATCAATTGGCTGGCGATCGCGGAAAAATCCACCAGTAGCACTCCCATCAGGAAGTGTTGCTAGCCACACAATTGTATCAACTCCTTGTTCTGGAGTTCGCGGTGCCTCTGAACCGCCCATATCGGTTTTTACCCAACCGGGGCAAACGGAGTTAACTAAAATATTCGTGTCTTGTAATTCGCTGGCAATAATCCGCGTTAGGGCATTCAAAGCCGTTTTAGAAATCCGATATCCAGGGGCACCACTCTGCATATCAGTCAACTGCCCCATGCCAGAAGAAACATTGACTATTCTTCCGTAATTCTGTTGTTTCATTAATGGAATTAATGCCTGAGTCACTCGCAAAACGCCGTAAACATTGGTTTCTAGTGTTTGTTTCAGACTGTCAATTTTAGCATTAAATATGCTATTGTCTCCTCCTCTGACCTCAAGATATATACCTGCATTATTCACCAAGACATCGAGTCTACCAAACTGCTGGCGGATGAATTGGGCTAATTGCTGACTACTTTCTTGACTATTAACATCTAGGGGATGAAAGATGACATCTAATCCTTCGTTTTGTAACTGAATAGCCGCTGCTTTGCCTTTTTCTTCATCCCGACTGGTGAGAATTACCTGATATCCCTGTTTAGCTAATTGGCGAGATGTTTCAAATCCTAAACCACGATTTCCACCAGTGACTACTGCATTTTTTTGTGTGTTACTCATTGTTTTTTCTGCTGTTGATCATCAGATTTTCTGTTGGGTGGTAAATGCCATTTACCCATTAACAAATTAATTTATTTGCTGCATAATCTGGCTGATTTTTAATTAAATCAATTTCTTTAGCATCTGGGTAGTTGAGATTAATCATTTTGTGGTAACTTGCTTTGGAGACTAAAAACTAATGGTGTACGACTACTTACTTCTTAGGACTGATGACTTTAGCAAGCCATGCTTCTAGAATTTCAATTTTAGCGATCGCCTAGGTTGCAGTGTAGCTGCTGGCCAAGCTTTTCATTTATCGGGTTGTTCATCCAATCTACTCAAATAAATCATACTTGAAATGATTATGAGTTGCAACTAACTCTGAGCATAAATCGCAGATGTTGCACCACCTGCGACTTTCAAAGATATCTCTTTGGATAGATGAATTATCTACTACAATACTACACGCACCAAAAGTGATTACCAAATAAACGGAATCAAGCGGGCGCGAAGACGAAAGCAAAAGCCACTAAGCAGACAATTGTCAGAACTTTTGCTGTGTTAATGGCTGTGAGTACCGTCACTCCAGTTTTTTCAGTGTTGGCCGTATTCTGCCTAGGTTTATTTTATATTCGCCGATTGACCAATGTGGCGCTAGCCTGATCTACTGGCATCAGGACGACTTCGTTAATATTGACATGAGGCGATCGCGTGGCGCAGAAAAAGATCACATCAGCAACATCATCGGGAGTCAGGGGGGTGACACCTTGATAAACCCGCGCTGCACGTTGAGTATCGCCATGAAAGCGGACTTCGCTAAATTCCGTTTCTACCATCCCAGGATCAACGGAAGTCACCCGCACAGGGGTTCCCAACAAATCTTGTTTTAAGCCTTCAGAAATTGCTCTAACTGCGGCTTTTGTGCCACAGTAGACGTTACCACCGGGATAGGTTTGATGTCCGGCTATCGAACCCAGATTGATGACATGACCGCGACTACGATTTACCATTCCAGGCACAACATAGCGGCTAAGGTAAAGCAAACCTTTAATATTAGTATCAATCATATCTTCCCAGTCCTGAAAATCCCCTGTGTGCAACTTGTCTAAACCGCGACTCAGACCAGCGTTGTTAATCAGAATGTCAATGTCAGACCAGTCTGGGGGTAAAGTAGAGATGGCAGATTCCACAGCAGAGCGATCGCGTACATCAAGCTGTAATAGATGAATTTCTCCGCCAAACAGTTGGTTCAGTTCATTAGCTAACTGCTGCAAACGTTCCCACCGCCGCGCTGCTAAAATCAGCTTTGCACCCCCACGAGCAAAAATCCTAGCGCAAGCAGCACCAATACCACTACTTGCGCCAGTAATTAAAACGATTTGATTTTCTAAAGAAATCATTGTGTGTTAAAAGTCAATAGTCCAGAGTCATTTTCCAATAATTCCGAACCAATGGCCAATAACCAACTCACTACTTCTTGACAACTTGTAGACGCTGGGTGATCATTGTCATGCCATCACCCCGCAGGATTACCGCAGAAATCCATTGACTACCAGGAGTTGAAGGTGCATTTGCCACTTTAAAAAGTCCGCCAGAAGTCAGTAATTCCAAATCCACGGGTGTGGGCGAAAGATATTTGTCTGGAAGTATGGGTTCTTGGAGGGCCCCTCCCAGCAGAAATTCATCACCCAGTGGCTCTTGAACAATGGCATCAAAATTATATTTCTGACCGACTTTTACTTGCTGGGGAACAATAAAATTAACTTGTGGTGGCTTGCTACCGGAGGTAACTAGAGTGCGTTCTGATAAAATCTCTTGATTAACGATTTTTCCACCTGTAATGCGCTGGCGTGATGTAATCGTGGCATTGAGAGCTAAATTATTACTGTTAGCAGAAGGTGAGCCAGTGATCTTAGTGACTGTTTCCGCAATCATGCTGTTACCTTCAGATTTCCAGGATTGCAACTGTGTTGTGTAGCGCAATTTAGGGTATCGTTGCCAGAGTGACGTCAAGGCTGTTTCGAGAGTCTGGCGGTTTAATCCATCCCCATGAGTGAAATTGGAGCCGTAGAACTGTATCAACCCTTTAACATCCGCGCGACTGGCCGCGGCGTCAACTTGCGTCAACAGGTTTTTGAGTTCCGGGGGTGGATTTTCGGCGGCACTGAGTTGTTGGGGTAGTCTGGTATGAGGAGTAACTCTTGCAGGTATACTGCCAGAGAGTGGGAATTGTTGTGGTGTAATGGCTTGAGCAGATTGCCAACTACTGATGAAACCAAACGTCAGTAGGAATAAGCTGCGTGAAATGGTGGAGGGGTGTCTGTTGTGGTGTTTCAGTAATAAGCCAATCATGTGAGTCATTGTCAGAGTTTACGGATTTGATTAGAGAAGTCGAGGAAATTGCTTTATCTTAGTTAAGCTAGACGCTAAATGGTATAGCTTCAATGGCAAATGAACCAATACGATTATTAATAGCGGCCAGTGGGACTGGTGGACACTTGTTTCCGGCGATCGCACTGGCACAAAAACTGCCAGAATATGAAATTGAATGGCTGGGGGTTCCCAATCGGCTAGAAACTCAGCTTGTCCCCAAACAGTATCCTTTGCATACTATTGCAGTTGAAGGGTTTCAGCAAGGGTTTGGGTTTTCCTCCCTGGGGATTTTGGCTAAACTTATAGGTTCGGTTTTAGATGTGAGACGACTCCTGAAACAGGGGAAATTTCAAGGGGTGTTCACCACAGGGGGTTATATCGCTGGGCCTGCTGTAATTGCGGCGCGTTCCCTCGGCTTACCCGTAGTTTTCCATGAATCCAACGCCTTACCAGGTAAGGTAACGCGCTTTTTTGGCCCTTGGTGTACCATGGTGGCGGTAGGATTTGCCGTGGCTTCTCAATATTTGCCCCGTGCTAAAAGTGTTTGCGTGGGTACTCCTGTGCGATCGCAATTCCTAGATGAGGAAATTCATACAACCCTAGATTTAGCAATTCCTGATGGTGTTCCCTTAATTGTCGTTTTTGGTGGCAGTCAAGGCGCTGTGGGGATCAATAAATTAGTCCGCCAAGCTGCACCAAGCTGGTTTGCCGCTGGTGCTTATGTAGTGCATTTAACAGGCGATCAAGACCCAGAAGCCGACAGTTTGCAACATCCCCACTATATCGCCTTACCGTTTTACAACGATATGGCACCATTATTGCGACGAGCAAATTTAGCAATTAGTCGTTCTGGCGCCGGCAGTTTAACAGAATTGGCCGTGTGTGGTACTCCAGCGATTTTGATTCCTTACCCCTTTGCGGCGGAAGATCATCAATCTTACAATGCAGACGTGTTTACCAAGGCTGGTGCGGCCTTAACTTTTAAGCAATCAGAATTGACGGCGGAGATATTGCAAAATCAGGTTTTGAGTTTGTTGCTCTCACCAGCAGAATTGGCGAAAATGGCAGAATTAGCAAAGGCGATCGCAGTTCCCGATAGTGCTGAGAAGTTGGCTTCTTTGGTGCGTGAGGTGGTGGAGACATAACACCTCAAAACTTTATTATGGGAGAGTTAAGCTCAAAAGTCAGTATGCAACAACTGTCCCTGCCTTTAAATCTACCAAACGCCGACATTGATCAAATTACTTGGTTCCAAAAAATATTAACATTTCTAGGAATAAATCGTGGTGCGGCATGGTGCGATCAATTTGGCTTATCTCTCCGTTACAGGCTAAATCAACAAAGTCATAGTCCCATAAAAACCCTCAGCTTGTTTTCTGGGGGTGGTGGACTGGATATTGCATTTCATGATGCAGGCTTTGATATAGTTCAAATGGTAGAACTAGAACCTAAGTACATCCAGACCCTAGAAAAAAACTCACAAACAGGGCAATGGCTAGAAAATTCTCAACCAATCTGCATTGATATTCGCAAATTTTTCCCCAGTCCTGATTTAAAAGTTGATTTCATCATTGGTGGGCCACCTTGCCAAAGTTTCTCAGCAGCCGGTCGCCGGGCCGCTGGAGTAGCCGGAACTAAAGATACTCGCGGGACACTCTTTCAAGAGTATGTACGGCTACTAAAAACACTACAGCCAAAAGGCTTCCTCTTCGAGAACGTCTATGGAATTACCGGAGCACAAAAAGGAGAAGACTGGCAAGAAATCCAAAATGCCTTTAAACAAGCCGGTTATACAATTCATTTTCGGTTGCTAGATGCTGCGGATTATGGTGTACCCCAGCATAGAGAACGTTTATTTATTGTGGGAGTGAAAACAGGGAATTATCTTTTTCCCTACCCCACTCACGGGCCTGACTCCCCTGGAAAAGAACCTTTTTACACAGCCAAAGAAGCCGTTACAGGAGTTGATAAATCCCACACAGAACCCGGACTTACTGGTCGCTACGGTCATTTGCTGACAGACATACCACCAGGACTAAATTACAGCTTTTACACAACAGAAATGGGACACCCTCACCCAGTGTTTAGCTGGCGTTCCAAATTTTCAGACTTTCTCTACAAAGCTGATCCCCATAGTCCAGTACGAACAATTAAAGCACAGGGGGGACAATATACAGGCCCTTTCAGTTGGGAAAACCGCAGATTTACAATTGCTGAATTAAAGCGGTTACAAACAATTCCTGATGCTTATGAAATTGTCGGGAATGATCAAGCCTGTATTCAACAGATTGGTAATTCAGTACCACCCCAACTTGGTAGAATTTTGGCTTTGAGTATTTTGGATCAAATTATGGGTGTGGCCCTACCATTTCCCATGCAATACATGAGTCCCAACAAGCAATTAGGATTTAGGCAGCGTAAACGACAGCTAACCAAAATATACGCCCAAAAAAGCTCAGAAGCAATTGCTCTTTTATATATTAAAAATAAATCATCAAATATTCAAATAATTACAGGGAAAGAAGTACGATTTTTATCCTCAGATTTTGGCTGGAGTAAAAACAAATCTGATCACAGCATCAAAATAAATCTAACATACGAACTAAATACATCTTGCTGGATGATTACAGCACAAACTAGTGATATCTTGACAGAAGAAAATAAATTTGTGCTTGACGTGTTTCCCACTTTGGGTAACGAAAATTGGGTAATAGAGACAGACAAAGTCAAGTTATGTGCTAACGAGTTAAACCCCCATTTATTTACAGCATTATGGAAAGCTTTTGAGGAAAAGATTCTCGATATAACTGGTATGGCAGACTTAGTACAGTTGTCAGGCTATTATCAATATAATCCTCGCTTTCATGGGGTGATGACTTTTTCTCCTGGATTACAAATAAATCTTTTCTGGCTTGTTGTTCAATGTGTCGTTAGGGGGATAGGAGTGGCAAATCAACTCTCTGCTCAAAATTTGTCTTTGCTATGGGGAGTAAAGACAGAAAATATATTTTCCTACCTTCAGTCTTTGCGTAGCATGGGTTATGAAGTTAGAAATCATCATACTAACCCCCAAATTCCTCAAGGAGAGTATTTAATTCCTTATATTTTCCCAACATTAACACCAAGAACTGTACAATTGCGAAAAAATCTAGGTTAACGTCTCTACACCTAAATTCATGCATCCTACCCGTAGTGTGCGTTCCCTAACGCACAACCTATAGGACTTTCAGATACCCATATTTACCGTTTTTTCTCAATGGGTAAGTCCTATATAGCAATCCGATTTGATTTTTGAAAAAATCTAAGTAGATGTAGGGTGTGTTGTGTTACGGCTGACCTAACGCACCATCCGAAAGTTTTGGTGCGTTAGCCTATGGCATAACACACCCTACTGGCGTGGCAAGCCTAAAAGGTTGCAAAAAATTTTCTTGTGGTGTAGGCATCTTGCCTGCACTGGACGGGCAAGATGCCCATCCCACAAGAGTTTGCCAATGCACAAATTTAGTCTTGACACGCTACTACTGGCGTGACACGCCTTAAATGTTGCTTTAGAAAAATGCTCGAAACTTGATTGAACAAGAACAAAGACCGAAAATCGATTGCACTATTTTAGCCTTGTCACGCCACTACGTGTATTTCAAAAATCAAATATGAGTCCTATAATTTTACAAACCAAATAGACACAGGGAGAATTATGGTTGAGGACAAGTACCTTTTTCCCAATCAACAAATAAATCACGGGGATCTGTGTCACGTAACCAACTTACCAATTGCTGGAAATCGCCAATACCATAAACGCCGATGCAACCGATAGTACCTGGAGAATTTGCTCGGTTCCAGTCAAGATGAATAAGTATTTCACTGCGTCTAGTCTTGCCAGGTTCGACATAGTTTAGAGGAATTTTTACTGGGCCAAGACCATCGCCAAAACTTCCGCGATACTTATCTTTTTCCCCTACCCACTGAATATTATCAATATACCATTTTCCTTCTGGTAATGGCTGTGCATTGGGGACGCTTTCTCTACCCGTCTCGAACAATTGACGGTGAGGCTGTCCAGAGCAGACATCTATACTACCCTGTAATTGTCCATTTTTGAAATACTCCAACTTTAAAATGAAACATCCATAGGTATCTTTGCGCTGAGTTTTAGTCAGCCGGAGATAATTTTTACCTGGAGTACTGGAAGCAGTGGAAGTGGGAACAGAAACAGTAGGTGCATCAATTCCCCATAATTTACTCCAAGTATTACTTCCTACTTTACCATCAACTGTAATCGATTGCTTTTTCTGAAATTCTCCTACTGCTTCTTCAGTTTTTTTGCCAAAGATGCCATCAGCTTCACCAGCATCAAAACCAAGATCATTTAATCGGTTTTGGAGTTTTTTAACATCATCACCTTCAACACCACGAACTAACAACGGAGTATTGAGAGTTGGTGGATTACTTACCTTGAGAATTGTTGGTTTTCTAGCAGTAACTAAAACCCGTTCTCCACTAGGAATTACCTTTGTGGCAGGGGCAAAGACAAAATTTCGCGCATTTTTATATTGTTCCAATACGGAAATTAGGTCAGATTTTTCTAAGGTGGATAGGGTGAGAATTTCCACAAGTTTGTTAACACCATCAGAGCCATTCCAAGCGACAATAACATTTTGATCATTGTCCCGATATCCTTCCAACCATGTAACCTGATCTTGGGGGGATATTGGAGCATTAAGAGGGATTGCTTCTCCGTCTTTTTTCTCAAACAGTGTTCGCTCGTCTTTTCTGCGATTAGTCAAACCAGCAAATACAACTTTTTCACCGTTGACTATAGCTTTATTCCACCTCTCAAACTCTGACGCTGCACCAACAAAGTCATTTGCTTTCAGTTTTTTCAACAGGGTACTTTCTGCTAATGCCCCTGTACCCAAGTTATAGCAAAATGATACAAGAGCATCAAATTGATTCTGGTTCAGTGAAATACCGCTAACTAATTTAGAGACTTCTTCGGCTTTTTGATCACATTCGTCTTTCAGGTAAGCTTTGGCTTGCTGTTCTGTTATTTGATCACCCAGCCGCACCTTTTTACCATTGGGATATTGAATAGTTCCATAACCTATTGTAGGAATATTAACTGGGTCTAAGTAGGCATTTAAAAAGAGTCCTTCCCATTTTTTAATTAGTTCTAAACAATTCTGCGAAATATTCATAAAACCCTCCAACTAAACTATTAAATTTCTAGCGCTTTTGCCAATGGTTATCCAAAATCTTTAGAACAGATCACAATAAAATGCTGGAAATACTAGATCCAAATTTTTCAACTAGATTTATTTTTAATAACCTGTTGTTGAATACCTTTATAAGAATAGAGCTTTATAGGCATCTACTGCTAGAGTAATGTTACTCTAATAACCGATTAATCCAAGTACTTTCCACCTAATCTATTAAATTTATAACTAAAAATAGCTTTAATCAAGGGGAAATTGCTGTTTTTAAAGAAAGTTAGTACTATTTAAAACTTAGAAATATTGTATTGCTTTTTACTCTGTTTGAAAACAGGAGAATTCAGTAGGGCCGGACTATTTGCTTAACAAAACATCTCGGTTCTGGAAAATACTGATCCCAGGGGGTCTCAACCCTGATATCGTTATGATACAGGCTAAAATAATACACTCTTACCGAGAGTAGACAAAAATGCTTAAGAGTAACTTAACGAAGCAAATAACCTATGTTCCATTGATAGCCATTTTTGTTATGGGGCTATTAGGACAGTCAAGGATTGATCGGAGTCACGAAAAGCAAATTCAGATGGGAATAAATTCATCACTTGCGGTAGCTGGATTAGGGAAACATATTGCGGTGAAGGTTGCTCAGACTACCAGTGGACTGGATGAAAAAGTAGCTCAAAATCTAGTCTGGAAGCTACCACAAGTGCAACGCAAGGCTAGAGAAATTCAAAAACTCTCTAAGGGGAGTATCTGGGTTGCGTCTGTTGTTGATAGTTCTCCTACTGCTGATGCACCTTACTATGCAGTTAGAGTGTTTGAAAATCACCCAAATAAAACTACAGACACGATTTATTGGTTTCGCGTCTTGAGTCCCAGTGGTGTGATTGAGGCTCTAGATTTGGTGAAAAACGAATACATACCCTTAGCCAAATGGAACCCTGATGGACGCTGAGGTTTTTGAGTTTGCTTGTGGTGTAGTGTCGGGCCAAGGGGAGTGTTAGGGGAAAAAAAGAACTGTGTGCCCCAACACTGCGCTAAAACTTGTTAAAGGACAATTCCCTTTCTTTAATTAACCCAATGTCTGAACAAAAGCCGATAAATCCCTGGAACTACAAGCCTTGGTGGTGTCAACCTTGGTCTATACTCCTCACAGGTGTGACGCTGATTAGTGGTAGCTGGTTGCTATTTAAGATTATCTGGCTAACTGTTCTTGTGGCTATCCCGTTATTGGCATGGATGGGATTTTTCTTGTTAGTCTGGCCGCAGCTGATGATTGGTAGTGGTGTTTTGGAATCTGATCAAAATCCTGAGGTTTGAGAAGCTGGGGAGCTTTACTCTGCTAAAGTTTGACCTTGAGTTTCAATTACCCAAGGCATAAAAGCTAGTCCTAGGAGGGGGATAAAACCAACCCAAAAGAGTACCTGTAAGCCACTATTTAGGGCGTTTGCACCAAGAGATGCGATCGCCTCCGGCGGGCGTTGCGCCATCGCACCTACTAAAAAAGGGCCAATGGCTGCCACTACACGTCCAATGTTATAGCAAAAACCCGCACCGGTCGCCCGGAGTCTCGTCGGGAAAAGTTCTGGTAGGTAGTAAGTAAAGCTGCCAAATACACCAAAGACGCTGATACCAATGGCGAAATACAGGTAAAGGCGAATTTCGGGAGGGAGTGGTAGCCCAAAGGTTACCATAATGGCGGCAGATGAGAGTATGAAGTATAGAGCAAACATCTTCTTTCGTCCCAAATATTTAGCTGCGGGAATCGTCAGCAGTGTGCCGATTAAACCTCCCAAGTTAAAGCTATTAGTTGCAATGACTTTCCATTGCTCAACTAGTGCTAAGGTAGCGCTTTTATCGAAACCTTGAGCATTCGCAGATGTCCGAGCTAATCCTGTAGCAATTACGGGAATGAAAGCATTACAACTCCACCAGGTGAGTAAAGCAGTTAAGGCCATTAAACAGCCACTGATGGTTAAAGGTAAATTCTGGCGGTTGAAGAGTTCGCTGAGTTTGGGAGGAACGGCTGTGGAGGCAGCTTTGTGCCAACGTTCTGGTTCTTTAATCAAGAAGCTGATGGCAAAAGCGACTACTGCGGGAATCAAACCGCATAAAAATACATAGCGCCAAGAGGTTTCAGGATTTGCGGCAAATAGCACCCCGGCAATTTGGAAGTTGAGGAAGGTGGCTAAAAATAAACCGGCAGATGCTGAAGTATACAAGAGTGCGCCGGCTTCTACCCGTGAGTTTTCTGGTACTACTTCCGCTACCATTGCTGCTCCTGCTGCCCATTCGCCGCCAATGCCCAGGCTAGCAACAATCCGGCAGAGGATCAAAACCCAGATGTTGGGAGCAAAGGCACAGCTAGCAGTGCCCAAGGCATAGATTACCATTGTCAGCAGGAGGGTTTTGCGGCGCCCGATGCGATCGGCAACTTGACCAAAAATCACTCCCCCTGCTGCCCAGCCTAACAAGAGGAGAGAGGTTAAAAGACCAGTCCAAAAAAGTGTTGCTGCTTTAGCTTCTGGTGAACCAATGGTTAAACCTAAGAGTGTGGGTACACAATTAGGAGCGACGTAGTTAAATAGGATACCGTTGAAAATATTGAAGCCCCAACCCAGCCAGGCTGCTAATAGTACAGTCCATTGGTAACGACTCAGACGCAGCATTTTTTTTCGCAGATAAATAAATTACCTGCTAATTTACCACTTGGTTGCCATGGCTGCGGGGGTCATCTTGATTTGTTGTTGGTGCTAATGGGGCGGAAAATTTGGAAACTTGCCCGTTGGCTTTAGCATAGGGGAGAGTTGAACCTGTAACTAAAGCCTCTAAATTGCTTGCCATGATTGTGCGTGGTTGATCACCGATCGCTTCGGCTATGGTTTCTCCATTTTTACGCAAATACACAAAATGCGGAATTCCATCTACGCGATATTTCAGCATTTCCGGTAGCCATTTGCTATTATCTACATTCAGCATGACAAAATTCAGCTTGTCAGCATACTGGGTTTCCAGTTGGGCCATGTCTGGGGCCATTTTCTGGCAAACAGTACACCAATCGGCATAAAACTCTACCAGTGAAGGTTTGCCATTGCTTACAGCTACTTCTAGGGGTGTTGAGGTTTGGTTTAACTTGACTAGGGAAACTGAGGTTGTCTCGGCTCGTAGTCCTACAAATAAGGATACCCCCAGGGAGATCGCTACTATGGCAATTAGGAAGTTGCGGAACCGCTGCCCAAATGTAGATTCTGCCTTGGTGGGAGAGTTCACAGGTGCATTTGTACTCATAACAAATTTATTAAAAGATATTAAGCGCTGTCATTATTTAGTTTAGCTCTTTGTCTTTCTCCATCCTCTGCCGTTCCTGAAACTGCCCAATACGCTACAACAGAGAGGCAACCCACTTCCCTACCGATGAAAAAACGAGTTACCCTCACTTTTCCCAAACGGGCCATTCAAATGCCAGTCACCTACCGACTAGCAAAAGATTTCAACGTTGCTGCCAATATTATCCGTGCCCAAGTTGCCCCAAATCAAATTGGCAAATTAGTTGTGGAACTAGCTGGGGACATCGATCAGTTAGATGCGGCTATCGAGTGGATGCGATCGCAGCATATCAGCGTTTCCCATAGCTTAGGTGAAATTGCTATTGATGAAGATGTCTGTGTTCACTGTGGCTTGTGTACTGGGGTTTGCCCTACGGAAGCCCTCACCCTTAACCCAGAAACATATAAACTGACTTTTACGCGATCGCGCTGCATCGTCTGTGAACAGTGTATTCCTACCTGTCCGGTGCAGGCTATCTCCACTAATCTCTAGCCTAGCTGCAACACATCCGCCTTTTCAAACTGTTAAATAATTCAGAATTCCCAAATAAAAAACACAACAGTAGATGTCAATTTTTACCTAATGCTATGATACAAACACCAAATTTGGTATTGAATTTTTACCAATTATGAAATTAGCCACAAAAACAACGGCAAATACTCTTGGCGATTACGCATACCAGGCGATTGAAAAACACGCAAAGAAAACCTGGAAGTGGGAAAAAGCAGTTAAGAAAGATGAAGATCCAGAAGCACTGCATCAAATGCGCGTGGGGATGCGTCGCCTACGCACTGATATCAGCAAGTTTGGGCTGGCGTTGGATTTATCGAAACCAGTCAGCGAGAAAAATATTGCTAAAATTGCCCGTACTCTGGGGAATCTCCGAGATTTGGACGTGCTAAAAGAGGCTTTAGAAAATAATTATATACCACATTTACGCCGGAAAGAACAAGCATCTCTGCAAACAGCCTTTGGTGCTTTATCTAAACAACGTGAAATTGAACTAGCTAATGTACAAAAAACATTAAAAGATGAACATTACAAATCTGTCAAACAGGGATTTCAAGACTGGTTAGAAAAACCCAACTATCAACCTTTAGCATCTTTGTCAATTCAACAAGTACTACCAGATTTACTTCTCCCGGCAGTAAGTACTTTATTGTTGCATCCGGGCTGGCTAATTGGTACTCAAATTGTCAACTCAGAGGTAGTAATTCCCACTGATTGGACATCAGAAAAGCTAGAAGAACAATTAGCAACGCAAGGGGAAACTCTTCATAGTTTGCGGAAACAAGCTAAACGTGTCCGCTACCAAATGGAGTTATTTACTGAAATATATGGTGAATCTTTTGCAGCGCATATTGCCGAAGTCAAAAATATCCAAGAAATTTTGGGTGCGATGCAAGATAGTATGGTTTTAGCTGAGTGGCTTGTGGATATCTTCAAGTCAGAAACTCGCACTCAGTTAGGTGGGTTAACTGCTTTGTTAGCAGAAAATCGTTATAACTTGTGGCAGCAGTGGCAACCAATACAGGAGCGGTATCTGAAAGCTGAAACTAGACATAGTTTTCATTTAACCATACTGCATTCTCTTTAAAAATTCAAAATTCAGAAGTTAATTTTGCTTTGTCTTAAAGAGGGTTGGACTAGCGAGGAGATAAGTTGATCGGAGCCTCAAGTGATAACACATAAATACTACTTTGGGGAATCTGTACAACACGGGTATTTTCGGCGGAACGCAAGCCAGAAACCAATCCCACCGCACTTCCTAGCATGGCTCCCCGGTCAAACTGCTCAGGATCACCTTGATTTAAAAAGCCCAAGGTACTTCCGCCAATTCTCCCCCAAACAGAACCATTTTCGACAGCTTTATCATTAGCTCGCTTATGGGTAATAGTAGTACCAGGAATCGTTTGACTTGATGCTTGAATGGAGACAATTCGACCATTGATTACTAATGACTGTGCCACAATTTTAGCACCGCCATTAGTGGGTTTGAGAACAATGGTTACAGGAGTATTTTCTGGCGCTATCACATTACCTTGAGTATCTTTAATCGCACTTGCTAAAGGCACTGTCAGGGGATAGTCTTTTTTTTGCCCGACATCTACGGTAACAGGTGCTGGAAATGAGACAATCACCGCTGTATCTTGAGGGATGGTAATCTCTTGACTGCTTTCTGGGGACGGGGTTGGGACTGATTGGGCAAAAGTGGGTATTGTAACGGTACCCAACAGAGACAGAGAACAGGCAAGGCTTAACAAAATTTGCGTTTTCATGACTGTTTTTTCCTTTGATGTGATTGTGTTTTTGAGGTTTGCATCCCTCCGTTAACAATCAATAGGTTTGTTGTTTTTGGTTTATGCAGTCTGATTGTAGAAAACGAGCAAAAAAAAAATTTAGTGGCCATGTCTGTGCCAGTACCATCCAGAACCTGGACGGGTAAGCCAGTCGTTGTCAAATTCAGAGGGATGATAGATAGAGGGATCAGAAAATTCTGAGCCGCCTTGGACACGAATTCTGACATCCCTACAATTGCCCTCTATTTCAATGGTGACAGTGTTTTGGGGATAGCTTGGGGTTGGTAGCAGCAGGCTATCTCTGATAATACGTCGCTGTCTATCGGCTTCCTGTCTCTCTCTAGGCAGACAACGCAGTCTCACTGTTGAGTTATCCTGAGGATTATCTAGCAGATAGGGCAAAATTTGGGAATTACGAATTTTTCGATCTGGCGTTTGGGCGATCGCTAAAGATGTTATGGACAGACACAGGATTGTACTGAGGGCAATAATTCTCCCTCCTCTCAGGTTTCTCATTCCTTGCTCCTGAAGCTAAATAAAGCAATTACCAGGGTGCAGACCTATAGCAAACCCTGGCATCTTCAAAATTTAAAATTAATCGATAATTATTTATTTTCTAGCAGTTGATTCACCTGCTGTCCCTGACGACCAGTTTTGATTTCATAGCGGCGAGTGAGGTTGTCTTCGTAGTTCATGTCTCTAGCGGCGGCGGAATTAACGAAAGCATCGCAATTTCTGCCTTGAACTACCGTTGAGGAAGCGCTGCTGTTTTCTTCTGTGCGGTTGTTGCGGCGATCGCCAGAATCACTATTATTTTTACTACCTTGACTGGCACCACTACCACTGACGCCAATACCTAAAAAGCTCACACCACCTCCACCGCCATCATTGTGGCTGCTGGAAGAACTAGAACGAGTACTGGTAGAGGTTACAAGAGCAAGTTTGTTAGCACTGTTGCGGGTGTTACTACCCAAACCCACATCGCTACATAAGGCGCGGGGGTCTTTTGCTAAAGTTTTCGGATCCACCCAAGATTGATGATCACCTAATCCTTGCACTTCAGTATTCCCATTTGGATTACTAGGAGTGCTAGGAGTTCCATTCCCTACGGCTGCACCTGGGGTGACAGGTGCGAAAATACCAGGCTTGAGGTCAAAGGGCCCAGCAAAAGCAGGTAATGTAGTAGCCAGAAGTGCGGTAGCTGTTAGCAAAGAACCAGTTAAGTTACGGAATTTCATGGTCTTTCTCCTAAAGTTTCAGAAAAGAGTGTTTATCTTTGGGTTCCAACCCCTTCACTGACTCAATAGGTTGACCTCTTTTTGTTTATGCACCCCCTAACCAAATTTTTTTAGCTGTTCTTCCCCAATCCCCAATCCCCAGTACCAAAATGTTATTTAGCTTACAAAAATGGGATAAATAGGGTGAGAGATGGGGAGTTTTTCACTAAACCTATGCAGTATCCGCTCGAATTCACTTTCAAACTCTGGGCATTTGCGCCCCAAATATCCGTTGTTGACAGTCAAAGCAATTTAGTTTTCTACGTTAAACAGAAACTCTTCAAGCTCAAAGAAGCAATCACGATCTTTGCTGATAGTGAGCAAACCCGCCCCCAATACTACATTAACGCTGATCGGATTATTGATTTCTCTGCCCGCTATGATTTCACCGACAGCAACGGCGCTTATATTGGTTCTGTCAAACGGCGGGGATTGAAATCTCTTTGGCGTGCCCGCTATGACATATTTGATGGTGACACAGCTACCTTCAACATTCAAGAGAAAAATCCCTGGGTGAAAATTGCCGATGCCCTCTTTGCAGAAATCCCAGTTTTAGGCATTTTCACTGGTTATGTGTTCAATCCAGTCTACCTAGTGAGCCGAGATGATGGCACGGTTGTGATGCGTTTGGAGAAACAAGCTTCTTTTTTCTCCAGAAGATTTACCGTCAAAGCCGTCGATCAACTTAGCGACCGCCAAGAGCAGCAGGTTTTGTTAAGTTTGTTAATGATGCTGCTCTTAGAACGGACTCGCGGTTAGTCAAACTAACCAATTAATTTTTGCCAGGATGCTGGCCCGACAATCCCATCAGCAGTTAAACCATTTTGCTTTTGAAATTTCTTAATTGCTGCCTCTGTCAGTGGCCCGTAGACACCATCAGGGTCAACACCCACACGATATTGCAAGTATCTGACAATCGGGCCACCAGCATTTGCTCGGATGACTCGTTTTGCTAAAATCAGATTTATTGCATCCCATGTAGTTTGTCCGGCGATTCCAGTTGGGAGAACTCCCGCAATCTTCTGAAAGTTTAATATTGCAGAGGTTGTTGCCGGGCCAATTGCGTTATCTTCTGCCAAAACTTTACCATTTTTATCGGTTATCTTCAGTCGATTTAAAGCTTTTTGCAGCCGAACAAGACTGGTATCTCCATTCTGCGATTCATCTGGGGCGGTGTTTACTGGAGCGCTTGGTACTTTGCCCGTTAAGCCTTTGACGATCGCATTAGCCATTGCTTCCCCGTCATATAGTCGCATATCTTTGGCAGAATCGATAAAGCAACATTCTACGAGAATCGCCGTCATATCTGTATTTCTCAAGACAAATAATTGCGAACCATTCTTAACACCACGATTAAAAAAGCCTAATTTGACAATTTCATCTAATACCGGTTTAGCGATTTTATTACCTGCATTGCTAGTAGCAAATACTTCTGCGCCATTGGCTTGTCCATTAAAGGCATTAAAATGAATAGAAACATAAATATCGACTTTGTTAGTATTCGCTTTAGCACATCTTTTCGATAGTGATTCGCGTACTGAACTGGCTTTATCTGGTTTACATGATATGACGTCATGTCCTAAATTTTTTAACTTAGCGATAACTTTATTGCCCACCTCTACGACTAAGTTATCCTCAAACTTAATCCCATTAGCTCCAGTGTCTGGAGGGCAATTGTGCCCTATATCAATTCCGAATTTCATTTTTAGCTCCAGAAATTATTTTTGCAATATCTCAAAACTCTGCCGATTCAATTATAGATGTCAACTTCCGTTAATCACTTTGTTTAAGTGCTGGTTAGCAATTGGTAATTGTAGTATTATCTTCACCATGAACACTCTGATAGAGAGAATAGGTATTTGAGCGAACTAAACGAGCAGGTTTTAGTGTATTTTAACAAAAAAAGAACCTACTTATCACGATTGGGAGTAATTAGGTAATTTTAGCAAGAGGTGGTGAAATGGTAAAGAGTAAGTGTTGAATAAAAATTCAATTCCTTTAACCCTTAACCAGTTTTCGACTTCTGCAAGAAATTCCATATACTCAAATCCATTAATTACGACGATTTTTTAGAAGATAACGCCTGTGGACGAATTTCCCAGATCAAACTGTAGGTAGATATTCCCCCATCAGACCAAAAGCAGGTTTAAGATCGAGGTAAAGAAATATTTCTTAGACTAAGGACATGAAACGTATCGTCTTGATTGCTGGATTTGAATCGTTCAACGCTGACTTGTACAGGAAAGCAGCTTTTGTGGCTAAATCTCGCTGTCCGGAGTTGGATATTCGGGTGTTTAGCGATCGCGATATTACCACCAAGGGGATCGAGGTAGAAGCGGCCCTAGATCACGCAGATGTGTTTTTCGGTAGCTTGCTGTTTGATTATGACCAAGTTATGTGGTTGCGTCAGCGCCTCACCCAAGTCCCCATCCGCCTCATTTTTGAGTCAGCCTTAGAATTGATGAGTTTAACCAAACTGGGTGATTTCGCCATCGGCGACAAACCCACAGGAATGCCTAAACCAGTTAAATTCATCCTCGACAAATTTAGCAACGGTAGAGAAGAAGACAAACTCGCCGGTTATATCAGCTTCTTAAAAATCGGCCCCAAACTCCTAAAATTTGTGCCAGTGCAAAAAGTCCAAGACTTACGGAACTGGTTAATTATCTATGGTTACTGGAATGCAGGCGGGCCAGAAAACGTAGCCTCATTATTCTGGACACTAGCAGAAAAATACCTAAAGTTAAAAATCGGCGACATTCCCCCACCAGTCGAAACCCCCAACATGGGATTACTCCATCCCGACTATCAAGGGTTTTTTACATCCCCCCGCGACTATTTAGAATGGTACACCGGAACACAGGCGTCACGAAAGTCGGTGGAAAATACCAGACAAAAACCAATTATTGGCATTCTTCTTTATCGCAAACACGTTATTACCAAACTACCCTATATTCCTCAACTAATTCGCTATTTTGAAACAGCCGGATTAATCCCCTTACCCATTTTCATCAACGGCGTAGAAGGACACGTTGCAGTACGCGATTGGATGACAACGGACTACGAAATTCAACAACGACAACAAGGTAATATTCAAACTCCTTCACTCTCCAATGAAGCCATTAAAGTAGATGCCATAGTTTCTACCATCGGCTTTCCTTTAGTCGGTGGCCCAGCAGGTTCAATGGAAGCAGGACGGCAAATAGAAGTTGCCAAGCGCATCCTCACTGCTAAAAATGTACCCTACATCATCGCCGCACCGCTGCTAATTCAAGATATTTATTCATGGACACGCCAAGGTATCGGCGGGCTGCAAAGTGTAGTATTGTATGCTTTACCAGAACTAGACGGGGCAATTGATACTATTCCCCTCGGCGGTTTGGTGGGTGAACAAATTTATTTAGTTCCTGAACGGGTAGAAAGATTAATTGGTAGAGTCAAAAGCTGGGTTTCTTTACGGCAAAAGCCTGTATCAGAACGCAAAATTTCTATTATTTTATATGGGTTTCCCCCCGGTTATGGCGCTGTAGGTACTGCGGCATTATTGAATGTTCCCCGCAGTCTGATCAAACTTCTTCATGCACTCAAAGACCAAGGTTATACTGTCGGCGATATTCCTGATGATGGGGAAGAATTAATTCGCCGTGTTAAAGAAGCAGATGAAGTTAATCCTCTGGTAGAACAGGCGGCTCGGTTAATAGATAATACAAATACCATTAAAGCGCGTACATTAGAAAAATGGTTAGGATATCTCTTCACTTCCCGGATCGAAAAACAATGGAAATCTCTGACGGGAACGGGTATTAAAACTTATGATGATCAATTTAATATTGGCGGTGTGCAGTTAGGAAATATCTGGATAGGTGTACAACCACCTTTGGGGATACAAGGCGACCCGATGCGCTTGATGTTTGAAAGAGATTTAACTCCCCATCCTCAATACGCTGCTTTTTATAAATGGCTACAAAATGACTTTCAAGCTGATGCTGTAGTTCATTTTGGTATGCATGGAACTGTGGAATGGTTGCCGGGTTCACCGTTGGGTAATACTGGTTATTCTTGGTCGGATATTCTGTTAGGAAATTTGCCTAATCTCTATATATATGCGGCAAATAATCCTTCTGAGTCTATTTTGGCAAAGCGTCGCGGTTATGGGGTGTTAATTTCTCACAATGTCCCTCCTTATGGTCGTGCAGGTTTATATAAGGAGTTGGTGGCTTTAAGGGATTTAATTGCTGAATATCGCGAAGATCCTCAAAAGAATTATCTGTTGAAGGAGGGGATTTGTAAGAAGATTGTTGATACTGGTTTAGATGTTGATTGCCCGTTTGAGGATGCTCAACGTTTGGGGATTGCTTTTAGTCCGGAAAATGTGCGGTTGTTTAGTGGTCATGCTTTTGAGCATTATCTGGTGAAGTTGTATGAGTATCTGCAAGTTCTAGAAGGTCGTTTGTTTTCTTCTGGGTTACATATTTTGGGTGAAGCGCCGAATGAGGAGGAGTTGGCGGGGTATTTGGATGCTTATTTTGGGGAGGAGAATGAACCGCCAAGACGCCAAGAACGCCAAGAGGAGGAAGGGGAAATTAGGGATTTGTTGATGCAGTGTACTGATGAGTTAACTAATCTTTTGCGGGGTTTGAATGGGGAGTTTATTCTTCCGGCGCCTGGTGGTGATTTGTTGCGGGATGGGGCTGGTGTTTTGCCTACTGGGCGGAATATTCACGCTTTAGATCCTTATCGAATGCCTTCGCCTGCGGCTTTTGAAAGGGGTAGGGAAATTGGACGAAAGATTATTTCTCAGCATTTGCAGGAACATGGGAAATATCCGGAAACTGTGGCGGTTTTGTTATGGGGTTTGGATGCGATTAAAACTAAGGGTGAGTCTTTAGGTATTCTTTTGGAGTTGGTGGGGGCTGCACCTGTTAAGGAGGGGACTGGTAGAATTGTTAGATATGAGTTGAAATCTCTTTCTGATGTGGGACATCCCCGGATTGATGTGTTGGGGAATCTGTCGGGAATTTTTCGGGATAGTTTTGTTAATGTTATTGAGTTGTTGGATGATTTGTTTCAACGGGCTGCTGCTGCTGATGAGTCAGAAGATGAAAATTTTATTAGAAAACACGCTTTGGCTTTGAAGTCCCAAGGGGTTGAAAATTCATCGGCGCGGTTGTTTTCTAATCCTGCGGGTGATTTTGGTTCTTTGGTAAATGATCGGGTTGTGGATGGTAATTGGGAGTCTGGGGAGGAGTTGGGGAATACTTGGCAAGGTCGCAATGTTTTTAGCTATGGTAGGGAGGATAAGGGCCAAGCTAGACCGGAAGTTTTGCAGACATTGTTGAGGACTAGCGATCGCATTGTTCAAGAAATTGACTCGGTAGAATATGGGTTAACTGATATTCAGGAATATTACGCCAATACGGGGGGTTTGAAGAAGGCAGCCGAAAAACAAAGCGGTAAAAAGGTGACAACTAGCTTTGTGGAAAGTTTCTCTAAGGACACTACACCCCGTAATTTAGATGATTTGCTCCGGATGGAATACCGCACTAAGTTGCTAAATCCCAAATGGGCCGATGCAATGGCTAATCAAGGTTCTGGTGGTGCTTTTGAAATTTCCCAACGGATGACGGCGTTAATTGGTTGGGGTGGAACTGCGGATTTTACTGATGATTGGGTATATGACCAAGCGGCAGATACTTATGCTTTAGATGCAGATATGGCGGAAAGGTTACGCAAGGCAAATCCTGAAGCTTTCCGAAATATTGTCGGCAGAATGTTAGAAGCCCATGGGCGCGGTTTTTGGCAAACTGATCAAGATAAGTTAGATAAATTGCGTCAGTTGTATGATTTGACAGATGAGGAATTGGAAGGGGTTTCTTTAAAGTGATCCAATTTTGGCTGACTTTAATTAAACTCCCCAAGTAGCTTAAGATAAACGCGATCGCATCTTGCTGTTTCTACACCTGTGGCTGGTTTATAGCCGTTGCTTTCATACAGCTTGACGGCTTCGGCTAATACACTGGCGGTTTCAATCCAAATTTCTCGAAAACCACGAAGGGCGATCGCTATTTCTAGCTGTTGTAACAAATATTTTCCCAATCCTAAGCCCCTAACACTCGGTAAAAGATACATTTTACGGATTTCTACAGCTTTTTCTCCCCGATGTATGGGGTAGTATGCCCCTGTACCTACTACCTGATTTCGATGTTCAATTACCCAAAATTCGCCGCCTGTTGCTAAGTAACATTCTTCTACTTGCAGCACATCTCGGTCAGCACCCTCTGGTTCCCAACCTAAACCATACTCTGATAATACTGAATTAATCACGGCGGCGGCTGTGGTGCGATCGCTTTCTTCCCAATCACGAATTAAAAAATCTTGAAAACCATCTTGCATATAAAAATTTTTAATTGGCAGATCCAGCTTCAACAAGAGATGTGTTTTGATTTTGGGTTAGTCCGCGTAGGCGGACTTGGTTTGTATAGCCGCGATTTCTAATCGCCAGGGCTAGGTGCAAGATATAAGTTAAGGTTTTTCTGATGGCAATCCATACCAACTATACCAATGACGTACCGCCAGCCAAACGGCTGAAAGCAAACCCGCTAAACTTAGGGTAAGACCGCTAAATGGTACTAATAAGCCAAACACTGGTAGCACCGCCCCAGCGATGGTACAAACTATCGCAGCTAGAGAAGCCTGACGGGTTGAACCTAAGCCATAAGTTAAGGCTAGTAAGATTAGGGAAATCATACCCCAAGCAAGCTGGGCATTGATTAACCGTCCCAAATAGGTTAAGGTCAGCAAGCAAGCAAAGAAAATGCCAGCTGCGATCGCTACATTTTTTAAACTCATTGGTAATGATAAATATAGCAATAATATCCACCACAAAAATAAAGCTGGTGTTAGCAATAACAACCGGGGAAAGATGCCAGTTTTCGCAATGGGTTGGCTGTTGGTAAACACGCCAAAGGGATTTTTGACAGAAACATTATCCTCAAATTTCCAAGTAAATTGAGTGCTGCTGTCATCAACTTTAATCTCATTAGGGATAACACCACTGGCAAAATCCACAGGGCTAAAGCTAGCAATTGCTAACAGGCGAAAGTTAGACAGCAACTGTCCCCCAGCACTATAAACCCAGCGCGGCCCCCCTTGGGCCCGATAAGTAACCCTAAAGGTGGTTTCTTCTCCAGATTGCAAGCGGAAGGGAAAGCCATAGTCACCTGGATTAGTTTGTTGTAACCTGGTTTTGTCACGCTCTACTTTATAGCTTTCCAGTAAAGAGTAACCGTTGGGTGGCGGTGCTTCAAAGAAAAAACTATTAATATCTGTTAGTTTATTTACAACTTTGTAGTCGGCGGTGTAGTCTACGCCATAAATGGCGCTACGTCCTTTGACATCTACGCTTTGGTTAAGCTTTACCTGAATCTGCGAACCAGCTAGGGTGAGGAAGCGGGTGACTTTTTGGGTGGAATTTACCTGAACTATTTTGTCTTTAACTTGAGTAGTATAGGTGTATGGCTCTTGGGCAATGTAGCGCACCTGTGGCGCAATTTGTTCAAGTTTGTCACCAGCAACACTTTCAGTCACTTGAGTTACTTTGGCTTGTTCCCAATGGTGGTAACGGTTGCTCAAAGTTGAACAGAGAAAAAATCCCGGTACTACAAGAACTAATATCAGGGCTAAATGCTGTAAGCCCCGCAAAAGCTGGGAGTAATGCAGCGCCCATTGGCCAAAGAAGATCAGCTGTTCTGATTTATTGCGCCCCAGAGAAAAACTCATGAGTGCGATCGCAATTCCTAAAGCTATTACTAAAAAGACTAATAACAGTGAACCTTGGAGAGCCTGAGTACCAAATTGCACTAACTCTACCGGATGTGTTAAATCAGGTAATCCGGGAACGCCTTGAACAGAAGGAGGCATGGGCAGGTATGCGGATAATTTTATATACCTGACCAATCTTATCTGTTAAAAGTTTCGGCGTTGCTGATTGAGAATATGAATTTGTTTCGCGCAGAGGCGCAAAGGCTCAAAGGTACGAAGAAAAAGAAGGGTATTTTTGGCATTTCATACTTTGATTCAGCAACGCCAAAGTTTCTTAGTTAGTTTTGGCATTTTGAATTGCTCAATTGCTGGATTTCGGCTTCAAAAATAGCCAGGCCACAAAGAAAGTCCCCGCTGTAAATAGTTGCATCAGATCCAACGCCGATAGATAACCATCTGCAAAGGAAGCAATACTGCGATCAGTGATGCCAAATAGCCAAGACGAGATACCAAACAGCCAGATGCCATTCTTGAGATTTCCCACGAATTCTTGAGAGTCTGATGGTTGTTGGTTGTTCATGATCTTCTGCTCCTTTAGTCAAGAATCTAGCAATCAATCAACTGAGAAATTTTTTAACTCCTGACCCTGAAATGACATTTATATTAATAAATATTTTAATTACTTGACTTCACTACCTAAAGGCACATCTCAAGATGTTGATCTTTCACTCTTGTTTCTGTCGCCTTTGGGGGAAGGCGATGACTTGAATATTTAACTTCTCACCATGGGGCTAAAGCACTTTTCTGTCTTAACCACCAATAAAGTATACAAAAATTTATTTAAAAAAATAATACACCATAAGACATAGATATTTCAAACAGCAACCTTTCCATATCGGCTAAACTCAGATATTGCCAGCCTTCGAGAGGAAGAAGCCTCCTGTCTACTGGGAAATTTGCACTCTTGGTAGTTAATGCAGAATAATAAAAAATAAAAGATGGCGATCGCAATTGATTTTGGTACTAGCAACACAGTCATAGCCCGCTGGAATCCCGTCACCCAGCAGGCAGAAACCATTAATTTACCTGGTTTATCAATTCAACAAAGTCTGAATCCGCCACTGATTCCCAGTTTGCTTTATGTGGAAGAAGCAACTCAGGGTAAAGTACTAGTAGGGCAACAAGTGCGCGATCGCGGTCTTGACCTCAAAGGCGAAACCCGATTTTTCCGCAGCTTCAAACGGGGTATTGGTGCAGATATCCAAGGTTTTTTACCAGAACTAGATGGGCAAATCGTCACCTTTGAGCAAGTAGGGCAATGGTTCCTCACCAAGGTAATTGAGGAATTAGCACCTCAGCAAGGGGGGATAGATTCTCTAGTTTTAACCGTACCTGTAGACAGTTTTGAAGCTTATCGCCACTGGTTAGGCAAAGTTTGTCAATCCCTAAGGGTGGAACAGGTGCGGATGCTGGATGAACCCACCGCAGCCGCTTTGGGTTATGGTTTGGCAAATCAAGAAATGCTGTTGGTGATTGACTTTGGCGGCGGTACTTTGGATTTATCCCTCGTGCGCTTAGATCAATCTATGCAAGGGACTACCAAGCCTTTAGGATTTCTGCTCAAGTGGGGTAACAAATCCCTCGCTGAAGACTCTAAGCAAAAGGTAAAAACCGCCCGTGTTCTGGCGAAAGCTGGGCAAAATTTAGGCGGTACGGATATTGATAACTGGTTAGTAGATTACTTTGCTAAAACTCAAGGGCTGGCGGTAAGTTCCCTCACAACGCGACTAGCAGAACGGTTGAAAATTCAGCTATCTACCCAAAGCCAAGCCAGTGAAGTTTATTTCGACGATCAAACATTTGAAAGTTATGAACTAGAATTAACCCGCGAAACTTTAGAAAATATCCTCAAAGAACATGGGTTTTTTGAGTTATTGGATGATTCGATGACATCTCTATTGCAGCAAGCACGACGGCAAGGGATAGAATTGGCTGATATTAATGCAGTTTTGTTAGTTGGTGGTACCGTACAACTACCCGCCGTGCAGACATGGATAAAACAGTACTTTGAACCAGAAAAAATCCGTTGTCAACGTCCTTTTGAAGCGATCGCCCAAGGTGCTCTGCAACTGGCCCAAGGGTTAGAAATCAAAGACTTTCTCTATCATAGTTATGGTGTTCGCTATTGGGATCGCCGCAAAGGACGCCACAACTGGCACCCAATTATTCAAGCTGGACAAGCTTACCCCATGAGTCAAGCAGTGGATTTAGTTTTAGGGGCTTCTTTGGAAAATCAGCCCAGCATTGAGTTAATTATGGGGGAATTGGGGGCCGAGACCAGCAGCACCGAAGTTTATTTTGATGGCGATCGCCTAATTACTCGCCGGATAGATAATGATGTCACAACCGTCAAACCTCTCAATGATCAAGAAGGGGCGCGAACCATTGCCCAACTTACCCCTCCTGGATATCCGGGAAGCGATCGCATTAAAATCCTGTTTCAAGTTGATGAACAACGCTTTTTACGCATCACCGTTGAGGATTTATTGACCAATAATACCCTATTAGAAAATCAACTTGTGGCTCAGTTGAGTTAAATATGGGGAACTATCACTACTATTTACTGTTTAAGTCTCCCACCTCAAAAGTTTGCCCTTCAACTGTTACTTGGTCGCCTGATACTAATTTCCTTCCTCGTCTAATTTCAACCGTGCCATTAACTTTGACATCACCATCAACAATCATCAGTTTAGCTTGCCCTCCGCTGGGGGCTACACCCATTAACTTTAAAAACTGGTCGAGTTTAATCATGTTGCGATCGCAAATCCTATTTCCTATTTTATATAGCTAGTAGAGACGCTATTATTTCCATCTCTACAGCCATCAAAGTGCAATCTGACCTAGGGACGCACTACTACTAAAGTCCCCATTTGTGTCCAATTGTAAAGCTTACGGGCTTGCTGGACTGGCAAATTCACGCAACCGTGACTAACTGGAGTCCCAAAACGCTTATGCCAGTAAGCACCATGAATGGCATAGCCTTTATAGAAATACATGGCGTAAGGGACATCAGGAATATCGTAACCCCTGCCGCGCATTCTGTTAGTGCGATATTTAGAATTAATCCGATACTTACCTACGGGTGTAGGGGTCGAGCTTTTGCCCGTGGAAGTTCGGAAGGAATAAACAAGCTTTTTGCCTTCCCATGCACGTACACGTTGCTCAGACAGATCAATTTCAATCCTACGAGATAGTCCACTTTGTCTGGTCTTAGATACAGTTTTGCTGTTGTTGTTTACTGACGCGGCGTTAGCTGTAGCAGCGTAGGGGTCAGCTGCAATTGGTGGCGACCAAGACAGCAAATTTGCTAGCATCAGTGCACCCGTACAGAAAGTTCCAGAGCAACGTATTAAACCGCTGCGAATCCAGGTTTGCATGATGCAATCACCTTGTTGTTTTGCGACTCAACTTTTAGTTTGCCGTTGGGTTGGATGGAGTAGTTAACGGTTAACAGTCTTCACAATTGTCTACTGATACCCAGCTGCTTCACCTATTTTATCCGGCTTGGTTTTGGCGTTATTAGTAATTATTAAGCGCCATTAACCCCAAGTAAATGAGGAATTTACTGAGAGTTAATATTGAAAGTTGGAATTTTACGCAGGATTCACCAGGGTTTGGGTCGTTTTCACCGGGGGCAGGAGATTCTAAATGCCCTCTCTGTCTATATTAGGACTAAAGCTGCGTGTCACACTCAATGTAAGATTGTAGGGTGCGTCAGATATCGAAAATTTGTTGATGATTACCGAATTATCGAGTCTGACCAAGAGTGCAAAGCCATGCCAGTTGCGTAAGTCCTATATATATTATTTCAAGTTTTGTGCTGCTAATTCCGGCAACTATTCACCGCAATAGTGACAGTCTGTTGAGAATATAGCGTTTCCTAGTCTGCTGAGGTACAAATCTCTGCGTACCTCTGCGCTTTACTTTGCGTCCCTTTGCGTTTCAAAATATTATCTGTACCTCACGTAACTCTTAATCGCTATAAGGATTTCTAATTGCAATGATAAATTAATCATTCTCCTGTCTATAGTATCTTTATTTGCGATATTGTAGTATATTTACCATCTGTATTGATGCAAATCGTCCCTTAATGTGCAAATCATAAAACTTTAAAAAGATATGAAACTTATCAAAAAAGCCGACAAGCTTCTGATTCAGAACACAAAAACAACAGCGGAGTCAATAGAGTCACATTTTCAAGCTGATACTATTAATAGCCTCGAACTAACAGTTGAGGAACAGCTTGAACTGGATGTAGAGTATGAAGAAGAACCCAACTATAATCCTGTAGTCTTATCCGTTGGGAATACAGGCTGGCAGGTTTCTGATATTTGGAAGGATATTAGATTGGATAATTTCTAGTAAAAAAAATATCTAACATCTAGGGTGCGTTGCGCAGTTGTTAATCCATCCTACGAATACCAGATAATTGATTTTTTGGTATTACTTAAATCTTGCACCATTCTCAACAAGACCTAATAAACTAGGTTTCTCAACCAAAAATTAAGGGTTTCAGCTTCAAAAATTTTCAAGAAACCCAGTTTTTGACCAAGGTGCCAGATGTCAGTATTACCAAAATTCTCAAATCGCCATCAGTCCAATCATCTTGCCTGGCTCGATATATCCAATCCGAACTTATACAAGGCTGGACATTGCTGTTTATTTCCCGCTTCCATCCTGGAGCGATTTCCACTAAATTCTGTTTTCTTGGCTAGTTCTCAATGACTACATCTGTTCCTACTGATGCCCATGTAAATAGCCATTTGGCGTGATTTGGGGCGAGATTCACACAGCCGTGACTTACTGGCGTGCCAAATTTGTTATGCCAGTAAGCCCCGTGAATACCGTAGTTGCCTTGGTAAAACATCGCATGGGGGACATTGGGAACGTCATAGTCCCTACCCCGCATTCGGGTAGTTTTGAATTTGGATTGAATCTTAAAAGTACCAAGGCGAGTGGGGGTGGATTTTTTACCTGAAGAAATGTAAATAGCATAAACAGGTTTGCTACCTTCCCAAGCGATTAATTTTTGTTTTGAGAGATCAATCTGAATCCAGCGTTGATCAGATTTTTGTAGTGTCTCAATAGTTTGTTTAATGTTTTCGTTGGGGGAATTTGCCCAAACTTCACCCGATACTGGACTAGCAACACTCAAGGAGACTGCTGCACCAGCGATGAGTATTTTTAAGTGATGCATCCAGTCAGGATAAGTTTGGCTTTTCATGGTAGACACCGATAAATAAGGGAGTTTTAGCTCGTCGGCTTCTCTGCCTATGACAGTAATAGCCAGAGTTTTTGATGATTCTATCGTAACTAATCTAACTTTTTGATCAGATTTCTTGCCTGTTTAGCGATCGCATCCCAGTTTCTTTCTGTTACTGATTTTTGGGGAAATAATTGCCCACTCAAACCAACGGCGATCGCACCTGCTTGTAAAAATTGTTTCGCATTATCCGGCGTCACACCTCCAGTGGGAATTAAGGGAATGTGTCCCATGGGCCCTTGTAGGCTTTGAATATAGCTACTCCCTCCCATCGCTTGCACAGGAAACACTTTTACACAGCTGGCACCTTGATTATAGGCGGTGATAATTTCTGTGGGTGTGAGTGCACCGGGGATGATGGGAACATTTTTCGCTACTGCGGCTTGGATCATTTCTCCGTCAACATGGGGTGTGAAGAGGAATTGCGCCCCAGCGGCGATCGCATCTTGCAACTGCTGTACATTAAACAACGTCCCAGTTCCAATTATACAGGTGGGTAATTTGGCGCGGAGTTGACTGATTAATTCTCCGGGGCGATCGCTATTCCAGGTAATTTCAATCAGCTGCATTCCCCCAGATGCTACAGCTAAAGCCATTTGCTCCCCTATTTCCATTTTAGTCCCACGGATAACAGCGATCGCTCGGTGTTGTTGCAACTGTGATAACCAAACTTGATCAGACATTTTTAACTAACTTGTAACCAAAAGGCTCTGACACCTTAACTACAAGGGTGACACAGCACAAGCAATTTGGATTCAAGCTTGCTTATTCAACCAAGCTATGAGATATTGTTTATATACATCACAAAGCTTATCGAATTACCGTAGATTAAAAATTAATAAGGGCTAATTAAGATGACAACTGCACAGTCGGACATAGCAGCATCCCTAGAAATCAATCTTCATGATTCCCAAAATGCCAATTTAGCCCCCTTGTGGAGGCTGGTGCAACTAAGTAAAACTTACCTACAGCGCTTTTTATGGCACTCTCACGCTTATGGGACAATTTTTGCTGTCCTACTGCTAAGTTTGGTGAGTTTGATTTTCTTGAGTATCAATTGGTTTTACCGTCGGCTGTTTGTCACACCTCCCACCGTTGAGACAAAAGAATGGGATATCAGCCACAGCAATTAACATTTTTATGGCTCAAGCCTTCCTTATCTAAATCGCCAGATGGCAGAAACCTGAGACCAACTGATTGCTCATTTAGATTAACAAATCAATCCCAGCAAATGGCGATTTTGCATCATTAATTTAACTTTGCTCTGACTTAGACTGCTCTGATGAGTCTGGCTCTTTCTTCTCTTTCTTCTCTGCTGGTGAATCAGTTGTTTGTTTCACTAACTGGAGGTGAATATTATTCACTTGCATGATAAATTGTTCTATGGCTTGACTTGCCTTTTGTTGCTGTTCTGTTTCATCAATCACATCATAGCAACGATAAAGCGGAGTTACTCCCAAAATAAATTTTTCTTGTTCAGCCTCTAGCAATTCAACCGCTGTATTAGCAGCAAGAGAATTTTTCTGAAAAGGGAAAGAGGTAACTATACTGGCGACTATCGAAGCAGCAGCCGGACAAATAACAGGGAGCCACTTCAGCCAAGCTTGTCCTGCTTCTAATTTGTCTACCAAAACTAAAATTGGTGTGACTCCCGATAAAACCACGGTTGAAATTTGTAAACCATAATAAAGGTTTCTCGATACATTCCGCACCTTTTTATAGTCGTCAATTAAATCTTGGGAATATTGCAAAGCCTTTTGTCTGGCGGGAATGAGTGAATTTTGTTCCAACAAGGAGTTATTGCTGCTCAATAAATAAGTATAGAGTTCAGCTTTTTTAGTAAGTTCAGAGCGATTAACCGCATTTTGATAGTTTTGAAACAATTGCCGATTGAAGAGAAACAAAAAAATCAGAATAGTTAGAGAGACTGCCCCAGCAATTACATAATCTTTATTTTCTGAAAAGACATAAATAATCATGCTGGCGCTGACAAAAGCAGCCGCTAAAAAATACTCGATAAACTTCAAGGTATACAACATATTTTGATCCGATGTAGAAGATGGTTTTTCAATGCTATAGGAAATGTCTCTCTGGTTTGCCTGCTCAAGATTAGCCGTTTCAGAAGTAGTCATAAGACCTCGTGGGATGGGGGAAACGAGCGTGTCTTTAGGGCTGGGTTACTGACTGCCTCACACTCAATTTGCTCCCAGGAAAAATTTTGCACATCACTGTTACCCTAAACCCCGGATAAATAAGGCTAGGGTGGATCAGATTGGTGACAAAATCATGGTGAATTTGTCTTAAATATCAATACCATATCTTAGGTGATAACAATATGAAATTTAAGTATGTTTAATTAGAAGGGTTGATAAAAATGCTGAAATCAGTATTCCAGCATTTTTAAAGTTGTGCGTTACACACAGCTAAATCACCTTACAGATTCAAGATTGATGACTTCTTTGCTGCTCATCCCCCAATATTTGCAGTAGTTTTTGCGCTGGGAGAACACCGAGGACGGCAGCAGGGTGTCTAGCAGGTGTTAAATTATATGCGATCGCCGCACCCTAGTGATCAGCTACTTGGGCAGTCCGTGGCACAATCACCGCCAGCAAAGACTTCTGGATATCTGGTAGGTGTATACCACCCTTGTCACGGTGTGCTGCTGATACCGCTAAGTTTTGAATAAAGTCCAAATTTTAAACAGTGAGAAAAAACACAATTAAGATGATGCTGAGGGCAATAGCAAACACCAATGCATATTCAAATCGGCGGCTGAAAAATCCGACAACAGCAATTAAACCTGCAAAAAGAAGAGCAATACCAAAATACTGCTCTTTTTGCAAACCCTTAGCAATTAATGAATCCTTAGTAACAGCCCCATTCGCGGGAATTTCTTGAATTGCCTTAGGGGTAGGCGATCGCTTCGGAAGTGGGAATTCTTCAGTAGGTAAACTCATAACATCAACAAAATGCCAAAATAGAATTGAATTAAAGGCGAGGTGTTTAAAAATTAAGAAGTTATTTACAGAAGCAAGTATTACAGCTAAACCTTTTTTTGCCAGTAAAAATTTTATTGTTGTCAAAAGGCAAGAAGTAGAACGTAGGGGGCAAAAATTTATCAATTTTGTGATGGAAAAACTCATTAGGTAGATTCTGGTTATTCAGAGGCAAGTGGCCAAGTAGGCATCTAGAGAATCAGACATTCCTGAATTTTTATTCTATCTTTTGATAATTTTGTTATGCATTTTTGCCAAATAACTCTCTCTCAAGATTGAGATTAAGTTTAAATTATATGAAGTGAAACTTAAACTTTTCTTTTCTGGCGCTTCCCATTTTGTTGCCATAAATTAATAATTGGGACAATTTTTTTTGATTATTAATTGATATAAAAAAATAATCATGCAGATGTCTGTATACCCTGAGAAAGAAGGGCTAGTTATTCCATTAGAAAGAAGTATTTATTAATTTAACTTTCTAGAGTAAACCCAAGAAGAGTGTAATAACTCGCTAAACAATCTAGTACACTACTGGGGCGTAAGTTAACCTACCCTTCCCAATGTCTGAAAAGCTGACGCTGTATTACTTTTTAAGTTTTAATTTTTAAGTTTTAATTCCGCTCCGCCTTGGTGAAAGCGCTTCTCTTAGAGAAGCCGGGCGTTAGCGAGACAAAAAAGCATTATTGAAAAAGTCTCACCCCAATACCCAATACCCAAGATTTTCATTTAGGAAAATAACCATGACCACACAGGAGCAACTACACCAATGGCATGAACTGGCACAACAGTTGCGTGTTAATAGTATTCGCGCCACAACCGCCGCTGGTTCAGGCCATCCGACCTCATCCATGTCCCCTGCCGATTTGATGGCGGTTTTAGTGGCTAAATATCTCCGCTACGACTTCAATAATCCAGATAATCCCCATAACGATCGCTTCATTCTCTCTAAAGGACACGCTGCACCGGTTCTCTATGGGATGTATCAAGCTATGGGGTTGATTTCTGACCAGGAGTTGCTGTCGTTGCGGCAGTATGGCAGCCGTCTAGAAGGTCATCCCACACCGGTTTTACCTTGGGTTGATGTGGCAACAGGCTCTTTAGGACAAGGATTACCCATTGGTGTGGGAGTAGCTCTGGCAGGTAAATATTTAGATCAACTTTCCTATAATATCTGGGTATTAATGGGCGATAGTGAAACCACCGAAGGGTCAGTTTGGGAAGCGTTTGATCATGCTGCACACTATAACTTAGATAATTTAATCGCCATTATCGATGTTAATCGCCTCGGTCAGCGTGGTCAAACTGAATTAGGCTGGAACACACAAACTTATGCTAACCGTGCTAGAGCCTTTGGCTGGCAAGCGATTGAGATTGATGGTCACAACTTGACGGAGATTGATCAGGCTTATAGTGCCGCTTTAGCCGTCAATGATCGCCCGACGGTAATTATCGCCCGGACGAAGAAAGGTAAAGGTGTGGAGGCTTTAGAAGATTTAGGTGGTTGGCATGGCAAAGCCCTGAAACCGAAAGAAGAGCAACAGGCGATCGCCGAATTAGGTGGTAAGCGCAACATTACTATCCAAGTAGATAAACCCGACGAACAAGAGCAACAGGCGACCCTCAGTCATCCTCAACCCCTGCAAATTCCCACCTATAACAAAGGCACAAAGGTAGCGACACGCCGAGCCTACGGTGACGCCATCAAAGAATTAGGAGCCGCTCGTCCCGATGTAGTTGTCCTCGACGCCGAGGTGAGCAATTCCACTTACGCCGAAGATTTTGCCGAAGTCTATCCTGAGCGCTACTTTGAAATGTACATTGCCGAACAGCAAATGGTAGCAGCGGCGGTAGGGTTGCAGGTGCGACAATACAAACCCTTCGCCTCCACCTTCGCCGCTTTCTTAACTCGTGCTTATGACTTTGTGCGGATGGCTGCCATATCTCGTGCCAACATTAAATTAGTGGGTTCCCATGCAGGGGTCTCCATTGGTCAGGATGGCCCGTCACAGATGGGACTGGAGGATTTAGCAGCCTTGCGAGCGGTGTGGAATAGTACTGTACTCTATCCAAGTGATGCTAATCAGACGGCGAAATTAGTGGAATTAATGTGCGATCGCGATGGCGTTGTCTACCTCCGCACCACCAGAGAAAGCACAAATGTGATCTATGATGCCCAAGAACAATTTCCCATTGGTAGCAGCAAAGTTATCCGCAGTTCCCAGAGAGATCAAGCCACGGTAATTGCTGCTGGTGTGACCTTGCATGAAGCCATCAAAGCAAGCGATCGCTTAAATAACGAAGGCATCGCCGTGCGCGTCATTGACGCCTACTCTGTCAAACCCATTGATGTGCAAACACTGCATCAAGCCGCAGCAGATACCAACGGTAATTTAGTAGTCGTTGAAGACCATTGGATAGAAGGCGGATTAGGCGCAGCAGTGCTGGATGCCTTTGCTGGTAATAGTACTTCTCCCCCCTACAACGGCCCGCAACTACGACTCATTAAACTAGCAGTCCGCGATATGCCCACTTCAGGCACCCCAGAAGAACTGCTCCATGCTGCCAAAATTGACGCCGATGCCATTGTCGAAGCAGTGAAATCTCAAATCAGACAGCTAGTGGGAGCATCAACCTCATAAGACCAATTCCCAGGGGTAAGTCTAAGATTTGGATGCGTCTCTTTTCCCATCCTACCCGTAGTGGCGTGACACGCCTTAAATGTTGCTTTAGAAAAATGCTCGAAACTTGATTGAACAAAAACAAAGACCGAAAATCTATTGCACTATTTTAGCCTTGTCACGCTAGTAGTGTGCGTTCCCTAACGCACAATCTATAGGAGCTTCAATGAATATTTACCATTTTTTGCCAATGGGTAAGTCCTAAGAAGTTGAAAATTTTTGTTTTGGACAGCATCTTACCAGAGTCTGATTTTTGGTAAAAATAAAAGTTGATATATAACTTGAGAAGGATATAAATCGGCAATCAAATTAGCTCATAATTCCTGTTATTTGCCTGATAAAGTATGTTCTCTAGACTATACAGTCTCTCACTTTAGTTCAGTCGTCAGCCAGAGGGCAACAAGGAAAATAAATATTACGCTAGCTAGTGAATAAGATATTCTCAAGAAGTTAAAACCTATGTCTCTTCATAAGCTCGAAGAATTTGACCCCAACTACCGGGAAACCTTTGGTGGTGACGACGTTAAAAGTTTATTAGTATGCAATCAGGGAGATGAAAGAGTTGGCTCAGTTGTTGATGCTCTAGTTGACGAAAACGGCCGTTTTCGATATTTAGTAATTAACGCCAATGTAAATAATGTTAGTAAAACCATATTAATACCAATTGGTCTTACTCGCATCAACTACCCTGCCAAACGTGTTTATATTAACCAACTGAGCAGACAGCAGCTAGAAAATTTGCCTGAGTACCAACAAGATACAATCCTTGATGAAAATTATGAAGAAAAGGTACGCTATGTCTTTCGTTCACCCACGAGTGATATAACTTTTGATCGGCAAACCTACACTTACCAGCAAGAACCAGCTTTATATGATTTGAATGAACAATATCATCAAACTCTCCGACTGTATGAAGAACGATTAATTGCTAGCAAGCACCGCGTTAAAACCGGAGAAGTTGCAGTTAGTAAGCACATTGAAACGGAAGTTGCACGGGTGGGAATACCTATTCAAAAAGAACGTGTTGTCATTGAGCGAGTTCCTGCTACAGCAACAGGAACATTTGTTGATCCCAAGGAACTTAAGTTTGAAGAAGGGGAAGTAGCACGCATAGAAGTGTATGAAGAAACGCCTGATATTCATAAAGAAGCGTTTGTACGCGAAGAAGTCCGAGTCAGGAAAGTCATAGATCGAGACATGGTAGAAGCACAAGATACCATTCGTCGAGAAGAGTTAGATGTCAATACTGCCGGTGATATTCATTTTCATGAAACTGATGTGAGAAAACAAGAACCGATTTAAGTAGATGGCGAAGACATTGGTTGAAGATATAGTACAGGCAGGGTTGATTTTTCTCCCTGTCTGCATAATTGCTATAAGTAATCATAGTTTGCTAGACATATAGCAATCCTAAATCATTTGTGAAACTTGCAACCTCTCTGATTATTCTCTTTCCCTTGGCGTTCTACAGCCCTTTGGGCAAGAGCCTACGGCACGCTTCGCGAACGCTGCGCGCGGGCGTCTTGGCGGTTCGTTTAAAAAAAACTGTTCACAAATCAAATAGGATTGCTATAGTGTAATAAACTTCAGTTAGAAAAATTAATTGTAGTTGGGTTTTGTCTTGGGTTTTACCTAACAAAATATTAGTGATGTTAGCTTGGGTAGCTTGACTTCAACGACCCAGGTTGATGTATAAGACTTTAACTAAACTTTATTGAGCTACACTGCCGATGATTTTTTAGATGCAGTGAATCTAAAATAGCTCTAACTTTTGATTATTAGTTATTGAGTGAATTCAGTCGTGAGAAAGATGAAGAGCCATCAATAATTTCCTATTCTAGGAGATAGGAGAAATGTAAGGGAATCTTTCTTTGAGGCAGAATAATATGGTACTTCACAAATTAGCAGATTTTGACCCCCAATACCGGGATAGTTTTGAAGGTAAAGACATTAAGGGACTTAGTGTTTACACAGAAAACACAGACGAAAAAATTGGCACAGTTACTGATGTTTTAGTTGACGAAGAAGGTCATTTTCGCTATCTGATCGTTGACTTAGGCTTCTGGATTTTCGGTAAGAAAGTGTTGTTACCAATTGGTCGTATCCGCGTTGATTATCCGGCTGGCCGCATTTACACCATTGGCTTGACGAGGGAGCAAGCAGAAGATTTACCTGAATTTAATGAACGCCTAGCGGTTGATTATGACTATGAGGAACGAGTGCGCGGGGTATATCGCCATCCGCTAGATCAAACGCGACCTGTAGAAGCATCAAGTGCCGTAGAAACACCAGTACCGGTAGAAGGGAGAACTTATCAGCCAACGACTGCACCCACCTACGATCGCGATCGCTACAGTTACGAACAAGAGCCTTCTTTGTACGGGTTAAATGAACAAAATCATCAAACTCTGAAATTGTATGAAGAACGTTTAATTGCCAATAAACGACGCCAGAAAACTGGAGAAGTGGCGATCGGTAAGCACGTTGAAACTGAAACTGCACGGGTTGCAGTACCAGTAGAAAGAGAACGAGTTGTAATTGAGCGTGTAACGCCAACAGATGCTGGTCAAACTGTTTCTTCTCGCGAAGCTAATTTCCAGGAAGGCGAAGTTGCTCGTGTAGAAATCCACGAAGAAACACCTGAAATTCGCAAAGAAGCCTTTGTCCGTGAAGAAATTAGAGTCTCAAAAGTCGTTGATCAAGAGACAGTTGAAACTCAAGAAACCGTCCGCCGCGAAGAGTTGGATGTGGATACTTCCGGTCTTCCACGTGAGCAACGCTAACTCACATAATTAACTAGTAGATTTTTGTAAAAATCCCCAAGTCGAAAAACATGGCATATTTACCATGTTTACCAGATGTTGATTAATTGAATACAGTACAGGTGAGGCTTGTTAATTAGCCTTACCTGTTTTGGTAAATCAGTAATAGGATTAATATCATTAATCTAGATAGACTCAGATTGACAAAAGTTACTTCATAAATTCTGCATACCCATAGCCAAAAAAATGGCAAATAAAATTGGAGAAGCAAGCCAGACAATTCGCATTAGTACCTTGCTAAAAAGCTTGAAAGACAAAGTTAGAAATTTTGCCGTGATTGATAGGCAAAATCAGCAAATAGGCAAAGTTCAGGATTTAATTGTCGATGCTAATCGCCAGCTAAATTTAGTGATATCTAAACAGGTCAATCAACAAGTTGTCGATAGACACCCATTATTCCGCTTGCGGAGCCAGAGAATCACAAAGATTGACAACCCCAAAAAATCTGTTTTCATAGACCTAGAAAAATCAGAAATAGAGTATATGCCTGAATATTTAGAAACAGCAAAGCCAGATGAACAGCAATTATTAGTAAGTTCAACTGAGCAATCTAATCAAACGGCAATTATCCCAAGTGAGTCAGAAACATTATCAGAAATTGCCGAAGAAAATACTATTCGTCTACTAGAAGAAAGGCTAGTTATTGACAGTCGTAAACATAAAGTTGGTGAGGTGGTTGTTCGCAAAGAAATCGAAACTAAGATGGTACAAGTTCCTGTCCGGCGTGAGAAATTGATTGTAGAACAAGTCAGCCCAAAACACCAACAACTTGCAGAAATTGATTTAGGTCAAGGAGAAATTACTGGTATTGCGTTGACCGAAGGGAATGGATGGGAAATTGCCAGTTTTGACGGTGCTTTAACAGTAAGTGGTGAATTTAGCTCACCTAAAATTGCTAGTTTACTTTTAAATGCCATCGCCCTAGAACATAATCATGGATGTAAGCAGGTGAGAGTTACAATTCATGTTGATGATGAGTCACACCAGCAAAAATATCAGGAATGGTTTAACCGCTGTTCTAAAGGTCAAAAACCAAAACCGGCAAGTTAAACAATTCAAAATTAAAAAATAAGTTATTTGTAGGTTGGACATTACCCAGCCTACTTTTTTATGATGATTTTGAGATTTTTGAATTAACTTACTTGAGCTTGAGGCGTATATCTTTTGCGAGTGGCGATCGCTAAAAACAATACTCCAAAAGTCAGCAATCCCGCTAAATATAAAGGATAGGCATAAGTCTGAGGATTTGATTGACTAACGATCATTCCCGCAATCACAGGCCCAATCCCATTGGAAATACTTAAATAAGATGCATTCAACCCCATTGCAGTTCCTTGATCTTGGGGTTTAGCGTTCAAAGAAATTAGCGTGCTAATCATCGGTTGCACCAGAGAATTAAACAGTGAAAACAATATGCTGACTGCCAGAAAATAAGTAATACTGGGCCAAACTGGCATTAACATAAATGATAGACTGCGGAAGAATATACCTAAAAATAATATATTCACCAGATTAATTTTTTGAGTCAGAATTCCCACTCCCCAAGTCTGCATCACTACAGCAATGATGCCAAACGCGAGAAACAATAGTGTTAAAGACTGACTATTTTGATTTAAAACATGAATATAGTATGGTTGGAAGGCAAAAGTGAACATTGTAAAAGTAGTGCCCATAAAAAAGTTCAGAATAATCAGGATACCTACTTTCGGCATTACCAAACCTGTGATTAAGTTTTCTAAGCCTAAATCAAAGATATTTTTGGCCTTCTCCGCCCTATTTTGTAGAGTTTCTGGTAAGTACAAAATTGTAATTAACAATCCTAAAAGTGCAACTGCACCTGAAACTAAAAATGCAGTACCCAAAGAAATCTGCTGTGCCAGCAAACTTGTGACGGGCCCTAGTACGAAGCCTAAACCCATTGCTGCACCATAAGTCCCAAACCCCTGAGCCCGGTCTTTCGCATCAGTGATATCGGAAATAACCGCTTGAGCCACAGAAGCATTTCCACCGGTGATGCCATCGAGGAATCGACCGAAAAAGAGAACACTTGCGGTTGTCGCTGTTCCCGCTATCAAGTTAGCAACTACAGTCCCAGCCAAACTGATAATCAGTAAAGGCTTGCGTCCAAAGCGGTCAGAGAGTTTACCAATAACAGGAGTAGCAAAAAACTGAGCTATGGAGTACATGGAAAATAACAAACTCGTGTGGAAATCATCCAGACCAAATTGTTTGCCATAAAGATAGATAATGGGAATTAAAATCGTAAAACTGAGAGAATTAATAAAAGCAATTAAAGCGATAATCCAGAAATTTCGATTCATCAGCGGTATATAACCATTAGGTTTTTACTGTGCAACTGTAACTAGAACTGAAAACAACGACTTTTCAACTTTAGTCATCCTACCATTCGCCGTTCTTTTGGCTACTCTCAATGAAATTTCGACCGAAGAGACTTTTAAGGAAGCAACGAGTGCGTCCCCTCTCACGAGTTCACATTAAAATCCACAATGGACAGTTAGAGATTATGGGGATGGGTGCATGGTATTCCTACTGGCGTGATCCCTACCATTTGCTGCTGACTCTTCCTTGGTCTGGCTTTCTCTGCCTCATTTGTATTTTTTATGTGACTATAAATGCCGTTTTTGCCTTGGCTTACTGGGTAGGAGGAGATTGTATTGCCAATGCCCGACCAGGTTCTTTTTTAGATGCCTTTTTTTTCAGTGTGCAAACTTTGGCATCCATCGGCTATGGTGCGATGTATCCGAAAACAACTTACGCCAATATTATTGTCACGATTGAAGCGATGATCGGCGTGATGGGAATTGCGATGTTAACGGGGCTAGCGTTTGCCCGTTTTTCCCGACCAACAGCCCGGGTAATTTTTAGCCGTGTAACGCTGATTACAGTTTATGAGGGAATGCCCACTCTCACATTTCGCACTGCTAACCAGCGCCGGAATATGATTTTGGAGGCACAGATGCGACTGTATTTGATGCGCGATGAAGTAACGGCAGAAGGGCAGTTTATGCGCAGAATTTATGACCTCAAGCTGCTGAGGAACCAAACACCTAGCTTCACCCTAAGCTGGTCAGTGATGCATGTTATTGATCAATCTAGTCCGCTTTATGGAATGACACCAGAGTCACTGATTCAGACAAATACTATGCTTATAGCCTCGGTTAGTGGCATTGATGAAACGGTTTCACAGGTGGTTCATGCCCGTCATAGCTACGGTGCTGATGAGATTTTGTGGAACCATCAATTTGTCGATATTATGCACCAAACACCTGATGGACATCGCTATGTTGACTACCAATACTTTCACGATGTTTTGCCTTTAGAATAAGTTCGTAGTCAGGACTTTAGTCCTTGCCTTGAGCGCTTCAGCGCTGACTACAAACCCAGCAAAGTTGTGCTAGACCACTAGTAACTTGACAATCGCTCAATTCGAGTTAATTGAACCTCTAATTCCCAAAGCTAAACCTCGTGGTCGTCCAAGAGAAGGGGGCTGAAACTGGGGAAATTACTGAATGCGATCGCCAATCTGCGAAATGTCGGTTGGACTCAGGCTAGTGTATTATTTTTACAGAGAGAAAAATCTAGGATTGTACTAAATCCACAAAGGAGTCGTTTATGAGTGAACCCTTTATAGGTCAAATCATTCTGTTTGCTGGCAACTATGCACCCAAAGGATGGGCTTTGTGCCAAGGACAAATTTTATCCATTTCTCAGAACCAAGCTTTGTTCTCAATTCTCGGAACTACCTATGGAGGGAATGGGCAAACTACATTTGGACTACCAGACTTACGAGGTCGGTTCCCTATTGGTACGGGGCAAGGTCCAGGTTTGACTAACCGCGATCTTGGTGAATTAGCTGGTAGTGAGAGGCTAACTGCATCACAATTACCCGCCCATACACACCAACTAAATGGTACTGTTAGTGCCGCTACTTCGGGAGATCCCACAGGCAAATTACTAGCTAATTCACGGGCTTCTACCTATGGTACTGGTTCACCAGTTGCCTTAAGTGCATCCTCAATTAGCGCTGGAGGTTCAGCCTCACCTTCAGAAACAATGCCACCCTATCAAGGCTTAAACTATATTATTGCTCTAGAAGGAATTTATCCTTCACGGAATTAAATCAGCTAGAAGTCTTGTTTACTTGTATATCTTGAGAAATACAGTGGATTTCACTTCTCTAAATTCCCGTCTTGTTTGTCTTGAAGATGAACCCTTTATCTTCCAGCTTTATGCTAGTAGATGGGTAGAGCATTTAGAAAATTGGGGTTGGAATCTAGAACAACAAGAAAAGTTTCTGAGATTTCAATTTCAAGCACAACAGCATTCTTACCAATTTAAATTCCCTGATAGAGAACATAGAATAGTTCTCAAAGCCAATCAGCCAATTGGCAATATCTTGATTATCAGTAACGCAAATTATATCTGTCTTGCTGATATTGCTTTACTACCTTGCTATCGCAACCAAGGAATTGGAACTTTACTGATTCGTAACTTATTAACTGAAGCTGCGAATAGCAGAAAACCAGTTCATCTCCAGGTAGAAAGGTTAAATCCTGCAATTCATTTATATGAACGGTTAGGATTTTTGAAAACTGAAGACACAGGAACTCATTTCATCATGGAGTGGAGTTCCTGTGAAATCTAGTTTAGCATAAGTGTCTTGTTTTTAAGGATATATTTTAGCTATGACTTCAAATATCAATGCCGATTACTTACCACAAATTTGGGGACGCACAACCAAACGCCGAAATTTTCTGCTGATGGGTTCAGCATTCTCAGCCAGTTTTATCTTGCCCATAGTTCTAAAATCTACTGGTTTAATCGCAGCCAGCAACTACAACAATCAGATTACCAAAAATCTGGCTGATAATTCTAGCTCTGAAGTGGGATTTTGGCATTCAAATCCCAGCTTAGTTGAGAATAATCACTTTGCCGCAAATATGATTTCAGCCCAGGAATTGCCATCTGGAGATTTAGCTTTTGCACAGCATGGAGCTAGAATGAAGATTCATGGATTATATCTACCAGATAGTTCAAACTTGCGTTCATTGACAGTGCATCTGCACTATAAACCGAGCGAACTTCAAGCAGAAGTTAAGGTTTGTGCTTGGTGTTATACAACAGAGCCAATCACCAACATTGCTCCAGCTACAAACTTTTTCGTTCCAGTTGAGCAATTGCAGGGCATAAAGCTATCATTGGAATGGGAGAGTTCACTAAATGCTAGTTCAGAATCTAAACAGTCGCAAATTGAAAACAACTCACTGCAACTATCTCTTGGACATGAGGAAAGTAAGTCAAAATTGCAGCGCGGTACTTACTTGATTACTGCTCAGAATCAATCTGTCGGGGAACTACCGCTGTGGAAAGATTATGAGATTAGGTCTAAGGAATTAGGTAATGAAAATTTACCACACCAGATATTTCGATTTGACCAAAACCATCATAAATTAGTGGCAGTAAATTTTCCTTACCTAATCATTTCTATTGACTACGAGAAACAAACTTCTGTATAAAACAAAATTTACAGACTATTCTTCTGATGTCTCTTAATCTGAAATTGCCTGCGCTGACCTTGCCATAAAGCTACAGCAATACCAGATGTAAAGAGTAAGGTACCTGGGAATGTTGTTGGTTCTGGAACATCAGTAGCAGGCGGCAACGAGCCAAGATTAATGTTATTAGAACCTGTAGAAACAGTTTCAGCAATAGTGTTATTAAAAGTGCCGAAACCATCATCAGGATTAAATACAGTAGTCACCAAAAAGTATTGGGTATTAGCAATCAAGTTAATACCATTAAATCCTGATGATAAAGTGTCAGGAAAATTATCATTGGCAATCACTGCATTAGTGAGGGGATTTTCTGGATCAAAACTATTACCATACAATATGGTGACGTTATTCCAATTAGTAGCTCCAGGGCTCAAAGGTTGAGTAGTAAGTCCAGTAACTTGACTTAAAAAATTGTACGTGCCAGAATTGCTGACAAAAAAGGGTTGACTGATATAAGGAAATATTTCACCGATATTAACAGTAGAAGTAGGTGGATTACCCTCGTTAGGAGAATCAAATAAGGGTGCTCCTGTGAGATCTCCTGTAAAGGAAATACTAACTGCTAGAGAAGGTAATGAAAATATAAAAAAGGATACAATTGTAGTACTTAAGTACATAAATTTCATAGAATTACCTTAAAAATTGATTGCAGAAACCTATTTGTTTGCAATAATAACCTGGTTTCACAATTTCTAAAAGTTTTTGATCAATAAACTGGAAAATGCTGCAACTGATTGGATAAAGTCGAGCTTAGATTAGTTAGTCGTCAAAGTTTGCAATTTTTTAACGACAACGCGGCCATTTTCAACCACAGTGCAATTTTTCTCTGCATTTTTACTGTGGTTGCCAGAGATATTTTGTTCCTGTTGTTGGTGAGAGATATTTTGTTCCTGTTGTTGGTTGAGGACAACTACACAACTGGGGCAATTTGGGAAAGACATATAATCGCTTTGATCTCTAGATTAATTATGGCGCTTCGGTGCGATCGCTTCAATCAAGGGTAATTCGCCCCAATCTCACCCCAAAATTACGCCATTTTTGCTTTCAATCTTTCAATTTTATAGCCCACAGGCGTAGGGGCACAATATATTGTCCTCCTACAATGACTGTATTCCACACATTTGAAAATTGCTGTATGAAAAAAACTCTGAAATACCTGAGTTTAGGGCTGCTATCTACATTTTTGACGGCAACCCCTGGACTGGGAGCGGAGCGTATTAGCTTTTTTTTCCCGCCCTTTGGGGAATTTTCTTTGTCTGCTGACTCTTTAGAACTCTTTGCCAAAGAAGGCAAAATTAATCATGAATTAGAATTTTATGCTCAACGCGCCACTCGCCAACAACTCGATCAACTGCGGGATCTCCTCCAGCAGCGGTTTAATGTCACTCCCACCTTGGTGTCTCAGTTTACCTATTCACCTATAGGGGAAAAGGTGGTGCAACGTTTAGGAGAATTGGTGCTGACTGATTCACACCAGAACGGCTTTTATGCCTTACGTAGCGCTTTCATTTTAGCGGCTGCTGACCCCCAAGGCTTTACAGTTGTGAATGTGCTGCGTAAGTATCCCAGCAATACAGTGCGGCTAAATTTTTCTGAAGGGTTAGAGATAGTCAAAAACTTGTCAGAATTGCTGAAAACTAGGGATGCAGTTGTAACTTTTATTCAACAAGAGGCCAACACACAAGCTACTAATTCACCTGTTGACTTCTCCCAAAAGCCAGATTTGCGCCTACCAGGAACCTTTAGTTTTGAGAAAATCAACTTTACTCTCAATGATAGTAAACGCGATCGCCGTTTGCCGGTGGATCTCTATTTGCCCCAAGCAACCCCCCAAAGCCCAACAGATGCCGCTTCACCTCCCTTTCCCCTGATTATCATGTCTCATGGTCTGGCCTCAGACCGCTATGCTTTTATTTACCTGGCTCAACATCTGGCATCCTACGGTTTTGCTGTCGCCGTACTAGAACACCCTGGTAGTAATGCCGAACGCTTTCAGCAATTCTTCGCGGGTTTGGCAGGGCCACCAGATGCAAAGGAATTAATCAACCGACCAATGGATGTTAAGTATGTACTAGATGGACTCCAGCAAATGGAGAAATCTGATCCCAGTCTCCAAGGAAAACTCAATTTTCAGCGAGTTGGGGTGATAGGTCATTCTTATGGCGGCTACACTGCTCTTACCTTGGCTGGAGCAAAAATTAACTTTCAGCAAATCCGCCGAGTTTGCAATCCCAATAGATCCTTAAATTTGTCGGTTTTGTTGCAGTGTAGCGCTACTGACTTACTGCCCATAAATTATCAGCTAAAGGACGATCGCATCAAGGCAGTTATTGCAATTAATCCTTTTAACAGTTCCATCTTCACTCAAAGGGGCGTCAGTCAAATTCAAGTGCCAGTCATGCTGGTAGGGGGCAGTCAAGATATTGTCACCCCAGTAGTACCTGAGCAAATTCTCCCCTTCACTTGGCTGACTTACCCCAACAAATATCTAGTCTTAATTGAAAACGCCACCCATTTTACGGCACTTGCCGAACCAACTCCTGAGAATAGTGTATTACCTGTGCCATCCGCCTTGCTAGGCCCAAACCCTGGCCCTGCTTATTCCTATCTCAGAGCGTTGAGTGTGGCTTTCTTACAAACCCATCTGCTCAACCGCCCCGAATATCGCCCTTACTTGCAGCCATCCTATGGTCAATACATTAGTAAGGAGCCTCTTAATCTCAGCCTTTTACAGTCGTTAACGACAGATCAGTTAGCTCAAGCATTGAACGGGGCAACTCGTCAATCAGTCGCACCATCAAAACCTTAAGGTCATAGCTAGGACTTACTTTTCAACGGGGGTTACCCCCCACCACCCTAGCTTCTCTTGCCAGAGGTCGATGTCTACTGTTAATTAACGCCAGAGCGAGAAAATTGCCATTGTTGAAGGCACAAGGGCGAAAACCGTTTTTATCTACAACTCTAAGTTAGCCATCAGCCTGACGATGACGTGGGTTAATACCCCCTAGGTTCCTCACCAAGGGCCTTGCTTTTGAAGAAAGGGATTAACTTAAATTGAACTAGCAATTATGGAAATTTTTCCTCTGTTAGTTTCCTGTTTTATCTCTCTACTAGCTGTAGATAGTTTTCAGAAACTTTTAGATACATTGGGGATTAGTTTGTGAGTATCAAAGACGACGAACGCGGCAGCGGCAGGTTTAGCCTCAAAGGTTGGGGGCACTCTCTTGATTTTGGTGATTTTAACAACATCTGCACAAGCGATATATTTGAGAAACCAAACCGAATTGGGAGTTGAAGAACCGCCTGATGGGGAAGGTGGCCTACCCGAAGCAGAAAAACTTCACCAAATAAAGGCCCCATTACCACTTTTCAATTTCCTCTCTTCAACTAGATGGCGCCGTACCTGATACGGTAAAAATCAATTCTTCTACTGTTCTCAGTAATTCTTGCTCATTGTAAGGTTTAGAAAAGTAGGCACCTGCGCCCAATTGCATGGCCATTTGCCGATGTTTATTACTACTACGGGAAGTAAGCATAGCTACTGGGATATTCTTCATATTAATGTCTGTTTTTACACGATCTAAGAAGCTATAACCATCAAGGCGAGGCATTTCAATATCGCAAATCACAGCCTGGACTTTCAAGCCGCTTTGAAGTTTTTCCCAGGCATCTTGACCGTCTCTAGCTTGTTCTACTTCATATCCTCCTTTTTCCAGAGTTAGCGCTAAGTAACGCCGAACATTGATTGAATCATCAACAATCAAAATAGTCCCTTTTTGTTTGACTGGGGTTACTGGTGGTTTATCATTTTGAGGTATGAGAAAAGCCGTTTGTAACCTAGCTGAAGGCAATGGATTTTTTCTAGGTGTGCGCTGATTAGTAGTAATCCAAGAAAGTAACTCGTTGGTATTCACTAGTGCCACTACCCGACCATCACCAAGAATTGTGCAGTTGCTGAAACCGTTAGGCAGAGGTATATTTCCCTCAACTTTGCGGATGGCAACTTCCTGCTCACCCCAACAGCGATCAACTTGCACAGCCACTAGCTGATTATCGCCTTTGACTATTAACACACTACTAGCATTAATTGCTGGCGGGGTTTCCAGTTCTGGGCTATCGTAGCGGTGGCAATTAAACTCGAAATAACGACCAAGGCGAATTAGCGGTAACCTGGTATCTTGCCATTTGAGGAATTCACTACCAGCGATTGAGAAAACCTGCTCATTTGACAGTAAGAAGATTTCCGCAACCACATCTGTAGAAAATGCCAACAGCATTCGATGGCTTTCTACCAGCAGCACCCGTGCCACTGAAAGTGCAAACGGGACTGATAGTGTAAAGGTGGTGCCGATTCCTGGCTGAGTATCAACATTCACGTCACCCCGCACAAGTTTGAGGTTGTTACGAACCACATCCATACCGACACCGCGACCAGATAATGCTGTCACTTGGTCGGAAGTGGTAAACCCTGGTTCAAAAATTAGTGATAATAGTTCTTCTTCACTAGCACTAGCCAGCAGTGAAGCATCTAACCCCATAGCTAAGGCTCTAGCGCGAATTTTCTCAAGGGAAATGCCCTGACCATCATCACGCATAGAAATTATGGCGCGATTACTGTGGTGAGTGGCTTTAATTTCAATCAACCCCTGTTCTGGCTTGCCTTGGTAGCGCCGTCGGTCAGCATCTTCGATGCCATGATCAAAGGCATTGCGTAACAAGTGCATTAAAGGCTCATTCAAAGCTTCCATAATGCTGCGTTCAATTAAGGTGTTACCACCTTCAATTTTCAACTGCACATTTTTGCCATACTCTACATTCAGGTCACGGATGGCTCTCGGAAAGCGTTCGACTAAATCGGAAAAGGGACGCATCCGCACTTGGGTGAGCTTTCGCTGCAATTGCTTTGATGTTTTGTTGAGTTTTCTGGCAATTTGATCTGTATCGTCAACGCTGAGTTGAAGATCGGTTGTCAGTTCTTCTACCTGAACAATAGTTTCTATAACTTCCTGGGAGAGCAGGTTTAATTCTTGATAGGGATTATTTTTTAAGGTAGCAAAACTACTTTGATCATCTGTTGTCTGGTGGTGATCGGCAGTCTCTCCTAGTGATGATAAACTGGAGGGGATCACGGCTGGGGCGGTAATTTTCTTGTATGCTGTATGTAATTCCTGATTTTCGCGGTCAAGTGTTTGTACTCGTTGGCTGAGAGAGCGAATCAGTTTGCGTAATTTTTCGAGTTGTGAGTTCAGCCCATTTCGCTGGATGATCAGTTCTCCAAATAAATCATTAATTTGCTCTAGTTGCTTGCTGGGAACTCGGACTGTGTTTTCATGATTTTCCCGGTCTTTGCCAACAGTGATTGGCTCGTCTTTGCGTTGGTTCGTTTGGATATCAGCCCAAAGGGAGTCAGGCACAGAACCTTCATCGCTAAATCTATATTCTGTTGGGGAAACTTCGGGGGTAAATCCTGGGTTTGACTCTGGGAACTCAACAGCGTTAATTTCCTCAGCCATCTGGGTTATTTCTTCTACTGACCAAGTTTCGTCAATGGAGACTATTTCTGTGGGTAGAATCTGTTCTTGGGTATAGCTGATTGGGGTGTTGGCTAAATTGCTAAAGTCAAGTTCTGTAGGTAAGCTATCGAGTTGATTTGTCAGTACCAGAGCTTGCGATCGCCGCCATGCTTGCAACGCTAACTGAGCAATTTCTGTCAGGCGATCGCTATTTGCTGCTTCTAAATGATGGCTAATTGACTCACACAGCTGGGTAAAAGCTCTCAACTGGAGCATTTCCCCCAAACCACCCAACTCACCAGCCATAATAGCGATTTCTGCTGGCAAACCTGATTTTTCCTGATCTGCCAACAGGGATTCTAGACGCTGCAAACAACCTTCTACTTCTGTGGCAAACAACAGGGGGATGATATCTTGTCCATCTTCTGATGAGAGCATGGTTGCAGCATCTTCTGGGGAGGGATCACCCAAACGCTCGTGCAGTTCATCAAAAATTGGGTAACAAAAAGTTCCTAACCATGCCTCTTCTAAAACGTTCCCTTCTGAAAGCAATTCCACAATTTGCCGCAGCCAGTCAACGCCAGATAGCAACAAACTTTGCAAATGGGTATCAACTTCTAGAGAATTTCTCTGAGTTTTTAAGACTTTAAACGAATCTTCCAGACGGTGAGCTAAATCACTCAACACCCGAAATCCCATCATCGCTGCACCACCTTTGATCGAATGAGCAGCGCGGAGTGCGGCATTGATTTTTTCCAAATCGATGCGGTTAATTGTGTCGAGTTGGAGTAATACCCCTTCTAAAGTATTCAGATAATCAGTCGCTTCTTCCAGAAACTGCATCTGGATTTCCAATTCTTTGTCTTGTGACATAATTATTTTTTATCCTTGTTCAAGCCCCTGAAGTCATTCGTCGTCGTCGGGTCTTTAATTCTGAATGAGAGAATTTTGTGCCTCTTGCTCCAGGTGCTACGAAGACAGCACAGGTGCGGTCGGCTCTATGAGAGAATTTTGAATTGGGGTTGATTGGCTTAACTGATTTTGAATGTCCCGACTGTCTCCTGCAATTCTTGGGAAATCTCCACAGTTTTTTGCAGAGATTGGGAAACTTGGCGCGAAGAATCGCTGCTGCGTTGTGAGACTGCGGCAATATCTTTCATTAATTGGCTGACTGTTTGTGATGTTTGCACTTGAGAAGCAGTAGCAGTGGAAATCGAATGTACTAAAGAGTCTATTTGCCGCGACACATCCAAAATCTGACTCAAACTCTGTTTAGCATCTTCGACAATCCGCGTACCTTCAACTACTTGAATGCTTCCCACTTCCATCGCCTGCACGACTTCGCTAGTTTCTCGTTGGATGTTTTCAACAATTTCTTCAATTTCTTGGGTGGCTGCGGCACTCCGGGCTGCTAGTTCGCCTACTTCTTCAGCAACTACAGCAAAACCTTGCCCTTCTTCTCCGGCACGGGCCGCTTCAATGCCGGCGTTAATCGCTAACAAGTTGGTTTGCATGGCAATTTGGTTAATCAAAGACACCACGCGGGAAATTTGTTGAGAAGATTCTCCCAACCGCCTGACTTTTTTGGCAGTTTCACCAACTGTTTCCCGCAAAGACAAAATATTTTGCACTGTCAGATCCATCGCTTGTCCACTCTTGGTAGCGTTGTCGGCTGCATGGTTGGCTATGACGGCAGTTTGCTTGGCGCTTTCTGCTACGGCTTGCATGGAATTGGTCATTTGGTCAACTGCATCTAGGGTGCGGTTGATTTCGTTAGCTTGAGTGAGTGCTTCCTCGGCTAGCTGGCGGATGGCGCTTTCGTTGGAGCCGATCGCCTCATTTACTTGAATTGCCGCGTGTTTAACTTGGGTAACAATATCTCGGAGGCTTTCGACAATTGAGTTGAAGAAATCGGCGACTGTGCCAATTTCCCCTGATGTGACATCAGCCCTGACTGTTAAATCTCCCTTGGCGGCACTTTCTACATCACTGAGTAGTTCTAAAAGTTGCCGGTGCAGAATTTCTTTTTGTTGTCCTTCTGCTAGGGAGTCTGTAGATAAAATTGCTCTAGCCCGTTCTACCTCTGCTAGCAACTGAGCTTGTTCTTGGGCATAGCCAACTTGAATTGCTATCTGTTTAAATAAGTCAATTTCTAGTTGTTGCCAAATTCGGGGACTCTCGCATTGATGAGCCATCAATAAACCCACTAGTTGCCCTTGGATGATAATCGGGGCGCTTAAGTTGCCTTTGATGGCAAATTTCTCTAACATTTGGCTGTAAGAATCTGCATTATTCAGGCTTGGCTCTTGATGAATATTGGCGTTTGCCTGCACCCGACTATCTTGATAAGTTTCTCTATAGCAATCGCTTCCACCGGGGCGTAGCCCATCGCTAAAACCAGGATCATCGATGTTGACGCCAAACATTTGCGGCCAAGCATCAGCCACCGATTCGGCGATCACAATTCCCCCACTGGTATCGGGATTGAGTTGATAAATAATGACTCGGTCTGTTTTCAACGCTTGGCGAACTTCTTTAACTACTGTTTGATAAATGTCTTCAGTTTTAATACTTCTGCGAAGCCCTAAGGTAATATCTGCAAGTAATTTAGTCCATTGAGTATCTATTCCCTGTTCACTGGCTAAACTTTCTAATTTCGCGGCCATTTGGTTAATATTATCGCTCAATTGCCCTAATTCATCTTTTCCTCCTATTTCCAAATGAGTATTGAGTTCACCTTGACGGAGTTTTGTTAAGGCCGCAGTTGCCTTGACAACTGGCTGTAGAGCACCCTTGGCTAACCAATTCGCCATCGCCCCGACGATCATGGCTGTTAATCCTGTCCCCGTTACTATCAGCCACAACAATTGTTTTTGAGTCCCATAGACAATTGCTGTATCTGTAGACAAAAGTACCTGCCAGTTGAGGGCTGGTAGTCCTTCTATGGTTTTCGATGATACATAGCTTACCAGTTCTGGCTTTTGATTAATTTGCTGAACTGCTTTAAAAGTCTCAACCTTGTTTGCCGTTGGCAAATTAGCTAAACCGGGATATACAGCTTTTGCCTCTTTACCCAAAAAATCTTGTCGGGGACTGAGAAAAACTTTGCCAGAGGCATCGAGCAAATGGTATTCATTGCCATTAGCGACATAGTTGTTCATCACCCCGGCGATTGATTGTACAGGCAACCGCCCTCTTACCACAGCGATAGTTTTACCCGTCAAGGCATCTTTGACAGGTGCAGCTATGTAAATATTAACTACACCTGTACTTTTTGAGGTTTCTGGCTCACTGATCACAGCAGTGCCTTTGCGGAGAACCTCTTGTAAAGAATTACGAGCCTTATCTTTACCCAGGGGTTCCCCTGTAGATTTGAAAATCACTTTTCCTTCCAAATCGAAGACAGCAACGCTGCTATAGGCTCTATCAGCTGCCACAAAACTATCTAGCACAGCTTGCTTTTCTGCGGTAGTTGTGCTAGCGCTGACTTTGGGATTTGTTAAAAACAGCAAATTTGCTAGTACTTGAATATCGCCATACCGTTCAAACATGAAATGGTTCACATTGTCAGCTAGGCTGAGGGCTTGCACTGCTTGATCTTGGCTAATTTGCCGAGTAATTGATTTGTTGGCAAAGCTATAAGCTACAGCACCAATTCCCAAGGCTGGTATTGTACCGAAGGCGATCGCCAAAATAGTCGCCTTCGTACCCAAGCTTAATTGCTGTAAACGGCTAACCACATCATGCAGAGGAAATTTACCAGCAGTTTTAGTTGGAGTCTGAAAAGGTACTTGTACTATATTATCAGTGGACTTCTCCGATGAAATCCGCGATTTCTGATTTTGAGCATCACTACTCTTAGCAATGTCAGTTTTATTAAACATAAAATAATTCCCCTGAATATGTGAAAAAGCAGCCTAAAAATCCTTTCCTTTATTAGTCGATTTTAATCACTGTAAAGAATAGAAGATTGCACAATAGCCTCTGCATCTAATACCAGCAAAATTTTTTCTTTTTGCACAACACAGCCACGTAAATAAGGAACCAAGCTAGATGCCACTTGTCCCACAGGAGAGCAAACATCATCAGGCTTAAACTTGGTTGTACCTTTAATTTCTCGCACAACCAAACCCAAAAGCAAAGATTCCACTCGGATAACGATCACATTGTACTGTCGCAGGCGATTGTCTAAAGATTCTAAATTAAGTATTCTCGGCAAATCAATTACCCAAATTATCCGACTACGCCAATTCATTAAGCCTAAAATACAAGCAGGCATATTAGGCATCGCCGTCACAGACTCAACAGGAACAATAATCGCTTCTTGAGTATGTTTAACTGATAAAACAGCAGCAGTCTGTTGATTTAGCTGAAACTTCAAATAACTATTTACCAGATTATTTGAACTAGATTGAGTAGAAATTGTAATTTTTGAATTAGTCATATATTCAAATCACAACTGATTTAATAGCACCCAAAAGTTGTTCGCGAGTATAAGGTTTAGTTATATAAGCATCAGCACCCTGTCTCATCGCCCATAATCGATCAATTGCTTGATTTTTACAACTACAAATTACAATTGGCACTTTTTTTGTAATTGAATTTTTTTTCAAAGAGCGACATAACTCAAAACCACTCATTCCTGGCATAACTACATCAGTAATGATGACATCAGGCTTTTCTAAAAGCGCTTTTTCTAGAGCTTCTTTTGCACCAGTGGCTTTAATTACGTGATAACCACCTTCATTCAGATAATGACTCATTAGTTCCATCTCACTGGGAGAATCTTCCACAATTAGAATTGTGCCAAGCAAAGTTAAGCTCATTACTAAATCTCCTAAAAGACTAAATTTGGCTATTAATATTAATTCACTATTCCTCAACTCAGACTGACAAAATTAACCGATGTGTTGAAACACCATTTTTAATAAATCTGATTGTGAAAAAGGCTTAGTTAAATAGCCTGATGATCTGACAATTTTCGCCTTAGCCTTGTCAATAAATCCTGTTCTCCCAGTCACCATAATGATGGGTGTCTGCTTAAAAGCTGGATGCCTCCGCAGTAAAGAACATAATTCATAACCATCTAAACTTGGCATTTCCACATCTAGCAAAATTAAGTCTGGGTTGCTCCGTAAAATTTGCATCAAAGCTTTTACAGGATCATTAATCATCACAACTGAAAATTTGCTTCCATCCAAAAAATGATTGATAGAATTTAAGACGGTTTGACTATCATCAATACAAGCAATCTTATATAGACTGTTACTCACAGGTGGTTGAGAAATTTCGTTATTTCCCTGAACAGTCCCAAGTTGGATTTTGGTTTGTGGCTGAGTTAGTGGTGGCTTCGTCTTGGGTAAAACTCGCGAACCTCCATCAGCCGGCACTGATGATTGAACATTTTGCCGATTTCTTAACTGCTTTTGACAGTATTCGACTAATAACCGCAAATCCAGATGGCAAAACTTTGGTAGTTCATCCAAAGATTTATCAGGATTAAATTCATAGTTCCCTTCTTTTAAAGACAGAAATGACTCCAGCACTTCTTTCGCTAAGTCGTCTATCAAAATTGCAGCTTGTGCATCTGTGATATATTCCTGAGTAACCAACCAACATATAGCTTGATAATCTGGATATGGTATTAACTCATTTTCATTCTGGGTTTCAAACATCAACCGCATCTGTAGGCGAGTAGCATTGTCCAGAGTGGGATTTTGCTGCTCTAAGCGTCGCAAGTGACTATCAAGCCGTTCAAACAGTTTATCTGAGTAGGAGGCATAAATTAGTTTACCTTCCTCTAGATAGATTGACCAAAATACGTTTTCGGTAAATATCTTTAAGCACCCTGTAGTACGGCGACTGGTTAGTTGTGCCAACAGAGATAGCGGATGTAGTTTTTGGAACAACCTGTAGCTACCTATAGAAGTTGTACTCATTTTGCTTTTACTTGGGCTAAATTTAATATGTGTAAGCTCGATTTGTGTAGAAGCACTTTCATGATTTAAATCAAATATCTGAGATCGGATCTTTTGTAACATAAAGTACTAACATTGAAGACTATGTTTGTGATATAACTCAACAGCAGCAGCTTTATTTAAAGATTATTAAATCTTCGTTAACTCGTAAATCGTTGTTAATTTACACACTTTTCTTGAGGTTATCAGACATCTTTGGGGAATTACTCCTTTCCCTTTTGTCAGATTATCTATTTAGTTAACCCCAGAGGCGCAGAGGACACAGAGAGAGGATTGAGAATGATATAGGTAATCTCAGACTGGAAAGGGAGTAACGGAGTAATATTGAATTGCCGTCGGATATACAATTTGCCATTCTGAGCCTAGCTTTGCTCTGAATGACACCTTTAAGCGCAACTTGGCATAGCCAAAAATGTTACACTAGATAAGGTTACTTTTAATGGACTAACCCGGAAAAAACTACAGTAATAATACTTAAACCAATCTGAATTATAAAAATTGGTTATTGCAGAGGAATATGATGCCGCCGATTTTTTTGTCTGTCAGCTTTAAACTCCGGGCTTGATCCTGTGCTATTGCAGACACAACTTGGGTATATATACTTTTTCAATGAACCCAACCTTGAGGCATATTATGAGAAAGCACCATCTAGTTTTCAGTCTTTAGTAGCTAGGAACCTGGGAGATGCAAATGCTCATTTTTGGTTAGGGTATATTTATTTGATTGTGCTCAACAATCTAGATAATTTCATCACAGAACCCAAATTATGGTTATGCAAATCTTGTATTAGTCAGTTATCCTGATGAGGAAAACACTGAAGAGCCAAAAGTTTTAATCCGGGTATTGAAGCAGCAGCAGACAAACTTTTGTGCCTTTAGTCAAATGTCTAACTTATTGTTGGCAGCGAATCAAAAGCCAGAAGCCGAGAAATTGCTTGAGGTGATATTGAATATTGAACTGTGAAGCTTATTTAGAGCAAGACTATGGAATTCTAAGGAAGTAGGCGAAAAGAAATCAAACTATGTTAAGTTAAGTAAAAAATATTGAAATTAGCTTGTAGTGAGCGGTTCTCAGCCCTACTTTGTTCGCGTAGCGTCTCGTATCGCCAAAGGCGAGGCTGCGCCAACGCGGAGCGTCTCCGACAGGAGATAGAGAGGGCTAAAGCCCTGACTACCAACCTTAACTTATTTACGCCAACCTACTTAAATCAGTATATTTGTATTGACTTGTGCAACTGCTATCCAATGACTTTATGCTTGTCCACAAATGTATAGGCTTGTCTATGGATTTGTCAACTGAGGAATCACTCACAAACAAAATTTACGTGACGTCGGGGAGCTAAATCGAAATTAGTTCAATTTTGAATTCCTGAGCAGATACCCTAAAATTAGGGTAAAACAGGGTTCTTGATAGGCGATACATCTGGCGGACTTCACTTAAACTACTAAAAGCAAAATCCTTGAATATAGGTAAATTCCACCTAGAAAATTTTGCTTTCAGTATTAATGCTAACCTGGAGGCTGCAATTATTCAAAATGCGGATAAAAGGACTTGAACCTTCACTCCTTTCGGAACTAGAACCTAAATCTAGCGCGTCTGCCAATTTCGCCATATCCGCATCAGGTAACTATCATACCATAACAAATTATTGATGGCAATAGGCAAACGGGTAAAACTAAAAGTGGGCTTAAATTCACCCAGCCCACTTCTGTCAATGCCTAAGCTACATCACAGCCACACGGGGCAAGCGATGCTTGAACCCGCAGAGAATTTCCCAAGAAATGGTGTCTAATTGATTTGCCCAGTCATCGGCTAAGATTTGTTCTCTTCCTTGTTGCCCTAGTAAGGTGACTATTTCTCCTTCTTGGATATTGGGGATGGAACTGACATCCAACATCAACTGATCCATTGTAATTGTCCCAATTTGCGGCACGCGCTGACCGCGAATTAACACTTGCATTTTATTAGAAAGTTGACGGGGGACGCCATCGGCGTAACCAATACCCACGACTGCGAGGCGCATTTCCCGTGGGGCGGTAAACTGATGACCATAGCTGACACTAGTTCCTGGGGCAATGGTTTTTACCTGGGTAACTCGTGCTTTTAGTTGTAAAACGGGTTGAAGTTTAATTGTGTTTTGTAAATGGGGGGCGGGGTAGAGTCCGTAAACGGCTAAACCCACGCGCACTATATCGTAGTGTAATGCGGGATTTGTGAGGGTAGCGGCTGAGTTTGCCAGGTGTAAGCAGGGTGGGTGGATTCCCTTGGCTTTGATTTGGGCGATCGCCTCTTCAAATCGTTGATGCTGTTCTTCCATCCCTGTGGGATTGGGGCTGTCTGCTGTGGCCAAGTGGGAATAAATGCTGGCAATGGAAAGATGGGGTAAGCGCTGGACTAATTGCACAAACTCACTTGCTTGCTGCCAGTTAGTTCCTAACCTAGACATTCCCGTGTCTAATTTGATGTGTACGGCAATGGGGGAAGCATCGTTAATGCTTTCTAGGACGTTGGAAAATACCAAAGCTTGTTTAGGACTGCACAGGGTAGGCTGAAGTTTCCAATGAGCGATCGCCTGAATTTGCTCTGGTGTGTGGGTGGCGCCTAAAATTAAAATCGGCGCTTTAATGCCACCTTCGCGCAATTGAATCCCCTCTGGCACTGTGGCAACTCCCAACCAACTAGCTCCCGATTCCAATACGGTTTTGGCAACTGTTACCGCCCCATGTCCATAGGCATCAGCTTTTACCACTGCCATTAGCTGAGTTTTAGGCGATAAAAACTTTACCAATTGCTCTACATTGTACGACAACGCCCCTAAATCAATTTCTACCCAAGCACGTTGGGAGAACCAGGCGTAGGTGTCGCACTGCTGATTATCGGCAACACCAGAGGTTTGTTCGCGACTTAACATTTGACTCACTCCTATCACACCACTGCTAAACGTCCAAACTATCTATTGATTCGCGCTCCTAAAAGCCATATCAAATTAATCAGGAAGTTTACCGCTCATCCGGGAATTGATACAAGATGCCTAAACCCTCGATGGGTGACTAAAAGCACGGCAGACTTGCCCACCATTGCTACTTATCTCCTCTCTGCTATGTTTAGTTGTTGATTGCTAGTTAATTTTACTCCTGGGGTAGCAGGCGGTATTAGCCACCTATTTTCATCATCAAGGCCCGGAAGCGTTGCCCCTTGCTCAAGGGTTACAAGAATTTCTCACCTAATTATGGGGAATTTATTACTTTAATAATTATTCCGGAAGTATCATTTCTTCTCATCTCCCCAGCAGAGTATATATGTGTTAATATATGTAAAACTAATACCTTGAGCGCAGATTCATGGGGAAGGTTTTAGTCTTAAACGCCTCTTACGAACCGCTCAACATAACTAGCTGGCGACGTGCTGCGGTTTTGTTGATTAAAGGCAAGGCAGAACGCATAGAACACAACGGTAAATTCCTTTATTCGGAGTTTCCATTGCCAACCGTCATCCGGTTGCGCTACTACGTGCGCGTTCCCTATAAGGAAATTCCTCTTACTCGCCGGAATATATTGCATCGTGACGGTCATACTTGTCAATACTGCGGTTACACAGGAGATGAGTTGACCCTAGATCACGTCCTACCGCGATCGCGTGGTGGGGGAGATTCCTGGGAGAACATTGTGACAGCTTGTGTCCGTTGCAATGTCAAAAAAGGGAGCCGTACACCTCACGAAGCGCATATGTTTTTGCGTCATTCTCCTCGCCAGCCTTATAGTAGCCTCTATTTTGAGGTCAGCAAACAACTTAAGAGTGGACTACACCAAGAGTGGCAAAAATATGTAATAGGTCTTTGACATTACACAGATCAGCCCTATAAAGGCAGGGGAGTCTTCACCTTTAGATTTTCCTGTTTGACCTTCGCCAAAAAAAAACTTAGCCCAGTTCGGGAAAACTTAGCTTTGGGTAAAGCTCATCTATAGCTTGTGAGGGATATTGTTCCACAAAAGCTGATAGAAGATCGTGCCAAAATTTAGGCTAGTGATATACCAGCACCCCATCATACCTTATGGCGGTGGAAAGTAAACTGTTCTAGATTTTATTGGCATCTAGCAGCCAGGATATTTGCCTATAGTGGGTTGGTGATTTTAAATTTTGTGCCTCTTGCTTCCTTTGCCAGAGCAACCCTTACAGAATATCTCAGCACCAAGGGAGTGATCTGCTAAAGCGTAGCGTGCCCTAGGCAGATTTTGAATTGGGAAAAAGCTACATTTATTGCCTATTTTTTGGGGAAAATTAGAGTTAATTGCTCATTAGCCACAAATATGGGAGTATTAACTTCAAAAAGCTGTGTAATTTAAAGCTAAGTGTAAGATATGAGTCCGATATTATACCCCAAACCAGATAAATATTCAAGATAAACTATTTAGCTTTTGATAAAAATCTGCTGATTAGAAGAAGACGAGAAATCAAGATTTATGTTACCAGATACAGCACAAGATGCCTTGTGTCTTGGTTTCCAATCCCTATGTATATTCTCGTCAGCAGTGGCAGATTGAGGCCCGACGCGATAGATCAAAAATAGACCGATGTATATAGTGCCACGACTCAAGTTTTCTGCGAAGATCGTAATGTGTGGCTAAATCAGTACTTTACTGGTTTAAGTATCTCTTATTGAAATAAAACTAGCCTCACACTTAGAAAAGAGTTCCCTATGTATTTGAATTCTCCCGTGACTCAATTTGAGAGTTTGTCATTGACCACAGAGCCAAGCCCAGAGGATGCTGAAATAGACAGAGAACCAATTGAACTACCGCTTACCCGTCCCTCCTTACCGCCAGCGACAGGTGAACCAGGCATCTACATAGCTCAACGTGGCAATTCTCTAGCCCATCAGAAGTCAGAAGAGTTGCAAAAAACCCTTCTAGGCCATCGACATGAGCGTCAGTTGCTAATTCTACAAGATTTTCCTGACCCTGATGCCCTCTCTTGTGCTTGGGCTTACCAGCTAATTGCACAGCAATACGATATTAAATGTGAAATTATTTATGCTGGTACTTTAAGCCACCAAGAGAATATTGCTTTAGTCAAGCTGACTAATTTACCTGCCCAGCGCTGGACACTGCAAACCCTGAAAAGTAAGGACTTATCATTTTATCAGGGTTTTGTCTTAATTGATAACCAGGGAACAACTTCTCAGCTAATGCCTGTGGTGCAACAAGCTGGAATTCCCTTGGTGGCGGTGATTGACCATCACAGTTTGCAGGTAGAACTCAAATCAGAGTTTGTTGATGTCCGTCCTTATGTGCGAGCAACGGCAACGATTTTTACCCAGTATTTACAAACTGGCATCCTGAAATTAGATAGCAGCATCAATCAACACGTAAAATGTGCTACGGCCTTGATGCACGGCTTGAGATCGGATACAAATCGGCTAATGCAAGCGCAAGAGGAAGACTTTATGGCCGCTGCGTATCTCAGCCGATTTTATGATGCTCAACTGCTAAACGCCATTTTACAGGCAAATCGTTCCAAACGGGTGATGGATGTGATTGAGCGATCGCTCAAAAACCGCATTGTCCAAAATAACTTTTCTATAGCCGGAGTTGGTTACTTACGCTACGACGACCGAGACGCCATCCCCCAAGCGGCTGATTTTCTCGTCACCGAAGAAAACGTCCACACAGCTGTAGTTTACGGCATTGTTCACGATGAAGATGATGAACTAGAAGTAGTCATCGGTTCTTTGAGAACCACCAAACTCACTCTAGACCCCGATGAGTTCATTAAAGAAGCTTTTGGGCAAGATAGCACAGGGCGGTTTTTTGGTGGTGGTAGGACAGGTGCCGGCGGTTTTGAGATTCCCATGGGTTTCTTATCTGGCGGCAACGAAAATTCTGGCTATGCCAAAATTAAATGGGAAGTATTCGATTCGCAAATTAAGCAAAAGTTGCTGAGGTTGGTTAATCCTAGAGATAACCCGATTCAGTCTTAGGGGAGATGAAAGAAAATTCCTAACTATTGCTGAGGTTAAGGTAGAGACGTTGTATGCAGCGTCTCTACAAAGGTTTAAATGGACAGTAAAGCCGTTGACACCAACATCTTGATTGACATCAATGAGCCGCGTGATCTAGTCAAGCCAGGAATAGCCGGAACGCCATGAAGACGATAGAACTGCAAATGTTACAAAACTTGTATGAGCAAGATTTTTGTGCTTGGGTAGAGCAGACAGCAGAGCTTTTGCGATCGCAACACTGGGACGCAGTGGATTTAGAAAATTTAATTGCGGAAGTGGTGGACTTGGGTAAGAGTCAACAGCGTGCGTTGCAGAGTGCGTTGCGGTTGGTGTTGTTGCATTTGCTGAAGTGGAAATATCAACCCGAACGTCGTAGCCACAGTTGGCAAGTAAGCATTACCCGTGAGCGACTAAATTTAGATGAATTGTTGGCAGAAAGTTCGAGCTTGCGCCGTTTTTTAAGTGATGCCGATTGGATAAATGCCACCTATCAAAGAGCGCGACGAGAGGCAATGGTAGAAACTGGTTTATCAGAGGATCATTTTGCGATCGCTTGTCCTTTCTCTGTCGATGAGATTTTAGACTTGGATTTTTATCCGAACGCTGAGAAATAACTGTAAATTTATCCCGTGTGCGATCGTACAAAAGCCGCAGTGTGCAAAATAACTTTTTTAAAAGGATTGATAAAAGCAATGGATTACTTAGGTGGTAGACAAAATCCTATTCCTGAAGTTCCTATTAGGGAATTAAATAAAATGCTTGCCGTCTTGGTATCAGAGTTTGATGCAGGATGGTTGAGATCAGGGTATACTAACCCAGTTCAAAAATTGTGGCAAAGAATGGATTACCTCTCTACATGTGAGTTGTTACTATTAGGGAATGCACTCAAAAAGTTGAAACCAATTGATCCTCATTGGGTATCTGCTCAGGTAAAATTAATTAAACAAGAAGATAAAAACAATAGACGTGGTGCATTATTTGAGCTACTTGCTCTAAGTCTATTTGATGGAGAAGGAGTTTCTGTAAGACCTGCCGCCTCTTCCAATCCTGGTTATGATGGGACAGTTTTGCTACCAAGAAATGCTTCAATTCAGGTTTCCGTTAAAAGCTATGGTACATCTAGCCACCAAGAAGTATTTAATAATCAATGTAGTATGATTGAGGCTCTACTTACAGCAGCCCTTTCTAAACGCCAATTAAATGCAGTTGGAATCTATGTCTTTGCGAAAAGTTATCCTACTCAATCTGACTGGGAAGTCTTGAAAAGAAGATTGCCGGCGATGCTTGATTCTGTTGAAAATAGAACTAATGATTCATTTGAAGATATTCAAAATAGTTGTTGGGATATTATAATCAATAATTTGCACATTGAAAATTGTCAATTTAGCCCAATACACAAATCATATACATTTATAGTATGCTCTCCATACCATAAAAATGAATACAAAAACCTTTATAGCAAACTAGACGATGCATATGTAAATTTCACAAGACACGCTGGAAGTGTTGATCCACTAACAACACGAATGGTGTTTATTGACATACCAACATCGGCGTCTATTACTTTATGTAAAGAATGGGCTAAACAATACTTTCAGCTTGAACAGCAAGGAGCCTCTCACCTACCCGCAAGGGAGGTGACGAGAGGAATTGCGAGACAAAAACGAAACGTCCCTTGACCACATCAATCCGCAGGATTGACCGAG
>NZ_JACJRJ010000028.1 GCF_014697195.1 Cylindrospermum sp. FACHB-282 | reverse complement strand
GACTGGTATGGATAACGATTATATGATTCGAGTTCTCAGTTCTTGTTTCATTGACTCTACATTAGGTTCTTCTCAGCCCTTATGTCAAGCCTAGTTGAGATGCTCTTACCCTGGATCGGTGTTAGGTTCAATAGCGATTAAGTCAACACTATTTCTACCAAAGAACACCCCAATTAACGCACCAATACCCGCGCCCCCCAAGACTTCTTCTGTGGCAATAGCGCGATCGCCTGTGACAGCAGATACCGCCGCCGCGGCGCTAGCCCCAAAAACGGTATTCTGGATGATTGCACCAGTACTAATACCCTTCTTGACAGTTTCAGTTTTGGTAATCACATCAGAACTAGCGTTCAAATCATACTCCTGACCTGTGGTCAAAACTAGCTTTTGGGCAACGAATTGAGAACCGCCCTTAGCAGGTTTGAGTTGACCAATCACCTGACTCCCAGCAGGAATCACCACAACGCCGTCTTGCGTAACCACATTTTGTGAGACTGTGAGTGTCAAAGGTGCTGTTTCATCCTTTGTCACCAGAATTTTTTTAGCTTGGTCGTACTTTACAGGAATAGCAGTTCCTTGGGGAATAGTTATAGCTGTAGGTGTTGGCGTAGTGTTAATAGCCACAATATAAGGCGAGTTAATGGCTGTGGCTTGGTTAGAACTAACCAAAGCTTGGTAGATAAAAGCCGCTACCTGTGCCCGCGAGGCTGTGACAGTCGGATTCAAGAACTTCACATTGGGATAGTTAACAACAATTTGCTTCTCAGTCGCTGCTGCAATGGGACTACGGGCATAGTCAGCGATACTAGAGGCATCATTGTAGTATTGCAGAATGGTTGCCGGGTCAGTACTGGCGGTATATTGCAGACCGTTAGCGAGGGAAACCAAAACCTGTTGACGGGGAATAGCTTCGTTAGGTCTGAAGTTATTGCCTGGATATCCTGCCAAAAAACCGATGGTGTAGGCTTGCTGAATCGCACTGGCTGCCCAGTAGTTGCTGGGTACATCGTTAAAAGTGATTGCTTGCCGTTGGGCTGGCTTTTGGAAAGCTTTGTTGATCATCGCCGCAAACTGAGCGCGTGTCACAGGCTCTTCTGGGCGGAAGCTACCATCAGGGAAGCCGGCGATTACACCCCGTTGTGACAATTCTTGAATAAACTGTGATGCCCAGTAGTTAGATTGAACATCCGTAAAAGTTGTTTGAGCTAAAGAGGGCGCAGCTATAATAAAAGGTGCGACTGTACCAGATGTAACGCTCAAAGCTATGAGTGCAGCCGTTCCCGATTGCCAACGATTTAAATTAAACATGATATTTACCCCCACCACAATTATTTTTTTCTGTTGATTACTGAGACAATGTCTGAAATAAAAAGTTCCGATTATTTTCGGTAGCTTGTAAAAACTTTTACCTATAAATATAACCTTACCAGAACGTTTGTGTTGATGCATATAGGTCTCTGGTAATGTGGATGTAGGTCTTTGGTTATAAAGTTAAGAAGGTATTACTTAATTACTTAGTACCAAAAATCAGGCGATGACGCAAAGCGATCGCAGTCAGCGAAGGGCTAGGCCGCGCCAAAGGCGAACGCACACACAATAGTTGTTAATTGCAGTAGCGATGGCACGGAGTGCCCGCCAGTAGCGATCGCTATTGGAGGATAATTTGAAGTCACAAATCAAACTGAATAAACCCTAATTGCGAGATACTACCAAACTAGAATTAAGTGTGATTTTCAAATCCCGTTCGGGTCTGAGGACAAAGACATTAGCTTCGTTTCTCCGCAACAGCACACTTGCTAAAGCACCGGCAGCCCCACCGCCAAGAGTTTCTAAAATTTCAATTCTTCTGTTACCTGTAAGCAGTGCGATCGCACTGGCAGCACCTGCACCAATGGCTGCATCTGTTAAAATAGCGCCAGTATCGGCTCCTTTGGAGATTTTCTCAGTTCTGGTAATTGTCTGAGAACTGGCATTAATCGCCTGACTCCGACCTGAGGCAAATACTAATTCTTGGGCTACAAACCGCACACCTTTGTTATTTGGATCATTCGCATTGCTGGAATAACCGCCGTTGAGGTTGACAGGTTCTAGCCTACCCACAACTTGAGTACCGCCGGGAATTAAGATGGTTCTGTTTCTGTCAACAATGTCGTTGGGTATTCTCAGGGTTAGGGGTGCAGTTTCCCCAGGACTAACAATAACTTTCTCTTTTTCGTAGGTGACAGGTAAGGTGACATTGGCGGGAATTGTAATTGCGCGGGGTTGCCCAATATTGTATTGAGCGTTAGCAGGTGCAAGGATAACAAAGGGAGTAATAGCACTTGTGGTAATTGTCATTGCCATGAGTGCAAGGGTTCCAGTTTTCCAAGGATGTAGGCGATGCATAGTCAAGTTTCCCTTTTTGTGTGATGGATTTAATGACGCGGTTTTGCAGAGATAGTTTCAGATGTTGATGAAACATGACTTTAGGCATATTCCACAGGGGTTGGTGTTTTGATGACGGGGGAAAATGTGCGATCGTTCCTCAGAGTTTTTGTTTTGTTAATGTGCGTTGATTGATGGGGTGAGGGGTTGATATGACGTGGGGTTGCGGGTTTTGTTCCTGAAGGGTTTTAAACGAACCGCGAAGGGCGCAAAGAGCGCGAAGGAAGAGAAGAAAAAGAAGGAAGAACAAGAAGGAATATTAGGGGTTGGATTTTAATTTGTAATTTTCTAATTCTGCAATGGGTAATAGTAAGGTGTTTTCTATATGTTGTCGTACTTCAATGCTGACATAACAATCACTATTTAGACACTCTATAAGCAATTTATTGGCATCAGAATACTGTTGAAGCAATTCTTTCTGCTGTTCAGTAAACTGCCAATCGTGACCAATATTGCGATATTTAATCATCACGTTTCTTAATTGCTCGATCCAAACCTGAGAGTTATCTTTCCACCATTGGTTAAATTTTTCTTTATCTTCTGTGTCTGGTAGTTGCTCCCTAAGCTGTTGTAGTGCTTTCTTCAATTCTGGGTCGAGGGTTCGGGAGCGGGAGCGGTCGAGGGTTCCGAAGAGGTTTAGGGAGAGGGCTAGGGAGAGGGAGCGGCCGAGGGAGCGGGAGCGGTCGAGGGTTCCGAAGAGGTTTAGGGAGCGGTTTAGGGAGAGGTTTAGGGAGGGGGAGCGGGAGAGGTGGAGGGAAATGTAGAGGGAAAGGTAGAGGTCTAGGTCTATGTCTAGGTCTATGTCTAGGTCTATGTCTAGGTCTATGTCTAGGTCTAGGGATCGGGAGAGTTCGAGGGAGAGGGTTCGGTTTCGGGAGAGGTCGAGGGACAGGGAGAGGTAAAAAGCCATGACTGCGGGTGGCTTGTAAGGAACCTCAACGGAAATAGATTTCTCCTTTACCCACATTAAAAACTGCTGCAATTTCTTATCAGTAGCTATTAATGCATCAACCTTTTGTTTCATCAACTGCAACAAATTATCTGCACTTGGCGACATTCCAACAGCTAATAAAAATACTTCCCACCAGCGTTTCTCAGTTATATGATTTACCAGACTTTGCAACGCCTCATCTGATGACTGTTTTACAACAACAAATTCTCTAGCAGTCAGATACTCGTGAAATGTCAGATGAGAAAATGAGTAAATCCCTTTTGCTCGTTCTACTAATAAACCATGTTGTGCCTCAATTGATTTCAAAACTTTTTCACTGTCTAGTTGTAAGGCTTCGGGGTCAGTGTTGGCATCTGGTAAGTTGCGAATATATTTTGTAATGTATTCCTCTGCTACTTTCTGCTTGAAGAAATAATCACTCCGCTCAAATGTGGTCAAGGCAATTTTGCTGAGTAAATCTTCTTTGCGTTGAACTGATAACTTTTTGTAAAGCTGTTCTCGCTGAATTCCGCGCTTTGCATCCCATTTTTTCAACAGCGCATCCAGTCCTTCTTTATATAACTCAGAACGATTTGCTGGAAAATCTCCTGATTCTTCAAATGCTAAACACAACAGCGTTAACAATAGAGGACTTGCGGCGAGTTCTTGGATTCGCTTGTTGTCTTGGAGGCGTTTAATAAAAGTTTCTGGTTTTACCGCTTTTTCCTTAAACCAGTTATTTGCAAAATTGGCAATTTGTTTATTATCAAAATCAGCAATTTCTACTTCTGTAAATTTCTCAAATGTATATTCCTTGGCAGCTATTCGACAGGTGATGACAAAGTGATTTTCTCGAAAACGGTCAGAAAAATCACGAATTTGTTTTAAAACGCGGGTGTTATCTTCTTCTCTGACTTCATCTAAGCCATCAAGTAGAATTAGCATTCTACCTTGAGTTAATAATTTTTCAATATTCGTAGCGCAGGCATCTTGCCTGGGGTTAATATCTATTACCAATCACAGGCGAGACGCCTGTCCTACGAATTGAATAATAAAGTTTAGTAAGCTTGGTTTGTTTGCAACTTCTGCAAAGTCTTTGAGAGTGACAAAAATCGGCACACGTTCAGCCTGAAAATCACCCCCAATACACTGAATCGCTAAATACTTCAAAAATGTAGTTTTACCTGCCCCTGGCTTACCCAAAATCATCAACTTGGGATATTTCTTAACTGCTTCTAGTCCAGGTACTCGTTTTTCAGTAATTATCCCAAGTCCAAAGCGGTCAAAATCCTCATTTTTACACTGTTGCAAAAATTCATCAATTCCTAGTCGTCGCGTTCCTGTGATTCTCTGCAATATATTGACGTTGGTGTAGATGTCGTTCAAGCCGATAGGCTGAGTCATATCTAGCACCCGCATTGTACCGCAGCGTTCTTGGATGAGGGGTTTTATGGTTTCGCGTACATCTTGAACTAAACCATCAATATTAATGCTGCTGTCTTGATTTGTTTCTGGTTCGTTAGCTGGCTTGGTGACTATCTCTTCCCACTCAAAACCCAGCTTTTCACAAATTTGGGAAAAATACTTACGGTCAACTGGCTTACCTGCAAAGAAATTGTTGACTGTAGCGCGGCTGAATTTTAAATCTTCTGCTAGAGAAACTTGATTTAAGGAATTTTCATCTAAAGCCTGTTTTGCTTTTTTGATGCCTTCTGAAGATGCTTGATGCGATCGCCCTGCCATAGCACTAGACAAAATTTTTACCCTTGTATTAGGTATATCCGGTGTCTGCTTTTAAAGTCAAGCAACTCAGGCACGAAGTCAGGCATTCTCTAGCTTATACGCTGGCTGGATTGTAGACACCTATTTTTGACCATGTAAGGGTACACATACAAATCTTCTCGGTTATGGAAACTGCCCTTTTGTGGACAATTAAAAAAATATTTTTACCTTGGCTAGTTAAAAAAGTTCTAAATCAAGCTTGGTATCAGCTTAAAAAAAATCACGCTTTCCAGCGTTTAGTAATTATCCTGTACTTGCATTGGCAATTCAAAACCACCCTTTTTCAACTTCTACCCGTTCCCCAAGACGAAGAAAACCTCTAAACTAAATCGTGATAACCCGTCAGCGCGGGTTTTTATTTTTGATAATTCTCCCCAAAATGAGAAAAAATGCGATGCCTGGGTTGGGTTTAGCGATCGCCTTAGTTACCAGCAAAACTACTGAATCATTCGCATTTCTGGTAACTAAGACAACTTACCAAATTATCTGCTAAACCGATTAATTAACTCTTCCCGCGATAAATTCACTAGTAAGGGGGTAAACTCTTCTGCTGGTAGCGCTAATAACGGTTCAATAATTGCTGATAGTTGTGCATCCAATGAACCAAAACGAACTCGGAGTAAATTTTCTACAAGTTGTCTTTGTGCTTCCTGTCTTCCTTCTTGTCTTCCTTCCTGTATTCCTTCCTGTATTCCTTTCTGTCTTCCTTCTTGTATGGCTTGTTCTCGGTCTTGTTGATAATATGGTGTAAGTCGCATAATTAGCACCTTGTCATCTGCTTCTGGAGTTTGAGAGATTACTAAGCTTTTCTGCAAGTTATACAGTAATTCTAGCGTTGCTCGCCGGAATGGGTTGTTTGATGGTAGCGTTTCTAATTCATCAATTGCCTGTTTTTGTGTTGTTCCTCTACCAAGAATTCTTATCCACAGGGTTTCCTGAATGCGTGGTAATTGATGGATGGCAACGATAGCTGTCCGTAAATACTCAGGTAAAAAGTGTACTCCGGGCAACCAGTCGGCTTTTTGAGTCGCACCAAATCCCGCTAACAGCGTGGTGGATGCTGTGGGGGTGAGAATCCATAATTTGGGATTTGCTAATTCTTGAATGGCGGTTTTATTTCGGTTCGCTTCCCTTTGTAATGCACCCCTAAGTTCTAATAATTTTAGGAGACAATCACAAATTTCTTCTTTTGAGGCCGGGTTGCGGTATGGTTCCAGGATAGCGGTGTTATCTGCCAATCTTCCCAATAAACCTAGGGTTTGCAAGTTAGGGTTTTGGGGAATTGAGGGAGAAAATAAGACATCTATTTCTCGCACCTCTCCGGCAACACGACTGGGGGCTTCTACTTTCCCATAAGATTTTAGCAGTTCTTCCAGATAGTCCTTGGCAAATTGGTCATGAATAAATCGAGTCATTCAGTTTCATTGCGAAGATGGGTAGGCTGTGAGTTCTGTTAATGATTATTTTAGCGATCGCATCCACGTCAGTTACTCCCGATTTTTTCTCTGAAGTCGGTAAAAATGTTTTACCCAACACCAAAAAACAACCCATTCTGTTGTTAATTTATGTAAAATTGATGTATTCAAGACTAGAAACCTGCTGTCTAGATAGCTAAACTAACAAAAGCAGTGCATCTGTACTGCTAATTATTAAAATTGTAAATGTGGCGCTATAGCCTCAATGATCCCAGTACAACTTATCCTCAAAAACTTCCTCAGTTACCGTGATGCAACTTTAGATTTTCGCGGTTTGCACACGGCCTGTATTTGTGGTTCCAATGGTGCGGGTAAATCTTCTCTTCTGGAGGCAATCACTTGGGCAATTTGGGGCGAAAGCCGCGCTACTGCTGAAGATGATGTGATCTATTCTGGCGCTACAGAAGTTCGGGTTGATTTCACCTTTCATAATAACCAACAAAAATATCGCGTTATTCGTACCCGTCTGCGGGGTGCAAGTGGCGTTTTGGAATTTCAAATAGAAACGCCTTCTGGGTTTCGTTCCCTCACTGGCAAAGGGGTGCGAGCAACACAGGATGTGATCATACAACATATCAAACTAGATTACGATACTTTTATTAATTCTGCCTACCTACGTCAAGGTAGGGCTGATGAATTCATGCTGAAGCGGCCGACAGAACGCAAAGAAATTTTAGCGGAGTTGTTGAAGCTAAATCAGTATGATGAATTAGAAGAACGGGCTAAGGACAGTTCTAAAAAGTTCAAATTCCGGGTGGAAGATTTAGAGCGTTCTTTAGAGGCAATTAAAATTCAGCTACAACAACGGGAGACTACTGTTGCCCAAAGAACAGAGTTAGAAGCTGAACTGAATAAGTTGCAAGAGGTGCAAGCTTTTGATAATATTCAATTACAAAGTTTGCAAGTTGTGCAGCATCAGCGGCAAAATTGGGAACAACAACTGAGTTTTGTGAGGCAGCAATTCCAGAATCTTACCCAAGATTGCGATCGCCTCCAACAAGAACAATTAGCGGTGAAAACTCAGCTAGCAGATTTAGAAGCAATTTTAAATCAACAATCCGAAATTCAAGCTGGATATACCGAATACCAAAATCTGCAATCTCAAGAAGAAGCCTTTGCTGCCAAATTTGAACAACATACCCACGCTACTGGGTTACGGCAACTAAAACAACAACAGCTTACCAAACAAATTAACGACATTGAAAGGCAACTGCAACAGACTCAAGCCCAATTAGAAGCTTTGCAGCAACAAGAGCAAGAAATTCAGCAAACTCTTACCAAATCTGGTGATGTGGAAGCAGCTTTAGCACAATTAGCCGCAGCGCGTAATCATGTAGCGCATTTGGATCAACTGCAAATGCAAGTTACGCCCTTGTTGCAACAACGGACTACTTTACAAAGCCAACTAGATCGCACTCATGCGGGTTTAGCCGCGCGACTCGAACAGCTGCAATCTACAGAAAATCAACTACAACGCCAACACCGCCGCCAACCGCAACTCCAGCAAGCGGTGATGGATGTAGGATTGCAGATTGAGGAGTTGGAAAAAAAGCGAGTTTATCTGCAAAGAGTCCAGGAAAAAGGGCAGGAACGGCGTCATTTTATCGAACGCTTGCAAGCGCACCAACGGGATTATGAAAAACTGCTGGGTGAATTAGAGCAAAAACTGCAAATGCTCCAAAACCCAAATGCGCTGTGTCCCTTGTGTGAACGTCCTCTAGATGAACATCACTGGAGCCGGGTGATAGAAAAAACCCAACTTGAGTACCAGGATACTCAGGGGCAATTTTGGGTAGTGCGGGAACAGATGGCGGTGTCAGATAGAGAAATTCAGGTACTACGGCAGGAATACCGGGAAATATCCCAACAATTGGCGGCTTATGATGCTTTGCGGGAACAACGGGGACAGTTAGCGGCACAGTTAGAAGCGACAACCGATGTACAACAACAGCTGCAACAAATCGCTGCTGAAAAAGAACATTTAGAGCGATCGCTCCAAACTGGTGATTATGCCCCTGACAAACAAGCAGAACTGAGGCAACTAAACGAATATCTGCAACAACTCAATTACAATGAACAAGACCACGCCCTTGCCCGCAGCGAAGTTGAGCGCTGGCGGTGGGCAGAAATTAAGCTTCAGCAAATTAAAGATGCTACCAAGCGCCGCGCCACACTAGCAGCGCGAAAACCCGAACTCCAAGCCAATATTGCCCAATTGCAAACCAGAATTCAGCAAGAGCAAATTGATTCTGAATGTGCTAGACAAATCGCTGCTCTAGCTCGTCAAATTGCGGAAATTAGCTACAGTTCCGAGCAGCACAATCACCTCCGTCAATCTGTGCGGGAAGCTCAATCTTGGCATTTGCGTTACCAACAGATGTTGTCTGCTCAACAGCAATATCCCCAACTCCAGGCAAGATTGCAAGAGTTAGCGGTTGCTCAAACTGCCAGATTAGCAGAACGGCAACAACTCGCCAACCAAATCGAAAGTATTATCCAGCAACTCGCCCAAACAGACAACCCATCTGCCCAAATTCAAGCTTTAGAGCAGCAATTGGCAACCCGCAGACGGCACCTTGATGAGCAAATAGCCAAGTTGGGGCGCTTAGAACAACTGGCTCACCAATTAGAAACCCAGCAAGTTGAGTATGAGCAACAGCAGCAGCAATTGCAATATTGCAAGCAGCAATATCGTGTTTATCAGGAATTGTCCCAAGCCTTTGGGAAAAATGGCATCCAAGCATTGATGATTGAAAATGTGTTACCCCAACTGGAAGCCGAGACAAATAAATTACTTTCGCGGCTGAGTGGTAATCAGTTGCACGTACAATTTGTGACGCAGAAAGCTGGGCGCAGTGGCAAGTCTAGCAAGAAAAACGCCAAGCTGATAGACACTTTGGATATTTTAATTGCTGATACCAGAGGTACGCGAGCTTATGAAACTTACTCTGGTGGGGAAGCCTTTAGAATTAACTTTGCTATCCGTTTGGCTTTGGCGAAATTATTGGCCCAGCGAGTGGGAGCGGCTTTGCAATTATTGATTGTGGATGAAGGGTTTGGTACACAGGATGCCGAAGGATGCGATCGCTTAATTGCCGCCATAAATGCGATCGCTGCCGATTTCGCCTGCATTCTCACCGTCACCCACATGCCCCATCTCAAAGAAGCCTTCCAAGCCCGGATTGAAGTCAATAAAACTCAGCAAGGTTCACAATTGCTTTTGTCTGTTTAATTATTTTGTGCAACAAAACTGCTAAAACCCTTTATTTCAAAGGTTTTCACTCTTACATTACCCGGTTTTAAAATCCCTAGGACTGACCCACCCTACAAATTTACTCTCTTTTCAGGCTTTTTTGATGCCTATCTTTACATCCTAGCCCTAGTGTGCTGCCCAGCACAATTTACAGGACTTTTAATGAATAAAACCAATAACTATACTTACCATTTTTTGCCAATGGGTAAATCTTAATCGAGTTTTTTGACAATTGTGTTAAGATTTATTACGTCTTCAGATTTATTAGTTACTTTGACAAGCTAGTATTTCCCTAATAATCATCAGTAGTAGTGTATTAATAATCATCAATGAAATAGAGAAAATTGTCGAGTACTCCCCACCTGCGATACCATTTATTTGAGAAAATTGAGGAATTTGAACCCAATTTCCACTTTCAATACCTGCTTCTACCGACTTAAATCTCTAGTAACACTAGACTTACAGTAAGCATAACTTTAATTTATTAGCTGAGAAATTTGCTAATAAGTAGTTTTTTGTTCGACTCTCTTCAGCAACTTGACATTATATAATCTGATTATTTTAAATAATCTGTTATATATTTGTTGTCAACATTACAAAATCTCAACATAAAAGTATATTTAGTAATAAGATCCATTGATTATTTCTATCTTATTATCTATACAAATACTACAATAAGCGGTTTAATATTGATTGATAGTCAGAATCAAAGCAAAATTAGGAAATTTATCACTAAAGGATGATTTCCTCCGAGAATCGTATAGTATGTAATTAATTAAGGATCACCAATATAGGACTAGATTCTCAATAATTTATAGTAATTTGGCATGAACATTAAAAACTCTGCCCAGAGAAAAATAATCCATTATCTACTACAGCAAAGACTACCATGATGTTGTTGATGGTCGGTTTGTTCAGTTACTTGGGAGCAAAATTAATTGGGTTATGTATCTCAAATTTACTGTTGGCAAAATTCCGGAAAATACAAGTAGATGCTCGCCATATTCCCGACCTACCTCAAGCGGAAGTAGAACAATTTTGTTTAACTCAACAATTACATAGAGAAACTGCCGAACGCCAGCGCATCCAAAATGAACTAGAAAAATCTCTGTCTTGGCAACAGATGACACTAGAATCAACCACCGACGGTATTTTAGCGGTGGATACTCAAGGCAATATCGCAGGTTTTAATCAAAAGTTTGTCCAGATGTGGTGCATTCCTGAGTTACTTCTGGAGTCAGGAAACTACAAACAAGCTCTGAGAGTAGCCCTCAAACAGCTAAAAAATCCCAGACAGCATCTGGACACAGTTAGAGAATCATACCTTAAACCTGATATCCAAATTTATGATGCGATCGCCTTTAAAGATGGGAAAGTATTTGAGCGATATTCCCAACCGCAGCGCATCGGTCAAAAAATTATCGGTAGAGTCTGGAGTTTTCGGGATGTCACTGCTCACAAAATAGCAGAAGCCACAATTCGCCATCAAGCTTTACATGACCTGTTAACCGATCTACCGAACCGAGTATTATTTAATCAGCGGCTTTCTGAATCCTTAGTGCAAGCGCGTCAGAACAGCAGTAAATTAGCAGTGTGTTTTTTGGATTTAGACCGCTTCCAAACCATTAATGAGACCCTAGGTCATGCCATTGGGGATCAATTGTTACAAAATGTTGCCCAACGTCTGAGCAAATGTCTGCGAGCGGGTGATACTATTGCCCGTTGGGGAGGTGATGAATTCACCCTTCTTTTACCAGAAATTAGTAATATTCAGGATGCTATTCATTTCCAAGAGCAAATATTAGCAGCTTTCAAATCAGAATTTTACATTGAGAACCACTACTTGCATATCAGCCCCAGTATTGGCATTGCCATCTATCCCATTCATGGAGAAGATGCAGAAACCCTGATAAAAAATGCTGATGCGGCGTTATATCGTGTTAAGTCCCAGGGACGGAATAACTATCAGTTTTATCAATCAAAAATAAATTCACAAGCTTTAAAATTGTTAACTTTAGAAAACAGCTTGTACTCTGCCTTAGAACGAGAAGAGTTGATAGTTTACTACCAACCCCAGGTGAAAATAGCCACGGGTGAAATAATCAAAATGGAGGCTCTACTGCGTTGGCAACATCCAGAATTAGGTTTAATTCCTCCGGGAAAATTTATCCCACTTGCTGAAGACAATGGACTGATTATACCCATTGGTGAATGGGTTTTAAGAACTGCCTGTACACAAAATAAAGCTTGGCAAGATGCTCTTGATTTACCATCCTTATCAGTGGCAGTTAATCTCTCTGCACGACAATTTGGCCAACCTAACTTAGTCGGACTGGTGAAGCAGGTATTATCAGAAACCAAATTGAACCCCCAGTATTTGGATTTAGAAATTACCGAAACTATTGCTATGCAAGATGTTGACTTTACCAGAAAAATTTTGAACGATCTAGGTAATATGGGGGTTTCAATTTCCCTAGATGATTTTGGTACAGGATATTCTTCTCTCAGTTATCTGAAAAATTTTCCTGTTCATGCCTTAAAAATTGATAAATCGTTTGTGTGTAATCTGACTAGTAACTCTAATGATGCTGCCATCACAACAGCGATAATTTCTTTAGCTAATGCACTTAATTTGAAAGTTGTTGTCGAAGGAGTCGAAACCGAAGAACAACGCAATTTATTGCGAATTCTTAAATGTGAATTCATGCAAGGCTATTTTTTTAGTCGCCCTGTATTAGCTGAAGATGCCACAACACTACTAAAAAAAAGCAAATCCCAGAGGGTTAGTAGCTATCTTGAAAATAAGACAGATGGCAGATGGCAGATGGTAGATGGCAGAAAAAACTTTTCATCCTTCATTGTGAATTAAGCTTCGTCAGTAGGTAGACATAATTAAATGTCAAAGGAAAAATTTGTTGGTAGTCAGTAATTTATATACTCCTGTAAAAAAATCTTATTTTATTATTTTAAAATACAGATAAACACAGAAAAATTATCTATGTTTATCTGTTGTAAGTTCATACTTACAAAATTGACTTTCGCCAAAAAATTATTGTTGTTGTGGTTTTTCGTCAACTCGTTGAGTATTCGCTGATTTCACCCAACCTTCTTGTTCACTACCTTCGGCGCGAATCTTTTGCCAGAGTTTATCATCGCTTTCTTCCAAGACGATAATTTTTTGATTAGCACTAACTCCTCCAACACTTTCAGCATCCTGCTTTGGTTCGGTACGCAATCTTAAGCCTTGAGGCCAGGTTACACGCCCTAGGTAAGCTCCCGGAGGTAATTCCTTGGGTGATTCTGTAGGGCTGGGGATAGGGCTAGGGCTAGGGCTAGAATCCGGGCTGGGACTAGTACTGGGACTAGTACTGGGGGTGGGTGAGGCTTTTACATTGATCGCTTTTGGGTTTTTGACTTTCACCGAGGCATTATCATTAGCAAACATGGGTTTGGCGGGGGGTATGGCGGTGCGATTGACGAAATAGAGAGCAATTGTAGCGCTGCTACCTATTAAAACGACGATCGCTAAGAAAAACCCTAGTATAAATTTTAGTAAGCCAGAAAACATAATTACAACCTCTACACCATTAGTCAATAGTCCATAGTAATTGATCATTAACTATTGACTATTGACTAATAATAATTGACTAAGTCATTATTGCAACTGCCGTTGAATGCGTTCACTCAAGGGACTGTTTTTTGAAGCTAGACGAGCTCTCCCAGAGGCAGCCCATTCTTGTAGTTTTTGAATTTGCTCCACTGCGGTTCGAGCCAAGGGGATAATCTGACTGGCGGCTTCTAAAATATCGTCAGTAGTAAAATCTCGATTTTGACTATACCCAATATGCATGGCTTCTATTAGGGTTTGCTCAATCTCGGCTCCTGAAAAGTCGGGCGTTTCATAAGCTAACCTATCGATGTCATAACTTTTCAAGTTATGGGGGCGCAGTCGGGATAAATGAACGTTAAAAATTGCTTTTCTTTCTTCTTGGCTGGGTAAACCCACAAAGAAAATTTCATCAAATCGCCCTTTGCGGAGCATTTCCGGGGGTAAAGCCTGAATATCGTTGGCGGTGGAGACAACAAACACCGGTGATTTTTTTTCGGCTAACCAGGTAATAAAAGTCCCAAACACCCGGCTTGTTGTTCCCGCATCGCCTTTACTCCCCAATCCTGAAAAGGCTTTATCTATTTCATCAATCCACAAAACACAAGGGGCGAGGGCTTCAGCTACTTGGATCATTTGCCTGGTGCGGGATTCTGATTCACCGACTAAACCACCGAATAAGCGCCCGACATCGAGGCGTAATAATGGTAAATGCCAATGATGGGCGATCGCTTTTGCTGTTAAAGATTTACCAGTTCCTTGAATCCCCACCAACATTAAACCACGGGGGTGCGGTAATCCGTACTGTCGCGCTCGTTCTGTAAATGAGCCTCCCCGGCGGATTAACCAGTCTTTGAGGTTATCTAATCCTCCTATATCAGAAATCTGCTCAGTGGCGGGGTAAAAGTCCAGGATTTGGGTTTGGCGGATAGTTTGGCGTTTTTCTTCCAAAACTAAATCCACGTCCTCTGGCTGCAATTCTCCGTGAGTGGCGATCGCCTTCGCTAAAACCCGGCGGATTCTTTCCATCGACAGCCCTTGACAAGAGCGCACCAAGTCATCTAAAACTTTCCCCGAAAGGGAGTTAGTTGTAGATTGCAATAACCGTTCCACCTCGGTTTTAATTTCTGGCGCTGCGGGTAAGGGGAACTCAACCACTGTCAGCACTTCCATTAAATCGTCAGGAATAGCGATGCGCGGCGATAGTAAGACGATATTTTTTGGTTGCGACTTCAGGAGTCGGGCGAGATTGCGGAGTTTGCGTGCGATCGCCACATCATCTAAAAACCGATGATAATCTCGGAGAATAAGCACCGCAGGCGCAGAAGCTGGTAATTTTTCGATAAACTCCAAAGCCTGCAACGGGTTACGCCTTCCAAACCCCGCGTCATTAGGGTTTCCCTGGTAGCCATCAACAAAATCCCAAGTATACACAGGGCGATTACCTTGGTTTGTCGCTTCTTCTCGAATTGCAGCTTCTACCCGTTCTTCCTCATAGGTAGGAATATAAATCAAAGGGTAGCGGGCGCGTAGCAGCAGTTTAAATTCTTCACGGAAATTCATAAATAGCTGTTAGTGGTAATTAGTTCTTATCTCATTGTTAAGGGTTGTATTGTGTCTAACAACTAAAACTCTCCCCTTTCCCGTGCTAAGGTGTACGCACAAGTTATCCGATTACCCAAAAGTTTTTTTAAATCTCAAAGAGTCCTGAAAGAAATCCCTCTCCTTACCAAGGAGAGCGACAGGTAAAGCGATAGCAGCACCAGGGTGAGGTTTTGTTTCCTGTGTTATCGCAACCATAAATTGCATCGAGAGAGACTTGTGTATACACCACAGCCTTCGCCGTACAAGAGCTTTTGGAGTTAGGTTTGAAAAATCTTCGCAGGTAAAAACCGACTCCTGAACAAGTCTCTCTTACTTAAGTAACATTATATTAATCGATGTTTTTTAATAGACAGCTTTATGGTATTAAATACGTGATACTGACTAATATCTATTCAATCAAATGCCCAGCAAAGATTTACTAAAAATCAAATTGACAGAGTTTCAACAACCTCTCAGATGTTGTAATGTAACCGCCCTCGCTTATGCTTTAAGTTCTTTAGGTTATCCAACATCAGTTGATGATTTATTCTATGTCACCCAGTTGCCAATTGCTTCTGTTCTTGATGATGGAATGACTCTGGCAGAAACCTATGATACCTGTATTAAATATATTGAGGCCGCAGGCTTACCACTCTCTGCAAAAGTTGAGCATTTTGATAAGTCAAGCATGACATTTGATGCATTCACTAAAGAAATTGAAAATGCTGTTCTAAATGAAAATGACATCCATATTCTCAACTTTAATACTAAAATTGCTCACAACAATTCGGCATTAGAAGGTGGACATTTTTCTTTATTAGCTGATTATGATTCCGCAACCCAAGAGATTACGGTAGCCGATACTAACCCCAAACGATATACACGGTTTTGGAAATGCTCTGCAAAGCGTATGTATGATGCCTGTGTAGACAAAGATTCTGCCTCAGATCGTTCACGGGGAATGATTATTGTGCAAAAAGTTAACCCTAGTAACTAGAATCAGATATTGCTGAAGTGGACTGATAAATATATTTAGTCCACTTTAGTAAACTTTAGCTATTAGCCTGAGATTAAAATTTCAGACAGATGTGAGAGATATAGCAATCCTATTTTATTTGTGAAAATCAAGCAAGTAACTCAGATCCCCGACTTCTCTAAGAAGTCGGGGATCTTTTAGATTATATAATCAGCTTAAAAATCACGGCTTATCTTTACTCAAGCATATTTTCAACTCTTCCGCCAGTTTAGACAAAAACTCAGGCTGATTTTTAATTAGCCATTTTGTAATTTTGTACGAGTGTTTAGTTTTTCTAAACTCTAATAAATTTTCACACAATTCTTGGAACACCTTTTCAAGAATACTCGCCCCATGAATCTTAGACAACCAATTATCATCAGAAACATCTTCTTTTTTGACACCTGGAAGCAAATGGCTTTTTTCCTGCTTGATTTTGTCGAGATATTCCTGAATTTGAGTTATGGTGGCAGGTGTTTCTAACCATGTAGCTTCTTCATTAATTATCGCTGATATCGCTTCTGGATAAAGTAGATATTAGTTCAATCAAAGGAATAATCGAGTGCGTTTGATCATCTTTTGTCAGGTAGCGCACTAAATTCGTGCGTTAGGGAACGCACCCTACTGGCGTGACACGCCTTAAATGTTGCTTTAGAAAAATGCTCGAAACTTGATTGAACAAGAACAAAGACCGAAAATCTATTGCACTATTTTAGCGTCACGCCACTACAGGTAGGATGCGTTCCCTAACGCAACAAAAAAGCCTAAACAGAGGGTAAATTTCTACGGTGCGTAAGTCCTAGTCTAATTTCTTTAGTGATAGTTTCACTAGCTATTACTCAAATTCTTGACTTGAGTTCTTGACAAAATTATCAAGCGGCTTAGGATTCTGGAAGTTGGTTTTTTAAGTTTTGTAAAGAAGCCCAACGACGGTCAATCGGCTTTTCAGGAGTATTAGCAGCAACAGGTTTAATACCTGGACATTTGCGATCGCATAATTGCCTTTGAGGTACTGCTAAACACATCTGCTCATACAACCACTCGCTGGGATAAAAATAACCCTCTGGTGAGACAGTTTCAACCAAATCTTCCACAGTCACTTCTCTCTCTAGAGGTAAGTCTTGGTCTTCATTAGCCGTTTCATCCAACCAGATAATTTCCTGGGTATCAAGGGCCAAACGTTGATTGTATTGCTGCAAGCAGCGGTTGCAAGTACAAGTGATAATTGTTTCTGCCTGAACGGACACTTCCAAAAAAGTACCTTGATGCCGCACGCGGAGACTACCGCGTACAGGTGTCAAAGTTTCCAAACCAGGCAGAAACTCCTGAACTTGAATTTCCTCTGTCCGCTCCGGGGCCTTAGTTAGCTGCGGAATAAAAATTGCGTCCATAGGATTTGTGAGACACCCTCACGAAAAGTTATCTTGATGACCAGCATTTCTGCTGTTACTACATCTTTATTTTAGCGCTTAGAGATTTTGTACTCAATCAGCTAGCTTCAATCGCTGGACGAATTACCAAATGGCGGTTTGGCTCTTTACCACGACTAAAGGTTTCCAAATCAGGAAAGTCCTTCAAAAAAGTGTGAATTTGCCGCCGTTCAGCCGAACTGAGAGATTTAATTTCCACTTCTTGACCAAGAGAGCGTACTTCTTCTACTGCTGTTTCAGCTAAAGCGCGAATTTCCGCTTGTCTTTTGACGCGGTAGCCATTCAACTCAATGGTGTAAGAGGCTTGCTGCTCCTCTGGTTGGTTCAAATTGAGAACCGAATTTGCTAGATACTGAATCGCATCTAACACAGAACCATCAGCGCCAATTAACAGCCTGATTTCTGCCAGCGTCAAGTTGGTGCTATCAATCGTCAACCAATAGCTCTCGGTTTCTGAAGAATCATTGCTTAAAGATGGGGTAGTTTCTAAACTACCCCTAACCCCTGTATTTATACTTGTGAGTTCGAGCAGTGTTTTTAACCACTGCTCACCTCGCGCCATAGTACTAGTGCTCATGATCAGCTTGTAGCCTTTTTCTTAGAACTTTTTGGCTCAAACGGCAACGTCTTAGGTTCTGCGCTTGCTGCTTCTTTTTCCTTTTCCTGGATTTCTACAATTTTTTGTAGTTCCTCCGGTAGAGGTTCGCGGGAGAGAATATAGGTTTGCAAGGTTTGGAAAATATTACCAATCACCATATACATCAGCACCCCGGCAGGTAGAGGGAAAAACAGAAACATCCCAGAAAAGATGACTGGGGTGATTTTGTTAACCGTATCTTGCTGCGGGTTGCCACCGCTGGAATTTTGCCCAGAAAGCAATTGGCTAACGTAAAGACTGATGCCAAAGAAGACGATCATCGAGACGATATCCCAGTGGACTTTGCCATCGGGATCAACTGCACCCACCCTACCTAAAGCATCGATAAAGAGAAATCCTTTATTTGCTGCTAATCCAGGGATTGAGCCTTGAATTGTCACGTCTCCTGCCTGTAAGGCTTCAATATTGCCCTCAGCATCGATTTTGACCCGATCTTCTCCTTTGGTGATTGTCCACTGAGGAGTTAACTGATTTTCTGGGTGTTCTGCTAAGAGCACCTGAAATGGTTTGCCTTCAAGAGTCTGATATTCAATCTTGGTTTTTTCGCCTACTGCCAATTTGCTGCCTCCAGGAAGGATTGCAGTAATACGAGCGTGTTCCCCATCAGCAATGTAGATGTTTTGGGGAGGAGTGGCAAAGGCTTGGGGTTGAATTCGCTCGATTTGTTCAGCGGGAAAGACTTGCAGATTAACGGAGTAGTTTACACCAGAAAAAGGTGAACCCCGCAAAGTAGCAAACAACGCCAATAACACTGGCATTTGTAACAGCAGTGGCAAACATCCTGCTAATGGGTTGCCAAATTCTTTTTGGACATTGACCATTTCCTCCTGCTGCTTTTGCGGATCGTCTTTATACCGCTCTTTGGCTTCTGCCATCCGCTTTTGCATTAGAGGCTGCACAACTCTCATCCGTCTCATGCTGCGAATTGATCCAGCACTTAGGGGATAGAGGGCGAAGCGGACTATCAATGTCAAGGCCACGATCGCCAATCCATAGCTAGGCACAATACCATAGAAAAAGTCTATGATTGGCAGCATGACGTTGTTCGAGAGAAACCCGATACCAAAATCCATTATTCTGAATTAAACCTGAGGTACTTTAAACTGAACTGAATCTAATTTATCTAAATCATGATTAGTATGCGACTAGCGTTAGCTACGGATAGCCGCACACAACCGGAAGTCGAAATTCAAAATTCAAAATAGAGCCGACCGCACGCTCCGCGAACAAAATTCAAAAATCTTATATCATCAGCTTCTGGTTAATTTTGAATGCTCGTTTCATTCCCACCATAGTCCACTAGCCTAGCTGACTACTTAGCAATATTAGTAGACTGGGCATTTTTGGTAGCAATTCTTTCGCTAATGTAGTCATAGACTTCCCGAAAATTGGGTACAGCCCGCATTTCTAGCAAGCTGCCATTTCTCAGGGTAAGAGCCATATCGCCCCAAGCGCCAATACCACGGGGGACTTTGACAACTTTGACAATTTCTGAATAAATTACGTCAGTGCGATCGCGCCCCATCCAACCACCCATCACAGTAATTCGGCGGTCAGTGATGCGGAAGCGCAGCCACAAAGCCCTGACAATTGCCCCAACTGTCAATGGTATACCAACCACGGTTAGCCCAATTAACAGATTGATGATTAAATCCCCAATATGGGGCCCACCTTCATAATAAATTTCTTCACGAATGCCCATCGAAAACCTCTGCTTGTGCCAACAACTGCTCTAATTCTTGCAGAAATTGTTGGCTTCCGCACTTAGATTCTGCTGCCGTTGGTTTTACAACTACTACTAGCCGCCATCCTCGTGATAATTTGGGCAACAATTCATAAAAAGCCGCGGTAATCTGGCGCTTGATTTTGTTGCGGACTACTGCTCGTTTGCTAACTTTGGTGCTAATGGAAATGCCAATTTGCGTACTGACAAGATTAGCTTTCGCGGCAGCATCCAAAGAAGGCTCTTTCAAACGCCGTGGTTTCAAGGCTCTCAATGTGAAATGAGAGCTTTGACGCCGAATTCCTTCCCGGAAAACTGCCTGGAAATCTTTTCGGGATTTTAGTCGATTTGCTTTGGGCAAGGCCACAGCTGTTCTTTTTGCAGGTTATACCCTAAACGCTCAGACGATGGCGTCCCTTTCTTCTCCTGGCGCTGATCACGTTTCTCCCGTCTGGTGTCCGCATTCTGGCGCGAAATCCAGATGTTCTTTTTCTCTTACGGCAAGTGCCGCCCAGGGTGCGCTGCATACTGTTCTCCTCTTAGGCGATTTTTATAAAAAGTCACAATCTGTAATTTTATCACTTTAATGGTGAGAAAACCGGATTTAGGGAAAAAATTTACTAGCAACCAGTTATGAGTAACAACTGACTACTGTCCACAAATCAAGAAATGCTCAAAATCCAGGTGCCCAAGTAACGTAGTAGGGGTACATCGCCGGGGGAGAGAATCTGGCAATTGAAATAATAAACTCCACCGAAGGATGGGTTTTGCACGTTAGATAATACTAACTCCACCTTACTACCTGCTGGCACTGGCTCTTGAGGAAATATTTCCAGGACGCGACCTTCTTTATTCCACTTCACCTCAGCTAGGGGAACTTTTTTCCCTTTGACCTTGACTGCAATATTTTTGGTATCAAAACTTCCTTTGTAATAATTTGGGTAGGTAACGGCAAATTGGGCAACTGCCAATTTCATCTTTTGGGCAGGAATTCTTAAGATGTAGCGATCCGTGCTATTGGTTTGTCCACCAAAATCTAACCGAAAGGGCAACTGATTTTCGCTTTTGACGCCGCTAAACAGTGTTAATCCAGGTAAGGTTTGCCCCCAGGTCATCACTGGGAAAGCAGTTAATAAACAGCCAGTTACAGCTAAGGTAGAAAGTACACGTCGCATAGTTAAACTCCTCTAGCAGATAGTATGGTAAGTCTGTAATCTCAATAAATGAGCGTTAGTATTCTTAACTAAACTTTACTCTGACTTCATGACAATTGACGTGAAATGCTCGCAAAAAGTGCCATTATCTTTAGAGTCTTGAGCGATCGCCTACACAAGATGCAATAAATTTTACCTATTATTGTTGGACTTGATGCCCTCTAGGTCATCGGCGCGAGCAAATGGGCAGTAGATAGAAACACAGTAGTGATTTGTTAGTGTTGACAAATATGTATAAGTGTATATAAAATCAAGGGCTTTGTTATAAAAATTGAGTTATACCATTGGCGATCGCCACTTAACTTAGGATAAATTGATTAAAATAGCTTGAACGAAAGCAGCAATCATTAAAAAATTAATTGGGAAATTATCAAGCTGGAGAAATTTGATCAATATTGCACTTATGTCAGAAAGTAATACCAAATTTTTTCAATCCCTAAAAGAAGCTAAAGACCAAGATGGAAAATTGGGGAAGCAACATAGGATGTGCAGTATGTAAACCGGTTTGCAACTATCTGGAATTATGACGTCTGCAAGCGGCAAAGTTAGCTTTTGCCGGGAGAACTCAGAGTGGGAAAGCAAAATTTCAAGGTTCAATCTAAAGCGAAAAAATCATGGCTGATACTGCCCGGCTATGGGCTATCAGTGCGGGAAAACCCTCATCGGGAAAATTCCATAGTTAGCAGATATTAGGTACTTATCTCCAGGAGATTTCATGAAAATAGCAGTTGCTAAAGAAATTGAAGTTTGGGAACGTCGTGTAGCATTGATTCCTGACACCGTGGCCCGGTTGGTAAAACAAGGTTTGGAAGTATGGGTAGAAAAGGGTGCGGGAGAGCGAGCCTTTTTTAATGATGCAGACTATGAAGCCGCAGGAGCCACAATAATTAGCGATCCTGCCACATTATGGGGCGAAGCAGATATCCTGCTCAAAGTTAGCCCACCCGAAGAACGAGAAGATGGACGGTCAGAAATTGATTTGCTGAAAGTTGGATCTGTCTTAATTAGCTTCCTCAATCCCTTGGGTAATCCAGTGATAGCCCAGCAACTGGCAAATCGTAAAGTCACAGCCTTGGGGATGGAATTGATTCCCCGCAGCACGAGGGCGCAAAGTATGGATGCTTTGTCCTCCCAAGCTTCACTAGCAGGCTATAAAGCAGTATTGATTGCTGCTGCGGCATTACCAAAATATTTCCCAATGTTAACCACAGCCGCCGGCACCATCGCCCCAGCGAAAGTATTTATCATGGGAGCAGGTGTGGCAGGATTGCAAGCGATCGCCACCGCTAGACGCCTAGGAGCCGTAGTAGAAGCCTTTGACATCCGTCCAGCCGTTAAAGAAGAAGTCCAAAGCTTAGGGGCGAAATTCGTCGAAGTCAAACTTGAAGAAGAAACAACCGCCGCTGGTGGTTACGCCAAAGAAATCTCCGAAGCTAGCAAACAACGCACCCAAGAAGTTGTTGCCGAGCACGTCAAAAATTCCGATATTGTGATCACTACGGCCCAAGTCCCTGGCAGAAAAGCACCAATACTTGTCACAGAAGAAATGGTGGCACAAATGAAACCAGGTTCAGTAATTGTAGATTTAGCCGCCGAACAAGGCGGGAACTGCGCCTGCACTGATCCCGGCAAAGATATTGTCTGGAACGGCGTGACAATCATCGGCCCCATCAATCTGCCATCATCGATGCCAGTCCACGCCAGCCAATTGTATGCCAAAAACATCACATCACTGATGCAACTGCTGATTAAAGACAAAGCCTTACAGGTGAACCTTGCCGACGACATCGTTGATGCAGCTTGTGTTACCCACGCCGGCGAAATTAGAAATCAACGAGTCAAGGATGCACTGCAAGCCTTGGCAGTTAGGTAATGGGTAATCGCTAATGGGTAATGGGTAATCAGTAATGGGTAATGGGTAATGGGTAATCGCTAATGGAAATTAATCACCTGTTCCCCAATCCCAATGGCCAATGACTAATGACCAATGACTAATGACTCGAAGGAGATTTTATTTCATGACAGAAGCATTAATTGCTGCATTGTTTGTATTTGTTTTGGCATCTTTCATTGGTTTTGAAGTCATCAACAAAATACCCCCTACCCTACACACCCCCTTAATGTCAGGCTCAAACGCGATTTCTGGCATTGCGGTACTGGGGGCGATGGTGGCTGCTGGCGCTAGAGAGACGAATTTGTCAGTAATTCTCGGTTTGATTGCCGTAGTACTGGCAACCGTCAACGTCGTGGGTGGTTTTTTAGTCACAGACAGAATGTTGCAAATGTTCAAGAAAAAGGAGATTAAGGCGTGAGCGACTTTTTACCAACTGGCATTCAGCTGACGTACTTAGTCGCTGCATCTTTATTCATTCTCGGTTTGAAAAAGCTGGGTTCTCCCGCTACAGCCAGAAACGGTAACGTTGTCGCTGCTGTGGGGATGTTGCTGGCGATCGCTGCCACAATGTTAGATCAGCACGTATTAAATTACGAGATGATTTTGATAGGTTTGGCCATAGGATCAGTCCTGGGTGCGATCGCCGCTTACAAAGTCCAAATGACCGAAATGCCCCAAATGGTGGGCTTACTCAACGGCTTAGGCGGTGCAGCATCCGCACTAGTCGCCGTAGCTGAATTTTGGAGATTGCTGGATTCTTCAGCACCCATACCCCTAGATGTCAACATTTCCATGTTATTGGACGTGTTAATCGGTGGTGTCACCTTCACAGGTAGTTTTCTAGCCTTCGCCAAATTGCAAGGTTTAATCAGCGGTTCCCCAATTACCTTTCCATTCCAGCAACCATTTAACCTCTTACTACTGGGGACATATTTGGCGGGAAGTGCCTATTTACTCATCACACCAGATAGCCTGCCCGTATTCCTCGCCGTAGTTGCCGTTTCCTTGGTGTTGGGTGTAATGTTCGTCATCCCCATTGGTGGCGGCGATATGCCCGTAGTAATTTCCCTGTTAAACTCCTTATCAGGTGTAGCAGCAGCAGCGGCTGGTTTCGTGGTGATGAACAATATGTTAATCATCGCCGGCGCATTGGTGGGAGCTTCCGGCTTAATTCTCACCGAGATTATGTGTAAAGCAATGAACCGCTCCCTCTTCAGTGTGCTGTTCAGCGCTTTCGGTTCAGGTTCAGCTACAGGTGGTGGTGCTGCGGCTGGTGGCGCAACCGATCAAACCGTCCGCAGCATCGATCCCGAAGAAGGAGCGATGATGTTAGGTTATGCTCGTTCTGTAGTAATTGTCCCCGGTTACGGGATGGCAGTTGCTCAAGCACAGCATAGCGTCCGCGAGTTGGCAGATCAACTAGAACGGATGGGTGTTGATGTTAAGTATGCCATTCACCCTGTAGCGGGAAGAATGCCGGGACACATGAACGTATTGCTAGCTGAAGCAAATGTAGCTTATACCCAGTTATACGACATGGATGATATTAATCCCCAGTTTGAACAAGCAGATGTAGCTTTAGTAATTGGGGCAAATGATGTTGTAAATCCTGCGGCGCGTACTGATGTTAGTAGCCCAATTTATGGGATGCCGATTTTGGAAGTTGATCGAGCAAAGCAAACAATTGTAATTAAGCGCGGGATGAGTACCGGTTTTGCCGGTGTAGATAATGAGTTGTTTTATAAGGATAAAACGACGATGTTATTTGGTAGCGCTAAGGATATGGTGGCTAAGTTGGTTTCTGAAGTGAAGCAGCTTTAAGCCTTTTGTAGGGGTGTAGTTTGTTGCTATACCCTTACTTTTTTCTCACGCAGAAGCGCAGAGAGGTTGGGAGGTTTGTTTCGCGCAAAGTCGCAAAGGAGCAAAGATAAAAGAGAATTAAAAGAATGCAATTAATTGTAAAAAACTCCCAAAGCGTAATATCAAATATTTATGAACAGTCAATTTTTTTTGAATGATGAGCTTGTACAAAAAAGAATTGATACATTTTATGGATATGGTAATTATAAAGGAAAATATTGGTTTATTGGTATGGAAGAAGCAGGAGGAGAAGACTTTAACGATATTAATGACAGAATAAATATATGGGCAACAAGAGGGCAGAAGGAAATAGACGATGTTGCAAAATATCATGAAGATATGGGAGCATGGGATGCAAAAATACAAAATACATGGAAGGGATTAATTCGTATTACATTAAGTGCTAATGGAAAAGAGAATATTGATACAGAAGATGTTCGTCAATATCAAGTAAATAAATTAGGTAGAGAAGATAAAGAGACTTGTTTATTAGAATTATTGCCTTTACCATCACCATCTATTAATAATTGGATATATGGTAAACATTCTAAGATTCCTTTTTTATCTGATAGAGATACTTATAGAAATTATTGTATTGAGAAACGAATAAATCATATTAGTCAGAGAATCAAAAAATATCAACCTAAAGCTGTTGTTTTCTACGGTATGGGATATGAATATTATTGGAGAAAAGTAACAGATATCGCCTCTTCTCTTTCTTCCTTTGCGGCTTTGCGCCTAACGCACTTCGTGCTAGAGCCTCCGGCACGCTCCGCGAACGCTTCGCTGGTGCGTGAAAAAAAAGCGATACCTACAGTAAGCTACGACAACCCTAATATAATTAAGCCTGCGCTGCAACACCACGTGGCTCAACAGCTATAATTTCCGAAAACCGTTTAAAATCATCAACATTAAATGTTAATAGATGTGTAATATTATGAGCTACCATAGCCGCAGCTAAACGTGCATCATGCACCTGTTTTCCCATAACTTGGTATTTAATAACAAGAGATTCCCACTCAGTAAAAATTAGTGGTGTATCCCATTCCAATATAAATATCTTTTTAAGTTTTTCGCTTTCTTCTTCTGCTTGAGTGATAGATAAACCTAAATCATTTTTCTCAATTGGTCTTGTAGCAACAGCCCAAAATTCAATTATATTTTGTGGGATAATACATAAGAAATCACCTTGTTTTTTGAGCGTTAAAATTGCCCTTTGAGTATCAAGGTGCATGGGACTATTTTTTTGTACTAGACGCAGTAAAATATTAGTATCTACCAGATATTTCATAACATTTCATCTTCTCTGGTATAAATACCATCACGACTAATAGCTGCATCTGAAAGTGGTGGTGCTAAAGCAAAAGCAGGACTATTGATTAAATTTGTTAGTGCAGTTTCCCACTCCTCCTGAGTTGCTACTTGAGAAAAAGATTGTTCCTCCTGATTTGTCAAACTATCTTCAATCAAAGATTCAAGATAAGCTTCTACTGATAAACCTTGTTTAGTAGCTTGGGCAATAATACGAGCTTCTATTTCTGGTTTCAATTGTAGCTGTATAGTCATTTGTTGTCTCATCCTGTTGAATGTAACTTAACTAACATGAAACAGCACATTTTATTACCTGTACATATAACAAGTATATAAGATCAGAGTTGGCGATCGCTCTTAAAAATCCCAAACCTCCAAAATGCAATCATTTCCAACGTGCATTGCCCTCTTCTTACTCTCTCTGCGGCTTTGCGCCTCTGCGTGAGACAAAAAAGATATAGCCACACACCCGAAAAATGCGATCTGCTGAAAGCAGCAGCGCTTCGCTATCGCGCCTTCTTTTTCTTCCTTTGCACCTTTGCGCCTAACGCACTTCGTGCTAGAGCCTCCGGCTCCCGTAAGGGATACGCTTCGCTGGTGCGCGAAACAAAAAACCGATTGTGATTAACTTGGGAAGAAATCAGAGTCTAAGGTTTCATCAACAGAAAAAGGATAGTCTTGAGGAAAAATAGACAGAGGAAGTCCAGTTTCAATAGATGCTTCTTTGCGAGCATGTTGGTAACAAATATCAAAAACTTCCGTATAATAGCTTTTTAGGCTAGGACTATCTAAAAATGCTTCTTGCAATCTTTGACGATGTTCATAGATAGTGTATAACCAGCTATTGGATCGGTTTTGGGGTTGAAATTTGTATTTGAGAAGGTGCATTAAAAGCACTCTAAGATTACTCCTTAAAGCATTTTTATCACTTCTTCCCATACTTTCAATTTCTTCAATTAAAATTTCTAAATCCAACTCTAAGAAATTCTTATTTTTTAACAAATAAGCAGTTTTCTCTAACCATAAATTATAATCTTGTGCGTAGAGATTATTGGTTGTATGAACAGATTGATTGCTCATAATCTTCTCCTTTATGGATATATGATTTTAGCATCACTTCTCTTGTAATAAAAAGATAGATAATTGCTGATTTAAGTTAATCTTTTTATTCGAGTAGTAATAATCAAGCTCAGTTTCAAGCCAAATCGCTATTTTTGTTGTTCTGCTTCCCGCAGTTGTTGCTCTGTCCGCTCATAGGGTTTCGTCTTCGGTTTCCAAGAGGGAGACAGACCCATAAAAAAATTGTTCATGGCTGTACGGGTTTGAGTGCTAGCTTGACCTAGAGCACCAGGAAACACCTTATCACCTCCTGCCACAAATAGCAGAAAGCCAATAAGTATAAAAGGTAGATATTGTTTCATGTTTAAATCCCCTCAAGCTAACTTTTTGCAAAACTTCATCAGGCGATGTTCCTTCAAAAGTTCTAACAATTGTAAATCATCAGATCATCATTTGCGCCAAACAAATACTTTAACCTACCGTTTCATCGGAATTTTTATCCAAATCTCACAACCGTTACCAGGTTGAGAAACACACTTGATTTGACCGCCATGTTTTTCCACAATAATCTGGTAGCTAATTGATAGACCTAAACCAGTACCTTGACCAGGTTGCTTAGTTGTAAAGAAAGGTTCAAAAATACGCGATTCCATCCCCTCCGGAATACCACAACCGTTATCAGCAATGCGAATCTGGATATAATTTCCTTCAATGACTGCTGTACGAATCCAAATTGTAGGATTTTCAATTATTTCTCCAGCAGATGCTAATTTTTCCAGAGCATCAATTGCATTACTCAGAATGTTCATAAACACCTGATTCATCTGAGCTGCATAGCATTCAACTAGAGGCAAATCACCATATTCTTTAACTACCTCAATAGCTAGGGATTTAGTCTCTGGTTGCAGCCAATGTTGCAAAATCAAAAGAGTGCTTTCAATACCTTCATGCAAATCAACAGGCTTCATTTCTGCTTCATCAAGTCGAGAAAAAGTCCGTAACGACAAGACTAATTCACGGATGCGATCTGCCCCCATCATCATAGAAGTGAGGATTTTGGGTAAGTCATCAGCAATAAAATCTAAATCCAGTTCTGCTGCTTGCTGTTGAATTTCCCTTGTTGGCTGAGGATAGTTTTCTTGGTAAAGGCGCAGCAAGTTTAGCAAATCTTTAGTATGTTGAGTAACGTAGGGGATATTACCGTAAATAAAGCTAATCGGGTTGTTAATTTCATGGGCTACCCCAGCAACTAACTGCCCTAATCCAGCCATTTTTTCACTTTGAATTAACTGGCTTTGAGTTTTCTGCAATTCTTTGAGAGTCTGGGTAATTTCTTCTTTTTGACGGCGAGTTCGTTCGAGCAATTCCGCTTGCTGAAGTCCTACCCCCAATTGAGAACCAATTTGCACCAGCAAATCTACTTCATCCTCTTGCCAATCATAGGGTTCTGTATTTTGATACGCTGCCAGTAATCCCCAGAGTTTCTCCCCCTGAAAAATCGGCACAATCATATAGGCCCTCGCCTCCATTGGCTCAATTAGGGCAAAATGGCGATTAGAATCATTGCTGGTGTGGGTATCTTTAATGACAAGAATTTTACCCTTAGCGTAGTCTCCTCCTTGGGTTTTTTGCAGATAATCATCGGCAATTACAGGCACAAGTTCCCGTATCGGTGTCCAACCATAGGCTAATGACTCGGCAACAAATTCCCCACTCCAATCAGGGCGGAAGCGATAAATTGTCACTCGATCAACTTCCAATAGCCGCTGCACTTCTTGAGTACTGGTAGCAAAAATAGTATTCAGATCAAGAGACTGGCGAATTTTCTCCACCGTTGCTGCTAATGCCTTTTCCCTTTCGGTAGCTTTAGCCAGTTTCTCCGCTTGCACCTGCACTTGTTTCAAGGACTCAGCTTGCTGTAATGCTACCCCCAGTTGGATGCCAACTTGGGCCAGCAAGTTGATTTCTTCATCTTGCCAATAACGGGGTTGGGAGTTTTGATAAGCTACTAGCAATCCCCACAATTTTTCGCCTTGAGAAATCGGGACAAATATTTCATTCCGTGCAAATTTACCTGCTTTCGTCCCTTGCAAAAGGAGCCGTTCCGTAACTGGCTGTGGCTTAACCATTGGCGTCCAACCATCAACAATGGAATCAGCAACAAATTCCCCACTCCAGTCAGGGTAGAAGCGATAAATTGCTACTCTTTCTACTTCTAATAACCGCAGAACTTCTTGAGTAGTGGTTTTAAAAATGGTGTCAATGTCAAGAGACTGGCGAATTTTTTCTACTGTGTTCGCTAGTCCTCTTTGCCTTTCCGCAGCTTTGCTGATCTCTGCTGCTTGGGTCTGCATTTGTTGTAAAAATACAGCTTGCTGTAAAGCTACACTAAATTGGCTGCCAACTTGTGTGAGCAAGTACACCTCATCTTCTTGCCAATCACGAGGCCCGGCATTTTGGTAAACGGCTAGCAAGCCCCAGAGCTTTTGATTATGAAGAATGGCAATGATTACATAAGCTCTGGCCTGATAGCTCTCTAAGACTTTAATGTAGCAGTCGCTAAAGCCAGTGTTGTAAATATCATTACAAACACGGTATACTTCACCTCTACTGAAGCGACCACCCTCTGTGTCTTGTAAGTAAGTATCAGTCACTGGGGGTGCAATTAAGTCTTGCAACCGACATTCGCTGATGTTTTCACCCAATTCTGGGCGCTGTAACTGCTCTAGCATCAGGGCGTCCCAACCCTCTGACAGAGATTCAAACACGAATTCACCACTCCAATCTGGATTGAAGCGATAGATAGCCACGCGATCAGCTTTTAGCAAATGCCTGAGTTCTTCGGTGCTGGTGCGGAAAATACTTTCTAAGTCTAGAGACTGACGAATTTTCTCAATGGTTTTGGCTATTATTTTCTGCCATTCCGCTGCTTTTTCTCTGGCTTTTGCTTGTGCTAGTTGTGCCGATTGTAGTTTTACCTGTTCCAGGTAATCTGCTTGCTGCAAGGCAACTGCCAAATGTTCGGCAATTAGTTGCACAAACTCAATTTCTGATCCTTCCCATTGCCGTGGGCCGCTACATTGATGAATACATAGCAATCCCCATAAATCTTTACCTTTCATCAGGGGGGCAGCTATATTGGCACGTACTTGGAATCTTTCTAGAATTTGGACGTGGCAATCGCTGGCACTATCAAGATAGATATCAGCGATCGCTTTAATCCGACCTTGTTGATATAGTCCGGCAAATTCCGCAGCAAAGCAGTGGTCGCGCAGTTTAGTTGCCAATGCTGGAACCCATTCTGTTCCTACATCCTCATAGAGAAATTCTCCTTCCCATTCCAACTCAGGATAAAACCGAAATACCCCAACTCTGTCAGTGTTCAGAAGCTGGCGCACTTCGGTGACTGTAATTTTGAAGATGGTGTCTATATCTAGAGACTCGCGAATGTGAGCAATTACTCTAGACAAAGCTTTTTGTTGGTCACCCTGACACAGGGAAAATGTCATATCTGGCTGATATTTTTGTTGGGAACTTGATTGTATTAGCTCTATTTTAGCTAACTCCGGCATAAGCCTCTCACTCACCGCAATAGCGGGAGTAATGAGTGAGATGAATGCCGGGACAAAAACGATGCAAACTCTGAGTAAATTAAGCCGCAAGCTTAAGAAGGAATCGGGTTAGGGTCGTTTTTGTGAATTTCTGTGTTCGGTCGTTTATCAATCCAGCCTTCTATCAGACTGGTAATAGCCTTTTCTTTATGCACCGTATAAGCTCGTAATTTATTTAACTGCCTTTCTGACAATCGTATATGTAAATCCTTGTACTTCATTTGTGTAGAAAACGCGAACAATATTGCTGGTAATATATTTCCAGAAAGGAAGTGATTTAAGTGTTGAACGCAGTTTGATTAGATTTATAAATCTAAGAATATAAGGACACGACAATACCGTGTCCTTAAAAAATATTTTTGGTCGCAGAAAATAGCCCTATATTTGCTGCATAGAGAATTATCGCCGCTTGGGAGTGTTGCGTCGGAGTTCGCGTGCTTCGTCTTCTCGACGTCGGCGATCGCGCCAATCTGCCAGTGTCAAATAACCAACACCTCCAGTGACTGCTACCAGAAGCAGTACAGCAACTAAAGCCAAAATACTCAGGAATGGATTTTCCACAATTCCTCTACAGTCCGTTGCGTCCCCAAACTACCATTGCAATTGACCAAGTGAATACAACTAGCAATGATACCCAGCCCAGTGTCAAAATCTCCATAGTCTTTATTTTCAATAATTACAAGAGGTCTCTAATATTTATCATACCGGGAAAGGACAGTTGATGAATCAACTGCATTGGTGGAGGTGTTGGACAATTGTGAATCTTCATTCAGATATTCAACTGATGGTAGAACCCTTAGAATCCCTCAAGGCTCTAATAATTGGGGGTTTATCTCTCGGTTTAGCTTTCCTGATTACCAGTTTTGTGAATGCTTTAGTGCTAGCAAAGTATTTTACGATACTTACCAGTTGGCAAATTACTCCTCTAAATTTACACTTTTGGCTGAGTGGGGCGATTGCTAGGTTCTCTGGCTTACTGGTTGGTGTCACCTACCGCTATATTATCCCCTTAGATAAAAATGCCCAACTCAAAGCTGGTGGAGTCTTTGCCTTTGGTTTAGTGCGGGGATTAACCCAGATAGAAGTTGGTTGGAATTCTGCTGGCTCTTGAAAGTGTATTTTGGTTTGTGTTGGCGGAGCCGCTGCTGCTTTGGTGCAGATCACTCTCGATACCGCCTTGCAAATTGGCTGGATCAAACCTTTTGCTTCAGCCTAATTCAGTATCACATACTCACTAATTAGTCAAGCAAGTATTTAGATGTTTCCACGCTTACTTGGATAGTATATTAATCACGATTAATATAATCATAACTTTCATCTGAATACTCTGATGAAAAATCCTAGATACTGGATAGTGATGGCATCCAAAAATCATGTGCAAAAGCAGATCAAAGGTGATTTTATGCAAGCCTGTCATGGCAAAAAGTAACCGCTTAAATGCCTGAACGTCAATAAATAGGTGATTTATTAGCCCCCGAAACTTAAATTTGGGTGCCAGGAAAAATGTCAAGCTTTCACAGTAATCGCTAGAGTTATCGGCAAGGAAACCTATGATTATGATATAAGTAATAAATTTATTCTTTTCTGGCGCGAGATCCAGTTTTTTGATGGTTGTGAAGCATCTATATTTCCAGTAATACCCCATCTGGATTTTATTGAGAATCAACTTTACTGAGTCTATATATTGAGATTTGGTTTATGGGAAATTCACAAACCTGATTTTGATGTAGTTGCTAGCTTGATGTTGCCAAATAGAGAAATAATAAAGAGAGTGAAATTTGACATTGCCGAACAACCAAGTATTTCAGTTTGAGAGTCCAGATGATAGCCCAGGATTTTTACTCTGGCAGGTATCTAATTTCTGGCAAAGGAAAATGAATAATGGACTGAGCCATCTGGGATTGACTCATGTACAGTTTGTCTTACTAGCAGGAATTATTTGGCTAAGTCAAGGGGAAGAAACAGTTACCCAAGCCAGGTTAGCTGCTCACGCTAAGACAGATATTATGATGACTTCCAAAGTTTTACGTGCTTTGGAACAACGATGTTTAATTAAACGAGAAACTGATGCCAAAGATACCAGAGCAAAGGCATTAAGCATAACTAATAAAGGTTATGAGTTGACAATAGAGGCAATTAAGATAGTCAACAAAATTGATCATGATTTTTTCAGTGCCTTGGGTCAACAAGCAGGCGATTTTAATCAGCATTTGCAGTCAATTATAGATGGCACCAAACCCTGTGAAATGGCGGGATGGAGTGATAAGCAGAATAACTTATGACTAAGGACTAAGGACTAATGTCTCATTATTTTCTCATAGTCGATCTGGAGGCTACTTGCTGTAACGAAGGTAGTATACCTCGGCATCAAATGGAAATTATCGAAATTGGTGCGGTGATGCTCAATAGAAAAACCTGGGAAATTGATTCAGAGTTTCAACAATTTATTCAACCTGTGAGAAATGTACATCTGACAGATTTTTGTACCGAATTGACAAGCATATCTCAGAAAGACGTGGCAAATGCGCCTCAATTTGCCGAAGCGATTTCTACGTTTAAAGCATGGATTGATTCATTTCCCCATCATATTTTCTGTTCTTGGGGTAATTATGACAAAGCGCAATTTCTGCAAGATTGTGCTTTTCATAATGTTCCATATCCTTTTGGTTCAGAACACATAAATATCAAAAAGGAATTTTCAGAATATCTTGGCGTATCTAAAGGGTTTGGCATGGCAAATGCTCTCACCCATCTGGGAATGGAATTGAAAGGCACACACCATAGAGGCATTGATGATGCCCGCAATATTGCGGATATTTATCGATATATGAAAACTCAAAAGCCCAGATGAATAGCTGTCAAGTGTAACTACTATTTATCTATCATCTGGGAGAGGATATTGCGCGTCATAGCTTGAGCATCAGTACTCAAAACAGAGGGGCGTAATTGTGGCGCATTGAAATCATCGTAGAAGGTAGGGACTGGGGATTGGGGATTAGGGATTGGGAAAATTTCTCATATTAACTATCACCGCAGTGATACATTTTATATTCGTAACCATTGACTGCTGGTAAGGATTGGGTGTCAGCAGCACATTTTTTCACTGCTTCGGCTACAGGAGCATGAAAATTTACTAACCACAGGTCAAAGGGTCGTGGTAATACCTTTAAAGTATTTTCTAGGCTAGTAGTGGAAGTATTGGGATCTTGGTCTTGATGGGCGAGAAGAAACAGGGAAGAGGGAAATTTTGGATTTTTAATTTTAAACTCCCTGGCTACACCCATCATTTCCCCAATGTGTACATGAGTTTTGTGGGTGGTGGCAATCAGTACTGGTACTTGGGATGTTTGCTGTATTAGTTGCACAAATAGGTCAGGGCGGTAGTATTTTTGATAGCCAAGATTACACACAACTGTCACGGCGCTGAGAAATCCCATCAGCAAAATTAACATCACGGCTTTTGGCCCATTTATTCCCCATCTGCCGATAAATTCCTGGGGAGAATGCCAACAAACTGCCAAAGTTGCCCCTAGTAAAACTATGACTGCGGGAAAGTAAACGAAGTTATAACGTGCGCCCCGTGTTAGGTCAATTCCTAGAAAGTAGGTAAAGATAAAGAATAATGCGATCGCACCGACAACTAGCCCAATAAACACCTGAGTTGTGAAACGGGTTTCTGGCTGCTGTAGCTGAATCTTAAACCCATGAACCAGTATTGGGGCTGCCCAAATCATGAAAATCAGCATTACCAGTCCAGAGGCAATCATAATTGCTAGTTGTGGGGCTTCAACTGGTAGCAAATAAAGCATCGTTATCCAGGCGGCGATCGCTTGAAAAATTGGGCTTAACCAAGCAAATCCCACGCGGGGCTGCTGTATCCACTCGGTTAATTTGCTACCATAGCTGTTTTGCAAAAATATTGGGATCCAAACCATACCCGCCACACAAGTGCCCACAGCAACAGCATAGATGCGCCACCAAGGTGGGGAGAGAGGGGGGCGGTGTTGCCAAGCCAGAACAAGCAAAACCAGCGCTTCCGAGCAGAGGGTGAGGGTGAAGAAATAATGTGTTGCTATACCCAAAGCATTAATTACCACCCAGGTGAGTGCTGCCCAAATGGGTAATTGTGTGCGGTTTTGAATGTGACTTGTGGTAATTACCAAGCAGGCGAGAGAAGCAATCACCCACAAGATGGCCAAGGTATAATGGCGTGCTTCTTGTGCCAGAAATATGCCGTAGGGCGAGACTGCCATCATGGCAGCAGCTAGATGACTAGCCTTGTGGGAGCGAAAACTCAGCCAGCTTAAGCCATAGATGACGGGGATAGATGCAGCGCCAAAAATAGCAGCCAGCGATCGCGCCCCCCACAACGAAACTAAACCTCCTTGAGTGGGAAATAACTGCATCCACCAGTGAGCTAACACAAAGTAAAGTGGGGGATGGTTAGTTTCGTGGCTCAAGTGTGCCCAGACGTCTTGGAAAGTAGCACCAGCTTGGGGTTGTAGTGGTTGCAAGAGGATATCAGGTGCGATCGCTTGATCTAGCGGTACTTGCAAAAAACTATTCCCCAAACTAAACACCAAGGTAGAAAATTCATCAGTCCAAGGAGGCTTTGCTGTTAAGTTGGCTAGGCGCAAACCGAGTCCGAGAATAAACCACATCAGGCACGGCCAGGCATGGGGCACTTTAGCATACCGATTATATAAATGCATCCTTTGTCAGATAGAGGTTTTGCTTGCAAGAGTTGGTAGCTAGTGTATGCTCTCAGCAACCAAATTATCTTCCTACAAAAGTGGTGTAAACCTCAAAAAGAAACTCTCATCGCCATGCCATTAACAAGTCGAGTTGGACTGTAAACGAATGTTTGAGATATAAAATCCCTAGCTGTGACTATTTCACGTCAGTCACTCGCCAACTCAGTTTTAAGTTAACCCAGAAATTCCAGATGGTAGCAACTGCGATCGCGATTAGGTTGGCGATGTAGCGGTTAGGAATCAGCAAATTGAACACTAAATTCAATACCAGTACATTCAACACCAATCCGGCCAGGCAAATAATGTTGAATTTCAAAAAGCGCTTCAGGCGTTGATGTCCTTCCTGCTGTCTCATACTGACATCAGCAAATGTCCAAGCGTCATTCCACAAGAAATTATTGAAAATTGCAATTTCGCCAGCAATGATTTTACTGCGCGTCAGGGGCAAAGCTAGGGTTGTAGGATCACTCAGCAAGTAAAGCATCAGCATATCCACAAATACCCCACTTAGTCCCACCAACCCAAAACGAACGAAACGACCAATGGGAAAATTAATCTTGCGCCTGATTTTACCCAGCCGCCCTGTGGACACCCGCAACCGCACTAAGTGATGAATGTAATCTAAATATTGCTTCCATGTAACCTTGCTTTCACCTTCTTTCCGTTCGCAAAACACATAGCCCACTTCGGCAATGTTGCCCACATTTCCCCGCCCGATCACCTCCAGAAGAATTTTATAACCTACTGGATTGAGTGTTGCCCCGGCGATCGCATTCCGGCGCACCATAAAATAACCACTCATCGGATCAGTTACTCTTCCCAATACCCCCGGTAAAATAATTAATCCCAGCACCTGAGCACCACGGGATAAAAACCGCCTGACAATACTCCAACTACTAACGCCTCCTCCTTCGACATGACGGCTGGCTACTGCCAAATCTGCTCCCTGTTCAACCTTGCCGAACAATTGCATCAGCACCTCTGGTGGATGCTGCAAATCCCCATCAATCACACCTAACACAGTTCCCCTAGCTGCTTGCCACCCACGTATGACCGCCGAAGACAGTCCCCGCTCCTGTTGGCGTCGCATCACCCGCAACTGGGGATAGTCTTCCATCAATGATTGTGCTACTTCCCAAGTATTGTCTGGGCTATCATCATCAACCACAATCAACTCGTAGTTTCCAGGGATAGCTTCATCCAGTAACCCGCTTAATATAGAAACAACATTTTTGATATTGTCACATTCTTTATAAGTGGGAATCACTAGAGATAGATGGACAACGTTACTACCTGCACCCACATTAGTAGCAGTAAATTCCGAAATCTGTAATTGCCCAGTAGGAACTGTTAACAGCGAGTTTGATGGGTTGACATTCATAAAATAAATTTCAATTTGCAGGAGATAGTGTATGAAAGTTGACAGTTAATCAAGCGTAATATCTTTTGTCCCACAGATCAGGGCTTTTGTCACCTGAACTATAGCAGCCAACATTTCCTAAAATTTATGATTATTGTTAGCTGTTCTGATATTAATTAATTGCTAGCTATTAGTTCATAGGATTTTCTTTTAATTCATCATATTTTTGTTTTAATTCATCTAAATTTTACATTTAACTAATAATTCCTCTAAAAAAATGACGGTTCTATAAGGTTCATTCAATAAAAACAACTATAACCGTAATTATCCAGTAATCGATGGACTATTAACCAGGTATAGCAGTCCTATTTGATTTATAAAAAACCGTGCTAAAGGGGGATGAAAAGGTTCATCTGTATACTGTCCTTTATCAAGCCATTCCCTACCTGCGGTAATATGGGCTGGCTCATCATAAGTTTGCTAAAATACGTTATAGATTAACGATAATCGTATAAGTACCAAAGCTATTAAAAATCGGGAAATAAGATAGATAAAAAGTCGCAAATTGATTTCTTTATGTGAATAATTTCATTTAAAAGAAGCATTTTTGTAAAGACTAGCAGTAAACTTATCAAGAAACATAGTACCGGATAAAGACTGAGTGCTATTTAGCTGAAACTGGGTTGATAAAACTTGTTTAACTTTCTGTTTTTGGGTTTCTATTTCCGCTTCAGTTTTCAAACGAGACCACAGAGGACTGCTGCTATCTAACCAAATAACACGATGATATTTACCCGCTTCATCCTTCAGGACTTTTTCTAAAGAAGTTGCCAATTCTCCGGGTTTTTGGGCTAGCAGCATCACAGGGGACTTTGAGGGAATGTAATAAGCCAAACGCATAACATGACCCCAAGCTTGGGAATTCATCGCTATTAAAGTTGGTTGATTTCTTTCTTGTAAAATCAATTCGGCAACTGAATGAAAAACCGAACGTGGCCGCAAGCTAAAATCACCAATACTGATGGTGAGATACACAAGTAATAAACCTGTTGCTATGGGTGTACGCAATTGACTAGAAACTCCCCTTTCGACCCATAAAGCTAGTAATAATAAACAGCCAGGGAGAATAATAATCATCGTTCGTCCCCAGCCAAACCCCAATGTAAATTTTTTAGTTGCTATGTCTACTACCAATGCTAGAAACAGCGGCAAAATTCCTAATATCAAAGCTACACCTAATTTCTTCTGCTCACCCTGACGCCAAAGGCTGATACAACAGGTTAACAGTAACAAGATGACCAAACAACCAGCTATGGTGACGTTAATTGGCTCTAGACTAGTTACCCAATCTCCCACAAGTAAATCAGTACCCAAAGTCCGAGTCACATCCTGCAAGTGATTCAACCACGCAGGTACAGATTTAGCCCCTGCACCAAAACGGTTCAAGTCGCTATTGCGGAGTTGTTTGATAGTACCCCATAATATCCAGGGCATAGCCAGCAAAACTCCAAATCCCAAACGGCAGCCATGCTGCAACCAATGCTGTCTATCAAGGTAAAGTACCAAGACTGCTAAAACAATTACCCAATAGCCATATAAATAAAAAGTTAGTAATCCAGCAGGGATGGACACAATCAGAATGGTATTCCATAACCACTGACTGCGGGGACTGTCAGGAATTTGAGTATCCCGCTGATCAATCAGATGCAGTAGTGCCCATGAACTTAATGTTACCCACAAAACTAGAGGGGCATACATCCGGAGATTGAGAGAGTGGAATAAAAAAAACGGATTAATTCCTAGTAAGGCTGCTAAAAATAGTCCTCCACGATGTCCTAAAAAAGTCTTACCTAAACCGTAAGCACTAAATATCGCTGCAATGCTAAATAATGTGTTCAAACTCCGCATTGCTATTTCACTGTTACCAAAAAGACGTAGCCAGAGATGCTGACTTAAAAAGAATATTGGTGGATGAGGTTCCCCTCCTAGGAGACCATGAATTAGCTGTTTCAGGGTGAGGATTATTTCGCCCACACCTGACTCAACGGGTAAACTTAACAAGGATGTATAGTTTGCCAAGACTACTGGTGTATCCCCAGGAGTGTTGTAAGCAGTTTTCTGCCCAGTTGAAAGGAGTAATGATAAAACTTCGTCATACCAAAATTCCCGACTTCCCAGATTGAGAATTCGCAGCAATATTGAGATGGCGATCGCACTCAGCAGCAGCCACTCTAGTGAGAAGCCCCAGGAAAACTTCGGGATTACTAAACTTTTATTCATCATAGAAAAATTGATATTTTTTTCAAAATTAAGCTGACTCATTCAATACGCCAAAACAATACCGAACACAAATTCAAACGAACGTGATAGAAACAAAGCTACCTTTAGTAGTATATCAGTATACATGGACTGCAACTTAATTACCAAAGGAAAAAGAGCTACCTAAATACTGAGCAACGAGATGAAGTGCTGATTTAGTCTTCAGCCAAAGATGTTTCAGGCTATTTTCACAGCCTGAAACAGGTAGATTTTGCCATGCTGAATACTCCACTTGGTTCCATTTATCCTGACATTTTATACTTCCTAAATATTATTTTAAGTACTTTTGAATTACTCATTTATAGCATTCATTTTTAATTCATCAAAATTTTACATTTACTTAAAAATTCCTTGTGTTTGAATAACTATTCAATCAGGTTCGTTAAAAAAATAATTATGTCCGGAATTATCTAGAAGACGATGAATTAATATTTACCAGAAATATTCTATCAAGCTATAATGAGGATAAGTTTCTCGCTTTCTTCGGACAAACATTCTAGGATTTTAAGATTTATACTTGTCATTGTCTTAGTATTAGGCGTAAGTTTTCGTTTTATAAACATTGACAAAAAAGCCTACTGGGATGATGAAGCCTTTACATCATTAAGAATTTCAGGATATACAGAAGCTGAATTAGTTGAGCGGGTTGCTAGTGTTGATAGAATTAGCGTTAAGGATTTAGATAAATACCAAAATATTAATCTGAACAAAGGTTTAAATGATACAATTAACTCCTTGGCATTAGAAGATCCTCAGCATCCACCAGCATATTACGTAATCACATGGTTCTGGGTACAGTGGTTTGGTAATTCTGTGGCAGCATTCAGAAGTTTGTCTGCTTTACTTAGCTTGCTAGCTTTGCCTTGTATCTATTGGTTGTGCCGAGAATTATTTGATTCGTCCTTGACAGCATGGATAGCTGTTGCATTAATCGGTATATCACCATTTCATGTACTATATGCTCAAGAAGCGAGGGAGTATAGTTTATGGACAGTAACAATTTTGTTGTCAAGTGCATCACTCCTCCACGCAATACGCCTCAATACAAAGCTGAAATGGGGAATATATGCAGCAACTGTAGCCCTTAGTCTTTACACTTTTCCATCTTCTGCAATAGTTACAGTTGCACATGGAATTTATGTAATTACCATTGAAGGTTTTCGCTTCAGCAAGAGGATGATTAATTATCTGTTGGCATCCATTGCTGGATTTACAGTTTTTTCTCCCTGGCTTGTAGTGATTATTACGAACTTAAATCACATCAATAAGACAGTTGGTGGACAGGGTAATATGCCTACATTGTCTTTAATTAAAATATGGACTTTTAACCTGAGCCGGATTTTTATTGATACCAATAATGAGAGAGCAGTTATAGATTTTGGGTTTGAAAATCCCTTGACATACATAATTCAGATCACCCTGGTAGCACTGTTGGTAATTCTGTCAGGGTATTCTCTTTATTTCCTTTGTCGAAAGACTTACATTCAAGCATGGTTGTTTATTTTGACATTAATATTAGTAACTTGCCTACCCATTATGTTGAAAGATTTAATAGATGGGGGAGCCAGAACAATAATTTTAAGATATCTCACGCCTGGTTATTTGGGTATTCAAATATCTATTGCTTATCTTCTAGCTACTGGAATTACAACTATCTCACGCCAACAGAAACTATGGCAAATTATTTTATGTCTACTGTTCTCTGGCGCAGTCTATTCTGGTGTGATTAGTTCTCAAGCTAATTATTGGTGGACTAAGAGCCATAGCGATGTTAATTTCTATGCTGCTGAGTTTATTAATAGAGCTAATAGACCGCTTTTGATCAGTGACGGAAGTATGGGGATGATATTAGGCTTGAGCCATCAAATCAATTCCCACGTGCAGCTACAGTTAAAGCCTTACTGTCATACTTGCCGTGTAATTTCTCCTGCTGTTCTGAAAAAAAATCTCTTACCGATTCCTGATGGTTTTGATTTGTTTTTGGTTGCACCTTCTCATGGACTAATCAAGGAAATTGAGAAAGATGCAAAATATAAAATAAAGCCTGTTAGTGTAGAACTTTGGCAACTAGTACCGCAAGGCGTAATAAAAAATAAAAAATAAAAATGAATACAGTGTCAGATTTTCGTCTATTTTGAATGGTGGCTTCATTTCCGCCGTGTCGTACTAGATAAGAAAATAATCTAAGTTGAATAAATTTAAGTTAAATGATTTGTTGCCGAAATACAAAATCAGATGCCAATTAGTTGAATTTATTGCGAAAATAAGATAAATGATTTGTGTTTGATGAACTGTGCCTACTATAACTGTTGATGATATTCTTGAGCGAGCCTTAATAGGATACGATTTATCGCCCTCAGAGGGAGTTGTATTGTTAAAACAAACTGATCCAGAGGCGATCGCTCATATTCGGGCTACGGCTGACAAACTCCGCCAAACTCAAGCAGGTGACACTGTCACATACATAATTAACCGCAATATTAACTTTACTAATATTTGTGAGCAACACTGTAGTTTTTGTGCTTTCCGCCGGGATGATGGTGATGCCGATGCATATTGGTTAGATTGGGCGCAAATTCTGGAAAAAGCTACAGATGGGGTGCAGCGGGGGGCGACAGAGATATGTATGCAGGGGGGATTAAATCCACAAGCCCAAATAAACGGCAAATCTTTGCCTTATTACCTGAAGCTGGTAGAAACTATCAAGCAGGAATTTCCCCAGCTACATTTGCATGCTTTCTCTCCCCAAGAAGTGCAATTTATCGCCAGACTTGACGGACTTTCTTATGGGGATGTAATTACTGCTTTGCGGGATGCTGGTGTGGGTTCAATGCCGGGAACAGCCGCTGAGGTGTTGGATGATGAAGTGCGGCGGATATTGTGTCCTGAGAAAATTGACACCGACACTTGGCTAGAAATTGTCAGTACGGCTCACAAATTAGGTTTGCACACTACCAGCACCATGCTGTCGGGGCATATTGAAACGCCAGAACAACAAATTGGGCATTTAGAAAAATTGCGATCGCTCCAACAAACTGCAATCAATCAGGGATACCCTGCCAGGATTACTGAGTTTATTGTCTTACCCTTTGTGGGACAAGAAGCGCCCAAATCCTTACGTCGTCGTGTGGGCCGCGATCAACCAGTATTAGCTGATGTGTTGCTACTGGGGGCTGTGGCGCGGATTTTCTTGGGAAATTGGATACCTAACCATCAACCGAGTTGGGTCAAACTGGGATTAGCTGGGGCGATAGAAGCCTTAGTTTGGGGTTGTAACGATATTGGTGGCACATTGATGGAAGAACATATTACCACAATGGCAGGTGCTGTGGGCGGTACTTGTATGGAAGTAGAAACCTTGCAAAATGCGATCGCATCCCTAGGACGACCTTACCACCAACGAGATACTCTCTATCAAAGAATCGAGAAAAGGTGAAAACACTTCTTTTGACTCTTGTTTTTCTTCACTCAGCACTCAAGCGATCCCCAAGATACCATTCCAGGATAGGATAGTCCTTGATTTACGTATTGTTTTACTAAATGCATATGAAGCGCTATTGGTCGCGTCTGCTTGCCCTAGTTTTAGTTGTATCTATCGGCTTAATAGGCTGTTCTGGCAGTCCTGATAGTTTAACTGGTGATTATCGCCAAGATACCTTAGCTGTAATCAGTACCATGAGACAAGCCCTAGATTTATCAGGTGATTCACCAGATAAAGCAGCAGTTCAAGCAGAAGCACGTCAAAAAATTAATGACTTTTCAGCCCGCTACCAGCGGGCTAACTCTATTTCTGTCCTTAGCTCCTTTACAACAATGCGAACAGCTCTCAACTCCTTAGCTGGGCATTACAGTTCTTACCCAAATCGACCCGTTCCTGAAAAGCTCAAAAATCGTCTAGAAAAAGAGTTAAACCAAGTAGAGGCAGCGCTAAAGCGTGGTGGTTAATTATTAGCTACCCTATTATCAAGAGTCAAAAGTCCAGAGTCTAACTTTTTGACTCTTGATTAATTTGAACCTGTAGTCTGCTGTAGGCAGATTTTGAATTAATTAAGATTTTTGAAAAAACAACTAACCTCTATTATTCATGGGCTTATTAGTTAAGCAATGTTTCACAGACAAATAAAAGTAGCTATCATGAACTGCACATACTATAGCAGTCCTAAATCATTTGTGTTCACAAATCAAATAGGATTGCTATATAAAGCATGAACAAACCTTAGTTTGTCCTAACTCTTGCCTTTTTTTCAGTCAGGTGTATAATCTTCCCAAAAGCAGGTTTAGCCTGCTTTTTTTCCAGGCATTTGGCAATTTATATGATTTGAGGACTGATTTTCCTTGACAAATTTAGCCGTTTTTGATGCGTCCCCTGACGCATCCTACCTGTAGCGTGAGTTCCCTAAGGCAGGAATTATGCTTTTAATGGCACAAACCCATACCCCATGTTTGCTATTTTGTGTCCGTTAAGTCCTAAATCTATAGGACTTTCCATCAATCAAACTGATAACCATATTTACTATTTTTTGTCAATGCGTAAAACGTAGATTTGTTTATAAAGAAAGTGGCAACAGAAATAGGAATTTAGGAGTCTGGAAAAGTTAGGGTAGAAAACCCTGATTAACTAGAGATTTCGATACATATTGTCCCCAATTATTTCACTTGGGGTCAATGCTTGTTTTGTCCATCTACCTGTGTATATGTCTAACCATCCCTTGAATATTACAAGACCAATATTATTTTGGCGGCGCTTATTAGCTGTCGTTTTTAGCAGTAGTTTGTTGATTCCCAATTTTGGAAACCAACCAGCAGAGGCGCAAGTATCTCAGTATTGTCAGCTATCACCAACGGCGGCACAAGAAAAAGAAAAGTTACGTTTGTCAGCACTGAAAAACAATCAAGATGCCGAGAGGCGATACCAAAAGCTAGTACAAAAACACGCACAGGAATTACAGGATTGCCGCAATCGTACTTGGCCGGAAAACCAAGCAATTTGGTTGCGCTTGTATCCCTGTGACATTCAGCCAGGAGCAGTTGACCAAATTATGGATCGGATTGTCAACCGTGGCTATAACCAAGTTTATTTAGAAGCATTTGCTGACGGGCAGGTACTATTGCCAGGGGCAGCTAACCCCACGGCTTGGCCTTCTGTAGTTCGCACCCCAGGTTCAGAAAATACGGATCTACTTGCCGTAGCAATTAAAAAAGGGCGGGAACGAGGCTTGAAGGTTTATGCTTGGATGTTTACCGTCAATTTCGGCTATACCTACGCCCAGCGTCGAGATAAGGAAAGTGCGATCGCTCGTAATGGCAAAGGTCAAACAAGCTTATATCTTGTAGATAATAGCTCTCAAGTATTTATCGACCCCTACAATTCCCAAGCAAAAACCGACTACTACCGCATGGTACAGGAGGTGCTGCGTCGTCGCCCAGATGGCTTGCTATTTGACTATATACGCTATCCCAGGCAAGCAGGAAGTGATTCTATCGCCACTAAAGTTACAGATTTATGGTTATTTACGCCAGCAACCCAAGAGGCTTTATTTAGAAGGGCACAGAATAACAAAGGGCTAGACTTGATTCGGCGCTTTTTGAGTAAGGGATACATCACCGCTGGAGATATCAATGAAGTCGATAAACTTTATCCTCAAGAAGGTGAACCCCTATGGCAAGGGCGCACTCCCCCACCAGCGCCAAAGTCAATCTTAACTGCAACTGACAGACAACCACTTCTGCAAATGGAATTATGGCAGTTAGCAGTTGCCCATGCGATGCAAGGTATCCTAGATTTTGTCTCCTTAGCTAGTTACCCAGCACAACAGCAAGGTATTCCCGCAGGAGTGGTGTTTTTCCCTGAAGGTAACCAAAATTTAGGACAAGGTTATGATTCTCGCTTACAACCTTGGGATCGCTTTCCTAGTAATCTGGAGTGGCATCCTATGGCTTATGCAACTTGCAATAACGGCAATTGTATTGCCGCGCAAGTGCAGCGGGTTTTGAGTGTAGCAAAACCAGGTACTCAGGTGATTCCCGCTTTGGCTGGTAAGTGGGGCGCATCAATCGGCCCCAATCGTCCATCGCTAGAAGTGCAAATGCAAGCACTGCGCCAATTTGCCCCCCAAATCAAGGGGGTGAGCCATTTTGCTTATTCTTGGCAATATCCAGAGCATGATGGCGATCGCAAATTCTGCCGCGCTCGGTAAGTAGTTGAGAACCACAGGGGGTGCAAATGTACCCCTCGACTCCTAATATTCAACTTCGCCAATCGCTCAAGGGTTTTTGCAGGTTTACCCATTGGTAGAGGGGGTGCAACGCCATCACCGTGGTTTTACGGTACAGATATGGATGCTATGGTGATATAAAGTACGTTACATTATTATAATGATTTAGTCTTATAATCCTTCGCCAAGTTAAGAGCCTACAGCAGAAATTTTGCCAGTTTTGCCAAGATAACCAAGGTATAAATATACAATTATTAGTTAAAATTTTCAGAAAATTAGTACTGGCAGATCCTTATAGCGATTAAGAGTTACGTGAGGTACAGATAATATTTTGAAACGCAAAGGGACGCAAAGTAAAGCGCAGAGGTACGCAGAGATTTGTACCTCAGCAGACTAGGAAACGCTATATTATTACTCCCGCACTCCCCACACCTCTATAAATCATAGATTAATTAAGGCACAATAGAACTAAAGACACTATGAACACACAATGACTACTCAATTAATGGTTCAACCCTCATCCTTAATATCTTCTGGTATCAGGATGAGCGAATTTGGTAATATTTATCTATTTAAATTTACCGAGGAACTACAGTCTCGCTTTGAAGAACTTTTAGAAAAGAAAAAAACTAATACGCTCACTCCTGAAGAAGAAGCGGAATATGTAGGTATCTCTGAATTAGAGCGAATATTTACCTTGATTAACGCTCAACTAGCAGCAAAAAGTAAATGGTGTCCGAACAAACTCGACGACTTATAAGAAAACGAGCTAAATTCCTCTGCGAATACTGCCACTCTCCAGAATATCTAAGTCCAGACCGTTTTACGATTGACCATATCATGCCTCAGTCCTTGGGTGGCTCAGATGAACTGGATAATTTGGCTTTAGCTTGCCATCGTTGTAATGAACGGCACTATAATTTTATATTAGGTATTGATCCGAAAACTCAAGAACAAGTCTCTCTATTTAATCCCCGTCAGCAACAATGGTCTGAGCATTTTATTTGGACAAAAGATGGGATAAAAATTGTAGGTACAACTCCTACAGGGAGAGCTACTAGCAATCGCTTTGACTTCAATGATGAACGGCGTGATGAGCCTTCCATTCAAGTTGCTCGTCGTTTTTGGGTAGAAGCGGGTTGGCATCCACCCCAGTTAGATCCATGTCAAGAATAACAAAAAATCCCCCTAGTGACATCCACTCCCGCCTCAGTTCACCTGCGGTGTCCGCGAAGCCCTTGCCCCTTGGGGAAAAACTTTGTGATTTACTGACTTCACGTCATCTCCATCCAATTATCACCTGCACGGACATCTACCACCAAAGGTACAGTTAAAGAAACAGCATTTTCCATCACTGACTTAATTTGCGGTTGCAATTCTTCCCACTCTTGGGGAGGAACTTCAAACACCAATTCATCGTGAACTTGCAACAACAAACGCGCTTGATATTTCTTTAAAATCTCATGCAATCTCACCATGGCAATTTTGATAATATCAGCACTGGAACCTTGAATTGGTGCATTAGCAGCAGAACGTAGTAACCCTGCATCATAAGCACCTAAGTTTTTTAATTTGCTTAAATCAATATCTTCTCGATTGCTATTTCTTAACTGGCGCAAACTATTGCTAGTAAAATCAAAATAACGCCTTCTACCAAGAATAGTTTCTACATATCCTTGAGCGATTGCTTGTTTCTTTACTCCCTCCAAATAGGCAAAAACTTGGGGATATCTTTCATTAAATCGCTTAATAAACTCATTCGCATTATTTTTATCTACACCAGTTGAACGCGCAAACTTTAGAGAACCCATTCCATAAATCACGCCAAAGTTGATGGTTTTTGCTAGCCTTCGTTCATCTGAGGTGACATCTTCTTTTTCAAATACCAACCGTGCTGTTACAGTGTGAATATCTTCATTCTGTTTATATGCTTGCACTAATATAGGTTCTTGACTCAAATGAGCCAAAATTCGCAATTCAATTTGTGAGTAATCAGCAGCTACCATTAAACAACCTGGTTCTGGCAAAAACGCCTTGCGAATTTGGCGACTAAAAGCAGTACGAATCGGGATATTTTGCAAATTTGGATTAGAAGAAGATAGCCTTCCTGTTGATGTCGCGGCTTGATTAAAATCAGTATGCACCCGCTGGGTATCTGCACGTACTAATGCTGGTAGTGCATCCACGTAAGTAGATTTTAATTTAGATAGAGTGCGGTACTCAATGATGGCTTCAATAAAACCAGTTTGATCAACTTCTAGGAGTTTTTCCAATGTTGCTGCATCTGTAGAATAACCGGTTTGAATTTTCCGAGAATACTTAGTACTCAAACCCAATTTTTCAAATAAAATCTGGCTCATTTGTTTGGGAGAACCCAAATTAAATTTTTCTCCAGCTATTCCAGTAGCTTTCTCTTCTAACTTGGCTAAGTCTGTTTCTAGATGCTGGGAAAGTTCTTGGAGATAAGCTGAATTAATGCGAACTCCTGTATATTCCATCTCCGCTAAAACTGTTTCTAGCGGTTGTTCTACCTCTAGTAATAGCTTGTGCAAAGTAGGAATTTTCTCTAGTTCCTCTCGCAGTTTTGGTACTAATCCAAATGTCGTATAAACATCCATACCGCAGTAATCTGCTACAGCAGGAATGCTGATATCAGCGATGGTTTTGCCTTTAGGAACTAACTCTAGATAACTTTTAGCTGTCAACCCCAAGTATCTCTGCGCCAAATCAGTCAAATTATGGGTATTATCTGGATTTAACACATAACTTGCCAGCATGGGATCAAACACTACTCCTGCCAAATTAATTCCTTGACACCGCAGGATTAAACGGTCAAATTTGGCATTTTGTAAAGTTTTGGGATAATCAGCACTTTCCAGAATTGGACGTAGTGCTGTTAATGCTAAATGTTGATTGAGATTTTCCCCAATTTTGTGATTTAAGGGAATATAGGCAACTTCATCTAGTTGGCTTCCCCAGCAACAACCAATTCCCACTAAAGTAGCATCTCTTGGTTCTAAAGCCGTGGTTTCAGTATCCCAAGCAACGGGTGTTTCTGAATTGGTAAATTTTTCTAATAGTTTTACCAACTCGTTTAGTTTGGCTTCGGTGTTGATGATTTGTGGTTGAATTAGTAAAGCAGTTTGCCGTTGAACTGCTGCTGTTTCGCTAGCACTGTAAAACGATGTATCATCATCTTCATCAGTTTTGGGTGTGGCTGGAGTTTCTACAACTTTGCCCCCAAATTGCTGTTGAATTTCGTTGATTTTGCCTAAGAATTTATTTAATTCTAATTTTTCTAAAATTGGTGTGAGAATGCTGGCATCAAATCCTGTTAATTTACAATCTTCTAAATCAAGTTCTAGGGGAACATCAAGAACTATTTTTGCTAAAAAGCGTGACATTTTAGCATCTTCTTTACCAGCTTCGAGTTTTTTCTGAGTTGCACCTTTAATTTGGTCTAATACAGCATAAATATTTTCTAGGGAATTGTATGCATTAAGCAGCTGTACTGCTGTTTTTTCCCCAATTCCTCTGACTCCAGGAATATTATCAGATTTATCACCGCACAGAGCTTTGAAATCGACAACTTGCGAAGGAAAGACGCCTAATTTTTCTTTTACTTGTTCTGTACTAAATTCAGTAATGCTGGATGTGGAACGCTTCCAGGCATCTGGACTAAAATACAGGACGGTGATTTCTTTGTCAGTGTCGATCAGTTGAAATAAATCGCGATCGCCTGTGAGAATCTTCACTCTATACCCAGCAGCAGCAGTTCTTTGTGCTAAGGTTCCCAATATATCATCTGCTTCGTAACCCGGAGCCGTTAAAACAGGCAAGTTGAAACCACTCAGCAACTCTTGCAAGTTTGCTAAGTCGGGAATAAAGTCTTCTGGCGTTTCCGGACGATCAGCTTTATAGGTATCATCAGCTTGATGGCGGAAAGTTGTATCACCCAAATCAAAGGCGATCGCCATTGCTTGTGGCTGTTGTGTGGCCATTACCTCTAGCAGTGACTTAAGAAAGCCAAAACATATACTGGTAGGAACCCCCGCTTTTGTCCGCAGTCCTCCGTCTCTTCCTTTAGCAAAAGCGAAGTATGAACGATAAGCGAGGGAGTGTCCATCGACGAGGATGAAGGTGGGCTGTGTTGTGGTTGCAGAATCGGTAGTCAACTGGTTAGCAAAATTTTGGGACATAGCCCTATTTTAAATATCTTAATTGGTATTCAGAAGCCTACACTGTACTGTAATCAGTGCGGTGTCGGTACGTCACGTTATCCAGCTACTCATATCAAAGCACAACACTGGTGATCACCATTGTTCACTCATCAAAACTCCTAAGACTAAAGGACACAAAGTTTTTAACGTCACCAGCATATAATTTCCTATTTGTCTAATTTGTAAATATTCGTCTTGATAGTCTTGTCCGTTGTTGTTCGGCTGGTGCCATTCCGGTAAATATTATGAGTAGCTGGCAAAAACTAGTCTGATACTCAGTCCCCTGGCTCCCCACAGCAAAGTTTTACACTAAGCTCCGAAAAGCGATCATTGGTCAAAATCAAGTTTAAGTTAAAATTTTACACAAAATTAAGTATATTTATCCAGGCTTTAAATAAAGCTATTGAGTTAAAAATTATAATAGTACAGGTATCATATAATTTAGGCATGAACACAAAACTTTTTAATGGTTTAGTAGCTGCTACTACCCTAGCCGGGGTGGTGGCAACTGCCGGGTCTGCAAGTGCAGCTAGTCTCAGCTACACCACTTCTACGCCAACTCAGAAGACAAACGTCATCAACCAAGCCCTAAGTATCCAGCAGTTTGACTCGTCTCTCGGTACCCTAGAGTCAGTAGTCCTAGATTTCAGCGGTGACTTAGCTGGAAATGCCAAGTTTGAAAGTATGGACGCACTCCCAGCTACAATAAATGTGACTTGGGGTGGGATATTATCCATAGTCAACAGTAACTTGAATCTCGCCGGTTTAAGTCCGATATATATCACCCAGAATATGAGTTACGATGTCTCGGCCGATGACGAGACCTTAGATTTTGGAGGCACTTCTGGAAAGACAATCAATAATCTAACCGCCAGTAGCTCCCAGACTAAGACCTTTAATAGTGCCTCGGACTTGGGCATATTTACCGGACTTGGCAATGTCAACTTTTTGTACTCGGCTCAAGCTGTGTCATCGTTTACAGGCACGGGTAATATTACTAGCGTCGCCACTACTTTAGCCAACGCCAAGCTGAAAGTCACATACAACTATAAGTCAGTACCTGAACCCTCAGCCTTATTTGGGATTGGTCTAATTGCAGGGTTTGGTTTGTGGTCAAAAAACAAAAAGCTCGCTATGGTAAAGTCATAGACTTTGTCTCATGAGTGTTTTTTCACCTAACTCCTTTGGCAGTCAAGTTTGAAAATAGATTGGGGTATCAATCCCAGTTAGGTTATCAAATATTGAATGGTCAACCACTACCAATTTCTTCAGGTTATTTAGATGTGCCTTTCCCCACTTCATAAACCGGATTACCTAAAAATCCTGGTTTTTTTTATTGCGTCTGTAAGACGCAATATTTCTTTGTATCTCCCCACAGCCCACTAGCGTCAATGAGACTTTAACCAGGGGAATTTATGCCGAAGAAATCAACCACTCACTTGGCATTGACTGGCAATCAGGGTGAAGCTGGAATAGATATTAAGCTATTGGTTTTAGATATAGATGGTACGATCGCTGGGGAATCTAACACCTTGAGCGAATCTGTCAAGCAAGCGATCGCTGCGGTGCAAGCAAGAGGAATTCAAGTGGCGATCGCCACCGGTCGGATGTATCGTTCAGCCTTGCATTTCCACCAAGAAATTAACTCCACTCTGCCATTAATAGCCTATCAGGGAGCCTGGATTCAAGACCCAACCAGCCAAAAAGTTCATCGCCATTTGACGCTTTCTAGGGAAATTGCTGGGCAATTACTAGATTATTTTGAACAGCCTGAAAGGCGATCGCTTTTATCTGTCCACTTCTACATTAATGACCAGCTTTACGTGCGGGAGTTAACCAAAGAAACCCAACTTTATGCTGAACGTTCTGGTATTGTTCCCATACCCGTAGGTGATTTGCGTCAAATATTAACAAACGAACCAACTAAAGTCCTAGCTTTGTGCGATGACACAGACCTAATCGACGAACTTCTGAGCAATTTGCGCCGCCAATACACACCCGCCGAATTGTACCTGACAACATCTGTAGCCACCTTTTTGGAAGCGGCTAATGCTTTTGTCAATAAGGGAACTGCTGTAAGTTATCTAGCTGAAAAACTGCTGGGATTAGAAAGAGCCAACGTTATGACCATTGGCGATAACTTCAACGACATAGAAATGCTGGATTATGCTGGTATTAGTGTAGCGATGGGCAACGCACCAGTAGAAGTTCAAGCGATCGCTCAGTGGGTAGCTCCTAGGGTAGAAGAAGACGGCGCCGCAGTAGCCATCGAAAAATTTTTGCTGCTGTAAAAGAACTCTTTCAAACCAGTACCATAAACATCAGAAAGGGCACCGACGACTGGCCGTGTTTCGTCTCGGCGCCCTTGCTGGTTCGCTCCTCACACACCTGATACTATAGCCGAGGCGATTCATACAGTCAATAGCTGCGATAAAAGTTTTTAGATTTTCCACAGACCCAATTTTAGATTTGGAATTGAGGATTTGGAATTGAGGATTTGCCATTAAGCGGTAAGACCAAATCTAAATTTAAATCTGATGACCTCCTATAGTTCCAAGAGCGCAAAAACACCCAGTTTTTCTTCCAGCAAAGACCTTAAAACAAACTGAGTCGCCATCAACAATCCGAGTCTTGCTTGGGCTAGCTCCGGTGAGGAAATTTTCACCTCACCCCAAATACGGCAATTACACCAGAAGGTTTCAAAAGCTTGGCTCAAATTTAGCGCTGCTTTTTCCCAATTAACCGAGCCACTACCATCAGAACACTCCCAATCATCTACCACTTGCACCAACTCGGCAATTAGATGGGCCTCATCAGGGTGATTAAGGCGAAGTCTCTGATCACAGTTAAGCCAAGGTATAGGCTGTTGAGCGATGACATCTGAAATAGCTAGACTACCATCTGTCACTGATCCGCTCAATTTAATTAATCCCTCTCGTTGAGCTAGTAAGACTAGGGAACGGCAGCGTGCATGGGCATATTGAATAGCAAACAATCTAGAAGGATTTTGGATGAGGCTTGCTTCTCTACCCTGAACCTTCTCTAAAGTTGCACTACCAACTGCGAGATTTTGCAGCCAAACCGCTAAAGTAGAATGAGTCAATTTTAAATGAATCCAACCTGGGGGAACTATTTGGACATTGAAAAAGTCGCTAGATGTCGCCAATAAGTGAGCAGCAATCCCATCAGCAAGCTCCATAGCTTTTGAATTCTGAGATTTTGATAGCCGCAGAGCTACACCTGAAATATATAAAATTTCCCCATCGTCTCTACCTTTAAATAGAGGAATTTTTCCATCTTCTATGCATACAATTACCCCATTACTGGTATAAATATTTAGGGCAGCCACTAGTTGACTGCATACTAACTGCTTAGTCGCTGCATATTCACTAACGAGTAGCCTCTGATGCACTTAGTCCTTTGTAAAAAACCTGTATCACAGATCATTTGATCCGGTTTCTTCTATCTAAAGATAGAAGCTTAATCTAGATAGAGAAAAATGAGAGTAGGATAAAATTTGATGAATAATCGATGAATAGTGAGTAAACTTTACTACCATCATTGTACAGTAAGAAGTATAACAGAAGAGTAGAGGGCAATTTTGCTTTCTACACTCACTTTAGATGGCTGGCGCTGTTAGGCGTTTAGCCTGCCTCGCCAACACAAAGACACTCCTTGCACCTTTTTATGTCGTCTTTGTCTTCAGCCGAACGCTCTTTGTTACCTATGCAATCTCCATCTTCTTTCTCCGAGGCATCACGGCCTTTCTTAACTTGGCAACGAATTCTTGATTGGGCCCAAGAACACTACCGCTGCCGCACCTTCAGCAAAGATGAGCGCATTCCAGCTAGGCCTGGATTGCTATATTTGGTGCAAAGGGGTGCGATCCGCATGGTAGGAACCGCCCAGGTTAGTGCCACTGCCAGTCAGCTAACATCTCGACGAATCAACAGAACCCCAGAAGAAGCTTTCTTGGGTTTTGTGGGAGCGGGACAGCCTTTTGAAATTGTTGCCCAGTCACCATTCACACTTCAGGCTTACGCCCACGTTGATCAAACTGCGGTGCTGTGGATGTACTGGCATGACTTAGACAACTGGCCTCACTTCCGCCGTGAAGTCATGGATGCCTTTAGATACCAGCACCAGCGTAAGCTGCTGTGGCTGAGTGCTTTGGGACAACGACGCACAATTGACCGACTTTTAGGATTTCTCACATTGTTAATTGAGGAATATGGAGAGCCGGCAATGAGCGAAACTGACCCCGATGTGATTCGCGGCTATTGTCTGCCTTTCCCCCTCACTCATGCCCAAATTGGTAGCGCGATTGGTTCAACTCGTGTCACCGTCACCCGCTTGATGGGCAAGTTGCGTCAACGCGGCTTAATCCTCACCCAAGGTGATAATCTTATTTGCTTGCCAGCAGAATCGATTAATAGAACCAGCTAAAGAGCAGATTCAGATATCTTAGGAGAAACCACCCTCCGGAGATATACAACAGGAGCCACTGCTCTCTCGAGCTATTAAGAACAGGTGTCAGGGGATTTTGACGAACCCAGTTTGGTTAATCAGTTCCTGTCCCTGCTCAATCAGCAGTAAGTTGGCTTAAGCCACACCTGCTTACTGCTTAGTTTGACTATTCTGTTTGACTACCACAAACAGATTAAGGGTAATCGGGTACTTTCCTGATTTCAAAGCCTCAATGTTCAATTTGTTCCGTCTATCAGAATATTTAGACGGGAGGACAAATGATTCTTGGTAGGGAGCAATGTATTACCCTTGTGTTCACCCCAACAGCAAGGCTCTAATGGAACATTGAGGAATAATCTCTGGGGTAAAAGCGTAAATAGATGCCACCAGGACTACCAGCCAATTATTGCAAGGCTTGGGTGGTTGTGGAGACAAATTCCACTTAAGTACCGAAAGGTTGACCACCCAAGATGTCTTGGACAAAAAGTTCTACTGTCCCGCCATCATTGATGCAGCAGAAATCAGGCATAATCGGGAGATTGGGGCCCATAACTTGCCTCCGATTATTTATCTGGTCGTTAGTTCAGTTGTAATTATTGATTTCTGCAAGCCGCACACTCGTGACTTCCAGTCATGAGTTAGGCGCAAATTATTTCTGTATTTAGTCATGGGAAGTTCAATGCTAATTATCGTAATGGCTGAAAGTCATACCCAGCACGAGAGCGATTACCAGGAATAATTTTTACAAGTTGGACTGGGGCATTCCGGTCGCCTGATGCTAAGAACCGAATCGCACCAGAAGCGCCTGTTGTAAAAAAGCTAGGGGAGGAAAGGGCCTGTTGTATGCCAGAACGCGTAGGATTAGACTCTAATGCAGCAATAAGAGTACGTGCGGCATCATAAGCGAGGGCACTACGCCAACTTACATCAGCACCCCACAACTGCCGGGATTTCTGAGGAAAATCTGACTGAGAATCGCCATCGATATGCCAAGGAACTGCCACTACCATCCCATCAGCTTGTTGCCCACCAACTGCTAAAGTTTTAACGGTGTAAACATCATCACCCCCCAGTAGAGGCAACCGTTTCTGGTTAACCTGAACTACTTGCAAAGCCTTATCCAAGGAATCACTGTTAGTGGCTAGCATCAACACTTCAGCTCCTTGCTGAGTCGCTTGTGCTACGCTTTGAGCGGCACTAAAATCAGCTTTGGACAAATCAAATTCACTGGGTACTTGTCCACCCTCCAAGGAAACAGATGAAACAAACTCGGACTTGAGGGACTGGCTATAATTACTCTGGGAATTAAAGAAAACCGCGGCTTTTTTTTTCTGCAAGGTTTTCACCATGTAGTTGGCTAAACTTCTGGCAGCCATGAAATCACTGGGCACCGTGCGAAAAACGTAGCGGCTAAAGTTGGAAATTTTGACTGAAGTGCTGGTAGGGGAAATAGCTACCAGTTGTCCCTTAGTATAGATAGTGCCTGCAGCTAAAGTAGCATCGCTAGCATTAGGGCCCACTACACCTAATACGTCTGGATTTTTGACTAAGTTGGCAGCAATTTGCTGAGATATCTCTGGCTTGTCGTCGTCGTTAGCTATGCCAACCTTTAACGGCACTCCCTTAATTCCTCCAGAGGAGTTAATTTCGTTTTGGGCTTGAGCGATGCCACGTAGAATTTCTAAAGCAGTATTGGGTTCAGTACCCAGTGGTACAGATGCAACAACGGTATAGTTTTTGCCAGATTTTATGCGGGCATTATTAAGAAATATCAGTGCCTCTGGATCGTTTCGCTTTAGTTTTATGGCTGCTTCCAAATTGGCGATCGCCTGATCGTAACTTTTATCAGCGATCGCTTGCACACCCTCTTTTTTAGCTGGAGTTACATCACCCGGAGTTAAAGTTCTTTCACCAAAACTAATGCGTTCTACCATTGATGCATTGCTGACACTTTCCGGATTTTGAGCAGTAGAACCACCAAATTTAACCCCAGAACTACTAGCAAACCACCAAATACCGCCACCTGCTAACCCAGTCGTTAGGATTAGGGCTAAGGCTAAAACCACTGTTTCATTCTTTTTTGACATGAGCTAGTTTTAATAATGATGTTTAAAATTTGATTATTTTGCCACGTTAAACAGCTGCGAACATTGATGGCTTTGTTGCCGACAAGTTTAAAATTTAGCTAACAAATTCAGCCTTTTGCTTTCATCAGCAAGTTGCAATTAGGTACAAACCTAGCTCACTTAATTCTGATAAATCCAGCCTTTTCGATCAGTTCTTGGCCTTGTGATGTCAACAGCCAATTTGCATAGGCTTCCCCAGCTTGCTCGTCTGTTTGACCATTCTGTTTCAAAATTACAAATAAATTACGAGTAATTGGGTATTCCCCACTTTGAAAATCCTGATCATTCAACTGGTTACGCTTCATAGGACATTCAGAGGTAGGTATATAGGGTTCTCGGTAGGGAGTTACCAATTGCCCACTTGTGCGCCCTAGTGGCAGGGGCTTAACGGTACACTGGGGTACAACCTCTGGGGCAGAAGCATAATAAATTCCACCCGGATTTAAAGCTAGTTTTCGTAGTGCTTCCGTAGTAGTGCCAATATAACTAACGTTGATACCAAAATTCTCTTTATTAAGAACGTTGTCGATAAAGAATTCCACTGTACCTCCCGCTTCTTTGCTACGAGATAAGGGCGTAATGGTTAAATTTGGCCCACCTACCTCTTGCCAGTTGGTAATTTTGGCAGTGTATATGTCTTTTAGTTGAGCAACGGTTAAACCAGGGATGTTAAGGTTTCGGTTGACTGCGATCGCAATTCCATCAATTGCTACTGGAATTTCTTTCAAGCTAAATCCTTTTTGTTGAGCTTTTTGGTTTTCTTCACCCTTGATTGAGCGAGAAGATTGAGAAAAAGCTAGTTGATTATCTATCAACATCTCAATACCCGTGCCAGAGCCGGGTGGTTTATTAAGAGATTGAGTGTAGCGTAAAGTAAATTGAGGGCAGGTGCGTTCAAGCACTGGATCTACCTGTCCACGAATCGGTGCCCATGTTGTGCTACCGCCATAGTTGAATGTCCCACCTGGTAGGTTTGCCACATTACATTTAGTCACTGGCTGGTTTTGAATCATCCAAGAATTAGTCTGGTTACCACTCTCTGAAGAGTTAGGAGAGGAAGAAGTGCTAACTTGATTTTTAGTTAATTGTGCCCAGCGTTCCATCAGAAACCATAAGCCAGCGAAGATTAAGCCAATGCTTATGAGCATTGCTAAGAAAAGGTTAAGTGTTTCCTTTTTCGCAGACATAATATTTTGGGAAATAAAAAATACGTACTGTTATAAACAGTATACTTAAAAAATATAAGTTTTAAAAATTACTGAACTATTTTTCTAATCTCTAAACATTCTGAACATAGTGCCATTAAAGCAGAAGAGATAACAATTTATAAATAAGACGAAATAGTGCTGTTATGGCAATAGCTATTAAACTAGCAGTAACCGCTAAAATCACCACTTGTGGAATACTAAGACCGACCCGAAACAAGGGAATGAAAAATATCAAAGCAAAACTAATACCTGGAATAATTAACAAATCAAATTTTTCAATCCAGCGCCTCGTTTGGGAAAAAATTAGTATCCCTAAAATCACCGCTGAAATACCCAGAGTAATTATGGGGTTATGTACCAGACTTAAAAGGGCGATCGCGATCAATGCACCCTCAAACCCACTAAATGCTGCTCCAGCTAACAACTCCCATGTGGAAAATGCTGGTTGACTCTTTATTGGCAGTGGTGGTTTATTACCTGGTTCTAGGGCGTCTAAAACCTCCTGGGCTGACTGAAAGCGTTGGTTAGCAGCAGGCAGGAGCATCTTGTCTAAAATATCAGCCAAGGGGCGGCTTACAGTTGCTTGCGATCGCCATTTCAATTGGTTACTATAGGCATCAAATAGCTGACTTGCTTCCTGACCTGTCAGCAAAGTAATAATAGTTACAGCCAAAGCGTATAAATCTGTAGATGGGAATACTTGCCCTCCAGCCATTTGCTCAGGGGGTGCAAATCCCAGAGAATAAATTCCTGTGGAAGAAGCAGCAGAACTAGAAGGGGCGTTTGTAACTTGCTTAACTGCACCAAAATCTAGCAGGAAGACTCTACCATCTCGACGACGCATGATGTTAGAGGGTTTAATATCTCTGTGGATAATGCTTTTGTTATGGACGAACTTTAGGACTTTGAGAATTTCTCTGAGTAATTCCAACACATCTGCTTCAGAAAACTTGCCCTTTTGAGCTAATTCTTCCTCTAGGTTTTGCCCATCAATATATTCTTGTACTAAGTAAAAAAACTGGTCTTGCTGCCCTGGTTGAAGGCTCTGGACTATCGCTGGAAAAAAAGCAAATAAGCCAGGAATTTGCTCGTGTTCGTTACCTATTTGCGCTAAAACGTCTGCTTCTCTCTCAAATAGCTGTTGCGCTAGTTGCAGTTGATTTGAGGTTAAATTTCCCGCGGGTTGGAACTGCTTAACCACGCATGGGCGCATTCCGGGAATGCGGCGATCGCCTGCCAAAAAGGCTGCACCAAAACCCCCTCTTCCCAGCAGCTTGCTTGGCACATAGCGACCATCTAATATTAGTGGCATTCCGCAGGTAGTGCAGTATTTTTGCTGGGTTGTTTTCAGGGTCGTAATATCATCTAAGTCAGCAAAAAAGTTTTTTGGGCGGGAGCAGCGGGGACGAGTGCAGTAAACTTCCATTTTAGTTTTTAGTCATTAGTCATTAGTCATTAGTCCTTAGTCCTTAAAACTAATGACCAGTAACTAATGACCAATGACAATATGTTAGCTGACGTCTGAGGATCGGGGAGTCGCTGCATCCAATGTAGTTACCACTAGTTTCTTTTGTGCTAATTTTAACACATCTTGATTCCAGCCAGGAGTAGCAAACTGCGGCAGAATTTCCTGACTAAAGGCTTCTGCTGCCTTGGATCGATAACGATTGGGATTAAAAATCAGCCATAGCGTTCGCTTGACAACAACACCTTCAATGGGAGCACAATGCAGCACGCCCATTTGTAATTCTTTAGCGATCGCCGAGGTAGAGACAAAAGCCGCACCCAAACCAGATTGCACGGCATTTTTAATTGCTTCTATGGAATTTAGTTCCATTTCAATTTTAAACCGCCTGGTATCAATCTCACAGCGTGCTAGCACCTGATCTATGACTTTGCGGATAGTCGATTGAGAATCTAGAGAAATGAATTGTAGTTTATATAGGTCTTCTTTTTGGATCGTTTCCAGTTTGGCAAAAGGATGGAATACAGGTAAAATCAGCGCTAATTCATCCTCAGCGTAGGGCAAAATTTCCAAAGATTCTGCCAATTCACCGGGAATTTCACCACCGATAATTGCCAGATCTACTTGTCCGTTAGCTACACTCCAGGCAGTCCGCCTAGTAGAGTGAACGTGTAATTGTACTGCCACATCTGGATATTTTTGCCGAAATATGCCAATCATTCTCGGCAAAAGATAAGTGCCAGTAGTTTGAGAAGCGCCAACAATCAAAGTACCGCCTTGGAGATTTTGTAAATCCTCAATAGCGCGACATGTTTCCTGGCACAAACTGAGGATTTTTTCACCGTAGCTTAAAAGTAGATGCCCTGCTTCAGTTAATTGTGCGCGACGTCCGCCACGGTCGAATAAGGGGACATCCAGCTGCCGTTCTAGATTTTGGACTTGTAAGCTGACGGCAGGTTGGGAGACGTAAAGACTATCAGCGGCGCGCTTGAAGCTTCCTTCTACAGCGATCGCTTTGAGAATACGTAACTGATCTAAAGTGAAAGGAAGGTCAGACATAAGGCTCAACCCACAAACTTTGAAAGGAGTGGCTTTGGCAACAAATCAGGTGTCACAGCAATCAGCTGGGCAAAATTTGTTGCATCTTAAACTTGGACACTTTACTGGAAAAAGACAGTACCACAACATCTTGACTAAAGTCTCCTTTGGAATACTTTGTGGTATTGGTTGTACTGAATTAAGATTTTTTTAAATTACTTCACCTAATGTATATGATGCCGAATCCTTGGTTTACCTCCAGTCATTTTGTCATGCTGGGGTTGCAATTAGCTTTTGCGATCGCCCACAGTGGTGGAGCAGCCTTGCGCCCTTGGGCAGAAAAGCATATCGGACCAAGGCTTTATCGCATTTTCTTTGCACTCATCAGTCTACCGTTAGCTGTAATATTGATTACCTACTTTATTAACCATCGTTATGATGGCTTGCAACTTTGGCAGGTGCAAGGTGTGCCTGGAGTGGCAGCAGTAGTTTGGGTGCTGTCAGCGATTTCGTTTTTGTTTTTATATCCTGCTACTTTCAATCTACTAGAAATTGCTGCCATTCAAAAGCCCCAAGTCCACCTTTACGAGACAGGAATAATTCGTATTACCCGTCATCCCCAGATGGTGGGGCAAATAATTTGGTGTGTCGCTCATACAGTCTGGCTAGGTACTACCTTTACCTTGATGACCTCGATAGGGTTAGTGTTGCATCACCTTTTTGGGGTTTGGCATGGAGATCGTCGCCTAGGCTACCGCTATGGAGAAGCCTTTGAATTGGTCAAACAGCGGACTTCAACTATTCCCTTTAAAGCAATTATTGACGGTCGTCAATCTATCAAATGGCAGGAATTTCTGCGCCCTGCTTATTTAGGAGTTGCCATTTTTATATCCCTGCTTTGGTGGGCGCATCCTCTGTTGCTGATAGCTACTAGTAGGATAAGATGGTAATTTTAGACGATCCCCACTATCAGCAAAAAATCCCAAGTCAAGGAAAATATCAGCTTATCAAATGCTACCGAATCAATGTAGGATGAAATCAAATAGCTGTCAGTGGAGTTGTCCTCAGTCGGTTTGAGATTTTATATTGGTAGTTGCTGGTTAATTGACTTTCCTGAGTAGTCAACGGCAATCAGGAGTTGAACATCTAATAAAAAGCCACCGTGAATGTCGCGCTGGCTTTTTTGTCAAAGCCACAATCAATAGGCTCAATTTTTTTCGCATAATTTTTTATTTATGCCCTGAGCGCGTCTATCGGCAGTGACTAAGAAAGCCAACTCTTCGGTGCTGATAGCTAGTTTGATATAAAAACCCTATAATTCAAGAGGCGTCATGGTGTTGTCGGTTAGTGAGCGGACATTTACTCAAGAAGTTTTAGAATCTCCAATTCCTGTTTTAGTTAATTTTGAAGCACCTTGGTGTGGCTTGTGTCGCATCATCCATCCGTTGCTGTTGCAATTTCAAGCCCAATGTGGTGACGAAATTAAACTAGTTGGGATTAATGCCGATCAAAATTTCAAACTGTCTAACACTTATAGACTTAAATCACTACCAACTTTACTTTTGATTGAAAATGGCATGATCCGGCATCGCCTGGAAGGTTTTCGCGGTAGAGAAGATCTACGTCTGGCCTTAGAAGAAATTAAACTAGAGTTTAGCACTAGCCACAAATCATACAATAGCCCAAAATCAGCAGATTTGGAGTGTCGATCAGCCTAAAGGGCAAGACTAACGTCGGCAAATCTAAAACCATGCTTAACACCCCACCCAAAGGTCATTGGGTGGGGTATTTTATCCTCAAGGGTGTGTGTCACAATTATTAACAGTTCCGACCTGGACAGTTGCCTGCGGACGGGCAATTGGCTAGGCACGGAGACCACTCAAACTTCTCTCTCCGTCACAGTCCTCTGAAAACCGTCCGCAGCGCAGTTCACTCAACGGGAAGTCGCCCTCTGGGAGACTACAAGTCGGGCATTGCTGACGGCAGTTGCTACTCTTCGGGAAGGCGTTCCGCCTATAACTCACCGCAGGGCAGTACACTCTCCCCCTCAACGCAGTGGATCGATAACCCCCGCAAGCGACTGCTACAGTCCTAAGTTAATTAAGAATTCTAAAAGTAGGCGTCAGTGATGGAAGTAATCTATCAGTATGCCTGGCTGATTCCAGTATTACCTCTTTTGGGAGCAATGCTGGTCGGTCTAGGGTTAATCTCGTTGAATCAGGTAACAAATCGCCTGCGGCAGCTTAATGCTGTAGTTATTATCTCCCTGATGGGAGCGGCCATGGGGCTATCGTTGGCCTTGCTATGGAGTCAAATTCAAGGACACGCGCCTTACCTCCGCACCCTAGAATGGGCAGCAGCGGGCAATTTTCACCTGAGCATGGGCTACACTATTGACCACCTGACAGCCCTGATGCTGGTGATTGTGACTACAGTAGCCTTCTTAGTTATGATTTACACTGATGGCTACATGGCTCATGACCCAGGGTACGTGCGGTTTTACGCCTATCTCAGCTTGTTTGGCTCTTCAATGTTGGGTCTGGTGGTCAGCCCCAACCTAGTACAGGTTTATATTTTCTGGGAACTGGTCGGCATGTGTTCCTACTTGCTGGTCGGCTTTTGGTACGATCGCAAGTCAGCAGCAGATGCTTGTCAAAAAGCGTTTGTCACTAACCGCGTCGGTGACTTTGGTCTGTTACTCGGCATCCTGGGGCTGTTCTGGGCGACAGGAAGCTTTGATTTTAATATCATGGGCGATCGCCTCGCCGAACTCGTGCAAACAGGTTCTATCAGCAATTTCCTCGCTGTCCTGTTGGCGATTTTGGTCTTCCTCGGCCCAGTGGCAAAATCAGCCCAATTCCCCCTCCACGTCTGGCTACCAGATGCGATGGAAGGCCCCACCCCCATTTCTGCCCTAATCCACGCAGCAACAATGGTGGCAGCGGGTGTGTTCCTGATTGCCCGGATGTACCCTGTATTTGAAAATGTGCCAGCGGCAATGAACGTGATTGCCTTTACTGGTGCATTTACAGCGTTTCTGGGGGCGACTATTGCCATTACCCAAAACGATATCAAAAAGGGCCTTGCTTACTCCACCATTTCCCAACTCGGTTACATGGTGATGGCCATGGGAGTAGGCGCTTACAGTGCTGGATTATTCCACCTCATGACCCACGCCTATTTTAAGGCGATGCTGTTCTTGGGTTCCGGTTCTGTGATTCACGGCATGGAAGGAGTCGTCGGTCACGACCCCGTATTAGCCCAAGATATGCGCTTGATGGGGGGACTACGGAAGTATATGCCCGCCACAGGTGTCACATTTTTGATTGGTTGTTTAGCAATTTCTGGGATTCCCCCCTTTGCTGGTTTCTGGTCAAAAGATGAAATTCTCGGAAAAGCCTTTGCTGCTAACCCATCTCTCTGGTTAATTGGCTGGGTAACTGCCGGGATTACAGCTTTCTATATGTTCAGAATGTATTTCATGACATTTGAAGGCAAATTCCGGGGCACTGACGAGAAAATCAAGCAAAAACTTAAGAAAGCAGCAGCTACTATTGTTCTGGAATTAGAGTCAGCAGAACCAGCCCCGAATTTTGGACCAGGGGCGATGAAAAAAGGAGAATTGGCGGCTACTGGTGCCCACCATGATGCCCATGACTCCCACGGACATCACAGCGATACTCCCCATGAATCGCCGTGGACAATGACTCTGCCATTGGTGGTTTTGGCAGTACCTTCAATTTTGATTGGTTTGGTAGGCACACCCTACGCCAACTACTTTGAGCAGTTCATTTTTCCTCCTAGCGAAACTCTGGCGGAAGTTCTGGAAAAAGCTGCTGAGTTCGACCCGTCGGAATTTTACTTGATGGCGGGGAGTTCAATTGCGGTTTCTGTGATTGGGATTACCTTGGCGCTGCTGATGTATTTGTGGCGTAAGATTGACCCAGCTGCGATCGCCGAAAAAATCAAACCACTGTATGATCTATCCCTTAACAAGTGGTACTTTGACGACATTTACCATCGGGTCTTCGTCATCGGCTTGCGTCGTCTAGCTAGACAAGTCATGGAAGTTGACTTCCGTGTTGTCGATGGCGCTGTTAACCTTACAGGTTTCTTCACCTTGGTCAGCGGTGAAGGTCTGAAATACCTAGAAAACGGTCGGGTTCAATTCTATGCCTTGATCGTTTTTGGGGCTGTTTTGGGCTTAGTCATCGTCTTTGGTGTTACCTGATTTTAATAGGGGTGGACGAAAGTCCGCCCCTACATCTTTTTTATCTCACGCAGAGGCGCAGAGTCGCGGAGAGGAATTAAGAGTTTGGTTTAAAAAATGGATATTAAAATTATTTACGATAAAGCCCATTTTCTAAACTTGTCCATTGTTTTCTTATCTTTTACCGCTTCTAAAGCAATATTTGCGTCAATAATTATCTCTCTAAAATAAAATTCCAATGACATAATTTCTGCATCGTCTGAGGTTGTACATATTCTGTATCCAATAGAATTTAAAAGTGCAAAGCAATACTCTCTACTACGTTTTGAATAATAATCTAGTAGCTTACTTTGCGTATTACTTGAATGAACAAGCATATTACGGATCCGGTAAATATTATAAATATTACTTTTAATTTCAAAAATTTTTTCTAATATGTATTTTTCACAATCAAGAGGGTTATAATAAACCTCATAACAAGTCTCAAGGTATGTAGGTATTTTTTTATCATGTTTCTCTAATTCTTTTTTTATTGCAGGTAGTTTTTCTACAAATTTTTCTATACTAAGCTCAACATCGTTGTAAAAATAATTGAGTAAATCACTGGAAATATATTCTACTAATGATGGCTGATTAGGATCGGATATATATTCTTCTACAAAAAATTTTGGCAGTTGATTACTAAGTATTATTGGTCTAGTAAATTCTATTAAAGCATTTCGAGCTTCTTTATGTAAGAAAATTCTTAACTCACTAAACACTAGAAGTAACTGAACTGTTTTAATAGCATCATCGTTTCCAACCCATAAATCTATAGTTTCTAAAAAAAGCTTAATGTTAAGCTTCTTTAAATCAGTTGATAAATTAGGCAGTCTTGTAGAAACCACCCCAGAGTCAGCAGAAAACTTTTCTATAGCAAACCATGAATTTAACAATTCTTGAGAACTTTGTAAAGATTCAGATGCCTGTCTGTATAAATCGATAGATGTAAACCATTTTTCTACAGTTGGGTGACATATAGTTTCAGAAGATATCCAGCTACCTATTCTTAATCGTTGATTTTGTGTTTCGATAGAATTTTCTTCATTAATTATTGTATTGTCTCTACGTCCTTTAAACTTGAAATCTTGTATTTTTCCTGTGATATCACATATCAAAAAATCATCTGATAAAATAATAGGCTGTTCTTTCATTTTTCGCGTTGATAAAGCAGCTATAGTTCTTTCAGCCATCTGTTTGGCTCTAATTGCCATAAATTTGCTGTCTATACCTTGTATATCAATTGCTACACAATAATGTGATTTATTTTCCCATTTTTGTAAACAATCGTCTAAATTATCTTCATTTTTAATTTTTTTGCCATGCCTTTTTGGACTATAAAAATAGACATTTCCAATATTAAATTTATTTTCAAATTGAATACCTTTTATCCAAAAAATGACTTGATATTTTTGAGGATCTTGGCAATAAATCTTATTTAAAAAATAAAGTCTTTGTTCAAAACTGAGATTTTCATAATATAGTTTAAGTTCTTCCCTATACTCGTCAGATGATTTTTGATTTTGTGATGGTGATCCCCATACCCTTGGAATTAAATAATCTTGATTTATATCTTTAAAATCTTCAAACTGACTATCTAATATGTCTTCTATAGATAAGATTCCTTTCCTATTAAAAAGTAAAATTATTGTGTCTACGAGAAATTGGATTTGCTGATCATCTGGTTTACTTTCAAGGAGTTGTTTGTATAATAATTTAAGAGTCAGTTCAAAGTTTTTTACTGAGGTTAATTTATTTTCTATATTTCTAATTAATATTAGAAAGTCTTCTAATTTAAATTTACCTCCAGTTTTATTATCCTTGGATAAAGTCTCAACAATAAAAGATAATTCCTGGTTTACCTTTGCTGCCCAATCTCTTTTTAGCTTATTTAACTCTTTTTGCGTTGGCAAATCAAATCCTTGCCCTTGATTATCTTTAGTATTAGTGAAAAAAACGCAGTAATTACATAGAGATATTTCAAAAAACTTTTTTCCATATTGACTTTTGGCAAAATGATCTTTATTGACATAAATCTCTTCGTGTAAATCTTGCAATATTAGCAATAAATGACGACTATAATCTCCTGTTTCATTGTTTTTAATTAATTCGCATCTTTCTCGCCATATCTTTTTTAAGATTTCAATATTTTTTATCATGATTGCAGCTACATTAAATAGATATATTTTAGTCCACAAACTAACCTTATAGAAAATAATCATATTCATCGCAAAATAACAATTGGACTATTTTACCACTTTTTTTTTGTAAAAGTAATATATAATACCGATCCTAATATTATAGAAGCTGATGCCGATCAGATTATTCAAAGAACTATCGAAATTCTAAATTTTGCCAAAGCAAATATTGACCCTCTATCCCCTTGAAAAATTACAAAAATCCTGTTAATCCTCTAATCCTGAAAATCCTGATTCTGACATTTGAGGATTCCCAGGATGTCGATGATTGGTGATATCGTCTTTGATGTAGGGTAAACTTTTGACTGAACTGGGAGTATTCCACCCTACATTCCGTACATCAGATGTTAAAAAAGACTCCTCGAAAGCAGAATGAGGGATTGCCAATTTGATTAAATCAACCTAACAATGAAGGCAAAACCGCCAAAAAGCTGTTAGTTAATAACTAGTGACTTTTTGCCAAACATGATTTTAATTGCAGACTGATTGTGATGAATATAGCTAATTTCCCGTGGCTGACGACGATTATTCTGTTCCCAATAGCGGCGTCACTACTGCTTCCCATCATCCCAGATAAAGATGGCAAAACAGTGCGCTGGTATTCCCTCATCGTCGGGCTGATAGATTTTGCACTGATTGTTTACGCCTTTTATACTGGGTATGATTTCTCCAATCCCGATTTGCAGCTGGTGGAGAGTTACCCCTGGGTACCACAACTCGGTTTGAATTGGTCAGTAGGGGCAGATGGCTTGTCCATGCCCCTAATTATCTTGACAGGATTCATTACCACCCTGGCGATTTTAGCAGCCTGGCCTGTGACCTTTAAGCCGAAACTCTTCTTCTTCTTGATTTTGGCAATGTATGGCGGTCAAATTGCCGTTTTCGCCGTCCAGGATATGCTGTTATTTTTCCTGGTGTGGGAACTGGAACTAGTACCGATATACTTTTTGTTGTCGATTTGGGGAGGTAAAAAGCGGCAATACGCAGCGACTAAGTTCATCTTATACACCGCTGGCGGGTCGCTATTTATTTTACTGTCTGCCCTGACAATGGGATTTTATGGCGGTACAGTCACCTTTGATATGCAAGCCCTAGGGCTGAAGGACTTCGCCCTCAATCTTCAACTGTTACTTTATTCAGGCTTCCTGATTGCTTACGCCGTCAAGTTGCCGATTATTCCCTTGCACACCTGGCTACCTGATGCCCACGGTGAAGCTACAGCGCCGGTACACATGTTGCTGGCTGGTATTCTGCTGAAAATGGGCGGTTACGCCTTAATTCGGATGAATGCTCAAATGCTCCCCGATGCCCACGCTTATTTTGCGCCTGTGTTAGTGGTTTTGGGGGTAGTAAATATCATCTACGCCGCGCTAACATCCTTTGCCCAGCGCAACCTTAAACGTAAAATTGCCTATTCCTCAATTTCCCACATGGGCTTTGTCCTCATTGGTATTGCCTCCTTCACCGATTTGGGATTGAGTGGGGCAGTGTTACAAATGGTTTCCCACGGGTTGATTGGGGCGAGTTTGTTCTTCCTTGTAGGCGCAACTTATGACCGGACACACACCCTAATGTTGGATGAAATGGGTGGTGTTGGTAAGAGAATGCGGAAGATTTTCGCTATGTTCACCACTTGTTCAATGGCTTCTTTAGCATTGCCAGGAATGAGCGGTTTTGTGGCAGAATTAATGATATTTGTTGGCTTTGCTACTAGCGATGCTTATAGCCCTACATTCAAAGTCATTGTGATTTTCTTGATGGCAGTTGGGGTGATTTTAACTCCAATTTATCTGCTGTCAATGTTGCGGGAAATCTTCTACGGTGAAGAGAACGAAGAATTAGTTTCTCATCAAGCTTTGATAGATGCTGAACCCCGCGAAGTCTTTATCATCGCCTGTTTGTTGATTCCAATTATTGGTATTGGTTTCTATCCCAAGTTGCTAACTCAAATGTACGACGCTACAACTGTACAATTGACAGCAAGATTGCGTGATTCTGTGCCGACACTAACAGCACAAAAAGAAGTGCAAAATGTTTCTTTGAGTGCGCCGATAATTGGTAATTAGCAATTGATGGTTTAAATTAATATTGCTTTGAGGGTGGGTTTTGTACCTGCCCTTTTTTCTAGTTACTTTGTTAATTATTAATTAATAAATTTTTAATTTTTTATTCAGGTAGCCAGTCTTCATTTAATACTAAATCTAAAGAATATGGGCAATTTTCTGGAAATACAGAAATTAGTAATCCTGTTTGTTTCGTAGCTTGCCGACGTGCTCTTTCATAGCTTTCTTCAAGTTGTTCTGTCGGATACTTTTTAAGACTGGGACTATCTTTAATAGTTAATTCAATTTGGGTACGAGCATCAGTGATAGAATCTAGCCAACTATCTGAGCGCCGCTGGGGTTGATATTGCCATTTGAGCAAATGTAAAAGCAAGCGAATTAGTTGACTATAAATTGCTCGCTTTTCACTTTTACCCAAGTCGGAAATCTCCTCAATTAAATGTTCTTTATCAATTTCTTGCCAGCGATTTTCCCGCAATAGTTGGGCTGTTTGTTCTATCCAAAAGTTGAAATCTGTTTGATATGTTGCGCTCATAACTTGCTGGTGAGTGAGTTTATTTAACAGTTTCCCGTTCTCTATCAACGGCATAGCTGAGACAAGCTAGGATATCTTCTTGTGTCAAATAAGGAAAATCACTAAATATTTCCTCATAAGTCATGCCGGAAGCAAGATATGATAAAACATCATATACGGTAATTCGCATCCCACGAATACAAGGTTTCCCACCTCGTTTTCCTGGTTCAATGGTAATAATATTTTGATACTGCATATTGTTTAAAGGTAGGCTGGTTTTGTTTTCTATTTTAACTGCTTACCGTACTACCTGATCGCTGTTTTTTGTCTCACGCAAAGGCGCAAAGGCGCTAAGAAGAAAGCAAATAAGCGTTTTGTTTTGTCAAGAAGTCTAGGATTACTGATACTGGAAGTACAGAACAGTATTAGACTGTCTCTCCAACTTCAGAAGATTTCTTCTTTTCTTGCAACATTTGGTCAATTTCGGTTACAAAGTTTTCAATATTGTTGATTACTTCATTAACGATTGATTCATCAATAAGAATCTTTTTACTATCTTTAGTTTTTCCATTTCTATGGACTAAATCATGTCTAGTAGCTATATATTTGTAAATTTTGCCGCTTTCGGGAAATGAAATATTTAGAATTGCTTTGTACATTTCGCTAACTTTTGGCAAGTTATGGTATATGATTTCCAGCATAGTTTTTTTTGCTATTTCTTCTGCTTTATCAAGGTAGTTAAATAACTCATTCATTCCCAATTTTTGTTTTTTAAAGTCTTTAAATGAATAGAAGAAAGATTTAATATATTCTTGGTCTGATAAAACCGTGTTGATAAACGCGTCAGACAAATAAGTTTCAAGACAAGTGATTGCACCAATATAAATTTGCCTTTTGAGACTTTTTTGAGTCTTATCACCAGAAATCAGGATGCTATTGAGAACTCTTAAACTTTTAATTTCTTCAGAGAAGGTGTGATAAAACTCAGTATTGGATAAGATCGCATCCAATTGATTATCATCAGGTTCATCTGGATCTAGCCAAATTTCTACATCCCCGCCTTCATAACTCATTAACTTTTCACTGACGAGATCATTAACGTCATATCCCATCTGGTAATACTCGTAAAGTTCAGGGTGTTGAACTTTTGCATAGTCTTCATCAAGATAACAATAGTCAATTTTTCCGCCTGATGCCATTGTTAACTCTTCTACCCATTCATCCCAAGTCAATTCTTGCTCAATCATAATTTCTTTTCAAAGTAAAAATATAGTAAACCATCTTACCCTTGATTAGCCATCCAATCTACCAAATCAGACAGTTGTGAAAAATCTAAAAATACATCCACAAGTGCATCTAACTGTTGATTTGATAATTCTTTGATTTGTGACTCTAATTCTGGTAAAATTACCCCAAAGCGCCGATTGATTTTACGGAAAATAATTTCCAATTTACCAATGTTCATGCCTTTTTGAAAAATCTCTTGATACTTTGGGGCTTCTTCCATTAATTCCTCTCTGAGATTTCAACTCTGCCAAGATTTTACCCTTGATTATCCATCCAAGTTACTAAATCAGAAGGTTGAGAAAAATCTAAAAGTGCTTCGGAAAGATCATCTAATTTTTCACCTGATAACTCTTTAATTTGTGACGCTAACTTTGGCGAAATCTCCCCAACACGACGTTTCAACTGGCGGATAACAAGCTCTAATTTACCGCGCTTAATAATTTCTTGATACATGGGTGCTTCTTGCATAAGTTCCTCCCGGAGATATTGTTGAATTAATTGTTTATCAAACTTCAAACTAGCCAATACTTCTACACAAGCTGCAATATTCTTTTGCTGCGGCTGTTCTTCAATTTTATCTATAGCTAAAGCAACTTGCTGTAGTAATTTATTTGGTTCATCTGTCTTGGCTAAAACTGCTAATGGTAATAAAGCGGGAACTTGTAAAAGAGGTTCGCTTTCTTGTTCCCATACCCTGATCACTTGGTATTGATGCCGTGTATTCTCTACTATTAAACTATCAACAAAAACATCAGGTGAATTTGTCTCCTGGAGAAAAATCACTACCTGTTGTACAGGACACGAATATTTACGGTAAATCCTCAACCAATAATCTAACATCCGTATTGGCATGGGTGGATCAGATTTTGGCGAAGTTTGAATTTCTAGATACAGAATGCGATTTAATGTCGGTAGCAGAAACAATGCATCACAACGAATCGGTTGAATAGGTAACTCAGTCGGTAGTACCTCAATTTTATTGATATCTTCTGCAATTAACCATTGCACAAAAGATAACGGGTAATTATCGGTGAGGTAGCGGCAAATATTATCGTAAGCCAAAGATTTTCATTTAAAACACACAATTTAGATTTTAGCCCCTTCCTCTGGTGCGCCTTTGCGCCTTTGCGCGAAACCAAAACCCTAAAAATCTTCATCATCAACAAAAAACTCTGCATCTTCATCTAAACGCGATGGGCTATGCCCCACGGTAGGTGATTGCACCTCCTATTACTTGCATTGCAATACAAAATAAGGCAATATGATATTATGCAATACAGATTGATCTGGTGAGGCGATGAGCAAAGAAAATATTACCTTTCGGATAGACAGCGAGAAAAAAACCGCACTTGATACAATTGCCACAGGGATGAACCGCGATCGCAGTTACGTTTTAAATGAAGCAGTAGCCGCTTATTTAGAAATGTATCAATGGCAAATCGAAGAGATTCAAAAAGGTATTGCTGAAGCTGATGCTGGAGACTTTGCTAGTGATGAAGAAGTAAAAGCCACATTTGCCAGACTTACCCATGCAGATTAGATGGCTACGTCGGGCGCTGCGTAACTTAGAACAGGCACATAGTTACATTCTCAAAGACAATCCCACAGCAGCACCGGAACTAATATTGAAGATTCAAAATGCTGCCAATCAACTAGAAAATTATCCCTTTATGGGGAAATCTGGACGTGTAGAGGGGACAAGGGAACTGATAATTTCTAACTCACCGTATATACTCATTTACCGAGTCAAAGAAGAAACAGTAGAAATTCTGCGAGTTCTCCACACCTCAAAACGCTATCCCGATTAACTTCTCTGCGCCTTTGCGCCTCTGCGTGAAAAAAACTCCTAAAAATCCTCATCATCAACAAAAAACTCTGCATCCTCATCAACTCTAGACTGAGACTCACCCAACCCCCAGAGAGGCTGCAAAACCGCCATTCCTATCAATCCCACCGCAGCGCTAAAAGCCAGCACCAAACCCATTGGGATTTGCACCGATTGGAATATCAAAAACTTTAACGATACAGGGGTGGCGTTTTGAACAGAGATAATCGCGATCGCCACAACCCAAACAGCTATAACTACAGATATCAGCAAACTAGTAATATTTTTCATAACTTAAAAAATAATTCCCCTCCCCGCAAGCAGAGAGGGGCTAGGGGGATTCTACACTACTCTAGTTTAGCGATCGCACTCTTCATTTCTGCAGCGATTTGCGCGAGTTTTTCTGGAGAGTTGGTTTCCAGGTAAACCCGTACCAGCGGTTCAGTACCAGAAGGACGCAGCAGCACCCAGCTACCCTCTTCTAAATAGAGTTTAATGCCATCCTTGCGCCCGACTTCCTTCACCTTAATTCCGGTGACTTCTGTCGGCGGGTTTTTGGTAAAGGCGTCGATCACAGCGATTTTGTGAGGTTCGGTGAGGTGTAAATCAAGGCGATCATTATACAGCGGCCCATCAGCTTCGGCGATCGCTTCCTTCACCAATTGACTTAAAGGTTTACCCTCATAAGCTATAGCCTCAGCCACCAGCATATCGGCTAAAACGCCATCCTTTTCAGGGATATGCCCAATAATACTTAAACCGCCTGATTCTTCCCCACCAATCAGCACAGCAGTTTCCCGCATCTTTTCACCAATGTATTTAAAGCCTACAGCGGTTTCATAAATTTGCAGCCCATGTTTAGCGGCGAAATTATCTAGCAGGTGAGTAGTAGCCACAGTCCGAACAATCGCACCGGTTTTACCTTTGTTTTTTATTAAATGACGTGCTAGAACTAACAGCACAGTGTTGGGAGTAAGAACAGTTCCCTGTTCATCAACAATACCAAAGCGATCGCTATCGCCATCCGTAGCCAAACCCAAATCCGCATGATCAGCCTTGACAGCTTCCACCAAGCCAACCAATTCTTCTCCCTTGGGTTCTGGCATCCCCCCACCAAACAGCACATCCCGCCAAGCGTGGAAGCTTTCTAACTGACAGCCACTGTGCAACAAAACCTCATCTAAATAGCCGCGAGAGGTAGAATAGAGCGCATCATACTTGACCTTTAAATTAGCCCCCCTAATCTTTTCTACATCAAGTAGTGTATAGATAAATTGCAGGTAATCTGGTTTCGGATCAAAAGTAGAAATTGCTCCTGTTGGGTTGCTTCCGGGCAACTCATCCGATGCACCTTCTATATTTGCCACAATAGTATCAGTAATTTCTGGAGTGGCAGGCCCAGCATAGTCTGGGATATATTTAATTCCACAGTAGGGTGCTGGATTATGGCTAGCGGTAAACATTAACGCCCCAGCGGAATTCAGGTGACGGGCGTTGTAGGCAATTACTGGTGTAGGACAATCCCGATCAGTAATTTTCACATTCCAACCCAAATCTGCCAAAACTGCGGCAGATGTCCGGGCAAACTCATCCGCTAAAAACCGAGTATCGTAGGCGATCAGCACCGGTCTGTCTTTGCTATAGGCTGTTTCCAGATAACTAGCTATTGCCCTAGTCACTTTCCGCACATTGGGGAAAGTAAAATCATCGGCAATAATACCTCGCCATCCATCAGTACCAAATTTTATCTTGCTGGAATTGCTACGGTTGCTCATATATGCCACTTTCTCCCGTGCATGATTGTTTCGTTACTAATAGGAAGCTTCCCGCAAAGCGTGCGTAGCCGCAAGTATCCCACCGTATTTTCTCCCATTGTGCCTGAGCGATGTCAACCCCCGACCGACCATTTGCCAGCTATCACCTTTGGTCTTTAATTGCCCCAGCGACAGGGCAAGAACGCTGGCATTGCCAGATGAGGCGGGGGTTTATCAAAGCGCGGCAACATGAACCACAAGTTAAATCCCTGTTGGCAAATACCACACCACCCCAGCGGATTGGTATCCTTGCCCAAAAAGGGGTATATGAATTTCACCATCATCGGCATTTGTTAAATCAGTCCGATGGGGTAGAAAAAGTTGCCCAGCTACTAGAATTGAGTAATTCTGCTGAACAAGTTAAGCAACGGGTGCTGCAAATTTTGCAAAAATACCATCATGCACCCTTGCTTTTGGGTAAACACATTCTTCAATTAACTCCTGGAGATGAAGGTTTTCCCAAACCAATTATTATTGAACAAGAGGAATATTGCTTTCGGTTGTATGCAGCTATGGACTGTGTTTTTAGTGAGTCCGATAGCACTTTACATATATTAGATTTCAAAACTGGTAAATCTGCTTTTGACCGCCGACAAGCATTAGTTTATTTGCTAGCTGCTCACTATCTTTACCCTGGAAAAATAGCCTTTGCCTCATTTTATAATTTAGAAGTTTGTCAAGAATCGGAGTTAATTAGTATAAATAATAGTGAATTAATATCTTTAGAATTTGAGTTAGCTAATATTGCTCAAAAGCACCAGCAAGATTTACAAAAATATCAAGCAGAAAATAATAATTTTAATAAAATATTTCCACCCAACCCTGGAACCCACTGCCGCTTTTGCCCCTTTAATTCTATCTGTGAGTTTTCCAGCTTAAAATCTTCACAATCAAGCCCAAGGCCAATTTCTAGAACTCCCAGGTAATTTCCTAAAATTGACTGAGCATTAACGCATTTGCTTAAAGTAGGATACATCAAGATTCCCAAAGTGAATACTGAGGGCGATATTTAATTGTTCTAGAGCTTTGACTAACCACTGAATACAATTAGTAGTAGAAGATTCGTAGTGGTTAAACAAAATTGCCAACCGCTTTTCTAGATGTGGCTTGACTTTACGACAAATTAGCACAATTTTCAGCAACAACCCAATGGTGAGCATCGAACCTTGGTTAGTGACCAAATCCACAAAGGTAAAGTGCTGCGGTGATAATTGGCTATTAACAACTAAAAAGTTGAGTAGCTGACTACAAGTTCTCACAACTAAAAAATCATCTAGTTTCTGAGAATTAGCTTGTGGTAATGTATTTTGCAGTTGGTTATATAACCGCTGATTAAATTGGCGTTTTCCATATTCTCCATCAATGGAGGATGTCAGGTATTGATATAGATCATCTTTAAAAGCGCGGAAAGAAGAAACCTGACTGCTATAGCGTAAAAAATTCTGCGCTAAGTCTTTGTAGGTGTAGTCACCTTCAACTTTACCGATAAATTGTTTAAGTGTGGAAAATAGTTCGCGATCGCTCAACAATGTAGGATTATTAACAGGTCGTAAAATCCGATTGATATCAGCTACTGAAGCTCCTTGGATTATCTGATTGCAGCGCACCTTATAGATCACATATTGCGACAAATCAATTTCAAATTTTTTCTGAGCTAGTGTCTGAATTTGCCGCACTGTCTGCTGCTGTTCTGAGGTAGAATCTTCACTGATTAAGTAATGTTCATGTAAGTAAGGATAGCGGCGAATCAATGTGATCAGCGGCTGATTTCCCTTTTCAGTATCCAACTGACTGGGTTGATTGACTACCTGGGTGAACCGAAGCAAAATTTGGTATTGGTCACTTTCGGTAAACACCTTGATTAGTTCACGCAAGCGCCTAATTTCTCTGTAACGTAAACTAGCTGACCTTGATTTGATAGGTGGGGATACAAATAAGTTGATTAACTCAGAAATGGCATGATGCATTTGGGGTTGCATATGCCATCGATTTATTAAAATATGACAGCAACGGTTGAGAAAAAACTTAAACTCCTGTACTGCTGTCTTCGAGGCTGTAATTTTGTCCAGCATTAACGGAATTTGTGGCTCAGGATAACCTAGACCCTCAATAAATAAGGCTCGAAAGCGCTCAATCATTTGTCCGGGAGATTCTAGGCGTACTAAATGCAGCAAATGTTGGTATATCTGCTGCTCTTCGGGAGGAGAGTAATGAGGATTATGAGTATTGTCTAAGTTCCCCCCAGTCCTCCTGTCAGAGGGTGTTTGTAGCACCGTTTTTTCAAATTCAGGATTGATCCAAGTATTCACTTTTTTATTACCGTTGAAAAACTGGGTTTATATCTATCGTTCGGCAGAACTGTGCTTTTTTCAACCGTAAGAAACCCGATTTCTACTATGACTGATTTTTCTATGTAAGAAAATGATCAAAATCACATCTTCTTAGTTAAACCAGTAATTGAAATAACTTGATCAAGCAGTAATCAAGCTCAAACGCTAAATATTAATTAAAATTATTCGCCTGAGAAAATAAGGGAATGGGGAAACTGTAAAAATGCCCCATACCCTTTGCCTAGTAATTAATTACCAATACCCAATGCCCAATTCCCAACTCAAAAAGGTGGTAATTCTTTAAGAATTGTAAACCGAATATGATTAATTGCCAAATCACCAAGAGGTACATCTTCTTTCGTCAGTCGGGTACCATTACTGGTAACAGTTTCAAAGGTGACACCTTTACCAATTTCGATGTGATACCAGCATAAGCCCATAAAAAAGCGTGTGGGATATGGGCCAGCATCCCCAACATCATCAGGATTCGATTCCATTGGCAACCAGCCAATATTCGGTATGTAGAACTCTAGCCAAACATGGTTAAAGTCAGGTTGCAAGGGTACACCTTGTTGTTCACCATTGGGAGGGCATTTGTACCTGCCTACGGTGCGGCAGGGAATACCATTCAAACGGCAGAGGGCTAGTAATACACCGACGTATTCGCCACAGGAACCCACACCACGTTCTAACACTACATCTGGTGTATCAATGTAGGGTTTAATACCATAAGATAACTCATCGTAAACGTAGTTGCGGATATTGTACATTTTCCGCAACATATTAGTTTCCGAACCGATGGCTTCACGAGAGGCACGGCGGACAATGGCAGTATCCATTGCTAAGTCGTCATCATCCACTAGGTAGCGAGCTTGGAATTCTGGTGAGAGTTCGGGTTGTCCTTCTGCATCTTTAGGTGTGATGCGATATTTGATCCCTCGGACTTCTAACAGCGCTTTCCAGCCAAATAGATGTCGTTCGCCTGGGGTGAGGGCATCAAATTTAAATACTGCCACCCGTTGTCCCTCAAGGATTTCTTCTGTGAAGGGTAAACCAATGGGTTCAACGTGTTTCACCTTTTGGCGTTCAGTTTCTGATGGTAGGGCGATGCGCCATTCTACGTTTGGTAAATACACCTCGTCTAGGGGGGAAATTTCCTCAACATAGGACATTTCTACGAGATAACCATTAGAGAGGGCGTAGCGTTTATCTGGCTCGTAATGATAATACAGGGGGTGAATAAAAGTGCGATCGCGGTAGGTTAGCTCATGATTCGGGTCTGCATTGGGGTTATCCCGAATATAAGGCTCCTCAGAGGCATAAGCGATGTAGAGACATTCCTGTCCTGTTTCATCATTTTTATGTAAGCCGATGCCTGTAGGCGAGTCAAAGGGAGTCAGCACACTAAAGCGAATTTCTCCAGTTGCTCTGTCCATTGAGTAAACTGTTTGTTCTAGGCGATCGCAAACCCAAAGATTTTCTTGACTGACAGTCAAATTTTCTACCCCAACTCCAGGGGCATAAAATCTGGTAATTTCTTTGCGTGTCTCACGATCAAATACTAGAATGTAACCCAGCCTTTGACAACTGACATAAACTGTTGACTCCCAAACAGCAACGCCGTCAGCAGGATAAGGTAATGTGGCGAAATGCTCCAGACCTAACGAGGCCAGCTTTGACAAATAAACACTGTTACCACGGGTTACCCACAAGGTATCTTCCCAGACTGCTATACCAGTGACCTCAGCAAATTCTCTTACTTGGTGGGGATTGAGTATTTTGCAGTTATCAGAGGTAGGATCAATTTCCAGGAGATGTCCCTTGCTACTGTCGATAGCTATGAGTCTATCTTTGATGAAAGCAATGCCATACAGGGTAGCGGCAGTAATCGGTCGGATCGTTTTTTGCCCAAACATTTGGCTAGAGGTCAAACTGGGGAGTGCAAAACTCATATCAAGCATATTAATTCAACGGTTTAGCACGCCTAGAGTCAATTGTGGCATATATTTTGATTGATCAAGGCACTTTTGCTTTGTGTGATTTACCCTTTTCCAGAAAATTTGTTCTCAATAAATTGTTATTAAGAAATATTACATATTTTCTCAAGAAGAAAATTGGCAAGGGTAACCGAATCACTTCTATACTTTATACAGCTTGGCGACAGCCCTAATGTAACTTTAGTTGATGGTTTTCCTGCCATCGCTAAATTATGATCGAATTTTGTAACCATTTCCTGTGACCTATACGATGTCTGCTAATTCTTTGCCTGAAGCTGCTGCCGTTTGGCATAGTTTAGAAGTTGATAAAGCGCTAGACCTGCTTGATAGTAACGCAGACGGAGGCTTAACAACTCAAGAAATTCAACAGAGGTTGCAAAAATACGGCCCCAACGAACTCGAAGAAAATGTTGGCCGCAGTGCTTGGGAAATTCTGCTGGATCAGTTCAAAAACATTATGTTGTTGATGCTGATTGGCGTGGCCTTAATTTCTGGGATTTTAGACGTGATTGCTTGGCAAGCAGGCAACTTGAAGCCTGGTGAAGTGCCATTCAAAGATACGATCGCGATTATGGCGATTGTCATTCTCAATGGCATCCTTGGCTATGTCCAAGAAAGCCGGGCGGAAAAAGCCCTAGCCGCCCTAAAAAAATTGTCATCTCCCTTAGTGCGAGTCCTGCGCGACGGCAAACTGGTGGAGGTAGCAGCTAAAGAAATAGTTCCAGGGGATGTCATGCTGCTAGAAGCGGGTGTGCAGATAGCCGCTGATGGACGCTTGATCGAACAGTCTAATTTACAAATACGTGAGTCGGCATTGACTGGTGAAGCGGTAGCTGCCAACAAACAGGCAAAACTAACATTACCAGTAGAAACAGATTTAGGCGATCGCGTCAATTTAGTCTTTCAAGGCACGGAAGTCGTCCAAGGACGAGCCAAAGTTCTCGTCACCAACACCGGGATGCAAACCGAACTTGGCAAAATTGCTGCCATGTTGCAAGCGGTGGAGAGTGAGCCTACGCCTTTACAGCAGCGAATGACCCAACTAGGCAACGTTCTAGTTACTGGTTCTTTGATTCTAGTAGCGATCGTTGTGGTTGGCGGCATCATTCAGGCAAGAGGCTTTAGCAACATCCAAGACCTCTTGGAAGTGTCTTTAAGTATGGCGGTGGCTGTAGTCCCAGAAGGCTTACCTGCCGTAATTACCGTTACCTTGGCCCTAGGAACCCAGCGGATGGTGCGCCGACATGCCTTAATTCGCAAACTGCCAGCAGTAGAAACATTGGGTTCGGTAAACACAATTTGCTCTGATAAAACTGGGACCTTGACTCAGAATAAAATGGTGGTGCAATCAGTCTATACGAATAATTCTGCTTTTCGTGTCACTGGCGAAGGTTATGCACCCACAGGAGATTTTCAGTTAAATGGGGCAAAAATTCCCGTAGATGAGTATCCAGAAATCTCTGCTTTACTAGTCGCCTGTGCCGTTTGTAATGATTCGGTACTGCAACAAGACAAAGGGGAATGGGCGATTCTCGGAGATCCCACAGAGGGAGCATTAGTCACCCTGGCGGGAAAAGCGGGAATTGAAAAAGACCAGTGGAACAGTAAACTACCCCGTGTTGGTGAATTTCCCTTTTCCTCTGAACGCAAGCGCATGAGCGTAATTTGTCAGGTGGAAGAAGTCGCCACAGGTGAAGCTTCTGTGACATCTGTTGATCCAGCGATCTCTGGATTTTTGCAATCTGAAAGTTACTTAATGTTTACCAAAGGTTCACCAGAGTTAACCTTGGCACGTTGCACTCAAATTCATCTAGGGACTTTAGCCGCCCCTGTGAGCGATGAGCAACGTCAGCAAATTTTGGCAGAAAATGATCGCCTGGCGAGTAACGGTTTGCGGGTGCTAGGTTTTGCCTATAAACCCCTGTCCGAAAACCCGCCAGAAGGGTCAGATGAGACATCAGAGCAAAACTTGGTTTGGCTGGGATTGGTGGGGATGCTAGATGCCCCTCGTCCAGAAGTTAAAGCCGCAGTGCAAGAGTGTCGGGAAGCAGGCATTCGCACAGTGATGATTACTGGAGACCACCAGTTAACCGCACGGGCGATCGCCACTGATTTAGGAATAGCCGAGTCCGGTGTACGCGTCCTCACGGGTCAGGAATTGCAGCGGATGAGCGACGAAGAACTAGACCAAAACGTTGACCTGGTGAACATCTACGCGCGAGTCGCCCCAGAACACAAACTGCGAATTGTCCAAGCAATGCAACGCCGGGGCAGGTTTGTGGCGATGACAGGGGATGGCGTCAACGATGCCCCAGCCCTGAAACAAGCTGATATTGGGATCGCAATGGGCATCACTGGTACGGATGTGAGTAAAGAAGCCAGCGATATGGTGCTACTAGATGACAACTTTGCCACCATTGTCGCCGCTACCAAGGAAGGCAGAGTCGTTTATACCAACATCCGCCGCTTTATTAAATACATCCTGGGTAGTAACGTTGGCGAAATTCTCACCATTGCAGCCGCACCACTCCTCGGACTGGGAGGTGTTCCCCTTACCCCCTTGCAAATTCTCTGGATGAACTTGGTCACAGATGGTTTACCAGCTCTTGCATTGGCGGTGGAACCCCCGGAACCAGATGTGATGAAGCGTCCGCCCTTTAGTCCCCGCGAAAGCATCTTTGCTAGGGGGTTGGGTTCTTACATCGTTCGGATTGGGATTATCTTCGCCATCATTACCATTATTCTCATGGAGTGGGCATACAATCATACCCATGCCGCTGGCTATCAGGGTAATAGTGAAGCTTGGAAGACGATGGTATTTACTTCCCTCTGTATTTCCCAAATGGGTCATGCGATCGCCATTCGCTCTAACAACCAACTGACTATTGAGATGGATCCCTTCTCCAATCTTTTTGTGCTGGGATCTGTGGTAGTGACAACGATTTTGCAACTAATGCTAGTTTACGTTCCACCTCTGCAAGCTTTCTTTGGTACTCACCCTCTAAGTCTCTCGGAGTTGGGGGTTTGTATTGGCTTCAGTGCCTTGATGTTTGTCTGGATCGAAATGGAAAAGCTATTCTTCCGGTTTATGGGTAAGAAAACTGTGTGATTGGGAATTGGGGATTAGGGATTGGGAATTCGGGATTGGGGATTAGTTTTTACCAATTACCAATTACCAATTACCAATTACCAATTACCCATTACTCATTACCCATTGCCCAACACCATGTACCTCAAATCCATTCACCTCCGACAGTTTCGTAATTACCAAGACCAAAAGGTTGAGTTTACTGCTGCCAAAACGATTTTGGTTGGTAATAATGCTCAGGGAAAGTCTAATTTGTTGGAGGCGGTGGAGTTACTGGCAACATTGCGATCGCACCGGCTCTCACGCGATCGCGATTTAGTCCGCTCCGGGGAACCTACAGCCCAAATTAATGCCACCCTAGAGCGAGATACAGGTACTAGTGACTTGACCTTAACTTTACGCCGTAATGGTCGCCGGAGCGTCGCTCTTAATGGCGAATCCGTGCGCCGTCAAATGGACTTTCTCGGCGTCCTCAATGCAGTCCAGTTCTCCAGTCTAGATTTAGAACTGGTGCGCGGTGGCCCTGAAGGTCGCCGCAACTGGCTAGATACACTCTTAATCCAACTCGAACCGATTTATGCTCACATTTTGCAGCAGTATAACCAGGTTTTACGCCAGCGCAATGCTTTCTTAAAACGCCATGTAGAGACTTTGCCAGCAAAGTCTCTACAATCTGAATTAGCCCTCTGGGATGCACAATTAGCTACCATCGGCACAAGCGTAATTAGACGCCGACACCGAGCTATCCAGCGACTGACGCCCATCGCCGCCGCTTGGCACGCTAGTATTAGTGGCAGTACAGAAATACTACAAATCAAGTACGCGCCTAATGTGCCTCTGACGCCAAACAATCCAGAAGCAGTGCACTCAGACTTTTTGGACAAAATACAACAGCGAGCCGTTGCCGAAATATACCGAGGCACGACCCTTGTCGGACCTCACCGCGACGAAGTAGAATTAATTATTAACCAAACACCAGCTCGTCAATACGGTTCTCAAGGTCAGCAACGAACCCTGGTTCTAGCCTTAAAATTAGCAGAACTACAACTAATTGAAGACGTCGTCAAAGAGCCACCACTACTCTTGCTTGATGATGTTCTAGCGGAATTAGACCCATCCCGCCAAAATCAATTGCTTGATGCTATTCAAGATCGCTTCCAAACCTTGATTACTACCACTCACCTGGGTTCTTTTAATTCCCCTTGGTTGAATTCCTCCCAAATTCTATTTGTGAAGGCGGGAGAGATATCATCAACAGTAAATTTTTGCTAAATCAGTAGTTAAAAGTCAATAATTTGACTACAAAAATTAATATTTTACTCGATTAATTGGGTATTTTTTGAGTCTGTTTAGCTGAAACAAAAAGAAGCCTCTCACCTACCCGAAGGGAGGTGATGAGATGAATTTTTGGGTGATGAGGAATTGACCTCTAACCAATTCAATCCGCTGTCCTTGAGAGGG